>JARLJQ010000018.1 GCA_031291115.1 Legionella sp.
TGCTTTAATGCGAAAAATCATTGTTATTGCAAATGCTCGATTAAAACCATTGATACTCATTGGAGCTTAACCCTGACTAAAGTTTACTCAACTATGTTTAAAAAAATATTTTTTAAACATAGTTGATCTCCTGAATGTGGCTCAGTGCCATTCGAGAGGAGGTCCTTCGCTTCGCTCTGGATGACGGGTAAAGTTTATACACAAAACCCCCCACTCCAATTACAATAAAAGTTCTCATTCCAATAACCCCACAATTTAAGTAGAATGACATCATTTCCTGGATTTGGGGTAGTTATGACGGTCAAAACACATACGATTGATTTAGCGCATCTTGGTATGCGCGATCTGGATCAGGTTGGGGGTAAAAACTCGTCTCTTGGTGAAATGATCAGTCATTTGTCCTCAGTTGGCGTATCTGTTCCTGGTGGTTTTGCCACTACTGCAGATTCTTTTAGAGAGTTTTTATCACAAAATAATTTAGACAAAAAAATCTATGCAAAACTATCGGCTCTAAATACTGATGACGTGCACCAATTAGCTGTAACTGGAAAAAAAATCAGACAAATGATTCTTGATACACCGTTTACTCCTGAATTTGAGCGTGCGGTGCACACAGCGTATGAGCAATTAAGTCAGGCGATAGGCCATGATGATTTTAGTGTCGCGGTGCGCTCTTCAGCTACTGCAGAAGATTTGCCCGATGCATCTTTTGCCGGACAGCAGGAAACTTTTTTAAATGTTAAAGGCATAGACGCTGTTTTAGAATCCATTAAACATGTTTTTGCTTCTCTATATAATGACCGCGCGATTGCTTACCGTACGCACCATGAATTTGAACATCATGATGTAGCTTTATCTGCGGGTATTCAACAAATGATTCGTAGTGATTTGGCTGTGAGTGGGGTGATGTTCACCATGGATACTGAATCAGGTTTTGATCAGGTCGTATTTATTACTTCTGCTTATGGTTTGGGGGAAATGGTAGTGCAAGGTGCGGTGAATCCTGATGAATATTACGTTCATAAACCAGGCCTTGAAGCGGGAAGACCGGCTATTATTCGTAGAAATTTAGGCAGTAAAGCATTGAAAATGGTTTATTGTGATGATCCTGCGCAGGCACGTCGTGTTAAAACTGAAGAGGTTGATGAAGCCGCGCGTTTATTATTTTCTTTGAATGCCACAGAAGTAGAAAACTTGGCACGCCAGGCTTTAATCATCGAAAAACATTACGGTCGTCCTATGGATATCGAATGGGCTAAAGACGGTAAAGACGGTAAATTATATATCCTGCAAGCTCGTCCAGAAACAGTCAAAAGCCGTGATAACAAACAAATATTAGAGCGCTATACTTTGCAAGAAAGAGGTGAAGTGTTAGCAGAAGGGCGAAGTATTGGCCAACGTATTGGTCAGGGTATTGCGCGAATTATTAAAGACGTCAGTGAAATGGATCAGGTTAAGCCTGGTGACGTATTGATTTCTGATATGACGGATCCTGATTGGGAACCGGTCATGAAGCGTGCTTCTGCTATTGTTACCAATCGTGGAGGTAGAACCTGTCATGCAGCAATTATTGCTCGTGAGTTGGGTATTCCTGCAGTAGTAGGCTGTGGTGATGCAACTAAAACTATTCGTGATGGCGATAAGGTAACGGTCAGTTGTGCGGAAGGTGACACGGGTTTTGTTTATGCCGGTTTACTGCCTTTTGAGCAAGTGCATCTTGATGTAGAAACCATGCCTGAACTACCAATGAAAGTCATGCTCAATGTGGGTAATCCGGAACGCGCTTTCACGTTTCAAGCTATTCCGAACTCAGGTGTTGGTTTGGCGCGGTTGGAATTTTTAATTTCCAATACTATAGGTATTCATCCACGTGCTTTGCTTGATTTTGATAGTTTGCAAGATAAAGCGCTGAAGAAATTCATCGCTGATAAAACAGCAGCTTATGCTTCTCCAGTTGAATATTATATCGAACGCTTAAAAGAAGGTATTGCGACCATTGCTGCGGCGTTTTATCCAAAGCCGGTTATCGTTCGTTTATCCGATTTTAAATCGAATGAATACGCAAATCTTGCCGGCGGTTCTTTGTATGAACCCCATGAAGAAAATCCAATGCTGGGTTTTAGAGGTGCTTCTCGTTATGTGTCCCCCTTATTTGAAGCTTGCTTTGCTTTAGAATGTATGGCTGTGCGCCGTGTACGTGAAGAAATGGGTTTAAACAATGTGGAAGTCATGATTCCTTTTGTGCGAACAGTTTCTGAAGCGGCAGGGGTAATTGAGGTTTTAAAACAAAATGGTTTGGAACGTGGCAAGCATGGATTACGTGTTATTATGATGTGTGAAGTGCCTTCTAACGCTTTGTTAGCAAAGGAATTTTTAGAGTATTTTGATGGTTTTTCGATTGGCTCTAACGATCTGACCCAATTAACCTTAGGTTTGGATAGAGACTCTGGATTGATTGCGGCACAATTTGATGAACGTAATGATGCGGTGAAAGCTTTGTTGCATATGGCTATTTCGGCCTGTAAAAAAGAAGGCAAATATATTGGCATCTGCGGTCAGGGTCCTTCTGATCATCAGGATTTTGCACAGTGGTTGATGAAAGAGGGAATAGACAGTGTTTCGTTGAATCCCGATTCTGTTTTGGAAACCTGTTTGTTTTTGGCTAAGCAATAGGATACGTTGTCCAGAGCGAAGCGAATGGCACTCCCATTAAGAAGAGTTATCCCTTCTCCCGTTTGGGAGAAGGTGCCCGTAAGGGCGGATGAGGGTGTTGATTGTGGCTCGTAGTAGCTTTGTTCCACGAGAAAGCCCCTCATCCGTCGCTACGAGCCACCTTCTTCCAAACGGGAGAAGGAAATAAATTCAAGGCATAAACTCATGAAGCATTTAAAATGGTGGTTACTTTTAGTAGTATTAAGTCCTGTATTTGCTTTTGCATCCTCTGATACGGGTCATTCTGACCCCATTACGTTTGTCTTGCTTGCTGCAACTGCTATTTTCTTTTTTGCAATTCTTGGTCGCTATATCGCACGACGTGTTCATCAACCCAGTGTTCTTGGTGAGCTGTTAATGGGCGTACTAGTGGGGAATCTGTGTTATTATTTTGGTTTTCAATTAATTATTTTATTACGCGAAGGCTCTTCTATATTTGAAGTGGTTAGTGAGCTTTTAAAAGGTGTTTCCTTATCTCAGGCAGTTACAACAGTTATGCCTAATCCCCAATATGCGGAGCAAGTTACCAAGGCTTTAAGCAGCCCACATGGCGCTGACTACCTTAAAACAGCCTATGTGGTTGATATTTTTTCACGTTATGGTGTTATCTTTCTTTTGTTTATGGTCGGCTTGGAAAGCTCAGTAGAGGAGCTCAAGCATACCGGTCGTGATTCTTTGTTTGTTGCTATTATTGGTGTTGTAGCGCCTATGCTTTTAGGTTTTGGAATGGCCTATCTTCTGCTACCGGATAATTCTTATCAATCCGATTTATTTATTGCTGCAACACTTAGTGCTACCAGTATTGGTATTACGGCTCGTGTATTAGCTGAGATGAAAAAATTACGTACTCGAGAAGCTCGGACAATTCTTGGTGCGGCTATTTTAGATGATGTTTTTGGTTTAATTATCCTGGCTGTGGTTAGCTCTATTGTGATTAATGGCGCGGTAGAAATGATGGTTGTCGCGCGAATTATTATTTCCTCGTTGCTCTTTTTTGTCGGGACCTTGTTTTTAGGTCCAATAATTTTACGAAAGGCGGTTCATTTTTTCCGCTTTTTAGAACCCTGGGAAGCCAAGCTTTTTATTTCGTTCCTCTTTATTATGTTCCTGTCCTGGCTGGCCTCATTTATCCAGCTTGCAACGATTATTGGTGCGTTTACAGCAGGCGTTATCCTGCATGATGAATACTTTAAATCATTAGATCCCAATCAAAACGAAAGCCGTAGTATTTACAACATCCTTTCTCCAATTGAATCCATCTTAGTACCTATGTTTTTCATTTTGATTGGCATACAGGTAAAATTAGAAAGCTTTTTTCATTGGAATGTTCTTGTTTTAGCTTTAGGATTGATATTTGCAGCGGTTGTTGGAAAATTAGTTAGTGGGTTGGGTGCAAGTTCTAAAGATGATAGGCTGCTTATTGGCATAGGCATGTTACCTCGCGGAGAGGTGGGTTTGGTTTTTGCTTCGATTGGACGCACTTTGGGGGTGATGTCAGATGACCTTTTTTCTGCCATTGTTTTAATGGTTATTGTTACCACATTTATTGCTCCACCTTTATTAAAAGCACGTTACGCGAGACGCAAAAAGGATATTGCACATGGATAAAATTTTATTACAGGTAAAATCTGATGCAGCACATGCATTACGAGAAGACATTGGTACTGGTGATGTGACCGCAGCTTTATTACTTGAGCATTTGATGGTTGAGGCAGAAATTATTTCAAGAGAGCCCATGCTTGTTTGTGGCAAGCCTTGGGTTAATGAAGTATTTCATCAGGTTGACAGTCAAATCAAGCTGGATTGGCAAGTTGAGGAGGGTGCCTGGCTACATGATGCAACTACTCTATGCCGCATTTATGGTCCTGCGCACAGTATTTTAACGGCGGAACGTACTGCATTGAATTTTTTACAAACGCTTTCGGCAACGGCTACCCAAACGCATCGTTACGTACAGCAATTAAACGGTACTAAAACACGCTTGCTTGATACGCGTAAAACGCTTCCAGGATTGAGAGTCGCGCAAAAATATGCGGTGACTTGTGGGGGTGGTTTGAATCATCGTATGGGTCTTTATGATGCGTTTTTGATTAAAGAAAATCATATTAAAGCTTGTGGTTCGGTAGCTCAAGCAATTGCCTTAGCGCGACACGCACATCAAAATATTTTGGTAGAGATAGAAGTTGAGACTCTGGATGAGTTAAGAGAAGCGCTTGCTGCGGAGCCTGATCGAATTATGCTGGATAATTTCAGTAATGAATTACTTAAAGATGCGGTGAGAATAAATCAGTCTGGACAGTGTACTTTAGAGGCTTCCGGTGGAATTACACTTGAAAATATTGCGGATATAGCGCGTATCGGAGTTGATTTTATTTCAGTAGGAGCGATTACTAAATCGGTTCAGGCTATTGATTTAAGTCTATTAATCAGGGAAATTTTATGATGCCAAGTATCGTATTTACTGGTGGCGGTACGGCCGGTCATGTAGTCCCTAATATGGCTTTAATTAGTAATCTCAAGCAAAAAGGCTGGGAGATTGCTTACGTGGGATCTGCTGATGGCATTGAAAGCACCATGATTAAGCCTTTAGGCATTCCCTTTCATGCCGTGAGTAGTGGAAAATTACGACGCTATTTAAGTGTGAAAAATTTATTAGATCCCTTCAAGATTATTGTAGGCATCGTACAATCCTCCTGGTTGCTCCACAAATTAAAGCCGGATGTAGTGTTTTCAAAAGGCGGTTTTGTTGCATTTCCTGTTGTAGTGGGCGCCTGGATAAATCGTATCCCTGTCGTCGCTCATGAGTCAGATATGAGCCCTGGTTTGGCTAATCGTTTATGTTTTCCTTTCGTGAATAAAATTTGCCTGACCTTTGAGGCCGGTAAAAAACATTTTAAAAAACAAGAAAAAGTAGAGGTAACGGGCACCCCAATTCGTGAACAATTGCTTGCCGGAAATCGTGCGAAAGGTCTTGCTTTATGCGGCTTTACTGCAGATAAACCGTGTCTTTTAGTGATTGGCGGAAGTTTGGGGGCGGGTTCTATTAACCGCAGTGTGCGCGAAGCGCTACCCGAGTTAACGCAAACCTACCAAATCATTCATATATGCGGTAAAGGAAAAGTGGATAAGTTATTGGATGAATGGGAAGGATACAAACAATTTGAATACGTTAATGAAGAGTTGGCTGATTTGTTTGCTGCAACCTCAGTCGTCGTGTCACGCGCAGGTGCTAATTCATTATACGAACTATTGGCTTTAGGCAAACCGCATATTTTAATTCCTTTATCAGCGGAGGTCAGTCGTGGGGATCAAATTCAAAATGCAAAATATTTTCAGGGATTAGGCATCAGCATTGTTATTGATGACAATTCAATAAATGGGCCTATTTTAGTAAAGGCATTGCAGCATCTTGAGAAAAAGAAAGATGACATTAATAATAAAATGAAAGCATTAAATATTAAGTCTGCAACGGAGCAAGTTGTGGCCATTATTGAGGAGCAAGTTCATGTTCAATCCCCAAGCGCTGTATGATTTTGTTTGTCAGCAATGGGAAGAAGAAATTCTACCCAGCTTATGTGATTACATAAAAATCCCTAATAAATCACCTCATTTTGATGTCAAATGGCAAGAGCATGGTTTGATGGATCAGGCGGTTGAGCATATTGCCGATTGGTGTAAAGCACATGCACCTAGTGGCATGCAGTTGGAAGTTCTTCGATTAGAAGGTCGAACACCCTTACTTTTTATGGAAATCCCCGGTGTAATTGATGAGACTATTTTATTATACGGTCATTTAGACAAACAACCTGAAATGTCGGGCTGGCATGAAGACTTGCATCCGTGGAAACCGGTATTAAAAGATGGGCGCTTATACGGTCGTGGTGCGGCAGATGATGGTTATTCTGCTTATGCTTCATTGACTGCGATTAAAGCTTTGGAAGAACAAGGCTTACCTTATCCTCGATGTGTGTTGATTATCGAAGCTTGTGAAGAAAGTGGCAGTTATGATTTACCTTATTATATTGAGTTATTAAAAGAGCGTATTGGCAAACCTAAATTAATTATTTGCCTTGATTCTGGCGCGGGTAACTACGAACAGTTATGGATGACAACCTCTTTACGTGGCAATGTTGTGGGTGAGTTATCGGTTGAATTGATTAATGAAGGGGTTCACTCAGGATGTGCCAGTGGGATTGTTGCTGACAGTTTTCGCGTAGCACGCCAGTTAATTAGTCGTATTGAAGATGAGGCAAGCGGGGAAGTTAAATTAGCGCAATTGTATTGTGAGATTCCCGAAGAGCGAATAAAACAGGCACAGGATTGTGCTCAGGCTCTAGGGGATCAGGTGTATAGTGAGTTTCCCTGGCACGAAGGCGTGGAACCGGTTACCACGGACAAGCAACAACTGATTTTAAATAGAACCTGGCGTCCAGCGTTGACAGTGACTGGTGCGGATGGATTTCCTGCGATTGCTAATGCGGGTAATGTAATGCGACCGCAATCTGCATTGAAATTATCAATGCGTCTTCCACCTTTAGTGAATCCGAAAATTGCTGCCGCAGTGCTACATGAAACTCTGACGCAGACACCTCCGTATCATGCTAAGGTAAGTTTTAGCGTAGGTGATGGCTCCAAAGGCTGGAATGCACCAAAGCTTGCACCCTGGTTGGAAGAAGCGGCGAATACGGCATCAAAAAACTATTACGGTAAGCCTGCTGCATACATTGGAGAGGGCGGAACAATTCCTTTTATGGGTATGTTAGGCGAGCAATTTCCTGATGCCCAGTTTATGATTACGGGAGTTTTAGGACCTCATTCTAATGCGCATGGCCCTAATGAGTTTTTGCATTTGGACATGGTTAAGAAACTAACTGCTTGTGTGGCGTACGTTCTTTATAAAGCATCATAGAAACTTGATCTAATAATGCAGTGTGAGTTTTGGATAAGACACCGATTGAATCCTGGTTGCAAGCAACCAGGCTTTTATTTTAAATTTAATGTGTATTAGGATAGAACATTTAAATGTTGGTGCATCGTTTGCGATCCATCATGGTAGCCAAATGGATTTTTTTAAGGCTTTTTTGGCTATTAGCTATTGAAAAATAATTAAAAAATCTCTCGACAGCTTTCTAATATATTGGGATAATTTACCTGGCTCAGGAACGAGCTTTTTAGTCCAACAATTAGGAGAAATTTATGAAAGCATCATTTATTGCTGCAGCATTAGCATTATTTATAGTTAACATCCCTGCTCAAGCGAGCGTTATCCCTGACAAAACATCTGTAGAACAAACGTCTGCTGTGGCTCGTACTAAAATCGACCTGAATAAAGCCGAGTTATCTACACTTACTGGTTCATTTAAAGGAATTGGTAAAAAGCGTGCTGAAGCTATTATTGCTTATCGTGAAAGTCATCAAGGTTTTAAATCTTTAGAAGAGCTGGCAGAGGTTAAAGGATTGGGGCAGCATTTTATGAAGGTTAATCGGGAGAAGCTAGGTGAAGTGTTTGTGATTAATTAAACATAAGCCGAGTGATTTTTTTCTCATCGACGTTAAGATTGAATCCTGGTTGCGAGCAACCAGGCTTGTTTTTTATTCTAAAACTTTCGTTAAGTTGACGTGAGTTTCGGATAAGGGAGTCACAAGGTTTACCTCCTCCCGCAAAATCGTTCGTGCTGAGGAGGCGTTTACGCCGTCTCGAAGCATTTGCACAGGTGGTACAGATGCTTCAAGACCACGATGTGAGATGTCTACGAGACTCCCGGGCCATTAGCATTCTGTATTTTTGGAGCCTCATCAGATTTTGGTTTTAATCCTGCAAGTTCTTTTTTAAAGTCTTTAAAGCTTGTTGCCTCGCTACTTATTCCAATCAAGGCGCGGTTTTGGTTTACTGCTTTAAGAAATGCGGCAATAGGATCTTTATCATTTAATTTGTCTTTGATAGTGGAATCATCAAGTTGGGATAATTCAATTTTTTGCTCCAATGATAAGGTTTTAAACGCTTCTTTAATGGCATTGATTTTCTTCACTGGAGCGGAATTAAAAAAGCCATCACGTTTTTCGAGGCTGTTAATAATTCCGTTTACTGCACGGTTAATTTTATTTAAAGATTCGACTTGTTGCGTCATTGATTTCAAATCGTCAGTACTTTTAATATCCATTATTTTTTTAGGTAAATTACGGTTGTCGTCTTGATTTAAAATATGCCCCATTGAACCAACTGAAACTGCTAATAAAATTTTGCTATTAGTAAGCTCTGTTGCTGCTGCCTCAGCATTCTGTGTATTTTGTCTTTCCGTAATTAATTTCTCTTGTAGCGTTGTAACTTTTGATGTTAATTTTTCTTCTTCCTCAATATGAGCGCTTATTTCTACTTTGGCTCTTCCTAACTCAGTACCTAATTGTTGCGATTTATCTTGTTCCTGAGTTAAGGAAGTACTTTGTTCCTGTATGGTTTGTTGGGCTTTTGCTAACTGTAACTCAGCTTGTTGCATATACACAGAATGTGCTTTTTTTTCAGATTCTAATTCTTGCTGTGAACTGTCTAACTCTTTTTTTGTTTGGTTTAATTCTTGTTGAATAATTCTGGGAGCCTCTGCTATCTGTAGCTCGGCTTGTTGCATTCGCGAAGTTACGGTTTCTACCTCTTGCTGTGAACTGGCTAACTCCTCTTTTGTCACTATTAATTCTTGTTGAATCGTGTGCAGCTGTAGTTTTATTTGTTCTAATTCGTTTAATTGTACTTCTGAAGCTAATGCTTCTTGGACTTGCGGTCTAATATCTGGCGTCCAAGGTTGCTCATCCGGAACAGATACTACTGATAATTCGGGAGCGTCACTGAGTGAGGACGAAGAGCTAGAGCTACTGCTGTCAAAACTTGGAGCAAAACTTTCGCTAGACTGACTTAATTCAGTTTTCGATGCTGGTTTGCTTAGAGTTAAACCACGAGTTATTTCATCTTTATCGGCTTGTTTCTTGCCTTTTGAAACCATCCACTCTCCAAGTCCATCTTTTTTGTCAGGTGCAAAGGCTGATTTAAATGCCTCAACTTCGCCGTATTCTGTTGCTATTGCCTTAGCTGCTTTTGCTACCTGATACGCGCCTTCTGATTTTTGTGTATCACCAATTTTTTTATTTTGAAATTCCAATGCAATTTCTTCATAAGACTTAATTTTTTCTACCGCTGTAAATTGTGCATCAACGGGTTTTGTGCTTTTTAGAGCAATCCAAAGTGGATTCTCATCACTTTTATAGAGCATATCCAAACTTTGAGCATCAAATTTGACGGGATCCAGAGTGATTTTATCTTTACCGCGCATATCAATACCCAATGCTTTATGGATCTCAGTGTATTTATCACCGGCAGATATTGAAAATTCATTTTTGTGTGGATCAAGTTTAAAGAGATTAGGATAAGCATTTAATAAAACAGTTTGTAAATAAGAATCAAAATCTTTAACTTCTGAATCACCTTTAACAGCTAAAGGGGTATTCATGTTAATACTTAAAATTTTGCGTAATGCGATTACCTTTTTTTCTTCAGGCTTTAAATCTTCTGCAAAGAGAGCTTCTGCATTTTTAGTCGCTATTCGGGCGCCAATTTGCAGGTTTACACGAGCTCCTATGCCTGCATTACGGATGGTATCTTCCATTGTGTCTCTTACAGATGTAACAAGCACTTCATTAAAAAGCGAATTTTTCTCAGCAACGTTGGTTTGTTTTTTAATAATACTCTCAGCCTGACCTTTCACTTCTTTCAAGGTCATTGTCATTTTGGGTATAAATTGTGTAGGCATAATAGAAAAAACGGGAATTCCTCTGGTTTGAGTAGCGTTTGGGCTGCTGTATGTACTCGTACCGGCCTCTAGATACTGTTTATTTTTTCCTAATTCAGATTTTTTTTGTTTTGCAAGAGCATCTAACTCTGGATTTTCAGGTGAAATAGTTGCTAATGCACTGACGAATTCTTGCAATTCATTCGTAGCGTATAGTGTTTGGATTGCTTTAGCTAATTCTTCTGTACTTATATTTTTCTTATCTATAGCTGCAATAATATCGTTTGGACCATTATTAAATGCTTTGTGAGTCGCGATTACTTTATCTAATTTTGCCATATAATCTATAACTAGATTTTTTTGTGTTTTACTTAGAGATATCTCAGTGAGCATCACTGATAACATGTTTTTCATATGCCCCATATCTGCGAAAAATTTTTCTTGAACTAGAAGTTGTTCATGTAGAGACCTAATAAGCCCCTCAGATAGATTAGGATTATTGCTTTCTCTCATCTGGCTTAACTGAGCATCACGCCATTTATCAATAATTTCAATTCGGCCGTTATAGTAATTTTGGATTTCATTAGTTGTTGGCATTTTCAAACCCCGAAAGATCTATTTATATGCAAAGTGTATATCATTATGTCTTTGTTGTAAATGGATACAGATATTAATATCATTTATTGAATCGAGCAGGTTCGTTTCGATCGGCGAGGCACGGGATCAACTGTCAGTAGTTTTGCGCTTATACGTTATAAAATTCAAAGATTGATGTTATGTACAAAAATTTACTATTTTATTTTAAATTGTTGTGTTTGAACTGTCGATTTTTATGCGAATTTAGGATAAAGTAACGCACAAAAAGAAGAACGAGGTAGTGCCGCATATGTTCAGGAAATTACGAGGCGTGTTTTCCAATGATTTGTCGATAGATTTGGGAACAGCCAATACATTGATTTATGTCAGAGATAAGGGAATTGTCCTTAATGAGCCATCAGTAGTTGCGTTACGTAACGAATCAGGCCAAAAACGCGTTGCTGCAGTTGGTATTGAAGCAAAACGTATGCTTGGGAGAACACCTGGCAATATTAACGCAATCAGACCGATGAAAGATGGCGTGATCGCAGACTTCTTTGTAACTGAAAAAATGCTGCAACATTTCATACATAAAGTGCATGAAAACAAATTTTTGCGTCCCAGTCCACGTGTTCTGGTTTGTGTTCCTTGTGGTTCTACACAAGTTGAGCGACGCGCAATTCGTGAGTCTGCAATGGGTGCAGGTGCTCGCGAAGTATTCCTTATTGAAGAGCCAATGGCTGCGGCATTAGGTGCTGGCATGCCAGTAGAAGAAGCCAGTGGTTCTATGGTTGTTGATATTGGTGGTGGTACTACTGAAGTCGCAATTATCTCCTTGAGCGGGATTGTTTATCATCAATCAGTTCGCATTGGTGGTGATAAGTTCGATGATGCTATTGTTTCTTATGTTCGCCGTAATTACGGTACGCTGATTGGTGAAACAACGGCTGAACGTATTAAGCATGAGATTGGTTCTGCCTTTCCAAGCCGTGATTTATTTGAAATAGAAGTTCGTGGAAGAAACCTTGCTGAAGGTGTTCCTCGCAGCTTTATCCTGACAAGCGCTGAAATTTTAGAGGCATTACAAGAACCTTTATCAGGTATTGTTGGTGCAGTAAGAGCTGCTTTAGAGCTGGCTCCACCTGAATTGGCTGCTGATATTGCTGAACGTGGCATGATCTTGACTGGAGGCGGTGCCTTGTTGAAAAACATTGATGCCTTGCTGATGGAAGAAACTGGTCTGCCTGTATTAATTGCTGAAGATCCGCTGACCTGTGTTGCACGTGGTGGTGGTAAAGCTTTAGAAACCATGGACTTACGTGGCGGTGATTTCCTTTCAACAGAATAATGCGCACAGCAGGCTATTTAGTAAGGGTGGGCACAGTCCTATAGGATTTGTGCTATCCCTTGTTTTATCAGTTTTCTTGATGTTTTCAGACTACCATTATCGTTATCTCGATAGCGTTCGTGGTGGTTTTTCTTTAGTTGTTTCTCCTTTGCAATATGCCGTTGATTATCCAGTACGTGTTGTGGGCTGGGTGCAATCATTGGTGAGCGCCAAAAAAGCATTAATCAATGAAAACATGCGCTTACGTTATCAGCAAGCGATGTTGGCCGCAGAATTACAAAAATTAATAGTTATTCAAAAAGAAAACTCACAATTAAAAGAATTACTGCTTACTTCATCTAAAGCCAATATGAGCGCAATGGCGGCCCAAATTTTGGCTGTAGATACCAGTAACGCACGTCAGGTCGTGGTGTTGAACAAAGGCAAGCGTGATGGCGTTTATGTGGGACAGCCTATTCTAGATGCTAAAGGTGTGATGGGACAAATAGTTGATGTAGGTCCTTTAACCAGTACGGTTTTACTTATTTCAGACTCTAAAAGTGCAGTTCCTGTGAGAAATAATCGCACCGGTGAGCGCGCAATTCTTGTAGGCACAAATGAGATTGAGCGGCTCTCTTTAATTAATTTACCTAATACGTCATCCATTCATCCTGGTGACGTGCTCGTTACCTCAGGTTTAGACAGACGCTATCCTGAAGGCTACCCTGTAGGTCGTGTAGAACAAGTTAATAGTATTCCTGGTGAAGATTTTGTTAAAGTGAAGGTTAGTCCTGTGGCGCTTTTAAATCGTAATCGACTGGTGTTGTTAATCTGGCCTGATAAAGAACAGGCGGAATTGACTGCTCAAATTGATCAGCGTTTGAATGCCAAGGAGACTGTGTAATGAAAAATCTTCATCTACGCTTAGCCTTGTGCTTCGTGATTACGTTGATCCTTTCAATATTACCTATGCCGCAGTTACTCGCAGATTTTCGTCCTCCTTGGGTGTTGTTGCTTGTTTTGTATATTGAATATTTTTTACCAGGTAACTTTAAGCTGACTACTTTAGTTCTTATCGGTTTATTGCTGGATGTACTGCTTGCGACGGTTATTGGTGAACATTCTTTTGCCTTGCTTTTAACTACTTGGATTGCTTCAAGTAAATCACGAAGGTTTCAATTCTTTTCCATGATGCAGCAAATTTTTTTGGTTGGGTTTTTTTGCTTTATTTATCAATTAACGATCACTCTTTCCACCGCATTTTTAGGTTTTAATTACAATCTAATTATGCCGTTGACTAGTGCTGCAGTGGGGATGTTTCTCTGGCCATGGATTCGTTTGTTGGGTGAGGATATGTTACTTATTCGTTTGGTTTATCGGTAAGAGCGTAATTATCTGTAGCCTGGGTGAAGCGACAGCGTAACCCGGGATGTTGTGGCACTAATCTTTAAATACATATTCAGCAGGTCCGACGGGGAGCTAGCTTATACTCTCCCGGCTGTAGATCCTCAAGCTTCCAATCGCCAATCCGATGTCTGACTAATCTTAACGTAGGAAAGCCTATTGCCGCAGTCATTTTGCGTACTTGGTGGTTTTTGCCTTCTCTGATGATAAGTTCCAACCAACTGGTAGGAATATTCTGTCTGAAACGAACGGGTGGGGTGCGCGGCCAAAGAGTGGGTTCCTTAATACAGCGTGCTTCAGCAGGTAAAAATCGTATATCCTTAAGAATTAAGCCTTTTCTAAGTGGCTCTAAATCGGCTTCAGAAGGAATGCCTTCAACCTGAACCCAATAATATTTTTTTTTATTGAATTTAGGATGACTTAACTGGTGCTGAAGCGCACCGTCCTTTGTTAACAACAATAACCCTTCACTGTTTTTATCTAAACGCCCAGCGGCATAAAAATCAGGTATTTTAATAAATTCGGCTAAAGTACGTTCATTAGGGCTTCCAGTAAATTGGCTGACTACATCGTAGGGTTTGTTGAACAATATAAGTTCTGACATACATTGAGGCATAAAAAATTCAAGGACGCACATAGTAACACTACCATTAAGTTAAGGAAAATCCCTCATCCAGAGCGCAGCGAAGGATCTCTCTTCAGATAGCACCAAGCCACCTCCAGGAGGTCGTTCGCTGCGCTCTGGATGACGGATATTTTGAGAGAATTCCTTAACTTAATAACCCTCCACCCGGGACTACTTGATTCTACGAAACTCATGTTAATTTAATGCAGCTCCCAGAATAGAATGACGCTGCATCTGAGCTGAGTAGCTTGTGTTGGTAGAGTAATTATTATACAATTCTGCGCAAATCATCCTAAAAGGTGCTTCCTATTTATGAAATATTGCTTCTTTGTTTCCTTGTTTTTTTGTAACTTTGCATATTCTATGAACCATGTCGTGATGGTTGGTGATGAGAAAGTACAAATCAAACATACAGTAGGTCGAGGTAAGACCTTCATTCATGTGCATCATAATGAGCAAACTGCATTAAAAGCAGCTCAGGCCGTGATTCAACAAGAAGGTGGAAGCCTTATTACGCTGGTGCATTCTGGGGGCAGAAACATTGTTTTTCATTTGAATAATGAGCGTTATGAATTTGATCCGAATCGTATTTTTACTGATGCGGGAATCCAAAAAACACTGACTGATTTTAGCAAACATACCTCGCAAGCGCATCACGAAGTAAAAAAATTGGCAAATAAAATCAAGCAGCTACTACCAAAAACCAAAGTTATTGCCGTACATAATAATTCTTCTTATTCCTTAAAAGATTACCTACCTGGAAATTCATTAGAAAGTGATGCGCAAGCCATTCATATGCTTCCACATAATTATTACCGTAATTTTTATCTGGTGACTAAATTAGGTGATTTTATGCGATTAAAGAGTCAAGGATATAATGGCGTTTTGCAAAAAAATACTGCAACAGATGATGGTTCATTATCAGTATATTTAGCTAAAAATGAATATATTAATGTTGAGGCTGGGTATGATCAACTGGTAGAGCAAATTAAAATGTTACAGCATGCCTAGGGTACGATCATTAAGTTAACGTGAATTTCAGATAAAACACTGATCGTAGTCCGGGTGGTTGCATCCGGGCTACTTTATTCTTCGTTCTTATTCGAATCTTTTTGTTTGGAGGTGATAACAGTTCATCCTCATTCTCTTTAAACCCTCAGTAAACTCAACCAAAATTAAATAGAAAGAGGCTTGGGATTCCAAGTTATCACATGTTATCATTACTCTCTTAAAAAATTTACGGAGCTGTCAATGACATACGATAAAATCAAAGTGCCATCACAAGGTGAGGCTATTTCAGTTGCTGCTGATCTGTCTCTTCGTGTACCCAATAATCCGATTATTCCTTTCATCGAAGGTGATGGTATTGGGGTTGATGTTACGCCTCCAATGATTAAAGTTGTTGATGCTGCTGTTGAAAAAGCTTATGGCAGTAAAAGAAAAATTTCCTGGATGGAAGTGTACGCTGGTGAAAAAGCAACTCATGTTTATGGTGCGGATCAGTGGTTGCCTAAAGAAACTTTAGACGCTTTGAAAAAATACGTTGTTTCTATCAAAGGCCCTCTAACTACACCAGTTGGTGGCGGCATTCGTTCTTTAAACGTTGCTATTCGTCAAGATTTGGATTTGTTTACCTGTTTACGTCCCATTCGTTATTTCACAGGTGTTCCAAGCCCAGTTAAAGAGCCTTGGAAAACTGATATGGTTATTTTTAGAGAAAACTCTGAAGACATCTATGCGGGTATTGAGTGGCAAGCTGATTCTGCTGAAGCTAAAAAAATAATTCACTTTTTAACGACTGAAATGGGCGTGAAAAAGATTCGTTTCACTGAGCATTGCGGTATAGGAATTAAACCTGTTTCTAAAGAAGGAACAACACGTTTAGTTAAAGCAGCAATTCAATACGCTATTGATAATGATCGCCCAACAGTTACTTTAGTTCATAAAGGTAACATTATGAAATTCACCGAAGGTGCCTTTAAGGATTGGGGTTATCAAGTAGCTCGTGATGAATTTGGTGCGAAAGAATACCAAGGTGGGCCTTGGATGGAATTTAAGAATCCTAAAACGGGCAAACAAATCATCATTAATGATGTGATTGCTGACGCGTTCTTACAACAAATTCTTCTAAGACCAGAAGATTACAGTGTTATTGCCACGTTGAATCTCAATGGCGATTACATTTCTGATGCTCTGGCTGCCCAAGTAGGTGGTATTGGTATTGCTCCTGGAGCTAATTTAAGCGATGAAGTTGCTGTATTTGAAGCAACACATGGCACAGCACCAAAATACGCAGGCCAAAACAAAGTAAACCCAGGTTCTATCATTCTTTCTGCGGAAATGATGTTACGACACATGGGCTGGTTTGAAGCTGCTGATTTAATTATCAAAGGCATGGACGGTGCAATTGAAGCAAAAACAGTAACTTACGATTTTGAGCGCGGTATGACCGGTGCTACTTTAGTCACCAGTTCCGGTTTTGCGGATGCAATGATTAAACACATGTAATCGATCCTCTAACATGAAATCAGCAGCACTCTATTTGTTGTAATGAACTGAAGGTTGGGCCTAATAACCCAACCTAATTTTTTACTGGGGCTTGAGCAAATAAAGTAGCTAATCTCATCCATTTGTATGGATGGTATCTAACCAATATGTTTTTGATTATTTCAAAGACTAAATATTTCGTTAAAAAACACGGATTTTACTGGCCAAATGCGTGTAGGACGTCTATAAAAATAGTATGAGGTTGTATGTTATGAGCGGGCAAAATATAGCGGAAACTGTAAGGCAGAGGGTCACTGAACCAAAAACACGTACACAGGTTCAACTGCCAAGAAAGTACAAAGTAGTGTTGCTCAATGATGATTACACACCAATGGATTTTGTAGTAGAAGTACTGAAGCATTTTTTTCGGCTTAATGAAGAAACTGCAGTTCAGGTGATGTTACAGGTTCATGTTCAGGGTAAAGGCGTTTGTGGTGTATTTACACGAGATATAGCAGAAACAAAAGTAGCGCTGGTAAATGATTACGCCAGAATGAATCAGCACCCATTGCTAGCAAGCATGGAGCCGGAATAATTTGTTGTGGGCTGAAGAGGAGCAACGACAATGTTAAATAAAGAACTTGAATTCACCTTGAACTTGGCTTTCAAGGAAGCAAAAGAGAAGCGTCATGAATTTATGACTGTTGAGCATTTGCTGTTGTCTTTGCTTGATAATCCAGCAGCCGGTAACGTGTTGCAGGCTTGTGATGCGAATATAGAAGCATTGCGCCGTGATCTTGTAGAATTCATAGATGAAACTACTCCTAAAATCCCTGAAGATGAATTAGACAGGGAAACTCAACCCACACTTGGTTTCCAACGTGTATTGCAACGTGCTGTATTTCACGTGCAATCTGCCGGAAAAACTGAGGTTACTGGGGCAAACGTATTAGCCGCTATTTTTAGCGAACAAGAAAGTCAGGCGGTATATTTCTTGCGTCGTGAAAATATTACTCGTCTTGATGTCATTAATTATATTTCTCATGGTGTATCTAAATACCAAAATAATGACATGCAAGAAAATATGAATTCCTCTATGGATGATGATATGAACTCTTCAGAGGGTAATGAATCTCCTTTAGAAAGCTATTGCACCAACCTGAACAAACGTGCAAAACAAGGAAAAATTGATCCTTTAATTGGCCGACATGAAGAAGTACAACGTACTATTCAAGTATTATGCCGTCGTAGAAAAAACAATCCACTCCTCGTGGGCGAAGCAGGTGTTGGTAAAACAGCCATTGCTGAGGGTTTAGCGCGACGTATCGTTGATGGTGAAGTTCCTGATGCCATTAGTCATTGCATCGTCTACTCACTTGATTTGGGCGCTTTACTTGCTGGTACAAAATACCGCGGAGACTTTGAAAAACGTTTAAAAGCGGTATTAAAACAATTAGGGCAGCAAGAAGGTGGCGTTTTATTTATCGATGAAATCCATACCATTATTGGCGCAGGTGCGGCTTCCGGTGGCGTTATGGATGCGTCTAACCTGATTAAACCTTTGCTGGCAAATGGCGAGTTGAAATGCATTGGCTCAACAACGTACCAGGAATACCGCGGTATTTTTGAAAAAGACCGTGCTTTGGCAAGACGTTTCCAAAAAATTGATATTCCTGAGCCTACAATAGATGAAACTTTTGAAATATTGAAAGGCTTAAGAGGGCGTTTGGAAGAGCATCATGGCGTGAAATTCACGATTCCTGCTCTGAAAGCCGCTGCAGAACTATCTGCCAAATACATTAACGACCGATTCCTTCCAGATAAAGCGATCGACGTGGTTGATGAAGCGGGTGCTTATCAAAACTTATTAACAGCAAGCAAGCGTAAAAAGATTATCAGTGTGACTGAGATTGAGAGTGTGGTTGCGAAAATTGCTCGCATCCCAATTAAGAAAGTGTCTGCACGTGATAAAGATACCTTGCGTAATCTAGAACGTGATTTGAAACTTCTGGTTTATGGACAAGATCAAGCAATTACCGCTTTATCTTCCGCTATTAAATTAGGTCGCTCAGGTCTTAGAGAACCACAAAAACCTGTAGGTTGTTTCCTGTTTGCCGGTCCAACTGGTGTTGGTAAAACAGAGGTAACCCGACAATTAGCGAATGTTCTAGGAATTGAGCTACTGCGTTTTGATATGTCTGAGTACATGGAAAAACATACAGTTTCTCGTTTGATTGGTGCACCTCCAGGATACGTTGGTTATGATCAAGGCGGCTTATTAACTGAAGCCGTAACCAAAAATCCACATGCTGTTTTATTGCTTGATGAGATAGAGAAGGCCCACCCAGACGTCTTTAATTTACTGTTACAGATTATGGACCATGGTACTTTAACGGATACAAATGGACGTCAAGCTGATTTCAGACATATCATTTTAGTAATGACCTCTAATGCTGGCGCAAACGAATTGGTTCGTAACTCCATTGGTTTCTCAACGCAAGATAACAGCAATGACGGTCTGGAAGTGATTAAAAAACAATTCACTCCTGAGTTTAGAAACAGATTAGACGCCATTATTAATTTTGCTCCATTAGATTCAACAACCATCGGTCTGGTAGTTGATAAATTTATCATGGAGTTAGATGAGCAATTAAGTCATAAAGGCGTGACCTTTAACGTCGACAAGATGGCTCGTGAATGGTTAATCGAACACGGTTACGATAAAGCAATGGGTGCACGTCCTATGGCACGGTTAATTCAAGAAAACGTGAAGAAACCACTTGCTGATGAGCTCTTGTTTGGCAAGCTAGTTCATGGTGGACATGCTACCTTAAAAGTTAAAGATGGCAAATTACATTTTGATAGCCATGATCATCGAGAGGGTGTTTTTTAAATGGCATTGACTGTAATAATAATTGCTAAAGATGAAGAAAGAAATATTAGAAGATGTTTGGAGTCAGTACAGTTTGCTGATGAAATCGTGGTTTTTGACTCGGGTAGCACGGATAATACCGTAGCTATTGCTAAAGAGTACACCGAGCATGTTTTCTCAACAGACTGGCCTGGTTACGGAGCACAAAAGCAAAGAGCCTTATCACAGGCTTCAAAAGATTGGGTACTAAATCTTGATGCGGATGAGTCAATCAGTGAACCATTGCGTGAAGAGATCCTTCAGGCAATCGCATCAGATGATGCCGATGCCTATAGGATTGCTATTCAAATGAATTTTTATAATCAGCCTTTAAAATATACTTCCAGTCCTAAACGTCACGCACGCCTTTTTAAGCGAGCTAATGCACATTTTAGTAATGATATTGTGCATGAAAAAATTGTTCTTCCGGAAGACGCACGTATAGGTAAAATTAAAAATTCCATCATGCATCATTCGTTTAAAGACGTGAGTCACATGCTGTATAAGATGAATAAATACTCATCTTACAGCGCGAAGACGCATATTATAAATAAGAAAAAGCCAAGTTTTGCTAAGACGTTGACAAGCACTTCCTGGATGTTTTTTAGATGCTATATCCTACAGCGTGGTTTTTTAGATGGGCGAGTAGGTTTTTTATTTGCGGTATATAATGCACAAGGGACTTTTTATCGTGGCATGAAACAACTCTATAAAGACGGCAATATAGATCAATTACCTATGTTAGCTAAAAATAATGAGGATTTAGAGTGAAACAATTTTTTTCAGAGCAAAAAATGAATTTAATTGCACCATTCTTTATTGTTTTATTGGTCTTTTTTGTGCCGGTCAGTTCCAGTCTTAAATCTATCTTTTTGGCGCTTACTGTAGTTACACTTGTTTTTACTCCTACTTATCGAAAACAGATACCTTACGCATTCAGCACCTTATGGGCGCGTGCAGCACTTGTATTTTTTCTATATATAGTACTGGCGATGTTATGGTCCACAGCACCTTTCTCCATGCGCCTGGATGTAGTTGAGAAATATTCAAAATTATTGTGGCTTCCTGTTCTTTCTGTGGGCTTTATTAGTCCTAAAACAAGAATATGGGCTTTAAATACTTATCTTTTTGTGATGTTGATTACCTGTGTTCTTTCTTTATTAAAATATTTGGAAATCGTGGCTTTTAACTCTGACGATGCAGGCGAAGTTTTTTATAATCATATTGTTACAGGATTTATGGTAGCTCTTGCGGTATATTTTGCAGGCATTCTTTTTTATCAAGAACAGATTAATAAATGGCAGCGTGCTTATTATTTAATGATTGTATTGATTGGTAGCTATCAAGTGCTATTCCTTAATACAGGAAGAACAGGTTATGTTATTTATGCGCTCTTAATGTCATACCTTATTTTGCAAAAGACGTCTTTGAAAAAAGCTATTTTTGGTATCATGTTGCTTAGCGGGGTATTGGTTTCAACGTATCTGTTCAGTCCTGTAATGCATGAGCGCGTTGATTCATTAATTAGCGATATTGAATTTTTTCAAAAGCATGAAGAGAATACTTCTTTGGGATTCAGGGTACAATTTCATAGCTACGCGCGTTCTTTATTTGAACAACATCCGATTATCGGCATTGGTACAGGAAGTTTCAAATATCGTTTTTCTCAAGAGCAACCTATTCCAGCATGGGGACCGACGCTTCATGAGCCACACAGTCAATATTGGTTAACATTGACGGAACAGGGATTAATTGGTATTTCTTTATTCTTGTTTTTTTTAGCAACTCTGTTCATTACAGCATTACAACTTAAAGAAACAAAACCAATTTTTTTAGGAATGTTGATGGCTTTTGGATTTGGTTGCTTTTCGGATACTATTTTTTGTTATTCAGCCGCGGGTAGTTTATTAATTATCTTCAGTGCATTGAGTTTTGGTGAGTTAATTGAGCTGCGTGCATCTAAGGACGTTTTAACTAATAAAACGCTACCTAATTCTAATAGTAACCCACTAGCTGTTTAGATAAAAATACGGTAACCATTCACCACGTTCACCAAAGAGCCATATTTGGCGCATCTTGAGAGATCTTGATTCAAAAAAATGCTCACATACCTCTGTATGCTGCGCTTTTTTTGAATCAAGATCTCTCAACCTGCACTCAAATCTGACTTTTTCCCTAAAGCATTCAAAATGTGGTGAA
>JARLJQ010000019.1 GCA_031291115.1 Legionella sp.
GCCATATTTGGCGCATCTTGAGAGATCTTGATTCAAAAAAATGCTCACATACCTCTGTATGCTGCGCTTTTTTTGAATCAAGATCTCTCAACCTGCACTCAAATCTGACTTTTTCCCTAAAGCATTCAAAATGTGGTGAATAGATACAAAATACGGTCATCCAGAGCGTCGAGAACTGATGTATCCTCTTAGAATTCAGTTAACTGAACTGGCCATAAGTGATAGAAATGATGTACCGGGCCATTTCCTAAGCCCACGCTATCATCCTTTGCCGCTTTTATAGCATTGAATAAGTATTTTTTTGCAATGTCACAAGCCTTTTCTATTTCTATTCCCTGAGCAAGACAAGCGGTGATTGCTGCAGAAAGCGTACAGCCTGTGCCGTGGGTATTTTTAGACTCAATTCTTGGACTTTCAAACCAATGCGTCTCTCCATTTTTACCTATCAATAAATCATTGGATGCAGAAGAATTTAAATGTCCGCCTTTGAGCAATATATTTTGTGGGCCAAGCGCCAGTAATTTTTGGCCGACCAGTAGCATTTCTTCTTCTGACTGTGCATTTATGCCGGTAAAGGTATAGGCTTCAGGAATATTAGGTGTTATCAATGTGGCAAGTGGCATCAATAAGGAGATTAGGGTGTCCACTGCTTCAGGCAATAATAAAGGATCGCCACTTTTGGCCACAGTGACAGGATCAACAACAATAGGAATATCGTGCGCATTTTTTTTAAGAAATGAGGCGACTAATTCAATAATGTCACTATTGAATAACATACCAATCTTAATGCTGTCTGGTCTGATGTCATCAAAAATGGCGTGGAGTTGCTCTTCTATAGCTTGCAGCGGAATTTCATAACAAGTACGAACACCGCAGGTATTTTGAACTGGAAGCGCGGTAAGTACGGTCATCCCATAACAGCCAAAAGCTGAAAAAGTTTTTAGATCCGCTTGAATTCCTGCACCACCTGAACTATCAAATCCTGCGATAGATAATGATTTATACTGCATTTAATTGATTCCTGTTGTATGCGCGGCACGTTCAAAAAAATCCCAATCAGGCTGAAATAAATTATCGATAAATACTTGTCTGAATGAGGCTGGAGCTCTTGCCTGTTGATGTGCCATTTGTCCACATAAAGCAAAAAATGCGGTTGCGTCTATGGATGCTTGAAAGTGATCTGTAGTACAGGCAAGAAATGCGCTAAGAACCGCAGTCATCGTGCATCCCATGCCGGTAATTAACGGCATCAAAGAAGAGCCAAACAGTAGTGTTTTATCTTGTTTGCCATTAGTGACAAAATCCTCAGGCCCGCTGATTATAATAATTTTATGGTGTGTTAGGGCTAATAAATGCGCGCTGCTTATTGCTTTAAGGACAGGATCTGAGCTTTCAACGCCTTTAGTAGCACCATTAGCGCCTGATAATGAAATAATCTCACTGGCATTTCCACGGATAACTGTAGCGAAAGGTACTAGCTTCATGGCTGCAGTAGTTCGTAGTCTGCTTGCGCCAGCACCTACAGGATCAAGAACGACCGGTTTATTTAAGGTGTTTGCGATTTGGGCGGCTAAAAGCGCGCGCTCCATAAACGCTTCATTTAAGGTACCAATATTAATATAAACAGCTTGGCTTATCGTGACCAGCTCTTCAATTTCATCTATGGATTCAGACATTAAAGGAGCTGCTCCTAATGCTAAAAGGCTATTAGCCATCAAATCCATGGTGACGTAATTGGTTAAACAGAGCACTAACGGTTTTTTTTCTTTTAATTGGCTTAGTGAGGATTTAATCTGAGCTATCATGTTTGCAATTCCTACTGTGCGGAAAGTAAACTAGGGACTGTTGACATTTCTACTAGAGTTAGCGAAATGTCAACAGTCCCTACCATTCTGCGCAGTATATCGTGTGACTTACCAGGCTGCAATTTTCTGTTGCGGATTTTGTAGCGAGCATTCTTCAGAAATAGAGCCATCATTGCATACAACAACTCCAGTGGGGGAGCGAACAGATGGAGGCAATACACCACCTTTCCATAAGCAACAACCGCGTAGCAATTGTAAGTCCATTACGGCGTGTGGTGTGCAATAACAGGTAGAGTAAAACCCATTATTACAAACAAGACGACCCGCTGATGAATCACAATAATTGACGCCACCCATTGCACCGCAACAGCTATTATCTTCTTTTTTAGCAAATGCAGGGGAAATAAACAGACTTAGCATGACTGCGTATAGAAGCATTTTAAGTGATAGCATCTTGATTTCTCTGGTGATTTATTGGTTTTAGAATAACATAGAGTTTTAAGCAAGTGTAGTCTGGATAACGTCTCATTATCAGGAAAACAAATACAGTAACGAGGGATAGGCTTTTAATAAGTAACTGGTGGCAAAACCTGCCAATAAACCAAATAAATGCGCTTCCCAGGAAACGCCTTTTTCTCTTGGAAAGATTCCTAAAAATATACCTGCAAAATAATAAAGACTAATCAAGCCTAAGATTATAGTAGTTAAGGTACCGCTTTGATAAATATTGCTAATTAATAAAGCCCAATATCCTGTAATCAGGCCACTTGCGCCTACATGCACACCTGGTTTTGCAAGACACCATACAGCAACACCGCTAAGAACGGTAATCATCAGAGTCACTATAAGATAATAGGGAAGGCCATTAATCAAAACGAAATTACTTAATACCAGTAGGGGAATAGAATTAAAAAAAATATGATTGAAATCTGCATGCAACAAGGGGGCTAATAAAATTCCAGGCAATCCGCGCAGACGTCTGGGAATAATACCAAGGAGTAAAATTCTTCGGTTTATAAAGTGGGTAATAAAAAAAATAACCCAGACAGTTAGTATAATGGCTGCCAGTATAGGGAAGTTATTTTTTGTTTGGCCGATAATTAAACTCAGGCTGTAATTTAGTTCATCAAGCATGTTTTTATTTTAATCCTTTATCTATCAGCACTGTCGCGTTCCGTTTTTGTTACATCACAGAAGAGCTTTCCTTGAGCCAAACGTACTTCTATCGCATCGCCAACTTGTACCTGTTCACTGGAAAAAATTACTTTATCTTGCGATTTGGCAATCGCATAACCTCTATCCAGTGTAGCTAATGGACTTACTGCGTGCAAGGTAGATAATTGAGTGCGCAATTGATATTTGAGGTGATTCATTTTATTTTGCATATGCTGTGTGAGCTGGGTAGTTAATTGCTGCAACAGAATTTGGGTTTGTTTGATTTGAGTTTTGGGATTTTGTGCATGTAACTGATGGGTACCAAGATGCAGTTGATGTTTTTTATGTTTTAGGATTTGCATCATGTTCGCAATTAGTTGGCGCTCCAGATAATCTGTAGTTTGCCAATGACTCGCAATCGCTTTTTGTGGTGAGGAAATTTTATCTATTAAGTGATTCAGTTGAATATGGCTTTTTTGCATTAATCGCTGCATTGCTTCGTGTAAACGCAGGATGGAGTGATTTAATAATCGAAGCAGTTCAAAACTATCAGGAGTTACGGCTGTGGCTGCTGCTGTTGGTGTTTCTGCACGGTAATCAGCGACAAAATCTGCAATAGTGAAGTCTGTTTCATGCCCTACACCTGAGACAATTGGAATGGTGCACTGTGCAATTTGTCGTGCCAATTGCTCGTCATTAAATGCCCATAGATCCTCAATGCTGCCACCACCACGCGCTAAAATCAGGACATCACATCGTTGTTCTGCTTGTGCACGTTGCAAAGCTTTAATCAGTTGTGCCGCGGCTCCAGCGCCTTGAACTTCACTTGGATAAACATACACTTTTGCTAAAGGATAGCGTCGCGCTAAAGTAGATAAAATATCGCGAATGGCGGCGCCGGTAGTCGAAGTAATCACGCCTATTGTTTGTGGCATAGAGGGCAGCGCTTTTTTAGTCGCAGGATGAAACAGACCTTCCGCGGCCAGCTTATTTTTTAATTCTTCAAAACGTTGATAGAGCGCGCCAAGCCCTGCTTCAGTGATTTGCTCGACGATTAACTGGTAATCGCCACGTGCTTCATAAAGACTTAATTTACCGCTGGCTACAATGTGTTGCCCATCGCTAAGCTTGCTAGCAGCAGCGCCAAAATGACGGTTTTTGAAAAACACACAGCGAATTTGTGCGCCGCTGTCTTTCAGGGTGAAATAAAAATGTCCTGACGCAGGTTTACTCAGGTTTGAGAGTTCTCCTTCTACATGTACAGTGCCTAATTCATTTTCCAGATAGCTTTTTACCTGACGGTTCAGTTGGCTTACTGTAAGTATTGAATTGTGTGATTCCATAGTAAAATACATCCTGCACTGTTTCAGTGTAAGTAAAAATAATTGGGCTATTATGACATAAAGTAGCAATTGGTATAATTGCTTTAATATCCCCACACAGGTTATTAGGGTCTGTTGACATTTCTACTATCTTGGCCGAAATAGGCCGATTTTCTCCGCTCCGATACTCACATACTCATGTATGCTGCGTTTCGGTGCTCGAAAATCAGCCTATTTCGGCTCAATCTAGCGAAATGTCAACAGACCCTAGTAGTAAGATGAATACAAATGATTGTCAAAAAACAAACCATTTGTGCCAGCAGTATCAAAGTGAATTACCTAAGTAATTAATGTCCGTAAATTGAGCTGTTTTTCACGAGGTGGGTATAGAGAAAAAACAGCTGGAAGTCTGTGTAAATGCATTGCCTGTATTGGCAAACATCATAAGAATACGTTATTATCTTTAATTAAAAAATATTAATAATACTAAAATGAAGACCATCAATAATCTACCGAGCAATTTTTTTGCATCACTCTTATTTTTGCTTGCTCTGATGAGCCTAACAGGATGTGTTGATTTATCGGGTGCCAAATATCATGTTGCACATAAATCAAGCCTTCATCATGTAGCGACCAAACAGCGATATCATGGTGAAGTACATACTATGTTGGGTGGATTAGGCGTTTTTAGTACGGGAATGAAAGAGCTGAGCAGCTCAGTAGAAAAGCAGTATAATATTCCGGCTCCTAGCGATATGTGGTATAACGCAGGCGGCGTAACGCGTACGATTGTTACTTATTATTATCAGCATAAAACACATCGACCAATCATTCTGGTAGGACATTCTTTAGGTGCAAATGAGCAAATCAAAGTAGCGCGAAATCTTGATAAAGTAGGTGTGCCGGTTGATTTGTTAGTTACTGTGGATGCGGTATCGCAAACCATAGTACCTCCCAATGTGAAGCATGTAATGAATTTTTATAAATCAGGTTACGTGCCGATGTTTAGCGGTCTGCGTGTTAGAGCGGTTAATCCTGGAAAAACCCGTGTTGAAAATATTAACGTGGTTGAGTTAAAAGGTGTTGCGGTCAATCATTTTACGATTGACAAAGATCCTGTTGTACAGGCGATGATAATGGAAGAAGTTAAAAAGGTAACTAGTAATGCAAATAGAGCCAAAGGTTAGAGAACATAACTCTCCTCGCGTCTGTGTTATTGGGGCTGGCCCCAGCGGGTTAGCTGCAATCAAAAATTTGCACGAACAGGGAGTTGTTGATATCACTGTATTTGAAAAAAACAGTCAAATAGGTGGTAATTGGGTTTATGAAGAGCAAAATAGTCATTCCAGTGTTTATGAAACTACTCATATCATTAGTTCAAAACGTTGGTCTCAGTTTGAAGATTTTCCCATGCCCGCGGATTATCCTGATTATCCTTCACACAGACAGATTTTAGATTATTTTCAAGGCTATGCCAGACATTTTGATTTAAATAAATACATTCGTTTTAACACCAATGTCTTAAAAGTAACGCAGATAAAGAGTCAACAATGGCAAGTGGTCTTTCAAGATGAGCAAGGTACCCAGGAAGAATCGTTCGATTATTTATTAATCGCTAATGGTCATCATTGGGATCCCTTTCTGCCTGAATATCCTGGTCATTTTGATGGTGATTTACTTCATTCACATGAATATAAAAAAGCTTCTGTGTTTCAGGGGAAACGAGTTTTAGTTGTTGGTGGTGGTAATTCTGCTTGTGATGTGGCTGTTGAAATATCGCGTATTTCGCCACAGACCAGCATCAGTATGCGTCGTGGCTATCACATTTTCCCAAAATTTATTTTTGGTAAACCTACAGATGTTGCTGTAGCAAAAACAAAGTGGATGCCTGCTTGGATGCGTCAGAGATTGTTTAGCCTGGTGATTCGAGCGCTGCAGGGACGATATGCTAAATATCATTTGATGAAGCCTGATTGTGGACCTTTAGAAATACATCCTACGATTAATACGGAACTACTTTATTTTATTCGTCATGGCAAAGTACGTCCTCGTCCTGGAATAACGCATTTTGAGGGTAAAAAAGTGCATTTCACTAATGGTGAGACGCATGAATTTGATACCGTTATTTTTGCTACAGGCTATAAAATAAGCTTTCCTTTTCTGGATAAAGAGCTGGTTGATTTTAGTAGTTCCACCAAGGTTCCTTTATATCGAAAAATGATGCATCCCGATTTTAATACACTTTATTTTATTGGTTTATGTCAGCCTCAAGGATGTATTTGGCCTCTAGCTGATTACCAATCAAAGATTGTGGCGCGGATTATTATGGGCACTTTAAAACGTCCCGAGCAATTGCATCAGAAAATTGCTCAGGAAATGAATAAACCTCATTATCGCTTTAAATCTCATATGCGTCATGCTTTAGAGGTTGATTATCACATGTTTCGACGCGAGTTACTGGAGATGCTTGATTAAGCATCTCTGCACTTTTATTCACTTTCTGTATTGAAATTGGCCATATTTTTTGGTATATTGCGCTTTTATGTCCCCAAATTTTAAGTTTTAGGAATCATAATGAGCCAGACACCACAGCAATTAGTTGATGAATTAAAAGCTAAAATGCATAATTTATTAGCGTATGTGCGACCTCGATTAAGTAAAGATGCTGCGTTACAAGCAATTGAGGGATTGATTGAGAATGCCTATGATAAATGTTCTACTAAAGAGGATAGAGCCAAATTAACTAGAATTTTGTCTCTGATTTTTCATCCTGATAAAGCAGCCAATAATCCCTTTGTTAGATATTTCTCTGGCGAGCTTTTATTACCGATACAAAAAATTATTAACGAGATTAAAATAAAGCATGAAAACAGTTTTGCCAGCAGACCTTCTTTGGCTAGTGCTTATGCGGCTTTATTGGCTTTAGTTCCTTCTCTCTTGAAAAAAACTGAGCGTTATGGTCAGACAGGCCATGAGATAGTAAAATTTCTTACTGGTATTGTCTCATATGTTCTAGCGTTCTTTTTGTTATCAACTCTTTTATCTGTAGCGAGTATTTTGCTTTCTGTACTTGTTGGTTTTGATGCTTCTTTACTCGTGAGTGCTTCAATACTCATCGGTATCTACTCGCCTAACTATGAGCTTTCTAAAGAACGTTTCATTAATTGGCTTACACATGGTCAATATGGAAGAGAGCTGGATGAGAATGGTGCAAAAGATGGTTTAAGCAATATCAAATTAATAATGAAATCATTTTACCTTAGCATTACTAATCCTCCAGAGGGATCTGAAGGCAATAAGCTACTCTCATTATTTGTAATCAGACCTTTGAAATTTTTGGGTGCGTCATTTGTAGTTGTTGCTGCAAGCGCTTATGAGTTAATGAAAGCTACTGGTCAAGCATTTGTAGCACTTTTTACAGCCGCATATGTATTATTTCAAATTCCGATTTTAGCTCTTTTAACTATTCCCTTGTTTGTGATGGACTTTTGTTCTTTTCTATCAAGAAAATTTCAGGAATTTACTCATGGGGCAAAGCCTCAGCCAATCAACGAGATTAATTTTTTGATTGGATGTGAGCAGAGTGCATCGCCATCTGCACCTGTTGATGAGCAAAATCCAGTGCATTTTGATTCTTTGTTTCAAGCGCCTGAAAGTAGTGATTCTGAGCTATCTAGTGATTCTGAGCTATCTGATGATGATTCGCATTATGTATCAGCATCGTCCTCATCAGTGTCATCATTTGGCTAGGACGCAAATTGTAGTCCGGGTGCAACATTGCCATTAAGTTAACGCCAATTCTGGATAAGGGGGCTACAAGATCTAGCTTCCACCACAAAATCGTTCGTGCTGAGGAAGAGACTGGATCTAATGGCTCCCTATCCAGAACTGGCGTTAAGTTAAGGAAATATCTCTGTTCACGTCGTTCCGCGGGACGACGGAATTGGCAGTTACGCTCCGCTGCTTCCAGGCTATACTGAATCAAAATTAACCACGTGATTCTTGGCGCTTGATTAAAGAGCGCATCAGTTTTTCAACGTTGGTGCTGTGAGGCTCTTCTTGCAGTAAAAGGGCTTTGGTTCGCTCTTCGCAGTATCCTTTGACTTCCTTATCTGGAAAAATATAAAACTTTTTTTGTTCTACTTCTTTAACAATATGCTCTGCTATTTCTATAGCAGGGCGCGAGTGTGATAACAGCGATTGTAATACTCCATGAAAAGAGGAAGTAGTCGCGTCTGCAGTATTTGATAATAATCCTGTATCGGTAAATGATGGAAAGACCACCGATACATCAACCGGTTTTTCCATACGCGTTAAATCAAAATACAAAGACTCAGATAAAGCAAGAACGGCATGTTTTGATATTGAGTAAGGTGCTGTTTGTGAGCTGGCGCTGAGGGCGTATAAACTGGCCATGTTGATGATATGTGATTTGAATTGTTGTTTGAATAAAAAAGGCATAAAGGCTTGGATGACGTGAATCATACCGTGTAAGTTTACATTTAATACTTGTTTCACGTGCTCTGGATTTAACTCCCACACAGGAGCCAATTGGCCAATAATCCCTGCATTATTGTAGATCCAATCCACGCGTCCTAATTCTTTTTCTGTTTGTTGCGCCAGTTGCGCTACTTCATCTGCTTTCGTCACATCACAGGTAATAGTTAAAATTGTTCCAGGGAAAGTAGCTTCTAAATGTTTGGCTTCATTTTGGAGCTTTACGCTGTCCTTATCAACCATGACCGTGGTGATGCCCTGTTGTACATGGAGCTGGCTTAAAGCCAGACCTATTCCATTTGCAGCACCAGTAATTACAGCTACTTTCATTTGTTACCCTTTCAGTTAAATCTTATTATGTTCAGGATTTTGCTATACTTTACTTATGTAGTGCAAGCATAAGGATGTTATTTTGAAAAACAGTGGCGAAATACCTGAAAAACCTAATGAGGTACCGGACGTGCCTGATGAATATCCAGAAACTCCAGATTCGCAGGAGCCGGATAATCCTGGAAGTCCAGAACCTGAGCCTGATGAGACTCCTGAGCCTTAGTCGTCCAGAGCGTAGCGAAGGATCTCCTCTCAAGTGGTATTGTGCCACATTCAGGAGATCAACTATGTTTAAAAAATATTTTTTTAAACATAGTTGAGTAAACTTTAGTCAGGGTTAAGCTCCAATGAGTATCAATGGTTTTAATCGAGCATTTGCAATAACAATGATTTTTCGCATTAAAGCA
>JARLJQ010000020.1 GCA_031291115.1 Legionella sp.
AGCTTAAGTATTAATCCAACGGCTGGTCAAAGTGTGGTTTATGGAATAAGTGATCCAATCAGTGGCTTTACTTACAGTCAAACAGGCTTGGTCAATGGCATCACTCCTTCTTATTGGAACAGCAGTGGCCAATACGTAGCTGCATCTACAATCAATGACATTTTATCTGGCAATTTAGGCCGTGCTACCGGTGAAAATGTAGGTACTTACACCTACACTATTGGAGGTGTAGCAGTCAGTGCACCTGCTAATTACAGCACCTCATTAACTGCAGGAACCTTTGCCATTACTCCTGCAAACCTAAGCATTACACCAACTGCAGGACAAAGTGTGGTTTATGGAATAAGTGACCCTGCTACTGGTTTTGCTTATTCTGATACTGGTCTGGTCAATGGCGTGACCCCATCTTATTGGAATAGCAGTGGTGTCTATGTAGTTGCTGCACAAATCAATGACACCTTATCTGGAAACCTAGGCCGTGCTGCAGGAGAAAATGTAGGTACTTACGCCTACACCATTGGTGGTCTTGCGGCCAATACACCGGCGAATTACACCACCACCTTGAATTCCGGAACCTTTGCTATTACTCCTGCAAGCTTAAGCATCAGCCCAATAGCAGGTCAAAGCATCATCTACGGTTCTAGCGATCCAGTCAGTGGCTTTACTTATAGCAGTACTGGACTAATTAATAGCGTGACTCCTTCTTATTGGAACAGCAGTGGTGTGTATATGGCTGCCGTACAAATCAATGATACGTTATCCGGTAAATTAGGCCGTGCTGCAGGAGAAAATGTAAGTACTTACGCCTACACTATTGGTAGCCTTGCTACCAACACACCAGCTAATTACAGCACAACCCTTAATACTGAAACCTTTGCCATTACTCCTGCCAGTTTAAGCATTACCCCAAATGCAGGACAAAGTGTGGTTTATGGAATAAGTGATCCAGCCAGTGGCTTTACTTACAGTCAAACAGGATTAATTAATGGAGTGACTCCATCCTATTGGAACAGCAGTGGCCAATACGTAGCTGCATCTTCAATCAATGATATTTTATCTGGTAAATTAGGACGTGCTGCCGGAGAAAATGTGGGTACTTATGCTTACACCATTGGTAGCCTTGCAGCCAGCACACCAGTTAATTACAGCACTACATTTAATGCTGGAACCTTTGCTATTACGCCTGCAAGCTTAAGAATTACCCCAACTGCGGGTCAAAGCATCATCTACGGAGCAAATGATCCAGTCAGTGGCTTTACTTACAGTCAAACAGGATTAGTTAATAGTGTAACTCCTTCCTATTGGAATAGCAGTGGTGTTTATGTCGCTGCTGCGCAAATCAATGACACGTTATCTGGAAACCTAGGTCGTGCTGCGGGGGAAAATGTGGATACTTATACTTACACTATTGGTGGTCTTGCTGCCAGTACACCGGCTAATTACGGCACCTCACTTGCAGCTGGAACTTTTGCTATTACCCCCGCAAATTTAAGCCTTACTCCAACTGTAGGACAAAGCATTGTTTATGGTACAAGTGATCCGATAAACGGCTTTACCTACAGCAGTACTGGACTAGTAAATGGTGTTACTCCTTCTTATTGGAATAGTAGCGGTGTCTATGTGGACGCCGCACAAATCAATGACATGTTATCTGGTAAGTTAGGTCGTGCTGCAGGGGAAAATGCAGGTACTTACGCCTACACTATTGGTAGTCTTGCTGCCAGTACACCGGCTAATTACAGCACCTCACTTACTGCCCGAACCTTTGCTATTACTCCTGCCAGTTTAAGCATTACACCAACAGCAGGTCAAAGTGTGGTTTACGGAATAAGTGATCCAGCCAGTGGCTTTACTTACAGTCAAACAGGATTAGTTAATGGTGTAACTCCTTCTTATTGGAATAGTAGCGGTACCTATGTAGCTGCATCTACAATCGATGATACGTTATCTGGTAAATTAGGTCGTGATGCCGGTGAAAGTGTGGGTACTTACGCTTACACCATTGGTGGCTTTGCCACCAATGGTGCTGCGAATTACAACATCACCTTGAATGCAGGAACCTTTACCATTACTCCTGCCAGTTTAAGCATTACTCCAACTGCGGGACAAAGCATTGTCTATGGTACAAGCGATCCAATAGACGGATTTAATTACAGCAAAACTGGTTTAGTCACTGGTGTGACTCCTTCTTATTGGAACAGCAGCGGCCAATACGTAACTGCATCTGTAATTAAGGATACCTTACAAGGACATTTAGGCAGAGCATCCGGTGAAAATGTCGGTAGCTACGCCTACACCATCGGCAACCTGACCCCAAATACACCTAGCAATTACATCCAAAACTTCAATGCAGGAACCTTTGCAATTACACCTGCTCCTTTGGTTGCAACCATCACTAATCAATTAAAAATTTATGGTACCAATGATCCATCCATATCAGGCATCGTGACCGCATTGCAAGGTATTGTAAACATCACCGTAAACACCTGGAATAGTAGTGGTCAATACGTAGCTGCTCCTCCAATTAATGACACTGGAAATGTCACTTCAAACTTAGTATCACTCGTACGTGCTTCAGGCGAATCAGTGGCCAACAGCCCTTACTCAATTACTGCGGCAACCTTTTCACCACTGAGTGGTTCTGCAAGAGGAAATTATACTGGACCTACTTACACTTCAGGCTCTTCACAACTAACCATTGCGCCAGCAAGTTTGATTATAAATGCCTTTAACGCAAGCAAACTAGTGGGAGAGCCAACTCCTGTATTCCTCTATTCAGAGTCAGGGTTAATTTTTAACGGCAGTGCAACTAACTGGATGAATGTTACTACACCAATTAACGGCAGTATAACCGGTGCATTAATCAGTTTAGCCAACAACACACCCGGAACTTATCCAATTATTCAAGGCTCATTAACAGCCGGTTCAAACTATCAAATAACCTATAATGGCGCCTTGTTCACAATAGAACCCGGAACTACTCCAACACCTACGACTCCAATCATTAATGATACAGGGACTCTTGCTGTAATTATTTTACCTAATTCATTAGGACAAAATTCAGCATTGTGTGGTGCATTTGACAAGAGCTGTATTACAAGAAATTCTGATATTAAAGAGGGGATAACTCATAAGCTCCAGAACGAATTAAATATTGAAGAGCCAATAACTCATAAACCCGAATACGAACTAAATAAAGTCAAAATACAATCTGATGTAAAAGTATCTGGCTACCCTAATCTATTATCTAAAACAGAATTTAATGGCCAAATCACTTTACAAAGCCCCATCAGTTTCGGCCAGAATGGAGTTTTGACTCTCCAAAAAGTTGATACACAACGTTTAGACAGTACTATCCCCATAGTTGATGGCAGTACATTCGATGGTACTTACCTTAATTTCCTTAAAACCTCCCAAAGATAATTTATTGATTTTATTTGTTTAATAAACTCGATGTCTTCCATTTAAATTTAATTATAAAGCATCTTTAAAAAAACTTGGTAGAAAAAAATTAAGTGCCATATTAAAACAGAAAGAATTATATCGAGACAGAGCTTATTCCATTCGGGCAGAGAAGGAGCCAGTGGAATAATATTTAATCAAATTCTTATCTGGAATTCACGTTAAGTTAATAGCGGAATATAATTTGCTATAGCATTATTACGAAGCTCCCAAAATCATTACGCTTCTATCCTGCACTAAATTTTGGTATTTTTCTTTCATCTCCAAGGATAAAAAACTAATATCAATAAGTTGAAACCAACTCGGAATTTTTTGTGCAAAATCCGCAGTGACCTCATCAATTATGATCTGATTCAGCTTTAATCGTTCCATTGCAAAATAGACTAAAAAGTCTTTTTTTGTGAGATTATTTTTCTTTCCTTTTAAAGGCAAAGCCAACTCTTCTTTAGGATTTCCCAATGCAATTGAGGTGTTAAGCAAATCATAAGCCGGTGACAAATAGTTTTTTTGATTTTTTGTAATAAGAGAAAAATTTTTTAAATGCATGTCCTCATTACCAATCAAATAATTAAATAAGGTTAATTTAAATAATTTAATGAATTCTATCCTTGGAAAAGTACAAAACTGAGCAATAATATCAACAACCTGCTCCATAGAACTATTATATTTTGTATCTCTTTTTTTTCCTGAAAGTTGTGAAAAATCTTCTACGGCCAGCTTTTTACCATGGCCAAATCGATCAAAACGCTTAATAAAATAAGTCATGCTGTTATCTTTGGCATAGAGCAATCCACACACAGGAACTTCTATTCCGATTGTACGAGCCAAGCTCATGGTAATGGCTTCGTTCTCAGGCAGCTCCGGGTAATGGGCGCTTTGCGTTTTCAGAATATACTGCCCCTTCTCATCAACTAATTTAAAATATCCTTCTTTAGTTTTTAACTGGGCACTTAATTTCGTTTGCACTCCTTGAATTGACATTTTTCCAGCACGATTGATAGCTTCTTGCCGTTGCTCTTCAGCACTTAAGCTTAATGGAGCCAAATGAAGCAATTGTGGCGATAATAATTTTAATCCATTTTTTGAATAATCTTCACTATCACCAATCAATTCATAAGTTATAGGGCAACGTTTCATTTAATATACTCAACCGTTACGGCACCAACCAGATCATGACCAACCTGGACTAATTGACCAAAAAAATCATTTTTATCCAATTTATATTTACGCAAAAGCCCATCAAGCATGACTCCTTCAGGCAGCAATCCTTCAAAAAAAGAAGGGAACTGCTCAAACTCATAAACTCGTTTTATTAAAGGCATAGTTAAGGATATTGGAGCGTTCGTATAATATTCATGATAAGTAAATTTATAATGTCCATTATCCAACTCGTCAAAAACGCCTGCCTCAATATTATTTACAAATATCTTTGCTGTTCTCATAAGTCGCTCTTAATATTTTAAGAAAATAGATACTGTTTTTATGTTAATGGCAGTGAGACTACGCTAAGTTAAGAAAATGGAGTCTCAAATTTCATTTTAATATTTAACACATCCAACACCTTCAACAAGGTATTTAACTGTACGGTTTCTTTTCCTTTTTCAATATCAAATAAAGCTGTTTTACCAATACCGGCAATTTTGGCAAAATCCCTTTGCGACAGACCACTTTGTTTTCGATAATATTTTACCATCTGAGCAATATCGCTGGAGGTCATAGATTTATTTATTATGAGGTTATATTACTGTTATAGCAGTAATAATTGATGAAAACAAATTTTTGCAGCAAAATTTTGTTAAATAACAGATAAAATAACTGCTATGGCGGTAAATTTAGATAATTTTGCAACTTAAAATGAATAACTCAAGATAGAAAAGCAATTAACTACTGCTATAGCAGCATAATAACCTCTTAATATTGGGAGTCTTGTTAAATGAATAACATACTCCCACACATTCACAATCTATTAAAGATAAGCCGAGATTTGGAAGTAACCTAAAAACGCATGTCCACTATTACCCAATATAACTTGTGTTGCATTCGGCGCAGTAAGCGGTCTTCCAATAAAGCCTTCCGCATTAAGATGTTTTATGATCATAGCTCGTGCACCAAAGCCAGCGGAAGCACCGCTTGTTGGTAAGACACCAGGAATAAGGCTTCTAATCTCGCCCGCATCATAAAAAGTATAATATTGAACCTGCTTGAGAAAAGCTAAATTGGGCGCAGTATTTACTCTCAACTCAACTTTTCCAGCGACACCATTATCACCAGTAAATTGTGCCCAATCATAACCTCTACCTATATAAGGCCCACCAAAAGTGATCGTTTCAGCAGCAGGTAATACCGCATTCGCATACTGTGCTGTAACCAGAGCAAATAAAGAAAAGCGACTACCAATCATCTGCTCCCTCGATGCGGTTCCAATAATTCTTAAGAAATTATTAGAAGCACCTAACCGTGAGCGGTTATCAGGAATATTAGCATTAAAAATATTTAATCCTTTATCAAAAGCAATACTTAAAGTGTCATCACCCTTCCAAACCGTATCAGAATATATAGCAGAAACTAAAGCATCACGGATTGGGTCTTTATATAAAAGCTGTCCAAGAGCAGTGGATGTGTTATCCATATACTCAAATTGTCCCAGAATACTTAAATTTTGTTTTCTTGAACGAATAAGAGGGTAAGACAGTGTCACATTTCCGTTATTACTCGTACCGTACAATTCCAGCGGTGTTAAAATGAATTGAGGATGAGTTTGTGTTGTATAGCCATCCACACTTAAAACCCAGCCATTTGTACCAATAGTTTGATTGTATTTTAATTCATAGTATTGCAACTTACGGTGTTCATTAGCGGTCAGTACGCGCCCAAACAAGGTTCCACCAGGAATAAACGCTGAGTTTAATGAACCAAATAATGACGACTCTTCCGGTCCCAGATAACGTGTTTGATAATTATCTTGAGTAAAAGTAGCCTCAACAACTTTTTGCTCAACAAGTAGGGTTAGAGTAGAACCTAAGGGAACTGCTGGATCCGGTGCTAAAACAGATTTCACTGTAAATCCTGGAACATCATTCATCAAAAGTAAGGTACGCTCCAGATGAGCCAATTTAATAGGCCTACTGGCTTGAATGTTAGCACCGTATTGTTCAATAAAATGAATGACTCTCTTTTTATCAGTACCTTGTACTTTAATACTGCTGATAAAGCCTTCAATCACAGTTACTTTAACAGTTCCATTATGAATTTCTTGTGGAGGAAGAAAAGCCTTGGAAAGAAAATAACCCGCTTTTTGATATTTATCAGTGACATCCTGAACAAGCTTCTGCAGTTGGGCTACTGTAATTTTTTTATTTATATAAGGAGCAAAAATAGCCTCTAGTTCAACCGTATCAAAGGCATGATTACCATCTATAACAATCTTCTTAAGAACGAAAGAAATCTTACTGGCTTCTCCAGAAATAGGAGGTGGCTCAGCAATTTGAGGTGTGAATGTAGGAGAGGTTCCTGGAACCAAAGGTGTTGGTGAGCTTGAAATGCTCCGTCCAATCACTCCCGCCTCAACCGAGGAAGGATTAAAATCAATAGCTTGAGCAAATGGGCTTATCAAAATTAATAAACAACCCCCAACAGACTGAACTGTAAACTCAGGCATACACTGAAGCAATTTCTTGGTTTTTAATGACTTTGTTAGATTTATTTTCATATTTTTTCTTTTTAAATAATTCAGGATAATTAGTATTTGATTTATCTTCGATATCTAACATTATTTTTGGGTTGCCAGACAGTGCCTAACAAATTTTCTGATGTTTGCTCTACTGCTTGATTTTTTATCGCATCAAGTGTTTGAGAAATGTAATTATCACGTTCCGATAAATTATTTTTCCTCACGTCTTTAGTACCTAAAACAATGCGTCCTTTATTCATCAAAATATAATTTGCTTCACGAATATTTACCTTATTAATTGAGTTATCAATAAGGCTTTTTCTTGCGTTTCTGGAAAGCAGTACATTACCTTCATTTGCAAATACAGGTTTTTTATTGAATACAAAAAATCCAGATTTTTTAGGCTGAGAAGAGACACTATCTACCACTTTAGGAACAACGAAATAAACCAGTTCACTACCATCAAAATTAACTGCGTATTCTTGTCTTTTTATATTTTTTACCACATTCGCGCGAATAGAATCTGTATTTGATGGGCGGCCGGCTAAAAAACCAATTTCGGTTACTTTTTCAACATCCACCCTTTTAGTATGGTTTTCAATTTTTTTTAGCAACGGTTTGCTGTCAGCCAGAAAATCTGGAAGTGGCGCTGCGGGTAACGAATTTGCCACACCAGAAGCTCCAGCGAGTCCTTTTGTATTTGTTTGACCAATATGTGCAGGATCTCTTTTAAACAGCGCTGAACCAGTGCTCGACCCGAGCTGCTCGTCAGGCTGATCACTCCTTGATATATTAGATGAAAAATCAGAAGTCTCCACTTTTATTGGATTTGCCAATAAAAGTGAAGATAAAAACATCAAACTTACACCAGATAAAAATTTTTGCACGCTAGTTCTTCTGCATTGCTGAATCAACATCCTTGGTAAGATCTACCCATGAATTATCTGAATAAATAATTGAAGTGCTATTCAAAACCGTATTAACTTGTTTTTCTTTAGCTACTTTTGCAACAGCTGCTTCAATAAGAGCTGTAAATTTTTGCATGCCAGCACCTTGTTGCTCTTGAATTTTTTTCTGGAAATCTTGTGACATGGTCGTTAAATCGGCTTGTGCTGCCTTGATTTTTTTAGCGAGTGCTTCTTTTTTACTGTTTGAAGTACTTTTTTCATAACTAGTAATAAGCGTTTGTAAGTCGCTACGTGCAACTTTTAACTTATCTTCCATGCCCTTAACATTTTCTTGAAGTGTTTTATTCGCTTTTTGCACAAACACTGATTTATTATAAATCTCAGTCACATTAACGTAACCTACTTTTACATCAGCTGCCATTGCCACAGAAGAAAATGCTGTAAATAAAGCAATTGCTGTAGTTCCTAGAATTTTTTTCATTACATTATCCTCCTGATAATATTCAATATCCGCTATTAAAAATAGCAAGTATATAGAGCATATTCAAGTTGCGCAACCAAACTTTATCTACAATATTATGGAAACAGGCTCTATTTTAATATTCAAAACCTGGCATGGTTAAAGTACCTCCAGAATGAATGATTAAAACATTACCAGTTAACTGCTCCTGCTCAATAAAGCATCGTGCCTCATAAAACAGTTTTGCAGCATAAATGGGATCGGCTAAAATTCCCTCTTCCCGCGCCAAACGTACTATTTCATTTTTAATAGTGCAGTTCACTGAACCAAATGCTTTGGCTGTGGTTGGGTACATACATTCATAATTATCTGGATTAAAACCAATCCACTCCTTTAATTTATGCTTAAAGGTCTCTACATCATCCGCGAGCAAGAGCACATGAACACGCGCTTTATGATTTAAACGAGCCAGTCTGCCAATCAATGCAGCGGCAGAAAAGCCCGTTCCTGCGTCAACAAAAATATGCTGAAAAGCAAATCCTAAAAATTGTTCATTAACAAGTACATCTTCCGCAAGACTCATAGCACCTGGTAGTGCTGCAGGAACACTTGCACCTTCATTTAATACAAAGCCTGGTTCCTTTAACGTATTAAGGTAATTGGCAGCTAATTTAGTTACGTCCGACCAATCATCACGAGCGATCCAAACAATTTCCCGCTCTTCCAGAAAAAGGCAGCTCAATTTAAAATTACCTTTCCGCTCGACTTTCCATGGTTGAAGCAGAAATGCGGTAACTTTTAAATTAAATTCTCTGGCTAATTGCAACGCAGCAAGTAAATTATTCGATTGTGGACCGGCAATAATAATCAAATGGTGAATGCCCTGCTCTACTATAAAAGGCATCAAACTGGAGTATTTTCGTAATTTAGAACCACTAATGCCACAGCCTAATTCATCGTCTCTTTTGACATAGCAGACGACGCCAAGCTTTGGAAAATGGTTTAGTGAATGCACACGACTGGATAAATTCCACATAGATGAATCATTCATACATAAAACCTTCAGCAGCTGCGAATAAAATCAATATGATGCTCTGAAGAAGTTTTTTCATTATAAACATAACCCAACTCATTAAATTGCATCAGCTGGTTTACATTATCCAATTGATTTTGCATGATAAACTTAGCCATCACACCTCGAGCTTTTTTAGAGTGAATACCAATAATTTTATATTGCTCGTTCTTTTTTTCATAAAAATTAACGCTCATTACTGGATGGTTTAGCTTACTCTCCGAGACTGCTTTAAAATACTCTGTAGAAGCAAGATTAATCAAAACAGGATTCTTTTGTGCTGCCAATTGTTGATTTAAAGCCTGCGTAATTGTCTCTTGCCAATAAGCATATAAATTCTTACCCGATGGGTTTTCCAAACGAACACCCATTTCCAGCCTGTATGGCTGAATGCTGTCTAATGGATTTAATAAACCATAAAGCCCAGATAAAATACGTAAGTGCGATTGCGAGTACTCAACCGTGTTTTGATCCCAATGGCTTGCCTGCAATCCTTGATAAACATCACCCTGAAATAAAAATAGAGCCGGATAAGCATGCATGGGCGATTGAGTGTCCAGAACAAAACTTTGATAGCGTTCGAAATTTAAGGTAGCTAAATCCTTAGATAAATCCATTAATGCAGCAATATCCTCAACGGATTTAGATTGCATGATCTTCACAAGAGTTTTTGTTTTCTCGGTAAATTCAGGCTTAGAGGTTATGCCTGTATATGGTTTGGAAGGTGCTAATAATTTTTTTGCTGGGGATAATAGAACCAACATAATAATACCTTAGTTTGTCCGTCATCCAGAGCGCAGCGAAGGACCTCCTGAAGGTGGCTCGGTGCAATCTGAAGGGAGATCCTTCGCTGCGCTCTGGACGACGGAATTTCCTTAACTTAATGACAGTGAAGCATAGCCTGGTTGCTTGCAACCAGGATTCATGCATGCAATGACTTATACGATTAACATCCCTGGTTGCAAGCAACCAGGCGTTCTTAATTCTAAAACTGGCGTTAAGTTACTGTCTGGTACCTGGCACCATACCTACACGCGGTCGAAACATAAAAACAGTAACGGGGTCGCTCGTTTCCAATACAGTTCCATCAGCATCTATAACTTGAATCGCTATAGTATGTGAACCTCGATAAATACCACTCATTTGAAACAACAAATTAGTTTGCGGCTCACCGAGTGGCGTATTATCAAAAACCATTTGCAATTTATCGCCAGGAAATAATTCGGGCTCAACTTGCACACTTACCGCAATAAAGCCGTCATTATTACGAATCGTGGCTTCATTTTCTGGCTGTACAATGGCAACTCGAATATAAGTATGCCCGTTTGCTTCTGGTGCAGGCGACATTCGTTCTGGAGTAGCAGACGGTCGCGTTGGTGGTGTAAAACTTTGTGCTTCAGGGATGTCCAATCGCTCAGCGCCTGGATGAGGCGTATCGCTAAAATGGACATTCCCCTGTCTATCAACCCATTTATATATATCCGCAACAGATGAGCCAATAACCATCATTAATAACAATAAAACACAAAATTTATTCATCACCAATCCCGGGTCATATTACAAACTGTAATACAGTTCAAACTCGTAAGGATGAGTCAAACTTCTGATTTTGGTAATTTCTTCTTCTTTAAGATGGATGTAGTTATTAATAAAATCTTTAGTAAATACATCACCTTGAATTAAGAATTCGTGGTCCATTTTTAAATGCTCCATAGCTTGTTCAAGCGAAGAACATACCGTAGGTACGTCAACTAATTCTTCTGGTGGTAAATCATAAAGATCTTTATCCATTGCCTGACCTGGATGAATTTTCTTTTGAATACCGTCTAAGCCGGCCATTAACATTGCAGAAAAAGCAAGGTATGGGTTTGCAGTAGGATCTGGAAAACGCACTTCAATTCGACGCGCTTTAGGATTGTTCACATGCGGTATACGAATTGCTGCGGAACGGTTTCTTGCAGAGTAAGCCAATAAAACAGGCGCTTCAAAACCAGGAACCAAACGCTTATAGCTGTTGGTTGACGGATTAGTAAATGCGTTTAATGCACGCGCGTGTTTAATAATACCGCCAATATAATAAAGCGCCGTTTCAGAAAGGCCAGCATATTGGTCGCCAGAGAATAAATTCACACCGTCTTTAGATAAAGATTGATGGCAATGCATGCCACTGCCGTTATCACCGACTAAAGGCTTAGGCATAAACGTGGCTGTTTTACCGTAGTTATGCGCTACGTTATGAATTACGTATTTTAAAATTTGCAGCTCGTCTGCTTTTTTAGTCAGTGAGTTAAAACGTGTAGCCACTTCACATTGATTTGCAGTTGCTACTTCATGATGGTGCGCTTCAACTACTGTTCCTAAAGCCTCAACAGTCAAACAAATTGCAGAACGAATATCATGAGAAGAATCTACTGGAGGAACTGGAAAATAACCGCCTTTCAAAGCAGGACGGTGTCCAATATTTCCACCTTCCATTTCTTTACCTGAATTCCACTCAGCTTCTTCTGAATCAATCTTATAAAAAGAACCAGAAATACTTGTTTGCCATTGCACGCTATCAAATATAAAAAACTCAGGTTCCGGCCCAAAATTCACGGTGTCAGCAATCCCTGTAGATTGCAAATAAGCTTCAGCACGTTGTGCTAACGATCTTGGGCAACGCTCATAACCCATCATAGTTTTAGGATCAACGACATCGCAACGTATAAATAAAGTATTGTCCTGGAAAAAAGGATCAAATTTAATGGTGTCGAAATCAGGCTTTAATGCCAAATCCGATTGATGAATTTTTTGCCATCCTTTAAAGGAGGAACCATCAATCATTTTACCGTTTTCAACAAAATCACTATCCACGGAGGAAACAGGAATAGTAATGTGCTGTTCTTTTCCGCGTATGTCTGTAAATCTTAAATCTACAAATTTCGCATCATGCTCTTTAATTGCCTCAAGTATTACATTTTTGCTCATTATTCATCTCCAGGATAATATGCAGATAGTGTACCTTAAGTGACTTATTAAACCCAATAGATTAGACTCTAGTTTTCATAAACTCTTAGCCATAAAAATATGGGTGCCTTTCAATATCAAGCATTAAAAAAAAATGGCAGTACCAGCAAAGGGGTTCTCGAAGCTGATTCAGAACGCCATGCCCGTCAGCTGTTACGTGAGCAGGGATTAATCCCTACCCAAGTGAACGTATTAACCCAACAACGTGTCGGCACAGGAACGCGCTCCAAGGGTAAAATATCCGCAGCAGATTTGGCACTGTTTACGCGCCAATTAGCCACCTTACTCGCGGCAGGAATTCCTGTAGAGGAATCTTTGCGTGGTGTGAGTGAGCAAACAGAAAAAGATAAAGTGAGAGAACTAATTATTGGTGTACGCGCCAAAGTATTAGAAGGTTATGGTTTAGCTCAAGCTATGACTCAATACCCTCAAGCTTTCCCCGAATTATATCGCGCAACCGTCGGTTCAGGAGAGCAAACAGGGCATCTTGATGCCGTATTGGAAAAACTGGCGGACTATACTGAAAATCAGCAGCAAACTCGTCAAAAAGTACAGCAAGCATTAATCTACCCATTCATCATGATCCTCGTCTCTGTGGCGATTATCTGTTTTTTATTAACCTTTGTAGTTCCTAAAATTATTGAAGTATTCACCAGCAGTGGACAATCGCTGCCTGAAATGACCGAGTTTTTAATTACCCTGAGTAATTTTGTAAAATCCTATGGTTTGTATTTATTGATCTTCATGATCCTTGCCGTAATGGCCTTTAAGCGCAGCCTGAATAACATTAAAATTAAAATGGCCTGGCATCGTTTATTGCTCCGCTTACCGATTGTTTCTTACTTGGTAAAAACAATTAATGTAGCGCGCTACATTCATACCTTTGGAATTCTATTTGCAGCAGGGGTTAGCGTTCTTGAAACCATGAGAGTGGCTGGAAGTCTGGTAACCAATATCGTGATGCGGCAAGCCTTTGATACCGCGACCCTTAAAGTACGTGAAGGAGGTGGAATCAGTGAGGCACTGAAAGATACCGGTTATATTAGTCCCATGGCCATCCATTTAATCGCCAGCGGTGAGAAAAGTGGCCAGTTATCTAACATGATGGAGCGTTCCGCTAATCACTTGGATAACGAAGTAAAAAGATTAATCGATACCTCATTAACCTTATTGGAACCTTTGGTTATTTTATTTATGGGTGCCATTGTATTATTTATTGTTTTAGCGACCTTATTACCTATTTTTTCAATGGAACAATTGATAACCTAATCCAAATTGATAAGCCAAATTAATAACACAGGAGTACAAATGAACAGACAAAAAGGTTTTTCCCTAATTGAAATTATGGTGGTTGTTGTAATTTTAGGTATTCTTGCCTCTATTGTTGTTCCTAAAATCATGGGACGACCTGACGAAGCACGTAAAATTAAAGCAAAACAAGACGTGCTTGCCGTACAAAATGCCCTCGATTTATATAAGCTGGATAACGGCACCTACCCTACTACGGATCAAGGCATTCAAGCTCTGGTTGAACAGCCATCTTCCAATCCAATACCGCATAACTGGAAACAATACCTGAAATCACTCCCTAAAGATCCATGGGGCAGAGATTACATTTATTTAAACCCAGGCCAACACGGCGATGTAGACGTCTTTACTTACGGTGCTGAAGGGCAACCCGGAGGTACAGGCATTAATGCAGAGATTGGTAATTGGGATGAGAAATAATAAGGGTTTTACCCTCATTGAAATTATGATCGTCATCGTGATTATAGGCATAACCGTTGGTTTTGCCTTAATCTCCTTTGGCGATTTTGGTGAAAGCAGACGTATCTTGTTTGCTGCAGAGCAATTGATGCATACCATGCGCTTGGCGCAGCAACAAGCTATTTTAGAAAGCGCTACTTTAGGTTTACGTATCGATAATACCGGCTATCAGGTACTTCAACTGCAAAACAATTCCGATTGGAATCCTATATCCAATAAAGGCGTATTTAGAGCCACTTATTTTCCACAAAATACATTCATCACATTAAAAACAACACACAAAACTCCTACAGGAATGCCTGCCATTATCATTAGCTCTTCTGGAGACATAACGCCATTTACTTTAACATTCAGCAGTAAATCCGAAGACCATATGGCATCGCTGATTGGCAAACAAAACGGCGATCTAAAATTTCACGCAACCGGTGCTCCATAATGAAAAAACGCGCATCGTCAGGGTTCACTTTAATCGAGATTTTATTAGCCTTAGCAATCATTGCTATTGCTCTGACCGCCCTGCTAAAAGCCATCGCGCAAAACGTAGATAATACCCACCGAATTAAAGAAAAAACCATCAGCCACTGGGTTGCAATGCAAGGAGTAGCGATGGTTCAACTGGGCTTATTAAAAGTGACTCAAGGCCAAGAAACAACGCAAGACACAACCATGTTAGGTCAGCATTGGTTCTGGAGAGTTCAGGTCAGCAATACGCCACAAAAAAACATGCAACTGATTACCATTTCAGTAAGCACCAAAAAAAACGGCCCCTTTAGAGAAGAACTACATGCATTCAGGTTGGCCTCATGAATAAACATAAAGGGTTTACATTAATTGAGATTTTAATTGCCTTAGTCGTCTTTGCTATTATGGCCACAATTACCTCATCCACGCTCTATTATGCATTTAACACCCGTACTCGTGTGAACGAGCAAAGCGAACGCTTAAGCACCCTGCAACTTGCCGTAAGCTTGATACAGCAAGACACGCGTCAAGCAATAGGACGTGCAGTACGGGCAAACGACATGATGCTCACTCCAGTATTTCTAGGTAAAACACAATCCATGGAATTCACTCGCGACGGCAATGTGAATCCCAAAAGCATGGAAAAGCGCAGTACCCTTAAACGCATAGCCTATGTCTGCAAAAATAATGCTTTAGTCCGCAGAACATGGAATAGCCTTGATATGGAAAATAAAAGCAAATATGAAGAAAAATTACTGATTGACCGTTTAACCGATTGCCATTTTAACTATTTAAATCCAGCTCTAGGCACATTCCCTGACTGGCGCGCTGATGCTACCGAGCAAAGTAAAGGCACAGAACCGCTCCCCCAAGCCATCCAAGTAAATCTGACGCTACGCGATCTGGGTGAAATCAACTTGTTATTCACACTACCTGAGACCCTTTATGTCACCAATAAATAAAAGACTCCAGGGTGCAGCCCTGCTCACTGCTTTGTTTATTATGACCTTGGTTGCCATAGTGGCCACGGCGATGAGCACCAAGGTACAAGTTGATATCTACCGAACCCGACTTATCATCCTGCACGACAAACTGTATCTTGCCTCACAAGCGGTAACGCTTTGGGCATTGGGCGAATTAAATGATAATAAAAACCGCTTCGCAAAAATTGATAAGCAAGGCATGGTCAGCCAGTATCCACAAAAAATGGAAACAATATACCCATCAGTAGTGATACACGGTGGTCTTTATGATTTACAAGCCAAATACAATCTCAACAATTTAGCCAACAAAAAAGCAATCCTGGGATTTGTAAATTTTCTGGATGCCACCGTACAACAGATTCCCAAAAATGAAAAAATCAACTTAGCTCTGGCGCTTAATGATTGGTTATCTCCCTATGATGTACTGAACAGTAAAGACCTGAACCTATCTTATTACTTAAGTCAATATCCGGCGTATCAACCCAGTCATCAACTGATGGCCAGCAGTTCCGAACTGCGTTTAGTTAAAGAAGTCAGTGCGCAAACTTATTTAGCAGTAGAACCGTTCATCACCGCCTTACCAGAGCCCACCCCCCTTAATATCAACACGGCATCAAAACAAGCGTTGATGTCTTTGAGCAATGCGCTCAATGAGGACAAAGTAGAAGAACTAATTAGTGCACGTAGTGAAAATGGAATTAAAGATATTAAAAAGATAAGTGAACTATTAAAAAAAATGAATATCGCCGAAGAACAAATCACACTCAACAGCATTTACTTTCTAAGCGTAGCTCATACAAGCAGTGATAATTTCAATTTTACAGTTTATACCTTATTGAAACGAAGTCGTGATAAAAAAGGAAAAATATCCGTCAATGTTTTGAGAGCAAGCTTTAATGCGTTCTAATGAATGTTGTTCAAATAATTAACATACCTTCTCTATAGACTATAATTAAACTGTTGCTAGTGGCCTTAAGACCAATACAGCTACTGTGGCCACCTCAAGTGGTCTTTGTATTTGTTTTTTTGTAGGAATAAGATAATGATATATAAATTATTGTTAGGTTATTTTCGAGCCCGATTTTTTGGCATGATACTTACTGTTCTTCTAGGTAAAAGCAAAGGAGCCCACGGTATAAAGCAACTAAATCTTGTGGAATACGTACTGGCAATTTTTAATGCTTATCTAGCGCATAAACGCAAAAAAGTAGTGTAAATTTCAGACGCCTACTCTACCACCTACCGCAGAACCGTTCGTGCTAAGGAGGCGTTTACGTCGTCTCGAAGCATTCGCACAGGATAATAGTCTTGATGCAGATGCTTCGAGACGTCGCTATTGCTCCTCCTCAGCACGACCAGATCAAGGTAGAAACTGGTTCGGGAGCTATGATCATTATCCCAAACTGACGTTACTTAAGAAGCTTGGCAAGCAAATAGCCAATTCCCGCAGCAAGTAACACCGAAGTCATCGGTTGCCTCTGTACAGAGCGTGACATAGCAGTGATAGAATCTTCTACATATCCTTCTGCTTCACCCACTTTTACTTTACCAGATTCATATAAATCTGAAGCAGTGTCACCCACTTTAGAGAATAACTCTTCTGCTTTAGGTTTTGTGTCGTAATAAGCACTTGCTGCATTTTCTTTAGCAGCTTCATATAAAGTACTGGCTTTGTTTTTTATTTCTTTTGCATTTTTATTAAAATCATTCATGATTAGTCTCCTTCCTATTAAAAAAACAGAGCCTATCTTCCCATCAAGCATCCTTATTTAAGCTTAAAATCAAGGCTTTTATATGAGAAGTGATGCTTAAACAGGTGTCCTATAAAATACAAAACCACACGATGGTGGTCTTGGTAAACTACAGCTGTCTCCGAATGAGCAAACACAGTTCACCTGATTAATTATAGTACAAATCTTGAGTTTTATCAAAAAAACATAACCCTACGAGTTGCCTCATAAGTAATGTTACCGAAACCAGGAAATTTTAGATTCGTTGCCTCATAACTAATGTTACCGAAATAAAAAAATTATAAGGGACAATTTTTATGGGGAAGTTATCAATGGAGCTTTACTTAAAAAAT
>JARLJQ010000021.1 GCA_031291115.1 Legionella sp.
ATTTTTTAAGTAAAGCTCCATTGATAACTTCCCCATAAAAATTGTCCCTTATAATTTTTTTATTTCGGTAACATTAGTTATGAGGCAACGAATCTAAAATTTCCTGGTTTCGGTAACATTACTTATGAGGCAACTCGTAGGCACTAATTTAAGTTTAATAAAAAAGACCCAACGGGTATACTATGGAAACATAAATTAATTTCAAATCAATATAATTATTTAAGGTTTATTATGAATAAAATGGCTTCTATTCTGCTCACTATAGCCGTCCAATTAACTATTACTGGGATTATATTTTTTAGTTTTTTACTCGATCCATTGATAGGGGTTTGGATTGTTGGAATTTATTTTTCTGTAATTGTCTCTTTCTTAACCTATCGTTTCTTTTTACATGAAGCAAGTACTGAGGTCTAAATGTTTCAATCCGTTAAAAATTATCTTTTTCAAGGATTGGGCTATGTTCAGGGACTAATCCTTAGCATGTTTCAGCAAAATGTTCGTTCAATCGAGCAAAATCCTTACAGTAATCGATTAGTTCAAAAAGATGCAATTCAGAGTACATTACCCTATTTCATTAAAGAAAGAGAGAAGGGGGTTCTTGATCCTGAGTGGCAACATTATCTGGTTTTGTATTGGCAAATTAAAAAAATAAATAGCGATGAAAGTCTAAATTTTTCTGCGCAAAGCGCGCCAGTTCTGCAATTAAAATTTACGGTGACTCAGAACGGATTATTAGAGGCGGCTAAAGCCAATGAAGACCCAATTAATTACACGCCTGTTGAAGCATACCAAGTGGCAAAAGCTATTTATCAATTAGCCTATTCCTATACTACCAATTCTAATAGTGATTCTAGCTGGTCTTTAAAAAAAGCCATCGGTTTTTTTCTTATGCGACCTTTTGCAAAATTTTATCCTACGGCAGACGTGCTTGAAATTTTAAACTGTTATAGGGACTTGGAATTTAGTTTTACTAGACGTTTATGGTATCGCGAAGTTTATACAAGCAGTGCAAGTATTATGACTCATAGTGCAGTAATCATACAGCGACAGTTTAGAAAACATCGCCAAGCAAAACGAATGATACAGCTCGAAGACATTAGCGAAGCGCTGAAAGATTCCATGCACTCTCATCGAGTGAGTTTAAACCCAGTTTCTCCATCAACGATTGTACCTTTTTCCAAAGAAAAAAAAGAACACTGGTTAAGTAAGAAAAAAAACAATGAGGCTATTTATAGGAAAGTACTAGATAATCTTGTGTACTATCGAAGTCATGCACAATTTATGAAAAAATTACAAGCATGTGTACGAGACTTTAATACGTTGCTGTTTTCACTTCCTCTTGAGTTACAAAATTATGCGATTGTTGTCCCTCAAGGTTCTATTAAAAGCAATCATTGGGTGACAGCACTTGCATTGCCTGGTTTAGAAAAAAAGCCAAAAACCATATTATTTCCAAATGAAATCAAAGCGTATGTTTTACAAAATCACGCCGCTAAACATTTTGTATTCTTTGATGATGCAATCTATTCGGGCAGGCAGATGAAGGAGTTAATCTACGAAGCAAAGGTTTCGGATGCTAAATATACTTTAATTGCCCCATATTACAATGAATTAGGCTTAGTTCGCGCATGCTATGTAGATAATTATATTTTAGGTGAGCGCATGATACGAGCTAATAATATGGAGAGTTATTACATGTCTGTGAATACTTGGCAGAGGAAAGATTCTAGAACTCTAGATACACTATTTTCCGGTGAGTGGAGTCCGGCGACATCAAAGGTAGGTTTTTTCTTTCAACATAAAACAGCAGATACGGCTTCAACATTTCTGTTAGATCTACATGGAATTATTCCTGAGATTAATAATCGTGGGATTTATTATTAAATTAAATAAATGGCTCATTTTTTTCTCTCTATTCACGAAAGAGGTAGATACTCAGTGCTGATATATCCCCACAAGTATTTTGCGGTATAAATGTAGCCAGGCTGTTTTAAAATTAAGCGATATGGTAGGGGGAACGGGGCGATCCGTTCCTTCACGTTTCCGTACCATTGGTACCTTAAATCCCTATCATGGATGCCGCAAATGGCTTAACCAGTATTTTGTTTTTTTACCAAATTCAGGCTGGCTAATCTAGCCGCCATTCCATCGACAGTATCCGGTTGCGTTGAGGTCAGATGTTTTTTGTGTCGTTCGAGAAGTGTAAGCTTTGATTTTTCATAACTAGTATCTTTTAGCGCTTGCTCTATGTACGTTATTGCACCCTTATCATCAGGCTCATAGCGTTTAGAATCCTTTAATTGATTTTGAAAATGAGTGTGCAATTTGTCAATGAGTTCATTTGCCTCATGCCACTGTTCTTGTTTTTTCGAGGTAAGGTACAAACTATATAATAACTTAGTATATTTATTACAGTAAACATGCAACTGCAGCAGGGCTTGTTGCTGTAATACTATGGTGGTTGGGATTAAGAAATAATTCCCTGTATTGGGAAATCGTGCTATTACCAACTCTAAATAATGTCGATACTCACGCATCTTATTTTTAAGAGGTTCTACGGTGTTGGAAGAGGGCGCGAACGTTAGCTGTTTTCTTAGATCAATAACAGTGATTGTGTTTTCTGCATATAATTTCCATGATTTAAAGCTGTCGCCTATATTCCTGCTTTCGTAGAGTACTTTGAGCTTATGACTTTTTTCTAATGAGGCTAAAGACAATTTAATTTCGTTGAAAATTGATGAAATATTAGAACAATGCTCATAGATTGTTGACTCATAATGCTGCCATTCATCTTCTTTGAATAAATGAGGATTTCTTATGTATTCTTCATGGGTCACCGAAATACTTTTGGTTAAACCAAGGATGTGTTCATGAGAGCGTTCCACTTTATTGAGCAGAGTTTCTATTTTTTCTTTAGTAAGATGAGGCATAATCTTCTTCAACATGAATGGCTTTTTTGTAATCATAGCGCTTTATTTGTGGGCAATCAAGGTAATATAGTCTATTCTTAAAAAAGATGAAAAAATTCACAAGGAAAGCTGTCATGGCTGAATCGGACGATACAAAGAACAGGTTAAATCTGATTGAAGAAACGTGTAAAAAAGACATTGCAAGTAAAGAAGCTGAGATTAAAAATAAACAGCAAGAATTGCACGAAAAGCAGCATGTATCAGGGATTACTAAAGAACAAGAGTCTCAATATTCTCTAGAAATTGGTAAATTTCAATATGAACTCAAATGCATATCTAACAATCAAGTGGCTCTGAGTAAATTATCAAACGCCATTTGCATGGCATTTGATGAGGTAAACGAATGGTCTCCAGGGTTAACCGCCGCAATTGAGGTTATTGAGCAATATAGTAAGTATTTAAAAGGATTAAATGGAATTGATACTGTAGTTACTCAATGCTCAAGAGCCATGAATCTATTAACAGAGGACATTAAAAATTATAGTTCGGATAAGGGAGTAGGTAGTCGAATAATATCCGCTCTACAAGGTGTAGGACTTGCTCTTGCAGGCGTGGTTCTAGGCATTCTTGCTGTGCCAGCTACTTTGCTTATTGCTGGAGTTAATGACGTACCCGGAAAAATGTGGGCATTCGTTGGTAATTTTTTTGTTAAAGCCTTTGATCAGTTTAAGCAAACATGGACAGGTAAAGTAGAGCCGCCTGCATTGAAAAAATTAAGCCATGATCTAAATGCGATACATGAATGGCATAGACCAGCTCCAACTGCAGTTAAGAATCCAAATGCTTTTTATGCCGAAAAGCCTTCTTCTGGAAGTAGTCTTGATTCAATCAATGAGGAAGATCTTCAACAAACAACACCGAAAAGCTCCCATTAATTAAATGGTGCATGCTTGCACTATTAGACTCGATTGAAGATGGTTTAATCTGTGATTTTTTATTAGAAGAGGCTCCTTTTCTTGCCTCTTCTAATGCATATCGCTTAATCGCATCATTGCCAGTTTGGACTGGATATGAGGGAAACTCTAACGGGTTTACGCAGGAATTAAATGCTCTAGCCGCCGTTTAAATCCAACGTTCGTCTGTCGTAAAAGCAATAGTTAACCACAATTGCTGATCATCTTGATGAATAAACTCTCTAATCTCATGCTGAATGAGATCCAAAGTCTCAACACCAGCAAGTGCATATCCCTCAGGGACAACTATATGTATTTCAATAAATTGTGCCCGTCCTATTTTGGCAACATAACTTGAATAAGTTTTAAATCCTCGTCTTAAGGTCAACTCATCTAAAAATCCTCTTACTTGTTCATCAAGATCAAAAGGAGCAATAAGAAAAATATCCCGCATTGCATCACGCACCGTGGTCATAGGCACAAAAATTAAGCCGGATGTAAGAATAATTAAAACACAGGGATCGATATAAGGCGTAAGATAAGTATAACTAGTATTGTCTATTGCTAAGGCAAGACCAAATGCCACTAATAAGGAAGAAGAAATAACAGCGGATATTAACCAACTTTGAATATCTAAACGTAAAAACTCTGAATGAAGTGTTTTATTTTTGCGGAGGATATAAATATACATACCAATAGAGAGTATCGACATTAATGTAGTAAAAATAAAAGCGCTGTCAAAATTTAACTCTCGGCCGCCCGACAGGGCGCTACCTATAGCACTAATTAAGGCATAGGCACAAAGCAAAATAAGAATGCTCCCATTAAACACCAGCACAATAGGTTCGACATGCCAATACCCATATTGAAAGCGACTATTCCCCTCACTGGTTAACAGGCGAGCAACAAAAAGGGCTAGCACGGATATGCCCATATCAACCACATTAAACATGCCATCAAACACAATAGCCAATGAGCCGGACCATAACCCAAAAAAAACACCCATTACGGCCAATAAAAAAGTCACGGCAATGGAGAATTTAAGTACTTTTTGCTCTAAAAATCCTTGGTCTTTTGCAGTCATAGTCATAAATAGTTCTAAATTAGTTATCGAAAAAATGATTCATATTGGTAACATTATCGCATTAAAAGCATATTATATCTCTCGTTCAGGCACCAAAGAAACAAAAATATAGCGTATTATCTATTTAAAAACCTTGCCGTACAGGGAGAGTATCTCAAGAAAAGCTCTGTTTCCTAAATAATCCACAGTAACCTAATACCTCAATGATCAAAACTAAATAATAACCAGGAGTTGCAGAGTGGTATGTAAACAGTTGGATTTTAGAAGGCTGTGCCAAATTTATGGTCTATGGAGAGCAGGGTTAGCCGAGAATTTACAAGGAACCTGGTTTTGTCTGGACAAAACCAGGTTCCCGACAATACAAGCCTAACTATGCGCAAGTATATTTTGCAAGAAGGTTTTAAAAAAATTCCTAAAATTCATTCGCAAAGCGTATATATCAGCCAATATACCGATTCCACAAACTGGGCTCAGGATTGACCTCATCTATATATTCATTGGCTAAATTAGCAACGATATCTTTTTTATTCGTAGTAAGCCAATTTCCTACTCTGTAACCGGCCTTGGGGAGCAATGGAACAGCCAACCGACTTAAGGCTTCCTAATAGTCTTCTAAACCATTCATAAAACATCAAAGGTCACTAGGTGCTTTGGGTGTCATTTTAAATGGCGATGGTGAGGAAGGCTTATCAGTTTCTGCTAGACTTTCTACTTCGACCGCCATGGTATGAGAGGATTCCTCCGTGGATTGTTTTGTTATTTCAGGAGAACTTACGGGGGCTGGAGACTGCGTTGGCATTAGCGCTCTCATTACAGCATAGCTACTACCTGCTTGTACTTCTAGGCTAGCATCAGACGCTTCTCTTTTTTCATGAGTACTTGGAGCAGGTGTTGACGCACTTTTTGACATAAATGCTGCCATGACAGCATCGCTGTCTGCCTTTTTATCCTCGCCTTGTACTCTTGTGCCAAAACGAGATTCCTCAGAGAGCTGGTCAATGTGTAATGCAAAGGGGAATTTTGAGTAAAACCATGTATGGGCGTAATCGACGGGAATTTTCGGTGTAATAATGAGCGGGCCTAAAGTATGGCCATTTGCCTTTAAATCGCTATCAGCATTGGCAAAGTAAACAATGCAAGATTTTTTATCTAAATCGAGGGCCATTTGTGCACGCCATTGATTCATATCGCCAGTATGAAACGCTTTAACCGCTTTTTTCTTATCTGCTGCATCAACTTCCAGACCCAAACCCAAACCCCATGAAAGGCGATTTTTAATGTCGTTATTTACATGTTCTGCACTCTCTCCACCAGGGAATACTTGGTGGTCGTTGATTAAAGATATTTGTGGTACAAAGGCTTCTTGCATGATAGGGCTTTTATCATTCATCCAGGCATTCATCAACTTTGCGTAATCGCTGGCGGTGGTATAAAGACTATTAGCAGCACCAATTGGGACTTTAGATTCCGAAGGTGGTACAAAACTCATGTTCAAAGAAAGCTTATCAAACACATGTTCTTTGGCTAGATCTTGTAGTGATTTTTTTGCCTCGTTCTCTCCCAGTGATTTATTTATCTCCTCCTCAATGGCGGCTTGTAAATAAATCAGACCCATGCCTGAATATGCATATTCAGTGCCCGGCTCAAAACTCAATTGAGTATTAAAGTCATTAATTCCCGAAATATGTGCCAGAAGCATTCTGGGTGTTATTGTTTTGGCGCGTTCGATATCTCTTTCGCTTAATGTTTGTTTAGGATCACGAAAAAAATTTTCTAAAGGCAAGATTTCATGCAATGGTCTATCTAAACCACTTACAGCACTTTCACCCTTTCGGCTTAAGGTGCCTTTCTCAATAAGTTTTAATACTAAAAAAGCAAAAACAGGCTTGCTAAGTGATGCCGCACCCACACGACTATCAGAATCCATAAGGGTTGAAACTGGTGAGTCACGTTTGTCGGTTCTACCAATAGGTGTAGTTAAAGGATCGACTGTCGTATTATCCATATAAGCAATACTAACACCTGGAATATGTGCACGTTCCATAGCCGATATAATAAGCTCTCGATCGAGTCCTGGGATTTCTGGCATAATTAATGTTATAAATTATTCACTATGGTCTTATTATAGCATAAAACCATGCTAATTAAGTTCCTAGTTATGATAAACTCAGATGCAAGTTGGATCGAGAGCTGGCGCGCTACATTAGAGTTTGCTTGATGGGAAAATAAAATATATAGGTACCTCCATGAAACATTATTAGTTAAAAATCAATGTTTATTTCTGTATTAATCTTACAAACGGTATATTGTTGCTTTATGAACATTAAAAGTTTTAGCAACCTCACTAACTGATTTATCTTCTTGTAATAGACGCTTGGCCAATGATTTTTGCTCCTCATTCATTTTTTCAGGACGACCAAATCGTACCCCTCGTTTCTTAGCTGCAACCCGACCAGCGCTAGTACGTTCACGAATTAAATCTCGTTCAAATTCAGCAATACCGGCAAATACAGTCATAATCATCTTGCCTGAAGGAGAGGTAGTATCTGCCCATGGCTCGGATAGTGAAAAAAAAGATGCTTCGGCATTTTTTATTCGATCGGCCAATTCTAATAAGTTCTGTGTTGAACGTGCGAGCCGATCTAATTTCCAGACGATGACTATATCATCTGGACGAAGTTGATCGAGCAATCGTTGTAATTCTGGACGGTCTAATTTCGCTCCCGAAATTTTTTCTTGATAAATTCGCCCACATCCAGCCACTTTCAAAGCGGTCAATTGTAAGTCCAAATTTTGATCGGTGGTCGAAACACGCGCATAACCTATTTTCATTACCATTCCCTTAAATTAGTTTGCAAATTATATCGCAAAAGAATAGACTTTTGCATCTGATTTTTGCAACAAATTTGAGCCAGGCAGAATAAGGCATCGTTAAAAATTGCAAAACTTCTAAGTTTTGCAACAACACCTATCGATTTTGGATAAACATGCCTGTTAGTTTTCTCTCCCCAGTACAATGTGACAATTACGCTAAATATCCTACTGACCTACCATCAGATATCGTAGATAGCCTTTTTTTCCTCGATGATCAGGATATGGAATGGATTGCAAACAAGCGTGGTGACTTCAGCAGGTTAGGTTATGCATTACAGCTGACAACAGTTCGATTTATTGGAGCTTTTATTTCTGACTTGAATCAGACTCCTCGTGTGGTAATTGAGCGAGTTGCTATTCAAATCAAGGTTAATAATCCTGAAAGTTGCATATCAATGTACATGAAAAGTGAGCAGCGTTGGCGTCATGCTGTTGAAATTCGAGCGCGTTATGGCTATATAGAATTTGCTGAAAAAGGTAGTCGTTATCGTCTTGGTCGCATATTAGGTGCACTATGCTGGACTGGTACTGACAGACCTGGAGTGCTTTTTGATCATGCAGTGGGTTGGCTATCGACCAACAAAATATTGTTACCAGGTATTACAGTCCTTGAACGTTTTGTTGCAGAAATTCGTTCCAGGATGGAGTCTCGCTTATGGCGAATGTTGATTAAAAATTTAAGCGCATCACAACAGGAAAAACTAAATGACCTCTTGGTAGTAGAGGATGACGAACATCTGTCATTGCTTGATAAACTGCGCAAAGGTCCGGTTAGCATCAGTAGCACAGCTCTTGTGCAAGCATTAAAACGAGTTGAGTCCGCCCGCAACATTAGTGTTAATTTACCACTGTACCGCATCCCCGCCTGTAAAATAGCAACACTTGCACGCTTTGCTAATACTGCAAAAATTACAGCCATCAACCGCTTGCCATTTGAGCGTAAAATGGCGACGCTCGTTGCGTTTGCGAATCATTTTGAGTCAGACTCCCAAGATGATTCTTTGGACGTGCTCAGTATGGTATTGCGCGATTTATTCTCAAAGGCCAAGCAAGAAAATAAAAATACACGACTGCGAACTCTTAAAGATCTCGATCAAGCTACAGCCACATTGGTTGATGCTTGTAAGTTACTACTGAATACAGAATTTACTGATCATGAAATTCGGGACACAATTTATACAACAGTAGGTCATGAAGCGCTTGTCTCTGCAGTTGAAAATGCCACTGCCTTAATCAGGCCTCCAAGTAATGTGTTTTATCATGAGCTTGAGCAAAAGGAAAAAACCGTTCAGAAATTTTTACCTTCGCTCCTTAGAGTAATAAGCTTTGATAGTAATCAAGCTGGAAAGCCTCTTCTTGCTAGTCTTGAATGGTTAAAGGGAAAACAGACGGATGAACCTCCAATGGAGATCATTGGAACATCATGGAAACGTAATATTGTTATTAAAGATGAATGCAGCGTTATCAATTGGCCACAAGACGAACCACGACCCACTTATCGTGTCATAAAGAAACTTGTAAAAACGCAAGATGGTATCATTTTGCATAACGATAAACTTTTATATGCTGATCTTATCAATAAAAAAATTAAGGAAATTGTTGTACCAGAGAAAAAACAATCTCAAGTTGAGAAATTGAAAAAATCCATTTTAAACATGGAGGAAGTTCAAAAAACCGCAAATGATAAAGAGCTTGCATTAATAACATCAATAACTGGTCGGGATAGCAAAAGAACTACGATTGACCGAACGGCATATACATTTTGCGTCCTTGATAAATTGCAATCGGCACTGAAACATAGGGATGTGTTCATAAGTCCGAGTTGGCGTTATGCTGATCCAAGGGCCAATCTTTATTCTGGCTCAGAGTGGGAGGCAATACGTCCTATGATTTGCCGCTCATTAAATTTAACAATTGACCCAACGTTAGCCATCACAAAACTTACAGATGAACTACATCAAGTGTATCGGTTAGTTGCTGCAAATATTGATTATAACCCTGCTGTTCGATTTGAAACAGTTAAGGGTAATGAGGAGCTGATTCTAACTCAGCTCGATGCACTTGATGAGCCTCCATCATTAAAAGCATTGAGAGCCGCTGTAAAAGCAAAATTACCGCGTGTCGATTTACCCGAGATGGTACTTGAGATAGCCACACGTACTGGATTTGCGGATGGATTTACCCACATCAATGAAGGAAGTGCGCGTGCTGAGGATCTATTAATTAGTTTATGTGCTGAATTGCTAGCAGACGCTTGCAATACTGGACGAGAACCGTTTGTTCGTGAGGACATACCTGCTTTAAAAAGAGATAGATTGGTATGGGTTGATCAAAATTATATTCGAAATGAAACGATAATGGCGGTCAATGCGATTTTAGTTTCTGCTCAAAATCAAATTCCATTAGCTAAGAAATGGGGTGGAGGAGATATTGCATCGGCTGATGGCATGCGCTTCGTTGTACCTGTTAGAACAGTGCACGCTGCTCCAAATCCAAAATACTTTAAATCAGGTCGTGGTGTTACTTGGTATAATCTAATCTCTAATCAACGAACTGGCTTAAATGCTGTAACAGTGCCTGGCACTTTACGTGATAGCCTAATATTGTTAGGCGTTGTTCTTGAGCAACAGACTGAATTACAGCCAACGCGGATCATGACAGATGCGGGCGCATACAGTGATATTGTATTTGGACTGTTTCGCTTGTTGGGACTTCGTTTCAGTCCGCGATTGGCTGATATGGGTGGTGCTCGCTTCTGGCGGATTGATCCGTTGGCTGATTATGGAAAACTCAATGTGCTTGCAAAAAGCCGTATAAATATAAATCTTATTCCACCTGAGTGGGATGATATTTTACGTTTATTGGCTTCATTAAAGCTCGGGAGAGTTCCTGCAGAAGGCATTATGCGTACTCTTCAAGTTGCTGATAAGCCAACTCGTTTAGCCAAAGCAATTGCCGAAATTGGACGAATTGACAAAACTATCCACATGCTCAATTATCTTCATGATGAGTCATTCCGTCGTCAGACTTTGATACAACTAAATTTGGGCGAGGGCAGACACAGTTTAGGCCGTTCTGTTTTTCACGGTAAGCGAGGGGAACTTCATCAGCGGTATCGTGCAGGGCAAGAAGACCAGCTGGGTGCTCTTGGACTGGTTTTAAATATCATTACACTTTGGAATACTATTTACATGGATGCTGCCATTAATCAATTACGACAAGAAGGCTTCCCTGTATACGATGAAGATGTAGCCAGATTGTCCGCATATGGATATGGTCATATTAATATGCTCGGACGATATTCCTTTGCCATGCCAGATGAGGTAAAACGTGGTGAGTTAAGGCCATTAAGAACAACAGAAAAGCCTTAAGTCGGTTGGCTGTTCCATTGCTCCCCAAGCCCGGGCATATTAAATCTCATTAAGGGCAAATTATGCGCAATTTTAATTGGGGTTTGTTATTCTGTCAACGCACAATCATGTTGAAAAGCCGAAGATGCTCATGAGTACACGGTTCAATATGAATTGCTCCCTATCTTGTACGTCTAGGATGAGAAATGAATTCTGTCTTTCTTGGATTCAAAATTAGGTCAATGTTGTCGTCAACGTTATGATTGTCCTAACTCTTCTTAGCCAGGACAGCAGATGCAGCACCTGCTGTACCCCGAGGGAATAGATGAAGTAAGTTTGATTAAATTTATTAATCAGATTTACTAATTATCACTAACAATTAGAGTCTGATTAATAGGTTGATATTTTAGGAGGTCAATTCTGCTCCAGACTTATTCTGCAATCTTCTAAGTTTAAATATAGATAAAAAATCTCATTTGCTAAGCTAGAGAGTTCCTGATGCATTTGGCTGAACTCCGCTTTATTATTATCTTCAGGAAGAGGTAGTTGGGTTAGAATAGTTAAAGCCTCTTGATGAAATTCTTCTTTTATTAATTCAATAAAACCATTAATAATTTCAGTTAGCTCAATCACTCCTAAGTGAGTATTGGTTTTGATTGGGGGTACTTTGGCGTTATTTACGGGTGATAAGGGGAATAGGCGATCTCTTAAATCCTTATAAGAAGGCTTTTTAATAGGTATAGTAGTCATGATATTTATATATCCTTAAATTTTGCTCCAGTTAACGTCCTTGTTAACCGCATGTACTAATCATTATATAGACATAATGATTCAACAATCAATCCTTTGTCTTCAGAATGGATTGCCAATGAAATGCATTGTTCTGAACCGTCTCTAGTGTTATCTTTTGTTGCTTGATGAAGTTCGTCATCGCTCAAGTTTCTTAGTACAACTTTGATGGAATTATGGGAGAACCCGTGGCCACTTAAAAAACGAGTTAAACTTGTTTTTAACTCTTCCAATCCTTTTACTGTCTAGTGAAGTCCTTTTTTTCGTGCTTCATTAAGAGCACGATGGTATTCATTATCTAATCTGCTTAGAACATTAGCAATTATCTCATCTTAGTACTTTTGAAAGAGTCTTCACTGGAATCTATCAGAAATAATAGACTATTATTTATTCTATAAGATTGCGGCTATTTTTCCAAGCAGAGGGATGCGCTATGAATATTGCAGAACATATTTGTAATTATTTAGCTCTTTATAACGTACATCATATTTTTGGATATCCAGGCG
>JARLJQ010000022.1 GCA_031291115.1 Legionella sp.
ATTTAATGAAATACACCACTGAGGCGGGTTATTCATACTATTAATCTCTGCTTAAGATATATAAATAGTATAGATTATATATACATATAAGTGCTTTATTTCTGCGCTATTTACAGGGTTTTATACTCCAGAAGAAACAGCGTGTTATGATTTCGACAGGAGTTACATTGACTTATCTTAAGACAAGGAAGAAATACATGTTCGGAAAAATGTTACAAACAGCAGCTCAACCTGCCGCTCATTATGTACGACACCGTTTATTTTCATCTATGCCAAAACCATACGCATGGGAAAGTAGTCAATTGGTAACGAGGAACTCTATCATAGCGGTACAATCCGATTTAGCAGGCACTATTATTCAGCCTTATTGTCGACCACCACTCGTTGCATTGGATCGTGTTTTTAGACAATGCGGTGTTGTTTTGACAACAGAGCAGCTAACAGGCCCTATGGGAAAAAGTAAACCCGAACATATTCATGAACTGGTTAAAGAACTCAACTTAAAGGTAAATGAAAAAGAAGTCGTTCGTGCATTTGAAGCGGAACTTGATAACATTATTGGTGATGACACAGAGCTCACACCATTTGCTTCAGAACTTATTCAGTTCACACAACAGCATGGTATTAAATTTGCAGGAACGACTGGCTATTTTAAAAAAGCCGCAGACAAAGCAGTGCAAGAATTAAAAACGCTTCATTCTCTGGATGCCCTGATCGCTGCCGATGAAATTCCCAATAGCACGCGCAGTAAATTACTTATCGCCAATATGATAAAACTAGGGTATTTGCCTGAAAACATGCATCAAGTTGCTTTTTTCACTGACGCACAAAGCGATGCTATTAGCGTGAGAACCCCCACGAATCCATCGCATACGCCATTCATTATAGGTGTGGCAGATTGCAGCACGCACAATAATATCGTCAGTAAAAGTGAAGAGCAAAAAATCTCTCCGGCTGAACTTTTGACGCGACGCGAACACACTACATCACTTCTTTATAAAGGTGGCGCGCATCTGGTTATACCTAATTTATCATTTGGCCCTTTGGCATTAGTCAGTATCTGTAGAGCTATTAATAAGGGTTTTATGCCCGCGAACTTAGAGCGCATTGAACTGTGTAACCCGGTTGATGAAACACCTGAACTGCCCCAAGAAATAAGCTGTCGAAGGTAAATAAAACCGGATAGGCGTTTATTTTAATTTAGTTCTTGCACATCGCCTCCTCAGCACGAACGGTTTTGTGGTGGGAGGTAGATCTTGTAGTCCCTTATCCAGAACTGACGTAATATTAATGCTGGCAGGCGTGAAATTAAAAATAAGCACGGTTTTAAACTGTTTTGACAATCTACAGTATTGAAATTAAGCTGGTCTAATAATCAATTTCAGGGAGATGCAGTGATTAAGGACATTCTAATTGTCGGCGCCGGCCCAACGGGTTTGGTATTGGCGTTGTGGTTGACTAAGCAAGGCGTATCCGTGCGTATCATCGATAAAGACCACGGGCCTGGCGAAACGTCCAGAGCGATGGCGGTACAAGCGCGTACATTAGAACTTTATCGTCAATTAGACTTGGCGGATAAAACTGTGGAAGCAGGTCATAAAAACCCATCAATTAACTTGTGGGTCAGCGGTAAACGTAAGGCACATGTGTCGTTTGGTGATGCGGGCGCAGATCTTACCCCTTACCCATATTTACTCATCTACCCCCAAGATCAGCACGAAAAGCTTCTTATTGAGAAACTGCATAGTATGGGCGTTGTCGTTGAACGGGAAACTGAACTAATTGACTTTGAAAGCAGCGATAAGTACGTTTCAGCACGCTTGCGCCTACCGGACCAAAGTGAAGCAATCTGTAAAGTACATTATCTTGCTGGTTGCGATGGGGCTCGTTCTTTTGTGCGACATAAGATCGGCGCAGGCTTTGCGGGTGGGACGTACAAGCAAATTTTTTATGTAGCTGATGTAGAAGTCATTGGGCTTGAGCCTAAGAATGAAACGCACATAGCCCTTGATAGTTCTGATTTTGTAGCCGTTCTATCATACGGTAATAATGGCGAAAGTCGTTTAATCGGGACGGTGCAGGATGAAAGAGCTGAGCGCGCTGACGCATTGATCTTTGATGATGTAGAACATGAGGCTATCGATAAATTAGGACTTACAGTAAAAAAGGTCAATTGGTTCTCAACTTATCGAGTACATCATCGAGTAGCGGAGCACTTTCGTAGTAAACGAATTTTTCTACTGGGTGACGCCGCGCACGTACACAGCCCCGCTGGTGGGCAGGGAATGAATACAGGTATCGCCGATGCTATAAATCTTTCGTGGAAATTGGCTGCAGTGCTACAGGGAAAAGCACCTGAAGGGCTGCTCGATAGCTATGAGATAGAACGCCAAGCCTTCGCACGCAAGCTAGTCCACTCAACAGATCGGATATTTTCTTTTATTTCTGCTGAAGGATCATTCGCTAATTTTATTCGGACACATATCGCTCCAATTGCGGCTAATTTGATCTCTAGAATCAAGTCTGTACGCAAGTTTATGTTTCGCATGATCTCCCAAACGAACCTGAATTATCGTAATAGTCCCTTGAGTAAAGGGACAGTGGGTAGAGTACAGGGAGGCGATCGTTTACCTTGGGTAGCGACTTCATTAGTAGATAATTATGAATCATTGCGCAATATTCACTGGCAAATTCACATCTATGGTGTTGCACAGCCCGATATACGTTTATGGTGCGAGCAGAATGGTATTGTATTGCATGTATTTGAGTGGGATCCCAAATATAAAAAAGCGGGACTGACTCAGGACGCGGCCTATTTGTTACGTCCTGATACTTATGTAGCCTTCGTTGATGCGCATCCAACTCCTGCCGCACTGGAACATTATTTGATTACCATAGGATATCTATCTGTTTAAATCCATTAATGTATTACAAGAGAGATGATGTAACCACGCAAGACATACAATTATATTGTATACTTTAAATACAATACGTTTAGAGATGGCATCATGAAAAAAGCATTTTTAGCTGTATTTCTATTTGTTCCTGTACTTGTTTTGTCGGGTTGTGTGACGACTGAAACGAGCTATACTCCTCAATATAATGCAGGTTATGTCTCTGCCACAGGTTATGGGGTTGGTGACTATGGTCTGGGTTTTGGAAATGATTATAAACCTGCTTATAATTCGGGTTATGGTACGCTCATAATGAGGTAGTATTTTAATTTATAGAAAATGAATATCGTCATAAGGGGGTTGGCAAAGCACTCTTATCTAGCCTTGCAAAAATAGCTATTCAGAAAGATTGCTGTCGAATGGAGTGGCATGCATTTATTTGGAACCAGGATTACTGCATGCGATTAACATCCCTGGTTGCAAGCAACCAGACTACACATGCTGTCCTATCCAAGATTAATGTTAAATGATGTATCGTCTGGTGGAATGGTACTCTTCTTGTGGCTCTACACTAGGAGATAAACGATAATCTTCCGCGTAGAGTGTTCCTTCTTTTGTATAAAACAACATTCCATCTTCCCAACTAAAATGTTTAACGTCCGGTAATTGGTAAACACGTGTCGTTGTTTGTCTTGTCTGCAAATCAATAAAAATAAGAGTTCCGGAATTATATCCTTGATAAGTAAAAATAATTTGATTGTCACGATAATCAAGTTGATACGAGCCGCCAGTAAAATCACCACCAACAAAAGCATAAAGCTTCTCGAAAGTCTGTTTATTCAAATCAAGCAGTAACACATACCAAATACCAGACTCGTTAGCAGTTATAACCAGTTTGCTTGAGTCCAATGCCACCATACGTGGAAAATGAAATAATTTATTATAAACCACTCGTTTTTCAGAATCGTCAGTTAATGATTTACGCACAATCGTGGTGTGTCCTTGATAGTCATTACAGAATACCGCAAAAATAATATTTTCTAAAAGACAAATACCGTGAATAGATTCATCAAGATGCTTTGTATCTAACGTTGTCATCTCATTGTTTTTTAAATTGATTACAAGAGCTTGCGCACCGTTTTCGGACAAATACTGATGATCGGCCTCCCTATATTTCACAAAGAATAAAGCGTAGTTTTCATTTGCATCTGTTAGATGACATGTATCAAGAATTTGCTCATTATGAGGTAATTCCCAGGTATGCGAAATATATGATTTACCTTCTTCATCGAGACAAATTTCTTGTAATTTGCATTGTGGTTGACTCCGAGGAAAAAATTCCCTGCTCCGCATAATATATCCTTCAGGCGCTTTAAAAATACGCTCACCAAGAAGATTAACGGAGTTGCCTTTGCTATTGCATCCGCCTATTACAGTGACCTGTTGAAAGCGATCAATGGTATGGGCGATAGAACTATAGCGATCCCTCTGTAACACAATTTTACCTAAATTAGAAACAGAAAGGTGTAAAATCCCAAATGAATTGTACGTTGGATCGAGAATCTGTGGATAATATTTACTTATATTCATAGTCCAAATAATTGTTTGAGCAGCAAGATCACACAAGGATAACGTAGCGCGCCTTGCGTGCAAGACCGCAGCATATTTTCCACATCGTGCAATACCATTACTTATATCAGTTTCACATTCAAAAGTAATAGGTTCAGGTGAGTGCTTGACTTGAAGTGCTCTTGCAATCGAAATTGGAACAAATGTTCCAAATTGCCTTCGCTTCTGGAGCGCTAATAACACGGATTGTGGTGCTTCTTTGATGATGGGTTGTGTTAACAATCTTGATGGAACATTATAATCTTCTACCCATACTTCGTTATCAATGTCTTTTAATAACAAGCCTTTTATCTTGGATGTTTTTTTAGTGAGCTCCAAATCTTCGAATTGATAAATTTTTAATAAAAAATGATGCTCCATGAGTGCAGATGTTTTTAAAGTTTTATGCTCTAAGTCAAACTCAGTTAATTTTTTTGCTCTATCAGAAACGAAATAAAGAGATTTTTCTCCAAAATTCTTTCGCGTTTCAGTTAATTCAGCACTTGTTATTTTGCCACTGCATTTACCTGCTTCAAAAATCCAACAGTGCATCTGCAATACGCGCGTGGTAGGGTCAATAATATTTTTACAAACAGCGACAACCCCATTACCTGATATCCGTATAGAAATTTTTTTTTCATCATTAAACCCGTGGTGATAAGGTTCTGGCATATCCTGTAATTTACAAGTCCACAGCAATTTATTTAAAGAAATATCATATAAGGCAACGGACCACATCATTTCGTCGAATGAGGCAAGTAAAGATCCTAGTCTTACAAGATGGGTCGCACCTAAATTTGAACCCACTTTTTGTTTATTGAACGGTTGAGAATGGTGTTCTTGGTTTCTAATTGGAACTGAAGAGGAACTCGAATGTGATGGCATAAATAATTTATCCAGCGATCATTAGCTATAGGCTAACTTTAAATTAATTGTAATAGATTACAAGACCCAAAAAATTTCGAGTAGTCGTACTTAAACTACTTAACTGAGGTAGGTTGGGCTTTTTAGCCCAGCAGCAAACTTCCTTATAAAATGAAGTCGCTGTGCTTCACTTGTTGAGCTAAAAGCCCAATTATTTAATCGTGTTCCTATCCAGAATTCACGTTAACTTAGTACCATTCAGGTCTGATGCACTAGTATTTAACACTTTACAAAACCGCTTTATGTGATATATTTCTCACATAAAGTGTGAATAACCTCACATTAGTACTTTATAAGAGGGCTGGAATGGAGCACATCACTTTTGAAACACGAATAAAAGAATATCGTGCAAAATACAATTTAACTCAAGAAATGCTAGCTAACCGTGTAGGCGTTAGTAGAGAAACTATTAATTATCTAGAAAAAGGTAAATACAACCCATCGTTAAAGTTGGCTTTTTCTGTAGCTCAAGCATTAAAAACGACGATAAATGAGCTGTTTATTTTTAATTTGGAGGGGAAATTATGATTGGAAATCCAAAATGGTTTAAACGTCGCACCTATACCGGCTGGGGCATTACACCAAAATCTTGGCAGGGATGGGCGTACATTCTTGGTATAACGGTCTTAACTTTAATTGCTTCATTGATTACTTATTTAACAGCGATGACCGAAAAGGCTCGGCTAATTACTTGGGTTATTTTATTATCAATAATAGTTATCGATTTTTTGGATATAGCAAGAAAAATCAAACAGGATGAACGTGAGTCACTGCATGAAGCAATTTCGGAACGCAATGTAGCTTGGTTTATTACTTTAGTTCTTTGTATTGGTATTGTTTATCAATCAATAATAAGTATTTTACATAGTAGTTTATATGTAGATCCATTTATTATAATCGCTCTTACAGGAGGAACTATCGTAAAAGGCTTTTCAAATTGGTACTTGTCTGATAAATAAAAACCAGCTATCACCTTAGCACGTAAATAGGATTAAAATAATTAGGGTCTGTTGACATTTCTACTATCTTGGCCGAAATAGGCCGATTTTCTGCGTTCCGATGCTCACATACTAGTGTATGCTGCGCTTCGGTGCTCGAAAATCAGCCTATTTCGGCTCAATCTAGCGAAAGGTCAACAGCCCCTAGAAAATTTTAATAAAACTAGATCGTGCTATGGGTTGATACCAATGTGAAGCGAATCATTAGAAATATTTTTGATGACTATTGCACACTAATAGCTACTCTACTGCTAGGCTGCTCTCTCGCTTTATGAAAATCGCTGATAAGTGTTTTTATTTTTTCGGCTATTTCTTGCATGGGCTGTATATCACGCAGGGTAAAAGGAAATCTTGTGTGAGGATCTTTTTTGGGATTTAAAGATAAAATAGTATCTAAATTATAATTCTTCCCATATACACTGACGGGAATTTCCATTAACTCATCAGTAATACAATCTGCAAATTCTTCTACTTCTAATTTCTTTTTTTCATCTTCAGTTAATACAAGTTTCTCCAATTGACTTTTAAAGCTTTCACGCTTACTCATTTTTTCAATAAAACTATCTAAATAGGGATTAAATTGATTAAGCTCAGAATTAAATAAGGCATGTCGATTATTTCCAACGCGTTGTTGTGGATCAGGAGACATTTCCTTGTCCATGATAATATATAGACTTATTAATGGTAATAAAAATTGTAAAAATAATATAATAGATTTTGGGGCGTTATGGCCTATAAACAAAACTCCATTTTGTAGCAACCAAAATGGAATCGCTCTTGGGTCTTCAAGGCTAGTAAATTCAAAATCGTTTTGGGTGCTGATGCAGCTTAAACTTTCCGCTAGAAATACGCCAGTCGACAATATTAAACCCGCAGCAACTTTTTCTTTAATATGTAATGGCATAGTGGGCTCGGAGTAATTTATGTGGTTATTTTGCTCTATTATAGTTTTGTTTAATTAAAAAGCCAGAATTTATTGGCATTCTAGAACCTAATCAAATAGCAATGAAGAAAATCTTCTTGCAACATATCATAAACAGAGCATTTCTTTATATAACGCGCAAATAAGTACTTGCTCGTATCACCAACTAAGATGGCATCAAATTCAGACTGCAAAATAGATTTTGCTTCGCACGAAACCACATGAGGGCAATAAGGGTTGCGGCATCGATAATTTTCATGGCATCCATCAAAGCATAAACCTCTTCTCGTGGAACTATCTGTGATAATATTTCTTCATGCTCCTCTTGCAAACCATGAATTCCTTCTTCAGGTATACCAGGATATTCAGCATAGTAGATGTACGTTTTTTCGGTAATCAACCCTGGACTCTTATAAACAGCAGCAAGGAGTTCTAAATTAGCTATTTTGAGTCCAGTTTCTTCGTATGCTTCTCTATATGCGTTTTCTTCAGGACTACTGTTTATTTCAATGGTACCTGATACACATTCTAAGATAAAAGGCTCATCCTTATTCGCGTTGCAAAATACTCCCAGACGAAATTCTTTACCCAAAACAAAACTATCCAACAATGGTGCATAAATAAGTACTAGAACCGAATCTCTGCTACCCACAATTTCACGCCCCGTGAGCTGAATTGATTGTTGGGCTGAACTTAAATTTGGGATCTCTAAATCGTATTTATAGAGCTGTAGATAACCTTTATGCAGTGTTTCTTTACCAATCTGTTTTATGGTGTTCGTCATTTATATCATTCCTTCTTATTTTTTTAGACAATCCTTGTAGATAATAATCCGCTTAAATTTGATAAACGAACCGAGCAGTAGTGTAATGCAGTCAACGTTCTTAAGCAGAGACTATCAATTATAAGTCTTCATTTTATATAGATATACGCACAACGGTAATCCCCCGAATCACACGGTTCAATACATAATCTTAAATTGGGGCTATAAGAATTAAATAAACGTTATAATAATCTTATTATTGGTTAAACCAATTGCACCTCCAAATTAAATTCGCGATAATAAATAATTAATACACCACTGATTAGCAACCGATGCTGAATATTCTAGAGAACATTGATTTAACTCCTTTAAACACATTGCGTTTAAAATCAACAACATCTCATTATGTTGTCTTAAATCAAGTCGAACAATTAGATAAAATAAGAGAGATTATTTCTAATTTTTCCAAGTTCTTTATCTTGGGAGGAGGGAGTAATTTAATTATACCCGCTCTATATCAAGGTTTAGTTATTCATAATGCGTTACGTGGCATCACAATTACTACCATTGGCCAAGAAAAGATTGTTACGGCAATGGCTGGTGAGAACTGGGATGAGTTTGTGGCTTACTGTAACAAGCATGGTGCTTTTGGGCTGGAAAATTTAAGCTTAATCCCAGGCATGGTGGGTGCATCGCCGATTCAGAATATTGGTGCATACGGAGTCGAGGTTAAAGATTTTATCAAAGAAGTTGTGGTATACGATCTTCAAATTGCAAAACTAGTTAGCCTTAGCAACAACGAGTGTCAATTTAGTTATCGAAACAGTTTTTTAAAAAATAATTCGCGTTTTATTGTTATTAGCGTCACTTTTACTTTATTCACTGAGCCCAATCTTAATTCAAATTACGGCGATGTAGCGCAAAGACTATTATCTTTAACTAATCCAACACCATATGACCTGCGCAATATAATCATTAGTATTCGTCAAAGTAAGTTGCCTGACCCCAAAGAGCTAGGTAATGCGGGTAGTTTTTTTCATAATCCTATTATACCCAAGAACATAGCGCAGCAATTATGTATTCAACACCCCAATTTACCGGTATTCCCCACGCATGATCCTGAGAAAATTAAAGTATCAGCAGGGTGGCTAATTGATAGTTTAGGTCTGAAAGGATTGCGACAAGGCAATGTTGGAATTTACCAGAAGCATGCATTGGTTATGGTAAATTATGGAGACGCTTATCAAACAGAATTATTGAAATTTGCCAATTGGATTCAATCGCAAATTAAAGAGCATTATGATGTACAACTTAATATTGAACCCATTATTTTAGATTGAAGTTTCAATAACTCTGAGCAAGGATTTAACCCTTGCTAGCACGCAGCTCTCTTTTTAAATTTTGCTGTATCGGCGGCTGAGTGGTTCAGCTAATATGTTTTTCTTAGTTAATAGATGTTTTATCGAGTTAAAAATTCGTTTAATAATATCTAATGCTCTGGCATATCGAACTCAAGTAATATTTTAATATATCTTATGTCTTATATTTTTGAAGTGGAACAGCATTTAAGTGCTTCAGGAAAAGTTTTAAAAAGACGTTTTTTCTCTAACCAACGAAGCATATTGACTTTGATAAGTTTTCGACGTACTTCTGCATTAGCTTCGCACATATAAACTTTTATACCACGATGATGAAATTGCTCTACCAATTCACGCAATATTGTCAAACCTGTCATATCCATAAAAGGAACATTTTTTAAACGTAAAATAATCGCAGAGGGATCGGTATGAGTCACTGCCAAGGCACGTTCAATTTTCTCAGCTGCACCAAAAAAGAGAGGCCCTTGAATTGTATAAACTAAAAGATCTTCCGGTAGACTAATATCATGCTCTTTTATTTCATGTTGAAAATGTATCGGAGAATGAGTTTCTACAATAATAGTTTGGTTCATGCGTCGAATAAAAAGTAAAATAGCTAGAATAACACCTGTATTCACGGCAACGACTAAATCAGTAAATATGGTCAGAAAAAAAGTAACTAACAGAATGATGACATCGTATTGCGGTGCACGCTTTATGGTATAAATAAAATGTGGCATATCACTCATGTTAAAGGCAACCACAAACAAAATGGCCGCCAAGGTGCATAATGGAATTGCTGAGGCAAATGGTGCTAAGAATATAATTATTAATAATAATGTTATCGAGTGAACAATAGCAGCCAGTGGGCTATTTCCACCATTTCGGATATTAGTAGCGGTTCTAGCAATCGCTCCTGTGGCGGCAAATCCACCGAATAGGGGGGTTAAAAGATTTGCCAAACCTTGTCCAATAAGTTCTTGATTCGCATCATGGCGTGTATTAATCATGCCATCAGCGGCGGTGGCAGATAATAGAGACTCAATGGCACCCAATAAAGCAATAGTAAAGGCTGGGCCAATTAATTGAGAAATTAATGGAATAGATAAGTTTGGCAATTGAAACGACGGTAATACCGATGAAATAGTTCCAAAAGCACTCCCTAACGTTGCAATGCCTTTAAATTGAAAAGTTGTTTGCACCAAAGTAGCTATGACTAGCGCAAGAAGGGGCGCTGGAATACGTTTTAAAAATCGAGGAGCTAGTAAAATCAATCCTAAGCTCATCATGCCCATTCCTGTTGTAGCCCAATTTAAATGCGGCAATGCCATAAACAGTGCGTGTATTTTCTGATAAAAAGGCGCATCCAAAGGTAGTGAAACCGATAATCCAAAAAAATCTTTCCACTCGCCAACAAAAATAATAATACCAATTCCGGCAGTAAATCCTACAATCACTGGATCGGGAATAAATTTAATAACATTACCAAATTTCGTTAGCCCCATAAGGACGAGCATTCCTCCAGCCAAAAGCGTAGCTATTTGTAAACCACTTATTCCATATTTAGCAGTAATGCTCGCCAAAATAACAACAAATGCTCCTGTAGGACCTGCAATTTGTACCCGGCTACCGCCAAATAATCCAACAATAAAGCCAGCAATAATAGCTGTATATAAACCCTGTTGTGGTGATACACCAGAGGCTATCGCAAAAGCCATCGCTAATGGCAGCGCTACCACACCAACAATAAGTCCGGCCACAAGATTAGGGAGCCAATTTTTAAATCCTAACAAACCCGCGCGGTACGCTTCATGAATGGCAATCATTAGGATTTATGGTTTTCAGATTTTTTTACGAAAGCTGACTTTAACATCATTGAGCCAATACCCTCAATTTTACAGTCAATATCGTGATCGCCATCAATCAATCGAAGTATTTTTACTTTCGTACCTACTTTTATAACGGAAGATGAGCCTTTGATTTTTAAATCTTTAACAACCGTAACGAAATCGCCCTCATTTAATAAGTTTCCATTAGCATCGCGAACAATAAACTTATCGTTGTCGGTGTTTTCGGCCATTTCATTTTTTGGCCATTCATGTGCGCACTCTGGGCAAATATACAGCCCATTATCTTCATAAGTATATTCAGAATGGCATTTCGGGCAGGGTAGTAAATCAGTCATTGTTAACCTTAATTGATATAACCTTTGTATCGGTATATGATATATTATTATTAATAAAATATGAATATGCACATCTTATTTCATTTTAAGATAACCTTGCATGACGAAATCCTAAATAAACTAATTAGTTAACTCAGCAATCAGTGAAGGGAATAGCGCCATAAATAACTCAAAAAAAAACACTAACTCCAATCTTGTTTCTCTGCTACCCATTTATGACTCACCTACAAGTCTATTAGTATCTGACAGGGTTCCTTCTTATAAACAAATGATAGTAGAAAGAACCCTAGATCACGTTATATTAGAGCTTAACAGAACAGTTTGGACGGAAGGATTGTATGTTAATAAAAATGATTTAACTAAAATAAAGCGTTATCACAATTCAGATGGAAGCTATAAAAATGATTTTGATGAGCAGCAATTTTTGAGATGGGTAAAAATCATTGAAAAAAACACAGCTATTTGTACCATGGAGAATAAGGACTTAGGAAAAGGGGTCTTTGTACCAAATGGAAAAAAGTTACCCCAAGGTACTTTTATCCCTTCATCAGGGATTATTAAATTGGATCCTACAGAAGAAGAATTAGCAACGAAAGTACACTGCTCCGCACTTCAAGATCTCAATACCCCACAAAAAACAATATATGGCTTTATTGATCCTGCTCAAATTGGAGGGATCCTGGATATAATTAATCATGCACCAGATAAAAACGAAATAGCGAATTTTAATTTCTATAATCCGTCTATAAAAGAAAGAGTAAGCACCTCAAATCTTTGCAGCACTATAAAATTTTATAATGGGTATGCCATCATGGGATTGGAGGCATTAGAGGACATTGACGGTGGGGAGATGGGACAACAGCTTCTTTGGTCTTATGCACGATCGTATGAGTACCTTTATCAGAACACTTCAAAATTGGGACATCCAGCGCTGTATTTATTTGATAATCGCAATGGATATCAAGGGAAAATCATTGATCCACATCATTATTCATTGAAAACAATAAATATATTCATCGATAAGGGTGAGTTAATGGTTCAAAAAATTGCTTCATTAACGCGCTGGGAAATAATGGAAGACCCTACAGATTCTGAGTTTCTAGTATTGATGCATCCCAACGCAGAAAATCCGGATGAAACTGAGCAGCTCTACATTGAGCGACGTTTTTTACAATCGCATTTGCAAAAAAATCCTATGGCCTACCGCATTATTCTTGATGTAAGAAAAAAGGAAATAGACCAATAAAAGCACTCGTTGTTTGAAATAATTCCGTGGCTTTATATGCCGGACTTAGTAAGCAATCACCTTATTCGACAATCAAGATTTATTTTTTATATCAAAACCATCTATATCGGTATAAGATATATTTTTCAATATCAGGATTATTCTCGAATGTTACCCAGCAATCGCTCACCATCTCATCCTGGGGAGATTTTATTAAAAGACTTTTTAGAGCCACTTAACCTGTCCCAGAAACAGTTTGCTGAACACTTAGGTTGGACTTATGCTCGGCTTAATGAAATTGTGAACACACGCCGTGGAGTAACTGCTGATTCAGCCTTATCCTTTGCAGAATCTTTTGGCATGGAACCTGAATTTTGGTTAAACCTTCAACGTGATTGGGACTTGTGGAAAGCAAAACAAACTCATTTTGCTGTTAATCCACTGCCGCATATAAAAAAATAGACTGTTAAATAGCTCGGTTCGCTTAACTGTTGGTAGAAGGCTAGTATTATGCAAAATAGGTGTTAAACCTCTAGAAATAGCCCGTATATCGGTATATGATTGATTAAATAATCCATTTCATAGAGGGCTATGCATTATCAAAATCTAGTGTAACGATGATTATTAGCCTCAAATTATGGGCGTAATTTACGTTTCTGTACTAGAGGATACACCGTTGTTAACTACATTTAATATTAATGAGAAAGACTTTTTCGGTAACCCTATTATATATAGCACCAAAGATCAGTGGGGCGATATATTGGTTATTGATAGAAAAGAGTGTAGAGTTTTGGCTTTTGATCCCATTTATGAGCAAAGCTGTATTGATCTAAACAAACCACATGTTCCCATCCACGAGTACACGCGGATCATGTTATTAGTCCTTGCTTTTATTAATCCACAGCATGTTACCATTTTAGGTTTAGGTGGGGGATCTCTTCTCCACAGCCTCCATTATCTCTTTCCTAAATGCACCATTCTTTCTATTGAACTTCGTAAGAAAGTTTTTGAGGTTGCCCTTGATTTTTTTCTGATACCAACGCAGCCCAATCTGAATGTATTAATATCTGATGCTAAATTAGCGATTAGACAATGTGCTGATCAGAGCACTCAAATCATTTTTGCCGATATGTATCAAAGTTATGGGATGAATCCATTTCAAATACAAAGGAAATTTATCCAGCAATGCTATCGAGCTCTAAATGATACGGGATGGCTTGTGGTCAATTACCATCAACTACCAGAGCTCAATTCCAGTTTTATTCACTGCTTACAGCATTATTTTGGGGAAATCTTTGTTTGTCCCGCGTATAGTGGAAATTATATTTTATTTGCTCGAAAACAACCTATAGGGCCTATAAGTACACATCAAGCGGCAGTGCTTGAGTTAGAAACAAAACTCAACATTAAATTGCTTCCTTTATTCAAAAAGATCACCCGAATTTATTCGAAAAAAGAAGCTATTAGGGTAGCCTGATTTTAATATTAAATTTAGTATGTTGGCAGTTCTATTAGCCGGATCTTGAAACACATGCATTAGGTCTATTCCGAACAGATCAAGGATTGAACCTTTGCTAATAAACTGGCGCTAGATGGAATTAACCCCTATTTGTGAAACCACACCAGTAGCCCCTCCAGTTGCCTCATAAGTAAATGTTACCGAAGGGTCTTTTCGTTGCCTCATAACTCATGTTACTGAACAGGGACGAAATTAACATAAAAATACTCTCTAAAAATATCCTAGCGGGGTGAAGGGGCCGGCAATGAGGCCCCTTCGTTTATACTCTCAAGGTCATCGCCGTCCCCGGCTGTACCCTAAGTTTAAATATAGCGCATTTTTGAATCAGTTTTTACATTAATTAATGCAAATATTCGTTTTAATTTCTTTTGGATTATTTTCTGTAACTCAAATGGATTCAGTTGATTATAAGTTTCAGTAAGTTCTTTTTTCTTATTCTCATTGATATGCTCTGACTCCATTAATCGCTGATAAGGTGTTACAGGCTTGCTATGTTTCTTAATAATCTTGGATTGAACTCTTTGTTTTTCAATGAGTTTAAAATTGGGGAGGAAGTAATTATTCATTAAGGATACTTCGTTTTTATAGAGATCATTCATCAATGCAACAAGGGCTTCATTA
>JARLJQ010000023.1 GCA_031291115.1 Legionella sp.
GAGCTGGGCTAGAGTACCTTGATCTCCTCGGTTGGTGAAACCTATCCTTCGACGGTCGCTCACGCCCGAGCCCTTTGTATTTGCAAAGGGCAACTCTCTTACTTCCTAATATAACAATTTTTAGACTTACAATCCTTCGCTACGCTCTGGACGACAAAGGCTGTGCCACACGATTCCCAGGTTACGCATTCGCTGCACCCGGGCTACTTCATAAATTATATTGAAACCCCACAAACAACAGCATTAGCGTAGCCATTACCTGTTTGTAGCGCATTATTTGCCTGATGACTACGAATATCAAACTGCCCCTGTCCAAAATAGAAAAAGCGATAACCACACTCAATTGGAAGACTTTCAGGACTAGGACTGAAGCGAATGCTGATGCCCGCGGTTGCGGAAAAGATTGCTTGATTAGTGTCTGAAAATGGACGACGAGCAATAGAGCTGTTCAGAGCCACCTCTCTATAACCACTAAGACTCATAAAATCAGGGCCAATGCCTGCATCTAAAGCCAGTTTAAATTTATCGTAATTCGTATTAATCAATGCCTTCGCTGCAAAATAAAGTGGGAGGTGTTGAATGTTATATCTATAAGCAAAATTTCTTAGATTATTTTCAACAATACGACCATTTACTGAGGTCTGCCCCAGGAAAAATGCATTAGCACCATAAGTAAGCTGTGCGTGTTCAAGCAAAAGTGGTCCATTAAAAAAATAACCCACACCAACAAGTCCACTACCCTGATTACTGCTGTCTACTGTATAACGACTGCTGAACACATTTTGTGGTAAACGAATCGTCTGTGTTGCCTCTTGATCTGCTCCATAACCACCTATTTGAGCAATAAAATGACCTTTTCTTGAGTCAGTGGCAGCAGTACCCATAGTACCAGCGATTGACACTGTAGAATTAAAAGTAGATAAAACCGTCAACGCAAACGCGCCGTATTTTACTTTGTTGAAATGCATAAAACATCCTTGTGGTCTATTTTATAAAAAACAAAAATAATACAACGCCCTACAGGAATAAGGCAACATGTATTTTGCCAGGAAAGTATTTGGGAAAAGTAAATATACTGGCTAAATTCGAATAAATTATGTACTATGCTTTTGGCTTTTAGCCACTATAAATTATTATAATTAAGGACGTTATATAATGAAAAGAAGTATCACTTTAACCCTACTATTAGCCTCATGCGGTGTTCATGCCGGCACAATGGGTCCAGTAGCCACTCCAAGCACACAATTTTTTGTTTCTGGCGAAGGCGGTTACACATGGAATCAGCTTGATGGGGCAAATTTTACTGTCACTCCTGGCTTTAATATATATACTAAGAATGACAACCAAGGCGGAACTGCTCGAGTAGCTTCTGGGGTAATGCACCCACTAATGAATAATGCGCTTGCTGTGAGTGCGGAATTGGGTTGGGGCTATTACGGGCATACCCGTTTTAAGTTTTCCGCAATTGGCCTACCTGCAGCGGCCGTTGCAAACCTAAATAATGCGATTAAAGTAAATACCTACCTGAATGGCTTTGATGTTTTAGCCGGTTTGATTTATAACATAAATCCACAATTTGACGTATTTGCCAAAACAGGTGCTCTGATTGAGAACAGTCGTACTACTTTGAATTTAGATGCATCTGTTTTGGGAGCTTCATCAAGGCTTACAATACGCACAAACGAAACTCAGGCATTACCGGCAATTAAACTGGGTGGGTCTTATCATATTATGGAAAACCTTTCCCTATTTGCTTCATGGACTCATGCCTTTGGTGATAACAACGATACCTCGGGCTTAACCTCTAGTGCTACCATACAAAACCTATTAGGTTCTGCAAACCTGTCCGTTAACCAGCGTAATCCTACACTTGATGTAGCAATGGCCGGACTGCAATATAATTTTTCTTAAAACGGATTTTTTCTTCCCCTCTCAATCCGAACGGATGGGAAGAAAAGTAAATGAGCTATAAAAAATGGATGCTATTGCGTCCATTTTCTCTTTGTTAAAAAAATAAATCTGTGTATAATCTGACTATGCGTCGATTTGAAATTCAGCTTGCGGACGCTCAAAAAAGTACTCTTTTTTGAAAATACGGCTAAAGCGGGTTTTGTCTTCCACTCCCCTTCATCCCCCACCGCATGCTTAATACTTAGCCTCAGGTTATAGCAATGATTGAATTAGTAGGATTAACCAAATCCTTTTCTGGTAAACCTGTTTTGCAGGACATTAATTTATTTATTCAGGAAGGTGATATTTTCGGGATCATCGGTAAAAGTGGTGCAGGTAAATCCACCTTACTCAGATGCATGAATTTATTAGAAAACCCAGATCAAGGGGACGTGATTATTGACGGCCAATACCTGACTGGACTCTCAAGAAAAGACTTGGCTTTAGCGCGTCATAAAATGGCCATGATTTTCCAACAGTTTAATTTGCTGAACTCTAAAAATGTGTACGACAATATTGCGCTTCCCATGCGAATACAAGGTATGGATGAGGAGACTATTCGTCTGAAAATTGAAGAACTGTTACCCATAGTTGAATTAAGCGATAAAAAATTCGCCTACCCAAGCCAGCTCAGTGGCGGCCAAAAACAAAGAGTAGCCATTGCCCGCGCCTTAAGCTGCTCTCCTAAAATTTTACTTTGTGATGAAGCAACCTCAGCGCTTGATCCTGAAACTACCGATTCAATTTTAGCGTTACTCAAAAAAATTAATGGTTTATATGGGATTACAATCGTTCTTATTACCCATGAAATGGATGTAGTAAAACGTATCTGTAAAAAATTGGCTGTTATCGAACAGGGGCATTTAGTTGAAAACACGGCCCTGGCGAGTGTCTTTACTAATAAAGACAGCGTGGCACGCAGCATGCTCTACGCGCAATTAAGCCCAGCGCTGCCCGAATGCCTGACCAGCAGATTTGCATCGTACGTCACAGAAAAACCCTTACTGCGTCTGTTTTTCCAAGGTGAAGAGGCAACCGTTCCTTTCATCAGCCAAACCAGTCGTGAACTGAATCTGGATATTAATATCTTACTCGCCAATATCGACCGTTTTGATACGATAACCTGTGGTGTTTTAGTAGTGGAACTGAAAGCACATCCTTTATTACTGGACGCATTTATAGAACGCTGCGAAGAAGCCAAACTAACTGTGGAGATTTTAGGCTATGTCCTACCCGATGGCATATGATTTATTAATTGCAACAGGTGAAACACTCTATATGGTTATCACCAGCACCTTATTTGCCGTTTTACTAGGCTTACCTTTAGGAACCTTGCTCTATTCAAGCAAATACATTAAGCCGATGCCAAAGTTGCATAAGGCGCTTTCTGTCTTTATTAATATGGCACGTTCCATTCCTTTTATTATTTTATTAGTTGCCATCATTCCCTTTACGCGTCTTATTGTAGGCACATCTATTGGCATGAATGCGGCTATAGTACCGCTGACCTTGGGCGCAACACCCTTTTTTGCTCGATTGGTTGATAACATTTATCAAAGTCTTTCCGCAGGTTTAATTGAAACCGGATACGCCATGGGTGCCAGCACTCGGCAAATTATTTTGCATATTTTATTGCCCGAAGCAAAACCTGCCTTAATTCATGCAATTACAGTAACTGCAATTACCCTAATCAATTATTCAGCAATGGCAGGCACAGTAGGCGCGGGTGGTTTAGGTACTTTAGCGATTAACTATGGGTACCAACGCTTTGATGCCGGCGTTATGATATCTACAGTAATTGTGTTGATTATCATAGTACAGCTGACTCAAATGGCTGGCGATTATTTAGCAAAACGATTTTTACATCAATAGGCAATTTTTGGAGTAGTTCATGCGGATTTTAACTTACTGTGTTCTCTTATTAAGCTTGGTAGCTTGCAATAAACCTTCACCCAATACCTTAGTCATCGGCGCCATAGCGGGACCTGAAACCGAGCTGATTGAAACAGCTAAAGAAGTGGCTAAAAATAAATACAATTTAGACATTAAAATTGTAGCCTTTAATGATTACAACCTTCCTAATGAAGCACTGCAAGATGGCAGTTTAGATGCGAATGTATACCAACACTTGCCTTATTTGCAGTCAGCAATTGCCGCGCATCATTATAAAATTGAATCTATAGGCAGAACTTTTGTTTATCCTGTGGGAATTTATTCTAAAAAAATGAAATCCTTAGACCAACTTCCTGAAAAAGCAATGGTTGCGGTACCTAATGACCCCAGCAATGAAATGCGCGCTCTGCAATTATTAGAAAAAGCACATTTAATTACTTTAAAAAGTACCAATAATACGGGTTTACAAGATATAAAAAGCAATCCTAAGAACCTTCAATTTAAAGAAATGGATGCAGCACAATTACCAAGAATACTTCCAGATGTGGACATTGCTGTTATTAATACAAGTTTTGCTCTACCCGCAGGTTTGACGCCTTCTCGAGATGCACTATTTACTGAAGATAAAGACTCACCTTATGCCAATATCATTGTGATTCGTAACGACAGCACTAAAAAAGAACAGCTTGCGTTATTTGTTAAGGCATTGAATTCTGAAGAAGTTAAAGAAAAAGCCAAGCAATTATTCGGTGACGCAGCCATTCCTGCCTGGTAAAGTATACGCAAGGGAATTAACACTCGAGGTTTTGTTTCATGCTTTGAAGTATTTATTTCTAGAATGCTTCATTAAGAATGTCTTAATAAAAAGATGTTATACTGTATATAAATAACTTTTCTATAGAGGTTTGCTATGGGCATGGGCATGGGCATATTGAACGCTGTTAATAGTGCAGTTGCAGTGGACCGAGACCTAAGGCCATTATTTGAACAAGGGTCTCAATCTAATGTATCACCCAAGCAGGAAGAGCGTAAAGTCGCGCGAGTACTCTTTGGCGAGCGACATGGGCATGGACAATTTAGTCCAGGCGCTCTAAGAAAAGTGATGGGCAAGGCTCTTACTACAAGTTATCTTGAAAGCCTGAACCTTAAAGACGCTAAATTTAGTGCAGATGCCTTCGAAAAATACGATGAAGCGAAAGTTAAAGGTAAAGATGCAAAAGCGACTCCTGCTGATGAGCATTATAAGAAATTAAATGACAATCCCGCCGCAGGTAGCGCAAAAGCTGCAGTTCTAAATGCATTAACGATTGATTCAACGGCCTTTCAAACTGCCAGAGCAAACTATGAACAATCCGTTGCAAAATTCAAAGATTTAGTAAAATCAATCCCTACACCATATAAAGTTCGAGACGTTCTTGGGGCGATGAAGAGCATTGTTGACGATGGTAAAGAAAGCATTAGGGAACAGCAAAAAAAAGAAGCAGATAATTTAGAAGTGCAGTTTAAGGATCCTGAATTCAGAAAAAATATTAAAACAGCACTAAATTTGGGATCAGAGGAAGCAGTAGATTTAGTCCATAAGGAAATGGCCGCTGACTTAAAATCAACTCATGAGAAACAATCAGCCGCATTTGACAAGTCAACTCAGGATTCATTAAATGGCTTACATAAAGCTGCAGCCAAGCAGATGAACGAATTCCTACTTATAAAAAATATGCATGGAAACAGTACTGTAATGCGTCAACTTATTGAGGATGTAGCTAGAGAGAACAGGAAAAAATTTAACCTGGATCCAGAGTCTGCTACAAGTATGAATATGCCTGGCAGAGATAATGAAAGTGTTTCAATAGACTCAGTGAGTCTTGATCAATTAAAATTCATTCAAACAGTAGGTGGAAGTCAAATAACCTCTAAAAAAGATGATAAAGGCAACGTTTCCTATTCATTAAATTTTGGAATGAGAGCGGCTCCTTGGAATATTCTTTATTATGCAACCGATCGATACAAACGTGATTTAAATATTATGATTCAAGCGGTTCGCGCCTCTGGATCCGAAAAAATTACCATGACTATTAATTTTAGTAATCCTGAAATTGCTAAACTTCGGGCTCGAGAAACTTATGAGGCGTGTATTAAAAATGGCTATGATCCCGCGAAAATCACCTTGGTCGTAAATGGCGTCAGAATGGGGCATCAAGCTTCAGAAAAAGAAGTGAATGGTAAAAAAGTCACCATAAAATCAATTGAGGCCGAACTCTTTGATGGGAAAGAGAATAAGTTTAGTCAGCTGCAAGAAGAATCTAAGTCAATACGTAAAGAACTAGCTGATGTGGCAAAAGGAGCGGCCATTGAGCCAACTAAGTCTAGTGAAGATGCTGTTCAGACGATTAAAAATAAATTAATGGAAGGGAAAGCTGAACAAGCAAACGATGCAAACGATGCAAACGATGCAAATGCTAATAAAAAAGCTACAGAAGCAGAACAAAAAGACGCTGAGGTTGAGGTACAACTAGATATTGCAAAAGACGCCGATGTTGCTGTTGATCATGATAACGATGAGGATGCCGGTAAAAAAATGGGCTCTTCACATTAATAAAATACCTCATACCTTTGCAGAAAATAGGGTATGAGGTATTATCCTCTCTGATAAAAACGCACTTTGCCTAAAAAATTCCACTACTCCTCCTCTCAAAATTCTGTTACTTTATAAATAAATTAACGGGTTAGGCAAAGGAGATGGCTAATGAGTGCTCGTAGTTTTGATGAAGATGAAAACGAAGTAGAAGATTTTAGCGCCGGCGCAACCATAGTAGCCGAAGCAAGCCCATCAACAAAACTTGAAAGAAGAAGACGGATTGAAGATTTGTTCGAAGAAAAACGCATGAAGGAAGAGTTAGCCGAATTTGGTTAACCTGCTCGCCCCCGTCATCCTTCGCTACGCTCTGGATGACGGGACAAAAGCCCTATAAATATCAAAACGCACCGTCTTACCTTCCACACTAGCATTTGCTGACAGTAAAGGCTTGATTTTCTGCGGCCATTTTACAACCACCCTCTGCTTTACTCTGGTGATTGCCAACTCAATTAAGCCCAAAGCATCTACATCCGCACCAATCATCTGCTGCAAAATCTGCATGTCTTTTTTTACCAAAGCAGATTTATTACGCTCAGGATGCATGGGATCAATATAAATCACATCAGGATAATCGTCTTCCTTTAAGCCACTCAAATAAGAATAAGCATCACCAGCATGCAAAGACAAACGCAGTTGCTTTTCAGAAGGCTCGTTTCGATGCAACAAAGCATCTGCCAGTAAAGCAGCCATCACCGGATGGCGTTCCAACATCAATACTTCCGCGCCAAAACTGGCAAGAACGGCTGAGTCTCGCCCCCAACCGGCTGTTGCATCAATGATTTTCAAGCCAGGAACCGGTTTACAAGCGCGGACTAAACCTTGCTTTTTGCCCTCATTCCTTCGCTTATGCCAAACTGCAGCCTGAAATTCTGAAAAAAGCAGAGAAAAATTCGGTGTTTTTAAAGCAAGCTGCTCTTCCGTCAGAAAAAGGCAGGGATTTGCTTCCTTTTCAAGGACAAAGCCCAATTGTTCCGCAAGCGCTTGCGCTTTATCGCGCAAGCCCTCAACGTCATAACCGACAACATTGATATCAATCATGCCAATTGCAATAAAGAAATATCAGCAACTCCCTGAAGGACGGCTTGCAAACGAGCAAGAAGTGCCAAGCGATTTGCCTTCACTGCTTCATCATCAACCATAACCATCACTTGATCAAAAAATGCATCAACCGGTTCTCTTAAGCTGGCTAATAATTTTAATAAAGCACTGTAATCGGCAGAAAGATATAAAGGCTCTACGGATTGAGCTATTTTATTCAAATGCAAATATAAGGACTTTTCAGCGCCCTCTTCAAGCAGCTGCTCGTTCACTTCAGAATTCACCGCCTGCTTTCCAGCATGATTCAGTAAATTATTCACACGCTTACAGGCAGCAGAAAGTGATGCGGCTTCAGGCAAGGTAACAAAGCTTTGCAGTGCATTAAGGCGCTTGTCCAAGTCATAAAACCATTCATCCTGACGTGCGCGTACTGCATGAACTAAATCCACGCTTAATCCCTGGCCTTGATAATAAGACTGCAAACGATCCAAAATAAACGATTTTAATTCAGCAACTAACTCAGGATTAATAGATACAGCATTCCCATAATGAACAATGGTCTGTTCAATTAAAGTGCTTATGTTTAATGGTGCCGGAGTTGAAATCAACATACGCACCACAGCTAAAGCATGGCGTCTCAATTTAAAAGGGTCTTTCACACCAGAAGGTTTTTGCCCAATAGCAAAAATACCAACCAGCGTATCCATTCGATCAGCCAAAGATAAAGCAAGACCTAAATCTGATTCAGGCAAAGCATCCGCCGCAAAGCGTGGCATGTATTGCTCATTCAAGGCTTGGGCAACTGCTTGGTCTTCCCCATCATGCAGCGCGTAATAATAACCCATTAACCCTTGTAACTCAGGAAACTCACCAACCATTCCAGTCAGTAAATCGCATTTACTTAATTCAGCGGCGCGCTCTGCTTTTTGTACGGATAAGTTCAGTGCCGGACTTAAATACGTCATCAACGCTTTTACTCGTAAGGCCTTATCCTGCAAAGTACCCAGTTTCACCTGGAATACAACCTTTTCAGTTGCCGCAATGTGCTGACTTAAAGGCTGTTTTTTATCTAATCTGAAAAAGAACGCTGCATCGCTTAAACGCGCACGCATTACTTTTTCATTACCTAGAATCACTTGCTCAGGCTTCGTACTGCGAATGTTGGCAACGGTAATAAAATGCGCCAATAACTTGCCTTGTTTGTCTTTTAAAGCAAAGCATTTTTGATGCGCTTGCATGGAAGCAATTAAAGCTTCTGCTGGAACCTCAAGAAACTCTTCTTCAAAGTTGGCCATTAGTGCATTGGGCCATTCCACAATAGAAGTCACTTCATCAACCAACTCTTCAGGCATTATTGCTGTTGCCTGACGGGATGCGGCTAATTGCTCTACCTGATCTTTAATTAATTGTCTTCTGGCAGCAAAATCGGCCACAACAAAAGCCTCTTTCAATTGCTCTTCATAGCTTTGTGCTGAAGTAATTATAATTTGCTGCGGGTGATGAAAACGATGTCCACGGCTGTTACGCCCGGTTTTAATACCTAAAAGGCTGTGTTCAATGACTTCATTTCCATAAAGCATGACCGCCCAATGTACGGGTCTGGCGAACTCATCATCAGATGCGCCCCAACGCATAGGCTTTGCAATAGGTAAAGCAGCTAATGCCTGGCTGACCAAAGCAGGTAATAACTCTATGGTTTTTTTACCGTTGCTTTGAGTTTCACAGACTATCCAATCGCCTTTATCTGTTTCAATGCGTGTCAGTTGCTCGACATCCACACCACAAGACTTGGCAAAGCCCATCAAAGCTGGGGTTGGCTTGCCGTCTTTATCATAAGCGGCAATTGCTGCAGGACCACGTCGTGTGACGCTTTGGCTTTTTTGCTCAGCTTCTAATCCTTCAATCACTAGAGCAATACGTCTTGGCGTTGCAAAACGTTTTACTTGCCCATAAGCTAATTGTGCCTTATCTAAAGCTGCTAATAATTGATTTGCAAACTCATCTGCCAAAGGCCAAACAGAACCGGAAGGCAGCTCTTCGCAACCTAATTCAAATATAAAATCATTGACCATTACACACCTTTTGCATAGGGAAACCTAAAGCTTCGCGCGCCTCATAATAGGCCTGCGCTACAGCTCTTGATAGTTGTCTTACTCGTAAAATATAACGTTGTCGTTCAGTAACCGAGATGGCTTTACGCGCATCAAGCAGATTAAATGAATGAGAGGCTTTAATCACCATTTCATAAGCTGGGAGAGGTAATTGTAAGGCAATTAGCTTCTGCGCTTCACTCTCATAATAATCAAATTGTTTGAATAATTCTTCGACGTTTGCGTGTTCAAAATTATAGGCAGACATTTCCACTTCATTTTGATGGAACACATCGCCATAAGTAACCACGCCATTAATCGTATTACTCCAGGGCAGATCAAATAAGTTATCTACGCCTAAAATATACATGGCCAAACGTTCCAGACCATAAGTTAATTCACCCGTTACAGGCTTGCAAGGCAAACCACCGGCTTGTTGGAAATAGGTAAACTGTGATACTTCCATACCATTTTGCCACACTTCCCAACCTAATCCCCAGGCACCTAAAGTAGGTGATTCCCAGTTGTCTTCAACAAAACGAATGTCATCAACCAAAGGATCCACACCTAAAGCACGTAGTGAGTCCAAATATTTATCCTGAATGTCCAAAGGTGATGGCTTGAGCACTACCTGAAACTGGTAATAATGCTGCACTCGGTTTGGATTATCGCCATAGCGACCGTCAGTAGGTCTTCGTGATGGCTGAACATAAGCAGCCGACCAAGGCTCAGGACCTATTGCTCGCAAAAAAGTAGCCGGATGAAAAGTACCCGCGCCAACTTCCATGTCAAAAGGTTGCAAAATAATGCAGCCTTGAGCAGCCCAATATTGCTGCAATGTGAGGATAATATCCTGGAATGTCGTTGGTTTTGTCATGAGGATCTCAAAAATTACACTGGTGATGTACGTTATAGCCGTCATCCTGAGCGTAGCGAAGGATCTCCTGAAGGAGGCTCAATGCTACCTGAAAGGAGATCCTTCGCTGCGCTCTGGACGACGAAAACCGTCATCCTGAGCGCAGCGAAGGATCTCCTGAAGATGGCTCAATGCTACCTGAAGGGAGATCCTTCGTTGCGCTCTGGACGACGGAGAGAGTAGGTCTTAGTTGCCTGCTGCTTTCTTAATTAACTCTTGTAATGATTCTTCACTAGCAGCACCAGGAATAAATGAAGGCTCTGTACCCGCTTTAAATTGACCATTTGGAGTAGACGCAACGATAAACGCTGGTGTTCCCATCAAGTGTAATTTTTCAGCTAAAGCACGGTTTGCTTCAAGTTCTGCAGCAACTTCTTTACTGTCCATATCTTGTTTGAATTTCTTCATGTCAAGACCAGCTTCTTTAGCCGCTTCCATGATTTTCTCTTCATTCAATTCTTTGCCCGCATTAATCAATGCATGATGCATTACTTTATACTTACCTTGCATACCAGCAGCTAAAGCAGCTTTTGAAGCTAACTCAGAACTCTTACCAAAAATTGGGAATTCTTTGTAAATTACTCTTAAATCGCTGTCTTTTTTAATCAAAGCGTCGATAACTGGTGACATTTTTTTACAGTGAATGCATTGATAATCAAAGAACTCAACAATAGTTACGTTACCTTTTGGGTTACCTAAAACAGTTGTTTTACCCGCAAACAGTTGATCAGTATTTTCTTTAATAGCTGATTGAGCTTGTTGCTGCATGTTTTGTTGTTGTTTTTGTTGCAGAGCTTGTGAGGCTTCTAACAAAACTTCAGGATTAGCAACTAAGTAGTCATGTACTACTTTCTCGATTTCTTTTTTCTGTGCATCAGGCATAGCAGAAGCTGTGTTTTCTTCAGCTGCCATCAAAGCAGGTGATATTAAAGAAGCAGTCAACGCCCCAACAGTTAATAAATTTGTAAATTTCACGCAATTCCCCTTGTTATAATTATCGTATCCCAACTTCCAACGGCACTACTGCCATTAATCGTCGCCGTTGTCCCGCGGCTTATCCGCGGGACAACGGAAATGCTGTAACTTCCAAACGGCACCCTAGCATCCACTTAATGAAAATTCAAGAGCAGAATGCTTTGGTATTTCTCCAGGCTGCATTTATGAGGATTCTACAGCTAAATTAGCATAAGCCAGAACCAACCATTTAATGCCATGCTCCCTGAATTTTACTTGAACTCGTGTATGAGCACCACTTCCTTCAACTGCTAAAACAATTCCTTGACCAAATTTTGCATGAGAAACACTCTGCCCCAAAGGCATACCTGCTGCCTGTGCCTGAGAATGAGACGTAAATGGCGTATGAACTTTCGGTGCCGCAGTGGTTGTTGCTTGAAAGCGTGCTTTAGGACGAACCTCATCAAGTAATTCTTGAGGTAACTCTCGCAAAAATCGTGAAGGTCGATGGTACTCCTCTCGTCCGTATTGACGTCGCACTTCCGCGTAAGATAAAACCAATTTCTTCATCGCCCGCGTCATTCCTACATAACATAGGCGCCGCTCTTCTTCCAAACGTCCAGGTTCTTCCAAAGATTGTTTTCCAGGAAACAGCCCTTCTTCCATTCCCACTAAAAACACCGTTGGAAACTCCAGGCCTTTTGCAGCATGTAACGTCATTAAATGAACCGAACGCTCGTGCTCTTCTGCCTGCATCTCGCCGGCTTCCAAAGAGGCATGAGCTAAAAAGGCATTCACTAAAGGAAGTTCATTTTCTTCATCTTGCTCATAACGGAATTGTTTCGCCGCATTAATTAATTCTTGTAAGTTATCTAAACGTGACTCGGATTTGTCGCCTTTCAATTTATTAAAGTGAGCATACAAACCACTATGTTGAATTACATGAGACAGCTGCTCGTCTAATTCCATACCGGCCGTGCTCGTTTGTAATTGTTCAATGAGCTCAATAAATTTCACTAAGGCAGAACCTGCACGCTGTGCCAGAGTACCTGATTGTAATAAGGTGTTCGCTGCCGCCCATAAAGAGCTTTCTTCTGACTTAGCATAAGCACGAACGTCGTCTAGAGTTTTTTCACCAATACCACGTGTTGGGAAGTTAACGATGCGATCAAAGGCCGTATCGTCATTAGGATTCACCAATAATCGCAAATAAGCCATAGTATCTTTCACTTCCGCACGATCATAGAAGCGTTGGCCGCCATAGATTCGATAAGAAATTCCAGCACGTAATAAAGCTTCCTCTAATACCCGTGATTGAGCATTTGAGCGATATAAAATAGCTATTTCATCAGCACTGGCTCCCTGCTGAATTTCCATCATAATACGTTCGCTGACAAAGCGTGCTTCTTCTAATTCATTAAACGCACTGAACATCAGAATTTTTTCACCAGTGCCACCGTCAGTCCATAAGTCTTTACCCAAACGTGAACTGTTATGCGTGATTAAGGCATTCGCCGCATCAAGAATAGTAGACGTGGAACGGTAATTTTGCTCCAGACGCACAATCATGGTGTCTTTAAAATCTTTGGAGAACTGTTGAATGTTTTCAACTTTTGCACCACGCCATCCGTAAATGGATTGGTCATCATCCCCTACTGCTAAAACAGAAGTATCTTCGCCCGCTAAAAGTCGTATCCAAGCGTATTGAATCGTATTGGTATCCTGAAACTCATCAACTAAAATCGCTTGAAAGCGTTGGCGATAATGAGCCAGAATTTCTGGATTATCACGCAATAGCTCGTGTGTTCGCAATAACAGTTCAGCAAAATCAATCACCCCGGCAGTTTGACACGCTTGTTCGTAAGCCTTGTAAATAGCCAATAAAGTTTTTCCTGGGCCATAAGTCAATACATGCACATGCTGCGGGCGAATACCCTCATCTTTACGTCCATTAATAAATGATTGAGCTTGTTTTACTGGCCATTGCTCCGAATCCAGATTTAATGCGGCAATCACACGTTTGATGATGCGCGCCTGATCTTCAGAGTCAAGAATATGAAAATGCTCTGGCAAATTGGCTTCTTTAAAATGGCGACGCAATAAGCGATGACAAAGACCGTGGAACGTTCCCACCCATAATCCCATTACCGGTGTCGCAAGCAGGCTATTGAGGCGCGCACGCATTTCACCGGCGGCTTTATTTGTAAAAGTTACTGCTAAAATTCCATGAGGAGAAAGGTGCTCTTGTTCAATCAACCAGGCAATACGACTGACTAAAACTTTAGTTTTACCACTTCCGGCTCCTGCCAGAACCAGTGTATTCCCAAGCGGTGCGGTTACCGCTTCACGTTGTCGTTCATTCAATCCATTAAGAAGCGCGGCCATGGTCATACATACATTCCAACAAAAAATATTGGGGCTATTATCATCAATTTGGCCGATAAAATCAAAAGATAATCCATACTGCAATGGAAACTTTAAATGTAAGTTGGTGCATCGCCTGCGATGCCCAAGAACGGAGTGGAGCGACTTCCTTGTGTTGGGCTGCACTTCGTTTAGCACTAACCTCTGGCTCCGTTTTATTGGGTCGCTACTTGCATTCAGGACTCTCAGGGCGCAAAATAAGATAATTTGATACCACTGATTCTTAAAGGACTAACATGCATTCTCTCTATCCAGCAATTAAACCTTATGCACAACATGAATTAAAAGTCAGTGAGTTACACACTCTATATATTGAAGAAACCGGAAATCCTGAAGGGATTCCTGTTATTGTACTGCATCCAGGCCCTGGAGCTGCATCTACTGATGGCTACCTTCGCCGTTTTTTTGATCCCCAACACTACCGCATCATCCTTGCCGATCAACGTGGTTGTGGACGCTCTGTACCCCATTTAGAGATTCGTGAAAATACTACTTCTTTATTGCTTGATGACATCGATGCCATTAGAGATTTTTTGAGCTTATCTGAATTTGTATTGTCAGGTGGCGGTTGGGGTTCTTTATTAGCCTTACTGTATGCACAAAAATATCCACAACAGGTTAAGGCACTGTTATTACATCAAGTCTTTCTAGGACGAAAAAAAGACAGTGACTGGTTCTACAAACAAGGCGCAAACCTTGTTTATCCAGACTATTGGAAAGAATTTATCAGCATGGTTCCTGAAGATAAAAGACATGCCATTCCAGCGTACTACTCCAGTTGTTTGCAAGGACCGAATGAGTTAGCGCGCATGAGTGCAGCTAAAAACTGGGCTTTATGGGAAGCACGTTGCAGCAGCTTACAGCCTCACTTATATGTAATTGATCAATACAGCGACCCTCATTTTGCTTTAGCATTAGCTACGTTGGAGTCTCATTTCATCACCAATAATTTCTTCATCGAAGAAAATCAGGTGCTGGATAACGTGCATAAAATAAGACACATCCCTACTTACATCGTGCATGGTCGCTTTGACTTAGTCTCTCCACTTGATGGCGCTTTTGAGCTGTATGAGGCAATTCCTGCATCGAATCTACGAATCGTTCGTGACGCGGGACATTCTGATCGTGAATCTGGAATTATTGATGCATTAATTTATGCCAGTAAAGAAATTTCCAAACAAAGGCCTGATGCATGCTAATTGTTATTCAAAGAGTAACGCAGGCTCGTGTTGATATTGAAGGCGAAACAGTTGGAACAATTAATCTGGGCTTGATGATACTCTGTGGTTTTGAGCCCAAAGACACACATACGACAGTCAGTAAAATGCTGGAAAAGTGTTTAAATTACCGTATTTTCAGTGACAGTCAGGGCAAAATGAATTTAAGTCTTAAAGACGTAAATGGCGGTTTATTATTAGTACCGCAATTTACCTTATTGGCTGAGACACAAAAAGGATTACGCCCAAGCTTTTCCAATGCAGCATCACCAGAACTTGCACGTCATTTATTTGACCATTTATTAACGCTTGCAGCACAGCATTATCCGCAGACACAAAGCGGCTGTTTTGGTGCCGACATGCAAGTTCATTTATGCAATGATGGACCGGTTACTTTTTTATTGCAGTTTTAAAAACAATAGCTTGGCACTGAACCAATTATCACGAACGGCTCTGTGGGAGCTCGTAGATCTAATAGTCCTCTTACCCGAAACTTACGTTATTTACGGCTTACGCACGTGACTCGGTGCCATTTCCTCTTCCCCAGCTTGTTCTGCAGCATCTGTCTTGCGACTTGACGTATCAAAGAACCCTATGGGTCCAGCAGAGATGATGCTGCTTGACGATTGAGAACTATGTCCTGCACTCTCAACTCGCGCTAATAAAAAATCTCTTTGCACAGGATCGACGGCATGGCTCGCCAAATACAACAAATTGTCCGCAGTATAAGGCGCATCCAAATCAATCAGCATTTGAAATTCAGCTCCAGTAGCATTTAAAACCATCAGATTAAATGGTAATGAAGGCAAAATATCTGTTCCAAAACGATGCAACAACGCAAAGCCTATTCTTGAATTAATCGGGGTCAAGTCGATTAGAGCAAGGACCGATTTTTTATCTAAACCTTCCAGTGTCTGAATCAAACAATCCTCCCAGGCTGATGCCTGATGCGCAGCACCCATCAGGTGGTACTTATGAAACAGGCGATGCAGTAAACTCTCTACTACTTTAACTCTATCTCTATGACGTATAAAAATTTCTTTAGCAAGCGTGGGCGAAAAACAGGGAGAATACATAATAAAGTAAAGCAAGGATTCATTAACCTGAGGATGCGCTACAATCGATACTAATACCCTTTCATCCAATGCCGGTCGCTCACTAATTGAGCTCGATACCCGTGCAGTAATTGCTGCAGGATGTTTTAAAATTTGCATCAATTCATCTGGTTCTACAGATTTACCGCTGGTTAAAAACGCTAATAAACAATCAGCTGTTAGCCAGTTGCGTAACAAGAAACGAACACCTTTACTTGCATTTTTATGCAGGTAAATTGATTTACGCGAATCATCACTCAGAGAACAACGTAGCATTCTAAATAAATTATCTTCACTCAAATCCAAGTGAAGCAACATATAACGATGCGCCTCCTGAGTAAGATCGTATCGATCAAGCAAAATATTAATTAATGCTTCTGTTGTACACAAAGGTAGAAAAGACATCAATACCGCTTCACTTACAGAGCCGGTTATATTGCAATCAACCAAAAGTTGTTTTTGATCTTCATTTGCTGTGGCGGCCATCTCTTGCAGCGGCAAACTCGGTGCAATATCCTCATGCAGCTCATTTAAAATGATGAAGTTAAGTTTGTTACCAAGTTGTTTCGTACTAATAAATGTACTTAACTCATGCATCTGACCATAAGTTCTCATACGTCCACAGACAGAAACAATCGCGTCTTCCCAGGATAAAGACACCATACTGTCTACTGATTTGTAGTGCCTTATGAGTACAGACAACAGATTAACTAACAAAAGCGTATCATCACCCACTTTCTCCATAAATAGATAGACAACAGCAAGCGAAAATACAGGACTAACAAGCGCCTCAGACAACACTTCAGGAGTCGCTTTAGCATGTGCTATTATTACCATTAACCTGTCTGTACTTTTCACTAAGCCTATATGCTTTTTCAGTTCAGCACTCCCAATGCCAGGGCAATCCAAAACCAAACTAAGTTCTTCTATCGGTGTAATTCCTTTCGTTAAAAAGTAATACAAAAACTTCTCTGCAGAAAATAAACGATGAGCAAATAATTTATCCCGCACTTTTTTATTAGCCAGAGGATGTGCAAAAACAGTATAAAATAGAGGTTCCGTTTGAATAAAATCAATAATTTTTAATAACTGAGCCTCAGTCAAATTATCATCAATAAGCAACAGATCAATTATATGATGAGGAACATCCTCGCGTTGAAGTACCCGATTAATTAATACTCCTGTATCACCAAGAACACTATTTTTTGCCAGTATTTGACTCCATGTTAGATCATCTAAATGACAAGGCAAATCAAGAATCGCCATCGCCACAGATTTATCGGCTAAAGGATGACGTATGATTAAATGTAGCGGTGGATTTCGATTAAAAGTCAGTTTCAATATATTAAATAAATCTTCTTTAACCGTTATTTTTCTCACCAAAGGCTTTACAAAATAATCTTGATCGGTGAGAGGATTATTCATTAATGCTGGATGAGCACGTAACAGCAATAGTGCTTTAGTATCTGCCTGTTTCCATGCATCACTCCGCTCTTTGACCAAGCCCTCCGCGATGAAAGGTAATTTTAACCCATAATCTTTCAGAAACCCGTTCAGAGATTTACCTAAATACGACTCCACTACTCCATGCTCGTCTGGACTCAACAGAGCCAAAAAAGGTATGTCTTTTTCTTCCCGCAAGTGCTTTATTATTTTTTTAATAGTTAATACGGCAGTTAAATGTCTGACCACATAGCCAATACTGCTCAACGGAAAGCTAAATTGTTGGCGCAGATCTTCATGATCTAAATCTTCTGTACTCCATTTTTGATTTATATATGCAAAAGTTTCTGCAAGCCGCTTATATTCAGCTGCTTGTGCAGGAACAAGGTTAGGAACTAATTTTTTCCAATCAAATTGACTGAGATCCTCATATGAATGCTGCTCAATATAATCAAAGCCTTCCACACTGACTTGTAGCAAAACACTTTGTAATTGTTGGAATTCAGAAGCGCTTCCTGGACGGTAAGACATCAACGCCGTTTCAAAATAATGAAGTTTCTTAGCACTATGCTCCCTTAGCCATTGCAAAGGAGTTTTCTGATTTAAAAGACTGGCAAATTCCCCATTAAAAAAGCGCACCTGCTCTCGTAGGTTATGATAAGATGCTTTCTCATTAATACCATGAGGTATGCATCCTGCAATGAATGTATCTTGAGTAGTCGCAATCCAGCTCTCAACTAATTTTTGGCTGGCAATTGAATTGACAATCTCCACTACATCCTCAGAGGTGACTATCATTGCCTGCAACACGCCATCCAGTAAGTGATACCAAATAAAGAAAACTGGTTTTAGAAAAGCACCTACAAACCCCTGCTGTCCTTCATAAACCTCTGCATAATTCCTACTGGCTAAAAGCTCTTTAGAAAATAATGGGGCATTACACAGCGCATTCAGTGGCATAGCATGTTCATTCATCAATATATCCTGCGCATAAAGTTCAGCAACATTCACAGGAAACCGTTTTGTCTTTTTTTCTATTAAATCAGAACTGTAACATTCGTTGAGCACATTTATTTGCACTGATTTTTGCAATTGAGTTTGTACCTCAACCTCATTAGCAAATGAATCATCAGATACGGTGTATTCTTTCAGACAATTCCCGATTGCTTTATTGATAATCTCTTGCAGCTTATGCTCTATAGTCACAGAAACATCAATATCTGCTTCTTTAACGCATTGACTCCAACGGCTCAACAACTGTTTGCGATGAGTATCAAGAATTTCTGAAGTGAATCGCGGTTTATTCAGTCCACCATATAATTCAAACAAATTTACTTTGGAAATAGTAATAAAAAATGATTGAAACGCCTTGGCCAGACTAGTTTTTCCTAAATAATCATCCGATGGCAATTCTTGAATTAAATCAAGGCCATTGCGTCGTAAAAAATTAGTCATTTGTAATCGAGCCGCGATCAAATTATCCTGCGATAAGGAACTCTCATCTATTAATTTAAAATGAGCAAACAGTTCTGCACGCGTCATTTTTTTCATACTTTCAGGAACAAAAAACTCCATACTTTGCTCCTGACTTAAACCTCTCATACGCATGCAGCTCTGTATCGATGAATAGAAAGAAGTTTTTTCATCGACAAAAACGGCCGAATGGGCATGCTCATCCTGTTTAATATCTGTACCCTCTGTATGCACCTGATCATAATAGGTGAAACGCTCATTTGGAGAAGAGCCTAGCAAACGCGATAGTTCCTTTTCATCAGTAGTTTTCAGAACGATTGGCAGATCTGGTTTTTGAATATCAAGGGCACATAAAACCTGTTGCTCATCAAAATACAAAATATGTTTTATTGTGGCCGGTGTTAGAGAACGGTAATACAAAGCAATTACCTGAGCCACATAGTCATTACTCACCCCTTGAAATACGGGTCGGCTATCAATAAAGGTACGCAGGTGTTCACGTCGTTTTGATTTACTGAGAATAGTCTCAATAAATTGATACACATTAGAATAAACAACACTTGAAATCTGTGTGTTTTTATCCTCAATTACCTCACTAATATATCCATCAGTTCCCATCGAGGAGCTTATATTAAATTTAAGACGTTGATGGTAGGTTGTATTATTTGATGGAGTACCAGAAAGCGCTTGCACACTACGATACATATCAACGTGATTCAATGAATCGCTATGGATGATTGAATCATCAAGCTGAATCTGTTTCAAAACTTGCTCGCGTAACAACTCAAAAATCAAGGTTTGATTATGTCGTAAATGGATATGAAGCACATTCATTTGTTGTTCGTCATCTAATTGTACTTGACTCAAAGTAAGGCTTGAGGAATTAACCAGATAAGCAAAAGCTTTAGCTGTAGGCGTATCATCCAGACCGTTTAAGCCCGGATTTTGAAACAGCTCTTGGCGTGCTACGGCATGCCATTGTTCAATTCGCTGCACCAGCAACTCTTTACTAACTCCTTGAATCAACATCATTTGCACGGTGTAATTTATTGCTTCAAGCGGATTACCAAAACGGTTTCGTTCGTTAACAATATTGTTTGCTGCATAAGGAAGTGCCAAAGTACGCTCCACAGCGTTTAACTCCGAACGTTTTGACGCCCCATAATGCTCATCCAAACGACGCCCTAAAGTTTGAGGCAAAAGTATAGAAAGCTCCTGCTTAAAGAAAGCCAAGCTCTCTTTTTCTGCTTTCGTGGCGTTTAGCACTACAGGATGGATTGCTTTAGCCGTATCAGTAAGATAATCAATGAGTTCCTGCTGAATTGGCTGACCGTATTTTTTCACAGCATTAACAACAAACTGATGCAAGGGAGAGCACACAATTAATTTTGCAGCCAAATAATTTTGAAATTTAGTCCAGTCATAATCCTTATCAAATTGCGGTGCATCTTTAATGAATTGAAGAGAAATCAATTTATAAAGCGCGATAGCGTTCTCAATCAAATCCATGTTAATCGCTACAGGATTACCCAAGGTATAAATGAGTTTTTTCTTAATCGACAAGCCCTGATGTACTTCATCAATAATGCAATCACCATGGTGACGTATCAAATTAATCAGTTTATCGCACCAATAAACCTGTTTCTCCCAGGACTCATCTCTTGGCCCTGTTGAATACAGTAAGTCAACATACTTCAGTTCCAATGACTGCATGGACGGGCCTGTAGTTACCAAATAGCCTTTGTCCGTAATGATGCTAATAAATTGATTGTATATTTGTTCTAATCGCTCTGGAGCGCAATTGCTGTCTCGATGAAACTCAAAGCGATGGGCGCGCTTCCCAAATAGACGCTGAGAAACACGATTTAAATCCTCATGGTTTGTTGCTAATAAGGCCTCAGGTACTTCGATAATGACCAGATTATCTCCACGGGCTTTTTGTTCTGCAAGAATCGGTAGAATGACTTTGGATTTACCTCCGCCCATAATGATTTTTTCAACCACCTCATTAAAACCATGCCCTTCTTTGGCAGGTGCTAATAATTCTTTCAGTGCACTCACCTGTCTGTCCAGCAACAAAATGTGTTCTTCATGCTGTAAGAGCACAATGGCCGGAATATTGAGAGCAGGGATTTCTGGGCGAGATAACAGATCTAATGCTTTAACTGCACTATTAAGATCGTTTTTTCCATCTACCTCATTAAAATTGTTCGCTACTTGGTTCATGGTTTGATATTTGATCCCACAAACCAAAGCAACATGAATCAAATCATGCAGTTTTTGCGTCTTTTCAGCACTTAAACCCGTTTGCTCTATGCTGTATGCCTTATCTGCACGCAGGTACAACGATAAAAGATGTGCTCGAGTTAATGGAGCACGCGCCTGAGACGTCTTTTCGGCAGCCCAAACTAATGCTCGTTCGGGCTCATCAGGACCTAAATTAGCAAAGTCTAAGGCCTTGTCCCACTGCGCGTTCATTTGCATTAGAAATTGAGCTCTTAATTTCTGTGCCTGCATTAAGAGTACCAATGCAAATAGAGGCTTGCTGAACAAAACACGTACATACTCTTTTTTTTGCTTCTCTAGAGCAAGAAGCATCTGGCCCGCTTTTTTTTCAACCTCGAACTCCTTTTCTGGAGATTCAAGGAGCGTTTTTCTTAACACTTCATTGTGTTCAAAATGCTCTTTTTGCAGTGTTTTATACTGCTCAATAGTTTTCGCACAGCGCGCTCTATCAGCTTCACTAAGCAGTGCCAAAAACTCTCCAGTTCCCAATTGGTTTATTGCTATTGTGGCACTGATGGGTGTATGCACCTGACGTGCGTATTTGGCGATGAGATCTTCGGGCTTCGCTAAAAGCTCACTATAAATATCTTCCGCCTGATACACCTCAAGATTGGGTACAGCATAAGCACTCACAAGGCTCACAAGAGTGGCAAATGTTCCAATTTTTCCGGTCTTAAATACTTCTTTATTATGTGCTATCCGATACAGAAGCATGCATAAAAATGGAATATTAGAGTCTTGTTTGATAAGCGCGACATGCCGCTTAGCCAACAGAGTCTGTGAACAAAAATCAACTAAAGATTTTGCTAATTTGACATCTCCAGAAGATGCGATCTGGATGTAAGCTAAAAAGTTACTAATAAAATCATCATCACTCATTTTTGATGAAAGCATGTCCACTGCACGCTGCAACATTGCAGTATTAGCAGAAAAACTCATCAATTTATCATCTACAAATTCCAATAAATCAATGCTGGCTTGCTTTAAAAAAGCATGATTAACTTTAAAATCTCTAGGTATTTTTAAATCAATCGCTACACGTTTTAATTGAGTTGATATAGCCTTTACAGGTTCTAAATTTTTTAATTGCCGCTCAATGTGCTTCACTCTTTTATTATCTGCTTTTGATAAAACCTGACCTGATGCTTGATGAGCCAATAAAGCGGCTTGCTCTTCCTGCAACGCCTCTAGACTTAAACACATCCACTGATAACCCAGTGCACCTAATGGCGCAAATCCTTTAGGTTGTGCTCTATAATAAAAATCCAGTAAACACTTACGCTCGGCCTTTGAAAGGCAGTATCCATGCTCCAAATGACGTGTCATGGTTTGTAAACGATTAAACGAGAGATAAATGGTCTGTGCAAAAGAGTTTAAGAATTGTTTTATATCCTGGTAACACAATAAAGCGTAATGAGAATTGGCTGTGCCAGCAGAAATATCCGGCTCTTGTAAATCAAATAGATGATCTTGTGCCAAATAATCAGCCAGGATACTCATGGCCTTAAGTTGACAGGCTATATAAGGTGGGGTTCTTCTTAATGGACTTTGTTCTTCGTATTTATTTTTTAAACTCGGTAAAAGAAAAGGTACATCCTTACAAATCCAAGAAATGAAGCGTAATTCATTAACATCGCCCTTTAAACCGCCCAAACGTCTCATACACTCATCGAGTGTTTGCCATGCTTTTTTTGTTTGATTGGTAGCCAAATAAATATAGGCCAAATACAGGGCATCCGCAGAAGTATCTGCAATAGCTACTCCATCATTTAACTGAAAACTTACGTAGTGTTCGCTGTATGTATAACTCCACAACGGCACCTTAAGAGGAGGTTTTCTTTTCCAATGCTCGTTAAGACAATCTTGGGCAATTATTCCATTTGTATCGTGTAGTACAGGGTAAAAATCACTGACTAGTGCCGCATGAGATGCTGCATAAAATCGCGCCACAGGCACAAGATAACGTGCATGATTTTTATCTTTTAAAACAAGACCTGCAACCGTTGGATGAATCGGTGATGGAGCGTTAACGACTGCTTCGCCAGTTTGTAAATGAGTCAGTTTTTGCGTGTTGTGATTGTATTGAAATTTCAGCTCATAGCGTATTAGCTCAACAAGGCCATCATTTGCATTCCGACGAGAAAGTAAAAAACGATTACTTTCAAAAATATTAAGTTGTGCACTTAAGTTAGCTTCTAATGGAGCCAGCCTATAATCAGTTAAATTGCCAGCGACATCAAGAGACCATATTGTGCCATTATCAAGGTAGTATGCTGGAACATTATTATAGGTCAAAATACCGCAATCAGACTCTAGAACATTAGTCCAAAAATTCATCGCATTATCAGTCAAAAAAGCGGGTAAATCCGCAGTAATGGGCTGCATATTAGTGTTAGGTTGAAGCGCCAGATGATTACGAGTCAATGCTTGTAATTCAAACCATTTATGCTCGCCACCAATCACCCAACCCCGCTGCACGAGAAGCACCTGATTTTTATAATACAAATGAATAGGCTCTGAGTTATGCTGCAACAGCATATAGCATCCATCAGGGCTCATTTGACAGGTTTGAATTTCATGTAAATCTAACTGCTTTATCAAAGGGTGATTTTGAATGACTAACGGTACGCCGCTTAAAGCAAAGTTATTTTGAAACACCTTGCCTAGAAGGATATTAATTACAAAAACATCAGCACTAATAAGGCTTAAAGTATATATAGGGAATAGACCGGTGATGGTTGAAGCACAAGGTTGATTAGATTCCTGGAAAATACTCATAATCGTTTTTTTAATAAAGTCGTCTGTTTGATGGCTGGCTAAAATTTTAAACCGCGCTACAGCAAGCTCCATCTCAACACGATGAGCCGTATCCTCAAGAATGGCTGGATTGGTGTGTTTCATCAGGTACAAATACGCATTTAATAGAGGCTCAAATGATTCTTGGGGCTGCTCTTTTACACCTAATTGAGCGATACGAGTTAGAAACAAATAATGGTGAAATACATAAACCACTTCATCAGTTTGCTGCAAATCCAGCTGCTTTATTAATTCATGTTGCAAGTTTTTTAAACGCGGTAATCCCTCACTAAAACCCATTTTATATTTATAATTACTTACCAAAAAATCAAGGCGAAAGAAAAAGAGCGATTCTCGAGTATGCTGGCCATTTTGTGCAAAATAACACTTACCCACTACTAAAAAATCATCCAATTGTTTGAAAAAATCCTTTCTATTTATAGTAGAAAATAAAGATTCTGGCTGAAAAAGATTGGCTTCGACGTAGCGTTGAGTAGACTCATCCCCTAATCTGGAAATATGACGTGTAAAATAATCCAATGTCATTGCTATTTGCAGGAAGGGATTAGTGCGTAAATGATAGTAATCGCGGGCCCAAATATCCTCCTGAGTCACACGATAAGGCTCACCATGTGCCTTTGTGGCGTTGAGAGACTTCAGTTGAATTGCATTAGATGTCATTGCTTGAACAGGAACTTTATATAGAGAATGTTCAAGTAAGTCAGCTTCCAGAGCAGCACGAGCGAGAGGATCTTTTAAATTGTATTTATGTTTGCTAATCGTTGTAGCTAATTTTTGTGACAAAATAAACAGGGTATATAAGCAAGTGAGAATATTAAGATGTCCATTAATGATAGCCAACTCGAAGTAATCATTTGCTGATAACTGATGAGCAAAAAAAGGATTGATAGCTCGTCTAATCTCTGCTTCAAAAGCCAACTGCACTTTAATTTTATTGATAATAGGCAGAAACTGTGGCTCCAATGCATGTTCATTTTTAAGATGCAATGAAATCATATAAAGAGATTCTAAACCGTGTTTCTTAATCGCTTTATACACTGGACCTGTTTGTACATCAAACTTCTCAACATACATTTTTTTTAAGGCATTATTCAGTTCCGGCTCAGTTTTTAATAATTCTTTAAAATAGCCGCGCAGATCCGATTCAGACAAATGACGCTGCATTAAATAACGAGCTCTTAAATTAAGAAATATCCTGTCTATAACAGGATTATTCGATGCTTTGAACGGATCACGGGGATTACCACAAAGAACCGATACCATAATCATTGAAGTAAAGCCCCAAAATAAAGGCCTATTTTCTTTTGCGGCAATTGCTGCGTGAGCATCCATTTGCAAAGAAAGAACAAAAAGACTCAAATGATCAAAAGTTGGAAGTTGTGCCCCACCAATCCAATTTTCTCTTAAACTAAGCAGCATATGCTGAATTGCGTTACAGTTCTGTAGAAAAAGTTCGTAATCATCGGCACTTTTTAATATATCATGCTGGTTTATATTCAATTGCCCTACAGGCAAAGTTAAAATCAATTGTTGCAAATGGTAGTACCGAATATCAGAATCTTGCAGATCCTGTATTGCTTTCACCAAATCAGACAACTTGGTCAGTACATTAGAGCTATCATAAGCACTAATTATAACAAGTGAGTTTCTGTGAATTGCGCCCGCCACATCAATTTCAGGAAACAATAAAGGACTGTCCACAATACTCAATGAAGCAACTGCATCTTGAACTAATGGCTGCATTTGCTGAACGTTAAATGAACTTTTTTTCAAATCTTTTTTCATCCCATTCAGTGAATGAAAATGCTGCTTAAATTCATCCTGAGTAAAAAGCCCAGGAATACTTAATATTTTTAAATTATTCTCAATAGCCAAATCAATTTGCGCAGCCACCGCCTCATTAAAAGGTTGCGAATCCGAGAGGCATAAATGCATGTATTCAACTAAAACATATTGTTTGAATTTAAAAATAAACCGTTGGTATTCATTAATTGATTTTGAATTAACCTTTAACATTTGATGCAGAGAACGTTGCGAACAAGTACCGGATAATAATCCCGCAGTATAAGAGTGCTCAGGTAATTTTTTTGTTACATCAACTTCTTCCCCGTTAATGTAACTGATACTTGGCAAAATCTCCTCATAAAGAACTTTTGCAGTTATATGCTTTTTTTTATCAAAAGAAGCGGGCAACCTTGCTTGTAAAAGACGTTCGATAAAATATCCTAATTCCATTTTACCTTTTTCTGTATCAGAAACAGGCACCGACCAAGCTTTAGCAGGATGAATCAACTCCTTCTCTTCTGTCGATTTTTTTGCATGATATTGAAGACCACTACCGGCATTAAAAACGGTAAAAAAATAAGTATCTGCTTCGCGCTCTATTTGATAAACCATAGCATGGCCAATATCAACGACAAGCCAACCTCCAGGAAGAAGAATTTTTTCACCTGATTGCAGCTTGAGAATGTCATTAAGAATCTGCGTTACTAATGTTTGGAGTTCTTCCTCAGTAGTACATTTCGAAAGGCATTCATCCGCCTTAACCAAAAAGGCCAGATTATCCGCCAATTTCAGGTATTCAGGAGTAACATCATCCCCATTCGTTTTAAGGATGTTGATGTACTGATTCAGATAAACAACTGTATTACTAAAAAAATTACCTTCAAGCTTATATGTTCCTGAAAGGAACGCATCGTTTTGAATATGCGCAAAAAGGGAAGCATCAAGTACCATTCATCTCTCTAAACTATAAATTCCACATCAACTTTCAATTATAGCTCACAATGTCCTTTTTTGTAACAAAAAAGGGCTGTTTTTAACAAAGTAGAGGTGATGATCAAAGTCGGAACTCTAAAAGGGTTATTTGCAAGAACTATAAACTCGTGTAACATCATTCTTTAAGTCTAATAATTAGAATAATCATGCGCTTAATTTTAACGAATCTATGTATGGCAGGCAGCCTCTTAGTAACAGGTTGCGCAACTCAAGGGACAAACCCTGCAGATCCTTACGAGAAATTTAACCGTAAGGTTTATAAATTCAATACAGCGTTTGATACTATCTTTTTAAAACCACCTGCAAAATTATACGTAGCAGTGGTTCCAGGACCTGTTCGCAAGAGTGTTAATAATTTTTATAATAACCTCGATTTGATCCCAACTGTTGGTAACGATATTTTGCAAGCTGAAGGCAAATGGGCCATTAGAGACACCTGGCGTTTTGCAATCAACTCTACTTTAGGTATAGGCGGTCTGCTGGATGTAGCAAAAACATTCGGTCTAAAACCTCATTCAAATGATTTAGGCCTGACTCTGGCAAAATGGGGTGATAAAAAATCACCTTATCTCGTACTCCCCTTCTTAGGCCCAAGTACGATTCGTGACGGCGCAGGATGGTTGTTCCAATTTGCTATATACAGTCCTTATGTGTACATCAATAACGATGCAGTAATGTATAGCTTATTAGGATTACGCTATGTTGATCTACGTTCACAAATGTTTGATGCAGAACGTTTAATGGACGAAGCTTTAGATAAGTACTCCTTCATGAGAGATGCTTATTTGCAACATAGATCGTATCTGATTTCTGGTGTAGAACAGGATAATGGAACGCTGTATATTAATGATACAAAAGCGGATGCAGCTGTGGTAAGTTCTGCTGGAAATGACTACGTAGAGGAATAAAAATATCCCTTCTCCCGTTTGGGAGAAGGTGCCCGTAAGGGCGGATGAGGGTGTTGATTGTGGCTTGTAATAACTTTATGCCACAAGAAAAACCCCTCATCCGTCGCTTCGCGCCACCTTCTCCCAAACGGGAGAAGGGATTTAAGCAGATGTCTTGATCTTCTCAAGACAACGCAAATAATCACCAGCAATATCCAAACCAGTTTCCGCACTAATCTCTCGCAAACACGTAGGACAGGTTACATTAATCTCCGTTAAATAATCACCAATCACATCAATACCTACAAAATACAAACCTTTAGCCTTAAGAGTCGGGCCAATCTGCTCGCAAATCCATCGGTCTCGTGCCGTGATGGCAACAACCTCGCCTCGTGCGCCCGCAGCCAAATTACCACGTAATTCACCCTCAGCGGGAATACGCGCCAAAGCATAGGGAACCGGTTCACCATTAATGACTAAAATACGCTTATCCCCTGCTGTAGAAATTGCAGGAATATAACGTTGCGCCATAATGGTTTTTGTTTGGTTCTCAGTCAGCACTTCTAAAATTACTGATAAATTTCGTCCCTGCTCATCCACATGAAATACCGAACTGCCGCCCATACCTTCTGGCGGTTTAAAAATCACTTGCTGGTGTTTTTGCCAAAAAGCCTTCAACTGCTTTATATCTCGACTTACCAAAGTCTCAGGACAGCACTGTGGAAAATTCAAAGTATAAAATTTCTCATTGGCATCACGTAAACTTTGCGGCTTATTGGCCACAAGTACGCCTTCACGCTCAGCATGTTCCAAAAGATACGTAGTATAAATGTACTCCATGTTGAAAGGCGGTTCTTTGCGCATCAGAATGATATCAAATTCGCTTAATGCCTTTTCGCCAAGAGCCGTACTCGTTGCCCAATCATTGATGTGCTCATCACCAATTTTTAAATCATAAATCCGAGCACAAGCACGCCCTTCACTATAAAATAAATCTTCTTGCGTAAAGTACACACAAAACCAACCCAGCTCTTGAGCCCTTTTCATCATGGCGATGGTTGTATCTTTATACGGCTTTAATCGTTCAACAGGATCCAGCAAGACGGCAAGTTTCATTACTCTCCTCCAATCGCTGCAATCTCTCTTGCAGCAGCAAGTGCCGCCAAGCGCGCAATGACACCATAAACATAAAAACGATTAGGACAATCAACAGCATCCAAATCATCAGAAGGCATGTTACAGGCTTGGGCAAAAGCTAAAGGTTCAAAATGCATCCCCGGTGCATTCAAATTCTCGTCAATTCCTCGTTCTTTATGAACTCGATAAAAACCGCCGACAACAAATTGGCCTATCATGTACACTACAGGCTCTGCAACCGAGCCATTAGGCATAGTTTCAAAAGTATAAACACCTTCTTGAATAATCACCCGCTCTACTTTTTGACTGCCTTTACTGGCCGACATTTTGGTACGCTGTTTTCTATTTAATTGACGTACTTCCTCAGCATCGTGCACCATCATCACGCTCATGCCATAGGTGCCATTATCCGCTTTGATGACCACAAATGGTTTTTCTTTAACTTCATAAGTAGCGTATTTGTCTTTCATTAAAGCAAGAATTTTATCGACTTCAGTCGCCAAACGCTCAATACCTTCCTGTGCCATAAAATCAATGCCATCAATCGCACTGAAATAAGGATTAATAAACCAAGAGTCCAAGCCAATTAACTCAGCAAATTCATCCGCTACATCATCAAAAAAACCAAAATGGCTGGATTTTAAGCGTGATGACCAACCCAATTTAGCCGTAGGTTTAATCTTTTGCTGCAAACCTTGCAATATATCAGGAACACCTTGTGATAAATCATTATTCAACATAATGAAACAAGGATTAAAATCCGCCAAACCAATGCGATCACCTTGTCTTTGAATGGGTTCTATCAATAAGGTTTCACCACTTTCAAGAACAACTTCCATCGGATCTTTAAGCTCAGGATCTAAACTACCAACCCTCACCACAAAACCTGCTTTTACTAAAATAGTACGCAATACATAAAGGCTTTGCATGTAAAATTTATTACGCGTATGACTTTCAGGTAATAATAAAATGCGAGTGCAATCAGGGACATAATCGATTAGAACCGATTGGGCAGCCTGGATGCATAAAGGAAGAAACTCAGGGTTTAAATTATTAAATCCTGCTGGAAATAAATTGGTATCCACAGGCGCTAATTTAAAGCCCGAATGACGCAAATCTACAGAAGAAGTCAGCGATGGCGGCGTTTCTTTCCACTTATGGCGAAACCATGATTCAATTTCAGCGACATGATTTAAAACGATTTTTTCCACATGAGATAGTGGGCCAGAATGTGCAGTGGTCAAATGAGGGACTGGAATTTCATGAACATTCATGCTTTTTCTCTTATTATTTTTAATTCACCGATGTTACCGAGGTTAACAAAGAAATAAAAGATCTATTAGTTTTTCTGTTATTATAATGAATAATATTTTGGATGGGGTTAACTTCATGTTTAGTGAACTAGCAAAACAATTTGCAGTACAAATCCAGACTTTTTTCTACCTGATGATGTTAATTAATGGTATTTTGCATCTGATTTTTGCAGGAGCGGTTGCTCGTGATGCCGGAGGCATGAACCGCTCGGGCCAAAAAACCGTGCTGGTATCTGCTTCCTCCTGGGCTTTTGCAACCCTGGTTGGAGGTGTGTTTACTGCCACAATTTATTGGTTGCTGCATCATTCTACTTTAACAAGACCCACAATAAGAGAAGTTCGTTATGACAAACCCTAAAATTAAAACTATAGATGTTCATGAATTAAAAAATAAAATGGAACAGAATCCTGATTTATGTTTAATCGACGTGCGCGAGCAAGAAGAATGGCAAGCAATGCGTATACCTAAAGCGATTCATATACCTAAAGACATTATTACAGCAGGTATTACTGCAGAAGTTCCGAATAAAGAACAGCCCATCTATCTGCATTGCAAAGGCGGAGTACGCTCTTTATACGCTGCACAATGTTTAATGGATATTGGTTATCAAGAAGTCTATTCAGTAGACGGTGGCATCATGGAATGGGCCATGTTTGGTTACCCTGTAGCTCAATAAATTTCTGGCAGGTTGTGCTCTAAAGTCCAACCTGCTACTCTCTCGCTTGCTCACTATTGCCGTTTTAATTGCGCATTGTTTATCCTTTTGGAGGCAAGTTCTTTTATGAAAAAATACATCTTATTGATTCTTATTGCTTTTGCTTGCCAATCGGCGCAGGCCACTCCGAATCAGCCCCAATTAATTGTTCAATTAGTCGTTGACCAATTACGTGGTGACTTAATTCACCAACACCAAAAACAATTTGGTGAAGCAGGATTTAACTACTTACTAAATCATGCCATCAACTTCCACAATGCCCATCACCCTCATGCCAACACCACAACCTGTGCCGGACACGCCACCATTGCAACAGGCAGTTTTCCCGCAATGCACGGAATTATTAATAATGATTGGTACGACAGAAAAACAAGAAAACTGATTTATTGCATGGAAGATTTAAATGCGACTATAGTGCCAACGCAGCACAGTAAGATAGTGACCCCTGGTCGCTCACCAAAAAATTTATACGCCACCACGTTAAGTGATGAAATCGTATTAGCCCAAAAAGGCCGCGCCTTTGGCGTTTCGTTAAAAGATCGCTCCGCTATTACCTTAGCCGGACATGCAGGTAAAGCCTATTGGTTTGATACCAGCAACGGTGGTTTTGTAACCAGCAGTTATTACACCAAAGAGTACCCTCTTTGGGTTCAAGATTGGAATAAAAACTATAAATCACCAGATTATGAATGGACTCTTGGGCGACCTCTGAGCGACTATCGCAATGCGAACTCTCCTGTCTTTCACCAAGAAGATAAACTCTTTGGACAAAACTTTCCCCATCACATAACACATAACGAACAGCAGAATTATTTTAAATCGCTGTCAAAAACACCTAAAGCCGATCAAATCACAGCGAATTTTGCAGAGCATCTTTTAATCGAAGAACATTTAGGCAAAAACTCGGAGCAAACTGACTATTTGGCCATCAGTTTTTCAGCGGTGGATGTCATTGGCCATCAATTTGGTCCTAACAGTCTTGAAGCTGAAGATAATTTAATGGAGCTGGATAAAACTCTGGCACACCTTCTAAGCGTAATCGATAAACAGGTCGGTTTAAAAAATACCCTGATCGTATTAACAGCCGATCACGGTGTTAATGATGGCCCAGCGTACTTGAGAGCACATCATATTGCTGAAATTAAACCCATTAAAATGCCAAAAATGGAACAGTATATTCGTGCAGTATTAAAAAATCGCTACAAACTGCCTGAACAAGCTTTACTGTCTGTTACCTTGCCTTATATTTATCTGAATCACGCGCTTATTAATAAAAATAAATTAAATTTACGTGAAGTCAGTCTTTATCTGGCGCAAAGGCTCACCTTAAAACCCGGCGTCTTTAAAGCCTTTCCACTGCCTATTACACAAATTGAAAAAGATTGGCTTAGCGCCAAAGTAAACAAGATGTATTACCCTAATAGAACTGGAGACATCTATATAGTTCAGCCGCCTAACCAATCTAACGGGGCTAAAAATGCCTTCCGTATTACCCATGGCAGTCCATGGAACTACGACAGTTACGTGCCTTTATTGTTTGTTAATCCCAACTTTAAAGCGCAATTTATTTCGCGGCCAGTGTACACCACAGACATTGCTAGTACCTTAGCGGCCTTATTGATAATCAAATCGCCTTCAGCCGCTGTAGGGCAACCTTTAAATGAAGTAATGAAGGCTTTTAGAGAAAATAGCCCGAACATTAGTACAAATGTTCAATAAAGATTGAATTTCGTACAAAAAACCTTTACTATTTGTGCGAAAATTAAAGCGATATTATCATGACTAAAGAAGCAATAATAATCGGGATTTCAGGCGCATCAGCATCAGGTAAAAGCCTTTTAGCAAATACCATAGTGAACGAATTAGGCTCAGAACAAGTAGTTGTTATTTCTGAAGACGCTTATTATAAAGACAACGGTCACATGCCCTTTACCGACCGAGAAAAAATCAACTACGATCACCCTGAATCATTTGATCATGCTTTGCTTTGCGAGCATTTGCGTCAATTAAGAGAAGGTCAATCTGTTGATATCCCTATTTACTCTCACTCCAAGCATCTTCGTTCTACCGAAACCAGAACTATAGGCAAGCATGCGATTATTATTTTAGAAGGTATCTTACTGTTCAGTGATAAAGAATTACGTGAGTTAATGGACATTCGCATTTTCATGTCCACGCCTCTGGATGTATGTCTGACACGACGTTTGAAAAGAGACGTTGTTGAACGTCACAGAACATTTGAATCTGTGCTACATCAATACGAAACAACAGTACGTCCTATGTATTTACAATTTATTGAACCCTCCAGTAAATACGCAGATCTTATCGTTCCTCGTGGTGGTGAAAACAGAATTGCTATTGAAATGATTCAAGCTAAAATGCGTGAGTTGTTAGCAAACATATGAATACTAAATAGTAACAGGAGAATATCGTGGGTTTTTTAGCTGGTAAAAAAGCACTAATTATTGGTCTGGCAAGCAATAGATCCATTGCTTACGGTATCGCTAAAGCATTCCACGAGCAAGGAGCGGAGCTTGCGTTTACTTATCAAAATGAGCGTTTGAAAGAACGTGTAGAAAAGATGGCCGCCGAGTTCAACTCCACACTAACTTTTCCTTGTGACGTAGCGCATGACGAAGAAATCAACGCCCTGTTTGCCAATCTGGGTACACATTGGGACAAACTTGATACTCTGGTTCATTCCGTTGCCTATGCTCCTGCAGATCAAATCAGTGGCGACTTTGTTACAACCTGTACTCGTGAAGGATTTAAAATAGCGCACGACATCAGTGCGTACAGCCTGATTGGTTTGGCACAAGCAGCATTACCCATGATGGAAGGTACTGAAGGCTCTATCTTAACACTGAGTTATTACGGTGCTGAGAAAGCGGTACCTAACTACAACGTAATGGGCATAGCTAAAGCGAGCTTAGAAGCTTCTGTACGCTATTTAGCGTCAAGCTTGGGGCAAAGAGGCCTACGTGTAAACGCTATCTCTGCAGGCCCAATTAAGACCCTGGCTGCTGCAGGTATTAAAGATTTTCGTAAAATTCAAAGTGCTTATGCCAGCATTACTCCATTACAAAGAAATGTGACTACTGAAGAAGTTGGCAACACAGCGGCATTTTTATGCTCTGGCTTGGCTTCAGGTATTACTGGTGAAGTGGTTCATGTGGATGCGGGGTATCATGCTGTATCTACGATGAGTGATTTAACTTAAACGAAGTGCAGCCCAACACAGGAAGTCGCTCCGTTGTTGGGCATCGTACACGATGCCCAACCTATATCTATAGTTCTATTTCCCCAGTCCTTTTATATACATCATCTATAGCTTTTAAAGATTCTAATAATTGCTTCATTTTATCCAAAGGCCAACTGTTAGGACCATCACTTAATGCTTTATCAGGATCAGGATGAGTTTCCATGAACAAACCAGAAATCCCGGCAGCTACAGCGGCGCGTGCAAGCACAGGAACAAACTCTCTTTGACCGCCAGAAACACCGTTGTTTCCACCAGGCAATTGCACTGAATGCGTAGCATCATAAACAACAGGGCAGCCTGTTTCTCGCATAATTGCTAAAGAACGCATGTCTGATACCAGATTGTTATAACCAAAACTTACACCACGTTCACAAGCCATAATCTGCTCGTTACCGTTTGCTTTTGCTTTTTCAATCACATGCTTCATTTCCCATGGAGCTAAAAACTGGCCTTTCTTAATATTAACAGGCTTATTCATGGCAGCAACTTTTTGAATGAAATTCGTTTGTCTGCATAAAAAAGCAGGTGTTTGTAGCACATCAACCACACTGGATACTTCCAACAAAGGTGTGTCTTCATGAACGTCAGTTAAAATAGGCACACCAATTTGTGCTTTTACTTTTTCTAAAATAGCCAAGCCCTTTTCAAAACCAGGGCCTCGATAGCTGGATAAAGACGAGCGATTCGCCTTATCAAATGATGATTTATAAATAAATGGAATATTTAATTGGCTGCACAGCTCTTTTAAATAACCTGCAGTTTCCAATGCCATGCCTTCGCTTTCAATAACGCAAGGTCCTGCAATTAAAAATAAAGGTTTATCCAGACCTACTTCAAATCCACATAATTTCATGCTTTACCCTTCTCTTGATGTTTATTCCGTGCAGCCAGTACGAATTGTTTAAACAACGGATGGCTTCCTCTAGGAGTTGAAGTAAACTCCGGATGAAATTGACACGCCAAGAACCAAGGGTGATCAGCCTCAGCCAACTCCACCATTTCAACTAAAGTATTGTCTGCTGACCGTCCAGAAATAATCAGGCCATGCTCGACCAAACGTTCAACAAAGGTATTATTCACTTCATAACGATGACGATGACGTTCAATAATTTGTGGCTTACCATAGACATCACGCGCCAAAGTGCCTTCTTCTAGCTGACATAATTGGGCGCCCAAACGCATTGTTCCACCCAGATCAGCATTCTCATCTCTAATCTGTTTGGAACCGTCTGCATCCATCCAATCATTAATTAAACCAAGTACTGGATAAGGAGTCTTTTTATCAAATTCGGTAGAGTTCGCACCCGCCATACCAACAACGTTTCGAGCAAATTCAATTACTGCGGTTTGCATACCCAAACAAATTCCCAAGAAAGGTACTTTGTTTTCACGTGCGTATTGAATTGCTTTAATCTTACCCTCTACACCACGCTCACCAAATCCACCAGGAACAAGAAGAGCGTCGATATTTGCTAACAGTTCTGTACCATGAGTTTCAATTAATTCAGCATCCAAATAAACAATTTCCACCTTGGTTTCAGTATGAATACCTGCGTGCAATAAGGCTTCGTTAATAGATTTATAAGCATCGTTTAATTCAATGTATTTGCCAACCATAGCCACTTTAACAGTCATGGTCTGTATCGCTTGCATGTTTACTACACGCTGCCATTCACTTAAGTCAGCAGGTTTTGCATTCAATGCTAATTTTTTAATAACAATGTCGTCCAGACCTTGCTCATGCAAAATCATTGGGATTTGATAAATACTGGATGCATCTTCAAGAGGAATAACACCCTCTTTATCCACATTCGTAAACAAAGCGATTTTCGCGCGATCTGCCATAGAGATAGCTTTCTCCGAACGACAAATCAAAATATCAGGCTGTATACCAATAGAACGCAATTCTTTTACTGAATGCTGTGTTGGTTTCGTTTTTGTTTCACCTGAAGTGGCAATATAAGGCACTAGCGTCAAATGAATAAATAGGGCACGTTGTGAACCTACTTCTATTCGCATTTGACGAATGGCTTCGAGGAAAGGTAGGGATTCGATATCGCCTACAGTACCACCAATCTCAACCATAGCCACATCAAAACCATCGGCACCTAATTTGATGCATCGCTTGATTTCATTTGTAATGTGAGGAATTACCTGAACAGTTCCGCCTAAGTAATCGCCTTTACGCTCTTTCTTAATCACATTCTCGTAAATTTTCCCAGAAGTGAAGTTATTCCGTTTCGTCATGGTTGTATTAACAAAACGCTCGTAATGCCCTAAATCCAAGTCGGTTTCAGCACCATCATTTGTTACAAATACTTCTCCATGCTGAAATGGACTCATTGTACCAGGATCAACGTTAATATATGGATCAAGCTTAATTAGAGTAACACTAAGACCGCGAGCCTCAAGAATGGCTGCGAGAGATGCGGCTGCAATACCCTTCCCCAAAGAAGAAACAACACCGCCGGTAATAAAAATAAAATTTGTCATATTGGTCCCGTTTGAAATGCTTTGTCCACTCAATGCATGAAAATTATTTGTGCATGTAAACGGGAATTAATTCTACCAAAATGAAGATTAAAATAACATCTATTTATTGATTCATTTGGAATGTAATCCCGAATAGTGCGATATATTATGTGAAGAAGCTCTTGGAAAAAAAATTTCGTCGTCCTGAGCGTAGTCGAAGGATCTCCTGATTGTGGCTCAGTGTTACCTGATGGGAGATCCTTCGCTTCGCTCTGGATGACTGTTAGCGCACTTAATTAATGGCCAGCAAATGCCCCATTTTTTCTTTTTTGGTTTTCAGATAGCGATGGCTTTCTTGAGTCGGCTCTACTTCTAAAGGAACACGTTCCGCCACAATAATGCCATATCGCTCTACTGCAGTAATTTTTAAGGGATTATTAGTTAATAAACGAATCGCATCCAGCCCAAAATACTTTAATATCTGATAGGCAATCGCATAATCTCTACTGTCTACCGGAAGACCCAGTTCATTATTTGCATCAACCGTATCTAAGCCTTGCTCTTGTAACGCATAAGCTTTCAGCTTATTCGCCAAACCAATACCACGACCTTCCTGGCGTAAATAAATTAATATTCCGCCCTCTGCCGCGATCAAAGAAAGTGATTGCTGTAATTGTTTGCCACAATCACATTTACAGGAGCCAAAAATATCACCAGTAATGCATTCAGAATGAATACGGACTAAAGGCACTTGATTTGCAAAGACTGGAGGTTTTACTAAAGCAAAATGCTCAGCAGAATCCAATTCATTTGCAAACACGGTCATATTGAAATCACCTTTGTCTTGCAAAGGAATACGTGTTGTAGCTGCATTGCTGACTAACACTTCATGACGAATTCGGTATTCAATTAAATCTTTAATAGTAACCAATGGAATGTCATGTTTCTTTGAAAACGCGACTAATTCATTAAAGCGACTCATAGTTCCGTCTTCATTAATAATTTCACAAATTACGGCAGCCGGTGCCAAGCCAGCAAGACGTGCCAAATCAACACTTCCTTCAGTTTGACCCGCACGTTCTAAAACACCGCGTTTTTTAGCGCGCAAAGGAAAAACATGACCTGGAGAAATAATATCGGAAGGATTACTTTCCGGATTAATAGCAACCTGGATGGTATGCGCTCGATCTTGAGCAGAAATACCTGTAGATACACCTTCTGCCGCTTCAATCGAAACGGTAAACGCGGTGCCATAAGGCGATTTATTATTTTGTGCCATCATCGGCAACTGTAATTTATCAATTTGTTCTTCAGCCAAAGACAAACAAATTAATCCACAACCATGACGCGACATGAAATTAATGGCTTTAGCATTGGCAAATTCTGCAGCAATTACCAAATCACCTTCATTTTCTCTGTCTTCATCATCAATCAAAATAACCATTTTACCGGCTTTGAGTGTTGCCACTGCCTGTTCTATTGTAGCTAGTAAATGTTTCATAAAACGACCTCATTTAATCCAGTATCTATTAATCTTCTTGCCAATCAATACATGCTATCATATTGTCATCCATAGCACGCCAGGAAACAGTATGAGCCCGGTCAAATAAACCGTTTTGCTGATAAGCTGAAATTGCATTTTGCTCCATACTGGTTGGAACGAGATACAAATAAGTTCGATGAACCAAGCCTTCCCGATGTAAAGCGCTAAAAACAGCGCCACCTGCCTCAACCCAAACATCATGATAACCCAACTCACCCAAGTGCCTGATGACGGCACCTAAATCCATAGCCTCATCCTTCGCAGGCATCAAATAAAAGCTGCTGTTAGGATAAGAAACCTGCCGCTCATCACCATGATAAATAAGGCAATGAGAGGCTGCTGAAAAAATACAAGCCTCAGAATTAAGACTTAACTGCCTGTCGATAATGGCCACCGGTTTTGCTTGTTCCGTCACGCCCAAACGCACATTCATCTTGGGATTATCCAAATGAATGGTTCGTGCACTGGTAAGAATCACATCGGTCGCAGCACGCATTTGATGCGTAAATTCCCCACAGAGCGCATTAGATAAAAGAGCACGTGCGCCCTCTGCGCGACCAATTTTACCATCGAAGCTCTGAGCCATTTTAACCGTAACTCGAGGAGTTCTAGTCCGCGTCCAGTGCGCATAACTTGTATAAAATTCGGTGATTTCATCCACCGGAACATGCGTGACTTTAATTCCTTGCGCACGTAGTTTTTCGGATGAGTTATTTTGCGCCACAATCGGATTCGGATCCAGATAAGCAAAAACAACTTCTTCGATGCCATGATTGATAATTACATCCACACAAGGCGGCGTTCTTCCCCAATGATTACATGGTTCAAGAGAAATATAAAGGCTAATACCTGGCGTTTTGGGCGGGATCTGTGCTAACAATAGTTGTTCGGCATGAGGAGTCCCTGCCCCTCGATGACAAGCTTGTGCTATAATAGCTCCGTTTTGCACAGCTACCGCGCCAACGCAGGGATTAGGGGCGCAAAAGCCTACCCCAAGGCGGGCTTGTTCCAGAGCTGCGAGCAAAAACTTTTTATGCATTAATTCGTCACCTTTAAAAAGTGTACGAATTATAACAAATTATTCAATTTTTGAGTAGCCTAATGATTAAATTGAAGATCAAAAAAAACATACATAGTTTGATACTACTAAGCTTTCTGACTCAGTCTGTTGCTGCTCAGGGGCTATCTCCGTACTCAACTAATGAGTTGGAACAGTTAGAGAAAGAATTCGTTCAGCAAATTAATCAATCAGAAAGTGTAGAGCGTAATCCTTTAGCCAGACAATACATTAATCGTATTGGAAAAAATCTAGCGCATTACGGAAAAATGAAATCCCCTGATTTTTTCATAGTAAAATCAAATGAAATCAATGCGTTTGCAGGCCCTGGAGGTCATATTGGCATTAATTCTCAACTCATTTTAATTACGCATAATGAGAGTGAATTGGCAGGAGTTATGGCGCATGAGATAGCTCACGTTCGTTTGCATCATCTCTACGGTATGATTGAGCATCAAAAACAAATGCGCATTCCCATGCTCGCCTCATTACTTGCCTCTTTGGCCTTAGGCGTTCTTAATCCTACTGTGGGTATGGGTGCGATGATGGGTTCTTTATCCGGATTTTCTCAAGATAATATTAATTTTACACGTGCCAAAGAAAAAGAGGCAGATAGAATCGGAATCGACATGTTGATTAAAGCAGGGTTTAATCCGCACAGCATGGCCGCGTTCTTTAGAAAAATGCAGGAGAACTCACGTTATTACTACACAGCAAACATCCCGGCTATTTTACGCTCCCATCCTTTAGACTCTGATAGAATCGCCGAGGCAGAAAACCGCGCCGCGCGTTTTACGAAAAAACAATACACCAATTCACCAGATTACGCCTTATTCAAAGAATTGATCCGTTCCTCTGTGTCACGCGATCAAAGAGCCTTACAAGATTACTACGAACATCAATGTCGCACAGTTAGTCCAGCAGAAGCCTGCCAATACGGTCACGCTCTTACTTTATTAAATGCGAGTAATTACGCAAGAGCACAAACTCTTTTAGCTCCTTTAGTAACTCAAAACAGCAGCAGCCTTTATTTTCAAATTGCCATGGCGCAAGCTGAAACAGGCTTAGGCCAACATAAAGCTGCGCTTGCGCGCCTGACTGAAATGCAGAGTAATTACCCCGATAACTACGCCGTATTAATGGCCTACTCTCAAGCATTATTGGCAGCCAACCAAAATGAAAAAGCAACAAGCATCTTATTAAAAGGCAGCAGGCAATACAAACAAGACCTCCCTCTTTGCAGGGAATTAGCGCGTGCGCAGGCAAAATCAAATCAAAAAGCGTATGCGTATTTTACGCAAGCGCAGTGTTTGTTATTGGAAGGACAAAAAAGAGCAGCGGTTGCTCAATTGAAAGTAGCACAAACTATTGCAAAGCAGGATGCGTATTTGCAGGCAAGAATTTCTGCCAAAATTGATGAGATTATCAATTAGGATAAACAACAAACGTTGTCTGGTTGCAAGCAACCAGTATCTACAGTCTGTGTCTTATTCGCGGAAATTCTCATACTGCATCGGCAGCTTAATTTCTGATTTCTTCAACATGGCAATCGCATCTTGCAAATCATCACGTTTTTTACCTGTAACGCGGACTTTATCACCTTGAATAGAACTCTGTACTTTCAGCTTGGCGTCTTTTAAATACTTCACAATTTCTTTAGCCGTAGGTTGATCGATCCCCTGCTTAAAAGTCATATTTAAAGAATGAAATTTCCCACTGTGTATTGGTTTATCTTCCATATCCACGCCAGAGGCATCAAGATTACGCTTGGCGCAATGAGTACGGAACAACTCTTCTAATTGTCTGACCTGAAAATCAGACTCTGAACGCAAGGTAACCGTCAGCTCTTTCATCTCAATACTTGATTCCACGCCTCGAAAATCAAAACGTGTACCCATCTCACGAACAGCATTATCTACAGCATTACGTAATTCAACTTCATTAGTTTCTGAAACGATATCAAACGATGGCATAAAATACTCACCAAAATTAAAAAATATAATTTAACAAAAAATCGACTGATTCACCACTTTTATCAGCAGATAGTGCTTCTTTCTTCGTGAATACTTTATCTGTAAAATGTTCAACAATAAAACAAGCGCAACTACATGTAGTAGGTGCTGGCTTTGAAGCAAGCTCAATGTTTTTTTACACCAATTTCACGGTCGGTCAAAGAACTTGCTCCATCACATAAAATAAACCTGAAACAGTAAAAATAAACCAATAATCAACATTATAATGCCGGCAACAGTAAATGTTTCAGACTTATTCGCCATTCTACCCCACATTTTATGGACGGTTTCCGGACTAAATAATCTAATGATACCACTGATTAGAGCAATCCAACCAAATACAGTTACAATTACAGGCCAAGCAAGAACCCAATAATTATGGCTTATGACCATCAATAAGCCGATAAATAAAGTAATTACGCCAATAATAAGCAATAAACCTGGCTGCGCCATAACATCCCTCATTGCAGCCGTTACTACATCACGTCTAAATATCAAAAGCAGACTCATTATTACTAAATACCAACCCAGTACTGTGGCTATAAAATAGGTAGTCATCATGGTAATCCTCCTGATATAAATTCCTATTTAGAGTATAGTTCAATAACTCGCCTTTATATGCACAATATATTGGCTAACTGACAATAAATGAACTAATATTAATATAGTGAAGAGTTGTGTCAAGGATCCCGAAATGAATGAGCAATATACTGCATCTGTATACTGTAACAAAGAACAGATAGCTGAACAAACCGGGGATAATATTGATAAACTTTATACATGGATGCTCATAAAGGGAAGTGGAATATTTGGTGATGTACACGGCGCAATCATCGATAACAAAACAAAAAAAACCATCCGCACCTTTTGTAAATCGCCCGTAGAATAATCCTCGATATGTGCTCCACCAGACATCCGAGCGGCAACAGTTAGAAACTGGAAATCACAACAAGCCCGATCTCTATTTTCGTGTCTTTGCAGCTTGGATTTTTTTTTGCTTACAATAATGCAAAGAAATTGACGATTATGAAATATTTCATTACTCTCTTGTTATCTTATTAGATTTTTAATATTAATCAGAGCCAGTGGAGTACTTATGTTAGGACGCTTATTACAAGGTGTAGGGGAATTTCAAAAAGGACTTTCGATAAAAATGCGTGCTATTTTCGAGCAATTAAGCACCGGACAAAAACCGGATATTCTTTTTATTACCTGCGCTGATTCCCGAGTTATTCCAAGCCTTATTACTAAAGCAAATCCAGGTGAGCTTTTTGTTATTAGAAATATAGGAAATATGATTCCTGAGCCTCAAGTAGAATCCAGCGAAGCCGTGGCCATTGAATATGCATTAAAGGTACTCAAAGTCCCCGATATTATTGTTTGTGGACACTCTGATTGTGGCGCAATGAAGGGCTTATTAAATCCAGCCACTGAGAAAATACTGCCCAAGGTGGCGTCATGGCTTAATCGCAACGCGCATGCGGTTTTAAAGGAAATGGAAGAGGAACAGATTGATCTCGGCGCTATGGAAGCGGTAGAAACTGCTGCTAAAAAAAATGTTCTGACTCAATTGGAACATTTAAGAAGCGACCCGCTTATCGCGGAGAAATTAGCAAAAAAAGAGGTAAACTTACATGGCTGGTATTATGATATCAAAACCAGTGAAATTTATATTTATATACCGCAATATGCTGATTTTATTAAGTTTGAAGATGCTGTAGCCCATTCTATAGAAGAAAAAAGAACTCGCTTTACGGAACAGGCAGCCATGCATTACCTGGAAGAGTTGTCTCATCCCAAAACAGCAACTGAATATACTGCTCTGATTCGTTTATTTTCAGAAAGTAAGGGCACCGCACAAGCAGTTTGGCCGCACATCAAAGAGACCGTGTCAAAAAAACTTTGGGCAGAATTTGGCAGTTTATACCCAAGCCCAGAGGATCCCGAATTCACCTCCACGCTTCGTTTAGGAGCGCAAACTAAATTGCCTCGTCTAAAAGATTTTCATGAGAATATTGAAGGCTCAACGGGTTATAAACAGTTCTGCAGTCAAATAATGCACAGACTCTGTTTTTTCACTCCAGCTCCTGTAAAGCAAATACCAGAAGCGGAGTTTGCTCAGCACGAACGGTTCTGCGGAAAGTAATAGATCTGATAATCCTCTTATCCGAAAATCACTTAACTTAACGCGAGTTCTGGATAAGAGCAGTCAAAATCGTTGTAGGTTGGGCTTTTAGCCCAACAGGAGAGCGCAGCGACTTCTTATGCGTCAAACAATAGCTTGGCACTAAACCAATTATATTGAAGTCGCTACGCTCTCCCGTTGAGCCGAGGCCCAACCTACATTGAATTGTTCTCTTTCCTTATCCAGAACTGACGTTAACTTAGTACCATTGGCCTATAAGTTGTGCCTTAATTAAGACACAATATCTGTATTATTTATCCGTTTTATCCCGCAAACGAATACCATTAGGCTCAATAGTAATCTCACCGCGCTTGTACAGATGCCCAATGGCATTTTTAAAAGCACTCTTACTCTCACCAAATGCACGCTTAATATCCTGCGGTGAACTTTTATCATGCAGCGGCAAAAAACCAGCCTTTTTCTGTAATTCGGTTAAGATACGAGTAGCCAGATCATTACTAGCAACATGTGCCACTTTTCTTAAACCTACATCAATCTTGCCATCTTCACGAACGGCTTTGATGTAACCTCGCATTCTTTTTCCATAACTTAAAGTCTGAAAAATATCTGTAGAATGGACCAAACCCCAATGACTGTCTTCAATGATTACTTTATTTCCTAATTCGGTAGTTTCAGCAATCATCAAGCTCACTTCATCGCCTGGCTTGAACTCTGCAGGCGTTTTATCCAGAAAATAATCCATCTTGGAACTGGCAATAATCCGATCTTTACTATCACGCTTCAAATAAACAATATAAAATTTATCCTTTTCCATAAGCTTGTGCTGCTCCGGCCCAGGAACTAACAAATCCTTATCTAAACCCCAATCAAGAAAAGCACCAACACGATTGACATCAACCACTTGCAAATACGCACAGCCACCTAATTGAACACGAGGACGTTGTGTTGTAGCAATGATTTTATCTTCAGAGTCAAAGTAGATAAATACATCCAAAAAATCATTAATTTTGGTATCTTTAGGTACGTACTTGCTAGGAAGTAAAATCTCTCCCCAATCAGCGCCATCAAGATAAAGACCAAACGGAACTTCTTTAACCACTTCTAATTTATTAAACCGGCCAACTCTAATCATTCAACTACTCACATTTTTTTATCATTGCCAAGCTTACCACAAAAACGGTAATTTGTTTATTTTAGAACCATTAAGGTCTGTTGACATTTCGCTAGCTTGAGCCGAAATTGGCCAAGATAATAGAAAGGTCAACAGACTCTAAGCCAAGTTCTCTCTTTCCTGCTCAATCCAGGCCAAAAATTCTTCTCGTTCTGATTTAGACAAACTGGAAAATTTATTTTTTACTGATTCAATGGGCTGCATTCTTTTTCTGGAAGTTTGTGGCCAGGCTTCTTTAAGCTTCATTTTTCCTTGCACTACATTATCATAAGCCTCAGGATCTTTCTTTTTAAGCTTCATAATTTGACCATCAACCGATTTAGAGCGAGAAGGTAAATAAGTAATCATGTTTTCCTCAAAAAGCTCTGGGTACGCATTATCTTGCTCGGCAAGATCACCACTCAAATCTTTAATCGGAATTTTCTTTTCCTTGGCATAAGACCTGACGTTAGTATCCACTACACCTAAAACATCACCCCACTGTGCGGCATGTTGGCTGGTAGTATTCATCGTGGACTTTAATAACCACAACATTTCATTATTAGTAATCCCTAAACCATCAGGCGCTGGAGTCAGTGCGTATTCACCAAAATTAGCATAAGAAGCGGCTCTTTTTTTCCATACATTCTTAGCTATAATTTGTGAAATTACCTTAGGAAGACTTTGAAAAATTAAATGGTTTGCTTCAGAAATATACTGATTTGCCTGAGCATGCAGTTCGTCTTCTGTCAGCATTGAATTGTCGTCATGAGTTATATTGTCTGATGTTTGTGTTGATAGCATTGAAACTCCACCTTTTGAATCATAAGCACACATGATATGAATGCGTATAAAACAAATATCTTAAGCTGATACACCAGGTAAACTCAATAACTTGCTTTAAAACATTAGAATTTACTTAAATAGGAATAAAAGATATTTCGAACAATTATTGCCCAAAATGTTTTTTACAGATATGATGCGCGCTACTACGTTACTAACTGGATTTTAAATGAAGCAGAATATTATGAAGACATTTCTACTATTCATAACATGTATGTGTACCTCCTATGCAGCCCCTACTCTTAAAAATATCCTGCACCCCAAAAAATTAAATCAGCACACGCCAAATAAAACAGCTATTGAATCCTACACTGATTTTTCAGGAATATGGTTTTCACCAAAATGTATGGGTAGTCAACTTTCCTTATATATAGAAAATTCTGATGAATCTATTATTATTAATGGTGAAGAGAATCAGATTGGAACGATTAATACTAAATCTACTGCCGGACAACAAAATTCTTTATTTAGCGATACAAGTAGTGAAGTTACCTTTATTGAGTGGAATGCTGATCAAAGCCAATTAATCCTCAAATTTATCGATATTCAAAAAGCATTTAATTCCCCTGAAAATCCAGAACCAATGATAGATCCCGCTGTATTTTACAGTATGAACTCTGTGACACTCGCATTGGACAAAGAACAGCTGCTATTAAAATTCCGTACAGCCGAATATAAAGATTTTCAGCGTATAGACTCATCGCAACCAACGTGTATCTTTACTAAAAGTGAAGAAGAAATTCATGCTTAAATAAAAAATTATACAATCAGGGTAGGGAAAGAAAAAAACCCGGTCTTTATAGGCCTCCCATCCTAATTTAAGACCATTATCTAGCTAATTTTTATCAAATTACTATTAATTTCCAAGTAAAAAATAGAGCAAAGAAAAACAAGAGTGCAAAAGCCTATAGAATTATTGTATAATTCCTCCTTTTTTTCTATAATCCCCTTGATTTTTTATCAAAAATAAGTAAAAATGCACAAAAATAGCTCATTAGGGCTGTTTGTGATTGGTTTTAAAATATTGGCGATGAATAAAACATTACTTCATCAGAGCTAACCCAACAATGTGAGAAATAAACAGCCCGTGGATAAGAGTACTACAAAAGAAACTAAACCCATTAAAGATAGTGGTTATAGTCGAAGTTTAAAAGATCGACATGTCCAACTGATTGCCTTGGGTGGTATCATTGGTTCCGGTTATTTCCTAGGTACCGGTGAAGTAATTAATCTTGTAGGTCCTGCCGTGTTTATAGCGTATGTGCTCGGCGGTTTAATTATTTATTTAACGATGCTGTGTATGGGTGAGCTAGCTGTTGCGATTCCTATTTCGGGTTCTTTTGTAACCTATACTGCTGACTTTATCTCTCCTTCCGTAGCTTGTGGCGTAGGTTGGTCCTATTGGATCAGCTGGGTAGCCTATATACCTGCCGAATGCGTTGCCGGTGGGATTATTATGGAACTGTTTACCGGGGTTAATGGCTATCTCTGGGCCGTTTGCTTTGGCTTACTTATTACCTACATTAACCTTGCTAAAGTAGATACCTTTGGTGAAATTGAATTCTGGCTGGCTTTAGTTAAAATTACTGCCCTGTTTGGATTTGTTATTTTATCGGTTTTAATCTTCTTTGGTCTCATTCATGGCAGTGAACCTGCTGGAATCATCGGCACCCGATACATTTTAGGTGATGGCGGCCTGCTTCCTAATGGAGGAATGGCATTATTAACAGCCATGGTCTTATTGCTTGTTAACTATCAGGGTTCTGAAATCATTGGACTTGCTGCAGGTGAGTCTGAAAATCCAGCGCGTATGATTCCTCATGCGATCCGAAACGTAACGTTCCGCATCCTGTTTATTTACATCATCCCAGTCTTTTGTCTGGTATTAATTTTCCCTTGGCATAAAGCGGGCTTATCTAACTCAGTATTTGCCGATGCCTTAAATCTATATGATTTAAAATGGGCAGGAACAGTCACAAGCTTCGTTACTCTAAGTGCAACGCTGTCTTGCGCCAACTCTGGATTTTATGGCACAGTCCGTGCATTGAATGCCTTGGCACGTGATGGCATGGCTCCTCATACCTTTTCGAAATTTAACCACAACTCCATACCACAAAATGCAGTCATCGCGACTTTAATTATGATATGGGCTCTTTTGGGCGTGGGTTATTTCTTTGGTCAAACACAACTGTATATTGCTTTACTTTTGGTATCAGGCTTTACCGGTACTTTAGCTTGGATTTCATTGTGCACCTCACAAATTCGATTCAGAAGCAGACTGTATCAAGCAGGTTATACTACAGCAAACCTTCGCTATGTAACGCCCTACTCTCCTTATACTGGGATTCTAGCGATTATATTGATGTGTATTGCGTTGTTTTTCCTGGTATTAAATAAAGACCCCACTTATAAAATGGCATTTTATATCGGCTTGATTAGCTTTTTAATCCCGATGGCAATTTATAAATTATTCGACTTGTCTAAACAAAGACGTAAAATATTACACATCAAGACAAGAGTTAAATTTCAAGATTTGTTCCCCCCGGTATAGCTAACTCTGCTTTGGATGGGTAAGTAGCCCGGTGAAGCGGAAGCGCCTCTGCGTATTTATCCGTCATCCTTCGCTTCGCTCTGGATGACCGAACGAGTTAATGAAGTTTCCCACCATCGGGAACTTTAGGATCTGCAGTAATTAAACAAATAGCGCCATTGGCATCTGAGAAACCGACTAATAAAAATTGGGATATAAACCCTGCTATATTGCGCTCGCCTAAATTAACACAACCTACTACAGAGCGCCCTAACAAGGTTTCAGGAGTATAATGAACAGTGACTTGAGCAGAGGTCTGTAACACACCAATTTCAACCCCAAAATCAACCCAAACTTTATACGCGGGCTTTTTAGCACGAGGAAATTCCTCTACTTTCACTACAGTACCGGATCGTAATTCTACTTTTTCAAAGTCATCATAAGTTATTGGCATATTAAATAACCTTATATTAACGCGAGTTCTGGATAAGAGCAGTCAAAATCGTTGTAGGTTGGGCTGTAAAGCCCAACAGGAGAGCGCAGCGACTTCTTATTGGCACTAACTACTTAAATGGAAGTCACGGCACGTCACTTGTTGGGCTTTACAGCCCAACCTACAACTATTTAATCGCGTTCTTATCCAGAACTGGCGTTATATTAATGTGATTGATAAATAAGCGGCTGCCCGTTCACGTCGTCCCGCGGACAAGCCGCGGGACGACGTAGTTTTCTTCACTTAATGCCAGTGTCACGAAACGGTGGTGTAGAAATTATACTAAGCCATTGAAAAATTAGTTGTGTTTAACTCAGGAACCAAACTTTTTAGCAAAATGAGTAACTCTTCATTTTGATATTCAGCAGAGGCAGTATGTAACAAACTCATCGTTTGCGTTAACTCATCCCAATCCAGTTCACGGTATTTGGCTTTAAATAATTTTTCATGCTCTGTTGGGGCTAACTGCTCTGATTCATGAAACAGTTCCTCAAACAATTTTTCACCAGGTCGCAAACCAATATATTCAATCATAATGTCTTTACCTGGCTCTTTTCCTGCCAAGCGAATCATCTGCTCAGCCAAATAGCTGATTTTAACTGGTTCGCCCATATCCAATACAAAAATCTCACCGCCGCGGCCATTCACCATAGACTGTAAAATCAACTGACAGGCTTCAGGAATCGTCATAAAGTAACGTTCCATGTCAGGATGAGTCACCTTGATTGGACCCCCTGCATTTAATTGTTTTTGGAATAAAGGCACTACACTACCAGCAGAACCTAAAACATTACCAAAGCGAACCGTAATAAATTGAGTTTCCACCCGACGATCTAGATTTTGGCAGTAAATTTCAGCCACGCGCTTAGTTGTTCCCATAATATTAGTTGGGTTTACTGCCTTATCAGTAGAAATTAAAATGAATTTCTCTACGCCAAACGTAGCACTGGTTTTGGCCATAATCTGCGTGCCTAATACATTATTTACCACCGCAACCCGAATTTGGTCTTGCAACATAGGAACATGCTTGTAAGCCGCTGCGTGGAAAACCAATTCAGGCAAAAATCTGCTAAATAAATGGGATACAGCTATTTCATCAGTAACACTAATCAAACAAAGCTCTATCGGTATTTCAGGGAACTTTTCTGTAAGCTCCTGCTCAATTTGATACAGATTAAATTCGCTATTTTCTACGATAGCCAAACTTGCAGGCTGCAGCGCCATAATTTGTCTGCATAACTCCGAACCAATTGAGCCGCCACCACCAGTAACTAATACGCGCTTACCAGCAATACCCTCTGATAATCGGTCCCATTGCAAAGTAACCTGATCGCGGCCTAATAAGTCTTCTATATTTACAGCTCTTAATGAATTAACTTCAACACGACCCGAAGCTAAAGCGAACAGACTGGGTAAGGTTCTAAAAGGAATATTACACCCTTCACAAAAGGTCACAATGCGACGCATGGCGGCCGAATTTGCAGAAGGCATAGCAATAAAAATCAAATCAATTGAATATTGGCTCACGCGCTCTGAAAGTTGTTGAATAGTGCCTAAAACCGGTACCCCATGAACTTCTAGTCCACGTTTACTAACGTTGTCATCAACGAAACCTACTGGCAGATAATTATTACTGCGTTTTAAATCACGAGCCAAACTCTCACCCGCTAAACCAGCCCCAACAATCAATACACGCTTAGTTTCTTTAACGTCGCTACCTCTTGCCTTTTTATCCCAGTAGAGACGAAGCGCTAAACGGCCACCGCACAGACAGGTAGTTAAAATAATGCAATACAGAGGTAACACTGAGCGTGGTATATGCTGCAATATAGACGTTAAATAAAAAACAGGAATAACCAACATCATTGCACTAAGAGAAGCTTTTAAAATACGAACCACGTCATTTAGCGAAGAAAAGCGCCATAATCCACGATAAATTTTAAAATAGTAAAAACAAGTAATCTGCACAACGGCCAGCAACGCCAGAGCGGTGAACGAGTGCGTTGAAGTCAATACCTGTGGAAATGGGTGCATGTTGTAACGCAACCAATAAGCAGCAAACCATGCCACAGGAATTGCAGTAACATCAAATAAAATCACTGGTAGCTTTAAGAAAAATTTTCTAACAAATAATACTAAATTCTGCATCATAGAATACACGGCACTCAATCCATTTATAGGGACAGATAGTACACTAAATTCGTCTTTATTACATCAAAAATCATACTTTAAGGCATTTTTTCAACCCATTACTTCGGCTTTATTAGGGGTGTCCTTTTTGAATGATCAGTAAATAATTCATAACGATAACTTGAGTCTGCGCTTTTATTTTCAAATGATTGCGTCAAATTATATTTATTTTGTTTACTCATTAAATACTTCAAGCACTGATCACTAGGCATATTCAGCACTTTACCCGATTCAAGCAAGGAAGTTAAAATAATAACAGCCGGTTTTTCACGCATAACATCCTGACAAAACCACTCAAATCGCTGCTTAGCGGGATAATGCGCCATGGTTCGATTATTCAAACAATAAGAGTCAATAAAATGTAAATTGCTGTAATAAGGAATCATGCCACTGTCCCCTAGCACTACTGAGTCATTTTCAGAAACATTAATTTTTAGCCAGTCCAACACTTTTTGGCGTAATTGTTCGCCCTTGATTGGATCTTGACTGAAATAACGATAATCAGCCAGACTCATTGGGGGAATTATAGTAAATACTGCAAATAAAAAAATAAAATATAAAGATAGTTTAAAGACAGCATCTCTTTGCTGAAAATACCAAAATAAAATGACACTTAAACCTTGCATGGCTAAAGGAAGAAGCAAGGGAAAAACAGGCAAAAAAAGCCGGTTATCAAAAGCAACTACCGGATCAGAGTTTGCCAAGATCAATAAATAAATAAGGCTTGGTAACCATAAAAAATAATGACGTTTATCCTGAGATCTAATGCAGCCAGGTAGTGCAAGAAGTACGAAAGGCCAAATTAATTTTAAATAAGTAAGATCTAAATGCAAAGTATGTGCTTTTGCAAAGCCTTTGCAATACACTGAATTGGGAAGTAAATACCCAAAATAATAAACACGCCAAAGAAAATAAGGGATATAAGCAAATGCGATGGTCAGACTAAAAAAAAGCACTCCATACCAATAATTCCTTAACGCAACTTTTGGTCTGTCCCAACAGATAAGTATAAAAAATAACAGCATTAATACCGGCGCTTCCGGTCGGGTCATTCCTGCAAGAGAGAGCAAAAGTCCGGCAATAATAAAAAATCGATGTTCCGACGTTTTACGTTCTTGAGGCAGCAGATGGTAGCCCATGGCTCTAAAACAAAAATACACAGAAGCGCAAACTAATGCTTGATAAACACTCGTTTCTAATCCACTAACTGCCCAAATAATTTGCCCTTTATAAAACAGCAAAGCAAAAACAGGAAGCAATGATTCCCGTTTACCAAACCAAAATCGAGTTATCAAATAAAGAAAAATGCAGGTAAAAAAAAGCCCGAATACACCGGCCATTTTTAAAGCGATAACAGGGTCACCTTTTAATAATAAAACCAAAGTACCAAGGACAACAAAGCTGAAATTAGAATACCCTTCTACAGGTGGAGCATGTACATTCCATAAAAGACCATTCCCGGACGCCCAGTTTTTGGCATACCTTAAAGAAATGTACATGTCATCAATAGTAAATGGCCAAATCGCGTGTATCTGCAAAGCAAACAGGTAAATCAACAGTACAATAAAAACACTGTCATACCAACGCAATCCCAATTTCACTGAGTGAGTGCCATAAACGTTAATACAACAAAGCACCACAGATTAATTCGTGATAATTGATCACTTAAAAAGACAATAACCGGATCATCATTATCAATATCTTGGGTAGCTAGCCAAGCAAAACGCCATAAGGCGATTGCTGCGAAAGGAACCGTGAGCATAAAATAAAACGACTCATCACGGGCATAAATTATATAAAAAATATAAGTAACAAAAGTCGTAATACCGATAGCAACAATTAACCAATGCAGCACTACAGGATGATACCTTTTCAATACTACGCGCGTAGAATGTTTTAAACCCAGCTTCATTTCCATTCGACGCTTATTTAAAGCAATAAAAAGACTGACTAAAGTTGCCGCAACGGTTAACCAGCCAGACAGAGGTAAACCAATACCAATGGTTCCTGCTAAAACACGCAGCATAAATCCTATTGCAATACAAAGCACATCACAAATAGGAATAAATTTAAAAATATGATTGTAACCAATATTGATAACCAGATAAACGCAAAGAATAATAGCCAGTTTGGTTGAAATCAGCCAGCCTAAAACAAGGCCTGTGATTAACAATAAAAAGAGCATAAAAATTGCTTCAGACACGGATACTTTTTCACTAGCTAAAGGTCTGTGTCGTTTATGCGGATGCAAACTGTCTTCAGTTCGATCCTCAATATCATTATAAATATAAACCGCACTGGAAATCAGGCAAAAGGCCAATGAAGCCAGAAATGCGGGTATGAAATAACCTTGAGTAGGCGTATAGCAAAAACCCAGCATAACAAATACTGCTTTAGCCCAGTGAGATACGCGCAGTAGATAGAATAAATTTTTAAGACGTTCCATGAAACTCACCTTTATCATGTTTTTTATGAATTCACCCACTTTGTTCCTCTCATCTTACCTTCAGCACAGTCTGGATTCTGCCTGCATTCACATGCTAAAGTATCATAATTAAGAAAAAAATCATCCTTTCAATGAGTTAATCTTTAAATAAAACCAACAATACGCAGTACAACAGTATCATAAAAAAGATCGAGTAACGTTGCATTTAGGCAGTGAAGAAGTAGGGTCTGTTGACATTTATACTATCTTGAGCCGAAATAGGCTGATTCATGCACAATTTAGTGCGCAGCTCACCAAAGGACGGAGGAATATTATGCATTTTATTCTCGCAACAGGATGTATGGAACAATTCGCTAAACTGCGCTCTGATTATGAGCACGAAAGAGGTAGTCTAGATAAACCTCAATCTTTTTTCGGGAAACCTACATCATTAGGTGGTATTAATATTCCAGAACGACGAAAACAAATTATATTTTTAGAGCAAATAAAATTACTTCTGCAAAATTATTTAATTCCTGATGAAGAGATTAAAACAGCGGAACAATGGAAAGCTAACTTAATGGCATCAAGAATAATGATTACCGCTTGTCTTTATGTACAATCAGAAATTGGTAGATCGAAAGAAAACTCAACTTTATATACACTCATTAACCGCTATCTTGGAATAGACTCAAAAAACTTTCTTGATGAGAAAGATAGAGAAGAATGTATTCATACCGCATTTAAGTTATGCCATCAGCCCAAATTTCTTGAAGAAATTAAATCCCTGCTTGCAAAAAAAGGCATCAAAGATTTTGCTGAAGATAAGTGGAGTAAATTCTCTACCTTTATAGATGAGTCAAATAAGAACATTGACGCAAAAAGCCAATACAACAAATATCCGATTACCTCTCTAATTCAACCGGTGTTTATTGCAGCTTTTTCTTATGTTGGCTCCACTGTCGGCTGGGTAGCAGCCGAAGCCATTAGCAGCTCTTCGATGGCTGTAGCACCACGCCTTCAGCTCACTGCCGCCGTAGGAAGCACTTTACTATTTTTAGGCCCAACCAGTGTTACGGGCATTGCCTTTTTGGCGCCAACAATTGCATCAAGACTTTTAAGTACTTTTTGTACGTTGGGTTTCTCCAGCGCCTCTGGAAAGGCCATGGGTCTTGTAGGTCAAGGAGTGGGTACTTTAGTAGCCTTACCTTTTGATCTGGCTTATAACTTACTTAGAGCTATTGGTTCTTTAATGGTTAATTACGCTACACCAACATATGAGCTGGCCAAAATTGATGGCGTTCTCATTGCAGATGGTACTCTAGTCATACAAGGCGTACCTATTGAATTTAAATGGATGTCCGCAGGTGAATTAGAAGCTCAAACCTACATTCAAAGACTTGAGATAAGAGAGGACTACCTGCTGCTTCTGAATGGTAAAGAAATAGACACATCCGCAGAAGTTAAAGAATCATTACGAAAAATAAAGGAAGCTTCCTGTGCTCAAATTGAAGTAATTGAACCGGAGATTGAAAAAGCGAAGCAAGATGCTGCCCCTGCTAAATCAGGTGGGTCAACAGAAGAAACCGCTAGTGTAAGTAGTTTGGGTTTATAAAAGTGGAAGTAATGTAGGTTGGTACTACGCTCACTGCCATTAAGTTAACGCCAATTCTGGATAAGAGCAGTCAACATCGTTTTAGGTTGGGCTGTAAAGCCCAACAGGAGCGCGCAGCGACTTCTTATTGGCACTAACTACTGTAAATTGAAGTCGTAGTGTCACTTGTTGGGCTTTACAGCCCAACCTACATTTTATTAAGAACGACTAAGGACGGTCATCAAGCTCTTTACGTTGATTCGGTAAGAAGTCCTTTCTATCCAGCCCCATAGCAACAGCTAAAGCACCTGCTACATAAATAGAAGAATAAGTACCGATTAATATTCCAATAATCAAAGCAAGAGAAAAGCCATGAATTGCTTCGCCGCCATAAACAAACAGAGCCACTACCACAAATAAAGTCAGTACTGAGGTCATAATTGTTCTGGAAAGCGTTTGGTTAATTGAAGTATTCATAATTTCAACAGGAGTAGAACGACGAATTTTGATGAAATTTTCACGCACCCTATCAAATACAACGATGGTATCGTTTAATGAATAACCAATTACTGCCAGTAGACCTGCTAATGCTTTCAGATCAAACTCAATACCAAATAAGGCAAAAATACCTAAAATTAACACTGGATCATGAATCAGAGCTACAGCAGAGCTCACAGCAAGGCGGTATTCAAAACGCATCGCGATATAAATCATCGTAGCTAATAAAGAAACAAGGACAGCTAAAGCACCTTTAGTTGCCAACTCTTTACCAACCTGCGGTCCAACGAAATCTACTCGCTGTTTCACAGCTCCTGGAAGAGCCAACATGAGCTTATCCACCAAATGAGATTGATCAATATCTTCTCTTGGTGCAATGCTGATTAAAACGTCTCTAGAAGTTCCATAGCTTACTACCTGCGCTTCTTTAAAACCTGCTTTACTCAGGCTGTCCCTAATCGCGGACAAATCAGCAGCTTGTGGGTAAGACACCTCAACCTGCGTGCCTCCTGTAAAATCAAGACCCCACTTTAAGCCATGAATTGCCAGAGCAGCAATCGAAACAACAAAAATTAAGATGGAGAACGTCGCAGTCCAGCGACGAGCCCCCATAAAGTCCACTTTTGAATTTGGATTAAAAAATTCCATCTGAGCCTCGCCTTAAATACCAATAGATAATTTTTTCACAGCACGGCCACCATAATACCAATTCACAATAGCTCGAGTGTAAGTAATACCTGTTAACATAGAAGTTAATAACCCTAAAGACAGAGTTACCGCAAATCCACGTACAGGTCCTGTGCCGACTGCAAAAAGAATAATTGCCACAATCAACGTAGTGATGTTTGCATCAATAATGGTCGAAAAGGCACGGTCATATCCAGCAGAAATAGCTGCCTGAGGTGATAAACCGTTACGCAACTCTTCCCTAATACGCTCATAAATCAACACGTTCGCATCAACGGCCATACCTACAGTAAGTACTATCCCCGCGATACCTGGAAGCGTTAATGTGGCATCAATGATAGACAACAGGGCACCCAATAAAACAAGGTTAAGCAGCAAAGCAATGTTAGCAATTAATCCAAAGACACGATAATAGACCAGCATTAGCACTAAAATCATGCCCATACCTACTGCTAGAGAAACCATACCTCTACGGATGTTTTCTTTACCCAGAGTTGGTCCTACTGTTCGCTCTTCAATCGGATAAATTGCGGCAGGTAACGCCCCTGCTCGTAATAATAAAGACAAATTGCTGGCTTCCTTGCTGTCTGCAAGACCAGTAATCTGGAAGTTATTACCCAAAGCATTTTGAATTACTGGCGCACTAATAACACGCTCTTCACGATGAGTGACTCGTGTTTCAACACCGTTAATTGTTTGTATTGTATTTTTTGTTTCAACATAAACAATTGCCATGCGCTTACCAATATTTTCGCGTGTGACTTTAGTGAATAAGCTTTCACCACCACCGCCCAATTGGACTTGTACTGCAGGAGTAGCTGTCTGCTGATCAATGCTTGAAGACGCAGAAGTAATCGAGTCACCACTTAAAACAACTTGTCTTTTTAACAGAATAGGACGGCCATCCATCATGTATAACTTGTCACTAACAGGAACTGAACCTGTTTGTTTCGCTATTTGAGGATCATTATCCTGATCTACTAAATAAAATTGTAAGGTCGCGGTTCCACCAAGAATTTGTTTTGCACGAGCGGCATCTTGAATTCCAGGTAAATCGACAGCAACACGAGTAGCACCTTGTTGCTGTACTACAGCTTCACCAACGCCTAACTCATTCACACGATTACGTAAAATACTCATTGTTTGCTCAATAGTATTTTGGCGAATGCTGTTTAGTTCAGAAGGAGGAATTGAGGCTATAACTTCATTATCCGTTTTGCTTTTTACAAAAACTACGTCAGGCATTTTTGCTCTTAAGCCTGTAAGCGCGGTTTCCATTATTTGCTGATCACGAAAACGTAAACTAACCCCTTTATCCGCAATGTAGCGAATACCAGAATAACGTACATTTATTTCACGCAACTCTTGGCTAATGTTTTTCATTATCCCTTCGTAGCGGCGGCTGATTACACTGTCGACATCCACTTCTAATAAGAAATGTACTCCACCTCGCAAATCCAAACCTTGTTTCATAGGCTCGGCACGGATAGATTGTAACCATGCTGGAGTAGCTGATGCTAAATTTAATGCCACAGTATATTGAGTGCCCAATGCATTTTTAATCGCATCACGAGCTAATAACTGAGAATCAGTAGACGAAAAAATTACCTCAACGCCTGCATCCTTTGCATTAATCGAACTGAATGCCAAGTTGTCTTTTTTTAGGATACTTTCGACCTGATTTTTTAATTCATCATAATCTACTGGTGTTTCTGCTGAAATTTGTACCACTGGATTTTCTGTATACAAATTAGGTATGGCGTAAACAAACCCGATGACTGCGATAAAAATCAGCATCAGGTTTTTCCATAAAGGATATTTATTTTGCATATTTCCGTGTCCCTGTGACTGACTTAAAGAGATTTCAAAGTGCCTTTTGGCAATACAGTAGCAACTGCGCCTTTTTGTAAGGTAATCTCAACACCTTCAGCAAGAGCCACTTTAACGTATTGTTCATCAATAGTTACAACTTTGGCTAATATACCACCAGTAGTAATTACTTCATCACCCTTTTTAAGACGGCTTATCAATTCACGATGTTCTTTTGCTTTTTTGTTTTGTGGTCGAATCAACATAAAATAAAACAACACGAAAATAGCGGCGATCATGATGAGCGAAAAAGTTCCATCCGCTTGCGGTGACGCAGTTGTGCCCGCTGCAGCCAGAGCATCGCTAATAAAAAAACTCATAATATCTCCTTAAAACTGCTATTAGTTAATCGCGTGACATCATATAGCGAATTGCGCCGAAGGTAAATGAATCTAAAGAGGAATTCCCCTGCTTTATTTCATTAAATTTAGAAACTCTTGGGTAGCTGCTCGCGGATCATCTGCTTCAGTTATTGCAGAAATAAGTGCTACACCGCTCACACCTGAAGCAACAACGTCTACTGCGCGCTCAAGATTAATCCCACCAATGGCAATCAAAGGATAACTTAAAGTACGTTTCCAACGCTGTAAGCCAGTTATTCCTTGCGCAGCATATGTAACTTCTTTACTGGAAGTAGGATAAATTGGGCCAATAGCTATATAAGAGGGACAAATCGCATGAGCGCGCGCCACTTCATAATAACAATAAGTACTTACTCCCAGTAAAAGACCTTGCCGACGAATAGCCTCAAGATCAGCACCATCCAAATCGGATTGACCTAAATGAATTGCTTCAGCCCCAAGTTTTAAGGCCAATTCCCAATAATCATTAATAAACAAAGTGGCTTGATATTTTTTCGCCAAATCAATACAGCGCTTCATGTCCTCTTCAAGAGACTTTGTTTTTTCTTTAATGCGCAATTGAATTGTTTTTACGCCAAGTTGCAACAAAGTTTCTACCCATTCAACACTATCAACAACAGGATATAGGCCTAAATAATGGCAAAGTTTAAACGCTTGTGGCGCTTCATACAAAGGCATAGATGACAGATAAGGCAAATCTTCTTCACTCTCAGGAAAACCTCCGTAATAAAGCCGTTCCTGTCCCAGACGCGTTGCTTGATGAGCATACATTGTTGCGATAATAATCGAGTCTTCGGGTGAATAGCCAAGTGCTAATGCAGAAGCTGTAGCAGCAGATAAAACCGTGCCTGAATCCGTATAGTTTTCAGCCGACTTACGACTTTGACTCAGCCAAAAGCCTAAAATGCCATTAGTCCAATAATAATGATCCCAAAAAACATCAGGCATAGGAGGTGCTTTAATCAATACGCTCTTAATACCAAAGGCCAGTAATTCTTGCGCTGCTTTTTCAATAGATTGCTGAGTACCCACTGATTTGGCTAAAATAAACTCCACGCCCTGAGCATCAAGCAATAGCGTATCAATACGATGAGCTATTTTATATAAATCAAATACTTCCAAATTTAATTGCTGATCTAAAAAACCATCTAAAACTACAGGGCCAGAATAGTGCTCCAAAAAATCAATTAGCGTTTCAGAAACCCCAGACATTTTAATCTTAATTACATCAGAAGAACCATCAATCAAAGAATGTACCTGAAGACCAAATCCGCCGATAGTTTTTACATCTGCATCGGTCATTGCCAAAACACTTATCATTAATATACCTCTTAATCGATGGTTACACTATTTTTTTGAAGAGTACACTACCAAAGCCCAGGCTTTACCTAATAGCTCATGCAATGCAATGGAAACATAAGACATATTGTATGCATTAGGAATCCACCTCTTCGCCCAGTTTTCGCTACCGCGGAAATAAGTGAAATCAGTTGGTGCTGCAATAGGATTTAAGCCCTCGTTCTTGCATAACATCATTGATCTTTGCATGTGAATTGCGGAAGTAACCAAATAAAAAGGCTGCTCATGAACAATAGAACGCAATGCCTTTGCCTGATCTGCGGTGTTCAGTGATTTATCTTCCAAAATGATACGCTGCAAAGGAATCGCAAACCAGGCTGCCAGTTCAGCTAAATTCGCCGCTTCTGACTTGTGAGCCCCACCGCCAGACAAGACTAAAGTAGCTTCTGGTGACGCTCTAAATAATCGCACTCCTTCAACCAAACGTTTAATACTGACTCCAGAAAGCACATCATTCGCAGGCATCCTTTGGACTATATTTTGCCCTCCACTTAAAACTACAATCCACTGAACCTCAGGATCTACTTTTGTAACCACTGGATAACGTGATTCCAGCTGATAAGTTAAATGCTTTGGTAACCAATTAGTGCTAATAACAACTAAAATCAATACTACTAATAATAAAGTCGCACGTACAAAGCGCGAATAAACACGACGCCATACGAATAAAGTACACAGAGCCATTAAAAACAAACATATAAAAAAAGGATTAATAAGGAGTTCCATTGTCTGTCTTATTACCGTCATCATCGCATTGTTCTCATTAAATAAAATCCAAGTGACATTGTATGTCAGTCATTCCAATCATTGAAACACTTACACGAAAAATGCCGCATTCCAGTTGCCTCATAAGTAAATGTTACCTGGATGCTATAATTTTACACCTGAATCTATCAAGTTGTTGAAAGTTAAAACTGCCAGTGAAAACGTCCACCAAAAACATTTACCGGCCCGCGATTCGTATTGTAGGCAGGATTGATTATGTACTGATAGTCGAAGCTAAGTTTTGTTGATAAAGAAAGAGTGTAGCTGTAATAGGCTTCAATAATTTTCTCAAGACCTGGATTTGGGAGCTTCCCGTCGCCAATGAGAATTCCAAGTCCTCCAGCATTAAAATAAGCCTCGTGAACACTCGAAATACTGTTAATAACGCCAGCAATACCAACTGTATCATCAGGTCGTCCCCATTGATTCCCGGTGATCGAAACACCCCCCTCAAATGTGCGGTCAATATCAGTGACATCCCACGATTCAAGATTACCGTCAGCCCATCCTGCGCGAACAAATACGCCCACCGTTTCCGTTACTTGCTGCTCCAAATTGAAGTTTATGCCGGGTAGACTAGAATAGATACGTACTGCTGCAAGCGCATCGCTAACATTAAGATCTGTAGCTTGGGAGAGTGCAATTGCATCGCGGAAGTTACCTGTTCGACCACGAATGAGAAAAGCAGTGACTTTAAATTTGCCAGGTTGATTCCATAGTTCGTGACGCTCCTCTATTTCACCAACCAGTTGGAACTGACCAAAAGTTGGATCAAGCGCATAGCCAGCTTTGCTATTTCCTCCACCAGCAGGAACTACAGACATATCGAAAATTCCGCCACGGAGGGTAAAACGGTTTTGATACCACTCAATAGCAGCTCCATAAGTGCTACCCCATGCGTCACCTGCGTAATCGAACGAACCAGCATTGATGACTGACCAGTTCAGAAAATCGCTTTTGGGATTATTTGCATATATGTTGGTATCAAATAGGTCGACAATATAGAATCTACCGAGTGTCAGTATTAAATTATTAGCTGTCTGTGTTCCTGCAAAATGATTTATCCCGGCATCTACATCACTTGTTTTACCGCCTAAATCAATAGTCTGCCGGATGAAATAGCGCTGCACGCGGGCATAGGGGGTACTCGAACCCAGCTTGTAAGATTCGGCACTCGGATATCCAGCCAACCCGTGTGTATTAGCAATACCAAAGCCCTGATCGAGCTCTGGATTAACCCATAACTCAGTGTCTTGCCACAGCTTTAAACCAGCAAATAATGTCGCATCACCTGCTGAGCGGGCTTGGCCACCGCGTGGTAGGCTGTTAATGCCAGCATAGGGTGAGCGAATGGCAGGATAGCCTTGCAAGACATATGTGGTTTGCCCATGAAAGCTGAGATTGTCTGCATTCCCCAAGGCAAAAGCCGTTGTAGCTGCGTTATCGAATTGATAGTTTATGCCTACACGCAATTCTTGGAGCAAAAAATTAGAATTAATCTGCTGTCCTGCGTTAAGAAAACCCACGCTCTTCTTACCATAATTAGTGAGCAAATATTCAAATTTCGCGGTCCAATGGGGAAGTACTGGGGCCTCAACACCGGCACCGACGGCCCAACCCAATCGCCATAAAGAAGGGATTTCAGTCACTCCACTGACTAGTTGGGTTAGTATCTGTTGATTATAGGTCCACGCGAATCCTCCAGTCACATAAAAAAGCCAGCTTCTGGGAGCATAACCTATTCGGCCACGCACAGTACCAAAAGAAAGAACCGTCTCGCTATAAGATAACGTCGTGCCAAGTGTTGGTGAAATAAATGTCTGGGTGCCCCCAATGGTTATACCAGAAAGAGTGGGCCAAGATGGGAATGATGCATCAACTTCGGCACCAGCGACGAGACGATTTGGGAACATATAATTGTAACCAGATTGAACTCCGGCAAAGAAACTTCCCGACTCGTAGAAACTATTAATGGGCTTCGCCAGATTGAGAGACCCGGACATGCCTTGCTCTGTCACCCAACTCGAATGTCCCCAAGCATAGCCGAGATGTCCACCACTATATAAACCAGTCCAGTTATAGGCAAAAGAGGCACTAGGTACAATAAGAGGATGCTTCCTCGCCAAAGCTTCATCAGCCACAGCGCTCTTAGCAGACAGAATAAAGATAGCTATTGTCAAAATGCCGAACCAGGTCTTTACTGAACACAACTGGATGATTTCAAGAACGGCAGGCTTAGTGCTCTTTATGTGCAAAAATCCCATTGATAGAGTCATAAATATGGCGGCACATTAGATATCAAATACAAGAATGAACTTATCAGTTAATGATTGGTTCTGTAAATAAAATTCGTACAATAATTTTTTTTCATTGAAACACTGACACAAAAAACGCCATATTGATGGTCAAATATTTGACAGTTCACGGGCATGCACTATAATTAGATTGTAGGCCAGTTCCCCTCGGGGACACAGGCTTACTGGAAGGCCACTTAGGTGGCCTTCGTCATTAATACCACTACGATAATTCGTTTTTACCGCTTAAAAATGAATACATCGCATGTCTCGTAGTCATAGAAAGGAGTCTCAACATGGCGCGATCGATTTGGAAAGGTGATATTTCATTTGGACTGGTCTCTATTCCAGTCTCTTTAGTGTCTACAGAAGAAAATAATGACATACACTTTCATCTATTAAACTCAAAAACCAAATCACGCGTACGCTATCAACGAATAGACGAAGACACTGGGAATGAAGTCGCCTGGAATGAAATCGTTAAAGGCTATGAATACGAGAAAGACAACTACATCATTGTTAATGAAAAAGATTTTGAGAAGGCAAGCCCGGAGTTATTTAAAACGATTGATATTGAAGAGTTCGTAGACATTAATGAAATTGATACTTTATATTACACCAAACCTTATTACTTAGTACCGGAAGGAAAAAACAAAAAAGCTTATGTTCTTCTTCGTGAAGCATTAAAAAGTACCAACAAAGTAGGCGTTGCCAAAACCCTCCTTCGCAGCAAAGAATATCTAAGCTTAATCCTCCCCCATGACAACACCCTTTTGTTGTATTTGATTCATTTTCAAGATGAAATTCGGCCAGAAGAAGAGCTCAACATTCCTAAAAACGACCTAAAAAGCTATAAGATCTCTGACAAAGAAGTCAAAATGGCCATGGATTTAATTAAAGACATGTCCTCCTCATGGGAGCCTGAAAAATACCATAACGAATACCGTGAATCCTTACAAAAATGGCTAGACCAGCAAAGCGCTGCACTTACAAAACCTGGTAAAAAAACAACTAACCCCCTCAAAGACAACCGCGCCGTAGTGGATTTTATCTCTCTTTTAAAAGGAAGTATGAAAAAGAACAAAATTGTTTCGAAACAAAAGTCTTGAGAAACAATACGGTAAGGAGTGTATGATGCGTTTAAATCAATATCATAAAAAAAGAGATTTCTCTAAGACTCCTGAGCCTAAAGGTAAAATTACTCAAGAAAAACCTCGTTTATTTGTAATCCAAAAACATGACGCAAGCCATCTTCATTATGATTTTCGAATTGAATTAGATGGAGTATTAAAAAGCTGGGCGATACCCAAAGGCCCAAGCCTTGATCCAAAAGTAAAACGTCTTGCCATACATGTGGAAGACCACCCTATTGAATACGGCAGTTTTGAAGGAATTATTCCTAAAGGTCAATACGGTGGAGGTACCGTGATGCTTTGGGATAAAGGTACCTGGGAACCTTTAGACGAAAATCCTTCTCAAGCCTACGAAAAAGGACATTTACGCTTTGAATTGCATGCAGAAAAATTAAATGGTCGCTGGGATCTCATTCGTTTTAAAGATGAAAAAAATTGGTTTTTAATTAAACATCAGGATAAGTACGCACAAGAGCAAAGCAGTTACGACCTCACTAAAGAACTAGATAAAAGTGTGTTAACCCATCAAACTATAGAAGAACTAGCAACTTATTATAATTCTGTTTGGAATAGTAAAGAGCTTAAAAAGCAGACTTTTTTGCTTCCCAAAGGATTGGTAAAAAGTCCTTTCCCTGATTTTTTTACGCCTCAATTAGCGACCTTAGTAGATAAAGCGTCTGAGGGAGAACAATGGCTTCATGAAATCAAATTTGATGGCTATCGAATTTTAGCGTTTAAAAAAGGTGATGATGTCATTTTAAAATCCCGAACCAATCAAGATTGGACGGATAACTTAGAGGTTATTGCAGATGCCATAAAGGCATTATCTAAAAAAAATATCATCTTAGATGGCGAGGTCGTCCTTTTAGACAAACAAGGAAAATCTGATTTTCAATTATTACAAAACTCAATTAAAGGCAAGCAAGATGCGCCGTACATCTATTTTCTCTTTGATATTCTTTATTACGAGCACTACGATTTAAGAAAATTGCCCTTATTAGAACGCAAAAAAATTTTAAAAAACCTACTGAATAAGAAATCCCCTACTCTGCATTATAGTGATCACATCATAAACAATGGACAAGAAGTATTCGAACATTCTTGTGCTCATGCTTTAGAAGGAATAATTTCAAAAAGAATAGACAGCACCTATAGTTCAAAACGCAGTAAAGACTGGCTGAAAATAAAGTGCACCAAGCGCCAAGAATTTGTGATCGGAGGATATACTTCTCCTCAAGGCAAACGCGAGTACTTTGGTGCTTTGCTTTTAGGTTATTTTAACAAAGAGGGGCAATTAGAATACGTCGGAAATGTAGGCACAGGCTTTAGTAACGCAAGCTTAAAAGAAATTTATCAACTACTAGTAGCCCATGAAAGCCAATCCAATCCCTTTTCCACCGAACCTTCCAGCACCTCTCTCATTCATTGGGTACATCCCAAGCTCGTAGGAGAAATTGAATTTTCTGAATGGACTAAAGAAAATCATCTACGTCATCCCAGCTTCAAAGGATTACGACTTGATAAAAAGGCATCAGAAATACAGCGTGAAAAGGAAACACCATTAAAACAAATTAAAACTCAAAAGCCCCTTTCTAAAAAACTAAAAACACGCTTTGTCCTCAGTCATCCTACGAAAATTTTATATCCTGAAGACCATATTACCAAAGAAGACTTACTTATTTATTATGATACAGTCAGTGACTACATACTCCCCTTCCTGTCCTTAAGACCCTTAACTTTAGTACGCTGTCCTTCTAATTATGAGCACTGTTTTTACCAAAGACATTTTAATAAAACGACTCCTAAAGCCCTTTATCCTATTGATGTGAAAAATGATGAAGGAACCGAACAATATATTTATTTAAAAGACAAAGAAGGGTTGCTCAGCTTGGTACAAATGGGCGTATTAGAAATTCATCCCTGGGGTAGTCAAATCACTCATTTAGAACAGCCTGATATTATTGTTATTGATTTAGACCCTGCACCCGACGTAGCCTGGAGTAAAGTAGTTTCGAATGCTATTGAGATACGCGACTATTTAGCTCAATATCAATTAAGATCCTTTGTCAAAAGTACTGGAGGTAAAGGATTGCATGTAGTGATTCCCATAAAACCTGAATACGATTGGGAAGACGTTAAGGAATTTACTCATGTCTTTGTACAGTTTCTTGAACAATTAAAGCCCGATGAGTACATCAGCACCATGAGTAAATCCAAACGTGGAGGAAAAATATTTGTAGATTATTTAAGAAATCAACGCACAGCTACGGCAATAGGCACTTATTCAACAAGAGCAAGGCTTCATGCTCCAGTCTCTACGCCATTGGCTTGGGAAGAGTTAAGTAATCGTATTGAGGATAATACTTATACCATTAAAACACTTCATCAGCGATTGAGTGAATTAAAGGTAGAGCCTTGGGGGGATTTTTGGAGCGTTAAGCAATCGTTGCGATTGGATAAATTGTAGTGGTTCTATGAGTAAACAATTGCCTGGTGATATATCAATTGTTATTCAAGGTAGTTCGCGAAATTACTTGTAATCAATTAGCATTTTCAGTATGTTTTTATGCTACGAAACATCTTTAAAAGGTAGTAGTGATGGCGAGAGAAAAACTGGAACGTTCTGAAATAAGCGAGTTCGAGATTTCGAATCAATCCTCTGCTAAAAAACCAGTTTATGAAAAATTGACACTGTCGGCTTTTGTAGCTAATTTGAGAAAAAGCCGCAAAATACCACAAATAATCAGCGATTCATCTTCATCAACTACTGAAGTTTTTCCTAAAAAACCTAGCGAATATCAAACTGTTGGTTTCTTTAAATTAACTCCTAACACTCCTTCCGCTTATATCACTTCTGAAGAAGTTGACACAATTGACATCGATTATCGGCATCAAATCATTTTAATTATGTGGCAAGATCAACATGATGTATGGAGAAGAGCTAATTTTAAAGCTCAGCACCCTTTTACTCCACAAATGAATGAGAACGATATTGTTTTTGATGATGAAAAAAATAATAAAATTTTGTTTCAAGGCGCCCCTCTTAAAACGGATGATAGTCGTATGATATCCTGCGAAATATTACCTAATGGACCAGAGCGTTGGCAATTACAATAACCGAACATTAAACGTAAATTTTTTCATTAATTAAAATTAGGGGGGTTATCTTTCTTTACACCGCCCTCATCTGTAATTGAGCCTACAATTATAGCTCTCAGCCACGAAGCATCGTAGAAGTTATTTATAAGTACTCATAAACGTTCCTTATTTTCAGGCGATATGGCGTACCAAGTCACCGTCAACTCGTAAATTGTGTAAGACTACCCAAGCTTTCAAATTCCTCTTTCGAAAATTCTTGTCTTTGCCTACACATAATATCATCACGGGTAAATTCAATAATATTTTGATTTGCGATACAGCGCCAATTTTGCATATTAGCTATATATTGTGCATCTTTCATTTTGAATACTTCAGGTGTGAATGACGCCACATTTGTTCCAAACTTCTTATCTCTTGCTGAGGTAAAAATAAAAGCGTCAATCTTTGCCTCTCTCATATCTGTACCTAATCTTTGACTGTAGTCATAATTTAGTTTATTTGAAATTTTATCTTGGTATTTTTTAAAAGGAGGTTCTGTTAAATCAATACCCTTTTCTGAGCTATTTCACCCTCTTTGGTATGAGGTGAAATTAATTTTATACCTTGGCTAAGACGGGAAGCACTAGATTCGCTTATACCGATAATTTGGCTTAAGTCTTTACCAGATAAAGAATAAAATTTTGACAAACTGCATATGGCTTTAGTCAAAACAAGTTCTTCTTGATGATGCACGTTATTAGAGGCTTTCATTTAATCATCTCCTTTCAAATGAAATTATAGTTTTATATAATTTCATTTGAAAGGAGATTTACTTTCTTGTCGTCAAGTTAGAAAAAGTCAGTAAATGCAAATATCAATAAGTTAACAAAACGGGGATTTGTCTACTTTTGAAATTAATCTAACAATTCCCCAAACTTCGGGGCTAAATTTGTAAGTTAATATGCTAATTGGGTATGCCAGAGTTTCTACAGATAATCAAAATTTAAACTCTCCCTACTTCGAGAACTGTTAAAAATACAATGAGTAAGGCTTTATTTCACAAAAAAATCTGAGCTAATTTTAAATCTCTTCTTAAGCTCTGATATATGTTTCGGCCCTAATTCTCTTTCACCGTTCAGAAATTTTGAAACATTTGCTTGGCCACCAAATATGGGAGCAAGATCTTTTTGATAAAGATTATTCGTTTTCATTAAATACACTACCATCTCAATATCAGATATGTCCTTTCCAATTAAAGGAAAATTTTCATCATCATATTGCTCCAGATTTTCACCAATAATTTGCATCGCTAAGACTAACGGATGATTTTCATCATTTGGTATTGGTCTGTTTTCTAAAGGTATAACTTCGGAACCCAAGGCTCAAATGGAGCAGCTCTTAAAGGTGGCAAGGATTACGGGGTAGCCTAATTTTTAAAGATTTATACGCTGATAATCGAACATTATAGACAGTTTTCCCAGAAGTAAATCAATGGGCCTGCCCCCATTGATTTATTCAAGTGCCCCCTATTCACACCATTTGAAATGTAAGACAATGTCTTATATACTTATATGTAAGACATTATCTTACACTATAGAGGTCGCTATGGCTCGCACTATGACTGTTGATTTAGGTACCGAACTTCGTCATTACGTAGAATCACTTGTAGATTCAGGAGATTATAGAAGTAATAGCGAGGTATTGAGAGAGTCATTACGTTTACTTCGTGAAAGACAAGCTAAATCAAAACTGGAGCAATTGCGTCACCTTATTGATGAAGGAGAATCCAGTGGCGATCCTCTAGCATGGGATGCACATGATTTTCTTAAACGTATGAAGAAAAAACCCCATGTCAAATAAAACATATCGTCTTTATCCAAAAGCTATAGAGGAGCTTGAGTCAATTTATTTATATAGTACACACGAGTTCGGCATTAAAAGAACAGAGGATTATATTTGGGCTCTCGAGTCAAGCTTTCAGCATCTTGCAGATGATCCATTAATTTCTCGAAAGTGTGATTATATTCGTTCAGATTTACGTGCATTTAATGTTGGCTCGCATATTGTTTTTTTCAAAGCCACTCATTATGGCATCGCTGTTATTCGGGTTTTGCATCAATCAATGGATTTTAATAGACACCTATAATTGATTAATAATAACCCAAATTAATCTGATCCATAATGGTGGAGATAAAGCATGGCTCAATCGGTAAGAGTGTCAGATACATTAGTTAAACAAGCCAAAGCTTTTGGTGAAGTAATGTCTCGCTCTGGAGCTGGACAAATTGAACACTGGGCAAAAATAGGGAAAATTGCAGAAGAAAATCCTGATTTATCCTATGAATTTATTAGAGACAGTTTACTGGCAAAAGCGGAAATAGATAATGGATTAGTAGACGACTATGAATTTGACCATTAAGCGATCTAACTCATTTAAGAAAACTGTACAAAAACTACCCAAACAGCATAAAGCGATCCTCGATGAGGAAATTAGTAATTAATCCTGAGCTCGGAAAACGTAAAAAAAGCGACTTGGATTTTTTAAGAATTCATAAATTCAAACTGTTAAACCAAGAGGTATTATTGGGCTACATGTATGAGGAAGATGAAATCATATTGACCTTGTTGAAATTAGGAACTCATGAAAATTTTTATCGTGATATCAAAAACATCTAAAAAATTATGGTAGAAAATGTATTATTTAATGTATATCTCTATGAGTTATAAAAACTTTGTGTATGAGATAAGTTTTCAATAAACCAAGACCAAGTCTTTATGCGGTCTCATAAACTGCCTCAATAAACGGTAGTTTGCTTAAACTTACTAAACAATATGAGTACAAAGCTCAATTTTGCGTACCTTTTTACCTGCAAACCTGTTTACAACAATATATATGCCCACTCCAGCGATCCATTTTACAATTCTTGCGGCAATTTCCTTCATACCTCCAGCCGGTCCAGAAAGGCCGTGGCGGTGAGTGTCGGTATATTTTGGATCCATACATAAAATCGGGTGATTGATATGCTATACATGCTGATGAAAGAATTCCTGCTTTAGCAACAGCACAATACAGAGTATTAAAAAGCATGAATATGAAAATCAAAAATACAAATATAATTTTTTGATTTCGTGCCATGATTAACATCCTATTTTTTATTATAACATTTTGAAATTATAGACATATAAGCACTAATAGCTCAAATAGGTGTGCTTGGAAAATTCCTATGACTACTAATTTATAAGTTAGAAAACATCAATTTTCAGCTCTAAAATACAGCTTGCTAAACCATTTTTCATACATAAAGGTATCATCTTTTTGCAAACGAGAAAAATATGGCCCGTACGTTGCAGAACCTAATGATATGCAGCTTGTGCGTTACTTTCATTTAGATAAAACAGACTTAACGCTGATTACTGAGAGACGTGGTGATCAAAACAAATTTGGCTTTGCTCTATCCAAAATTCACTTTATAATGATTGTTTATTACTTGATATCATCAGGCACAAAAAAATACCTATAGGAATCTTTATGCTCTCAAACACCTCCGCACGTGGACTTGCCCAAAGCGGTCAATTAGATCAATTGATGGAAATTATATATACAAAAGAAGTTTCAGTTAACCGAGAGCTAGATATAAATGCATTAGAAGAATGCTATTATTGGTGCCGCAGCTGGCAATCAATTGTTAATCTTAGGAAAATTACTTGAAAAATCTGACGCATTTTTGAATCGCGAATATTATTTACATCTAGCCGCTTTAGCTGCAGCTGAACAAGGCCATGAAGATTTAGTAATAAAATTAATTGGTAAATTGCATCAGCAACTATGCTGTATAAGTGGCGAAGTTTGCAGAGAAATGCCCGTAAAACAGTTCATTGAAACTGTTATTCAAAAAGCAAAACAGAGTGGGCATAATGAGCTAGCCCAAAATCTTTCCAAAAATATGTGGAATATCATGGGTCTTTCCCAATTGCGGGGGCACTCACCATTTAACAACAAAGAACCCTAACACGAGTTCTATAATTTTCAAAGTTCCGAAATCCATAAGCCCGTCTTTGTATCAACTTCATCTTTCTATGAAACCCCTCTGTAATCCC
>JARLJQ010000024.1 GCA_031291115.1 Legionella sp.
GAGCTGGGCTAGAGTACCTTGATCTCCTCGGTTGGTGAAACCTATCCTTCGACGGTCGCTCACGCCCGAGCCCTTTGTATTTGCAAAGGGCAACTCTCTTACTTCCTAATATAACAATTTTTAGACTTACAATCCTTCGCTTCGCTCTGGACGACGATATGGAGGAGGGTAACTCAGGCTATTTTACTCGACTCAAGAGCCCGTGAAAACTCCTTAAAGAAGTTCGCCTCACCAAGTAAAGCCACAATACCCGCCTTACGTAATTTTCCTTCAACTCGAGCATTAGCACCACTTAAAATGACGCGTACCTTACGCTCGTGCAAATCATTGATAATTTCTTCCAAAGTCTGCAAACCAGTAATATCCATAAAAGGCACCCAACGCATGCGGATAATCAAAGTATGCGGATCAGTATGCGTCACTGCTAAAGCATGTTGAAACAACTCTGTTGCTGCGAAGAAAAATGGCCCATCGACTGCGTACACCAAGACCCCTTCAGGTAAGGTGCTCATATTTTGTTGCCCTAACTCATGCGCCAAATGTTTATCAGTCATTTGCTGCACTTCGACACTGGTAGCCATCTGACGTATAAAATGCAAGACCGCAATAATAACCCCAATATTAACTGCAACCACTAAATCAACAAATACGGTCAGCACGAAGGTCACTAATAAAATCACTACATCTGCTCTTGGAGCACAACGAACTAATTTAATAAAGTGCTTCACTTCACTCATATTCCAAGCCACAACAAACAAAATGGCAGCAAGAGCTGTAAGAGGAACATTAACCGCCAAAGGCGCTAAAAAAAGCACGATTAATACTAAAGTCAGCACATGAACAATACCTGCCAGAGGACTATTTCCTCCATTACGAATATTAGTTGCAGTCCGTGCAATCGCACCGGTTGCTGCAAAACCACCAAATAAGGGCGTGATTATATTAGCAATCCCCTGCCCAACAAGCTCTCTATTTGAATTATGCCGAGTACCCGCCATACCGTCTGCAACTACTGCTGATAAAAGCGACTCAATAGCACCCAGCATCGCAATAGTAAACGCAGGTCCTATCAATTCAATCACGCGATTGACTGTAATCTCAGGCATCGAAAAACTGGGCAAGCCTGTAGGTATACCACCAAACATGGAGCCAATCGTTGCCACCCCGTCAAAATGAAAAATAGATTGCAAGGCAGAGATAACCAATAAAGCAACCATTGGTCCAGGAACACGTTTTAAGCCAGGAACTCGATTAGAAAAAAGTACTAAAAATAAAGCAGCAAAGCCTAATAAGGTAGTATTTAAATTAAACTGGGGAAATGACTGTATTAAATACCAAAGTTTATGATGAAAATGTCCTGTACCACCTGAGGGCAAACCAAAAAAGTAATGCCACTGCCCTACCCAAATAACCACTGCAATTCCCGCGGTAAAACCAATAATCACCGGTGCAGGAATAAATTTAATAATGCCGCCTAAGCGTGCAAGACCAAAAAATAACAACATAAAACCAGCAAGTAAGGTGGAAATCTGTAAACCGGAAATACCATATTTTGCAGTGATGCCAGCAAGAACCACAATAAATGCACCTGTGGGTCCTGCAATCTGTAAACGACTGCCGCCCATTACTGAAACAATAAATCCTGCGATAATCGCAGTATACAGGCCCTGCTCAGGCTTTGCTCCTGAGGCAATAGCAAAGGCCATCGCTAAAGGTAAAGCAACAACACCAACAATAACGCCTGATATTATATTTTGTAGCCAATATTTCTTTTGAAATAAACCTGCTTGGTATGACTCAATAATGGTTTTCATAAAAATAACACTAACTCCCCTAATCTTTGTTGTCATTATACTCAGATAAACTAAAAAAACATCAGCGTTTACATAAAATTTATTACTTTAATTCACATATGGTCTATCATCTAATATGATATAGACTTTAAATATATATTCTCATCAGGGCACGCTATTTTATGACTCTTTCTGCTTTAAACGCTATTTCTCCTATCGACGGGCGATACCTCAATAAAACACGGGCTTTAAGTCCTTACTTTAGTGAATTCGCTTTGATTTACTATCGCCTTATGGTGGAAGTACGCTGGCTTGAGTCTTTGGCTGCCAATCCTTCCATCCCTGAAGTGCCTAAATTAGAACAAGACACCAAGGATTTTTTAAGCAACATCCTGGCTAATTTTGATGAAACAGAAGCTCAAAAAGTTAAAGACTTCGAAAAGCAAACTAACCATGACGTTAAAGCAATTGAATATTACCTTAAAGAAAAATTCCAACAAAATGCCAGTCTGAAAGAAGTAACTGCCTTTATTCATTTTGCCTGCACCTCAGAAGACATTAATAATCTGGCATATGCATTAATGATCAAACAAGCCATTGCACAAGTCATACAACCGACTCTGGCTGAAATCATGGGTGGTATTACTTTACTGGGCAAACAACATGGTGATGTAGCCATGCTGGCAAGAACGCACGGTCAACCTGCAACGCCCACAACCATGGGTAAAGAGCTGGTTAACTTTGTCGCACGTCTCAAAAGACCCCAGCAGCAACTGGCTGAAGTATTAATTCCTGGTAAATTTAATGGTGCAGTCGGTAACTACAACGCGCACATTATTGCCTACCCTGAAGTAGACTGGCGCAAGCATTGCTCTAATTTTGTTACCTCTTTAGGTTTGTCATTTAATCCGTATACCACGCAGATTGAACCTCATGATGGTTTAGCCGAAGTATCACAAATTATGGTGCGTATTAATAATATTCTTCTGGATTACACTCAGGATATATGGAGCTATATTTCTATAGGTTACTTTAAACAAAAAACAGTAGCAGAAGAAGTCGGCTCATCTACTATGCCGCATAAAGTAAATCCTATCGACTTTGAAAACGCAGAAGGTAATTTAGGCATGGCGAATGCTTTATTCATTCATTTTGCGAACAAATTAACCCAATCTCGCTTACAAAGAGATTTATCTGACTCTACCGTATTACGTAATTTAGGCGTGGCATTTTCCTATACTTTAATCGCATATCTTTCTGTAGCCAAAGGTAATGACAAACTGCAAATTAATAAGCGCGCTCTGCAAGCGGACTTAATAAATAATTGGGAAGTACTGGCAGAAGCCATACAAACCATGATGCGTCGTTATAACGTGCCTAATGCTTACGAACAATTAAAAGCGCTGACGCGTGGTCAGGGAATTGATGGCAACAGCCTGCAACAATTCATTAAAACTTTATCTATACCTGAAGAAGCTAAAGAACAATTAAGCAAATTAACCCCAGAGAACTACACTGGATTGGCTACTCAACTTGTAAAGGCGTTTTCATGACTAATACTCTATCGCAACAAGGGCGCACCTATGAATATGATGTTCTTGTTATCGGTACAGGTTTAGCTGGATTACAATATTGTCTGCAATTATTAAGTATGCAACCACGCTTAAAAATTGCATTAATCAGCAAGGCTGAAGCAACTGAAAGTAACAGTCGCTACGCTCAAGGCGGAATTGCGGCAGCCTTTTTAGCTGAAGACTCGCTAGAGTCACATGTCGCGGATACACTTACTGCTGGTGATGGCCTTTGCTACTTGCCAGCGGTAGAATTTATTATCCGACAAGGCCCGGAGATCATTAATCAACTGAAAAGATACTCCATTGAGTTCAAACAGGATAAAAATGGGGAATACCACCTTGCTCAAGAAGGTGGACATTCTCATCGACGAATTTTCAACTGCGGCGATCAAACCGGTCTGTCTCTGACACAAGCCATGAATCTTCTGGCACGACAGCACGAACAAATTCATTTTTTTGAACACCATATTGCGGTTAATCTCATCACACACTACCACCCACATCGTACCGATACCCAGGGTGAAGTTTTAGGTGCTTATATTTTAGACTGCCAAAACAACGACATTCATACGTTTATAGCCAACAGTGTGGTTCTGGCGACCGGTGGCGCAGGTAAAACGTATCGATACACCACCAACCCCATGATTGCCACAGGTGATGGCGTGGCTATGGCTTACAGAGCTGGCGCACGCGTAGGTAATATGGAGTTTTATCAATTTCATCCAACGTTGTTACATCACCACTCAGTAAATAATTTCCTTATATCTGAAGCGGTTCGAGGCGAAGGCGCTTTGCTTAAAAATGCGGAAACCGGCGCACGTTTTATGCACGACTATGAACCAGAACGTATGGAGCTTGCTACACGTGATGTAGTAGCCCGTGCCATCTTTAGTGAAATTGAGCGCAGTCAAATGGGTTTCGTTCATTTAGACATAACCCATCAGTCTAAAAGCTTCCTGCAAAAACGTTTTCCTCAAATATATGCTACGCTATTATCTATAGGCATTGATATGAGCCAGGACATGATACCTGTAGTACCTGCAGCGCATTATCAGTGTGGAGGAGTACTTACAGATGTTGATGGTCGTACCGATTTGAAACGTTTATATGCTATAGGGGAAGTGGCCTTTACCGGTTTGCATGGCGCTAACCGTCTTGCCAGTAATTCCTTGCTTGAAGCATTAGTTATGGGAACCAATGCAGCGCATTGCACTCTTAAAGACATCTCTTCTCCATGGAAATACACCAGTGATATTCCAGGATGGGATGATGCAGGTGAAGTTAATGCACGTCGTGCAAGTCAGATTAATGCCCAATGGCGTGGCTTAAGAGGTGAAATGACCTCTTACGCAGGTATCGTTCGTACTGAAGCAGGACTGCAGGATCTACTGCAATTAATATTGAAAAGAAAAAAAATCATTAGTGAGTATTATTGGAAACATTGCATAACCCGAGATTTTATTGAATTAAGAAATATTATTCTCAATGCAGAATTGATTGTCCGAGCGTCTCTCGCCCGTCGAGAATCCCGTGGTGGTCATTTTAGAGAGGATTATCCTAACAAAAAACCTCAGGCACAAGAAAGCATTGCCAAAATAGGACTTGTAGATATTTTACCTGAGTAAAATAGGCTAACAAACAAAATGACACGTTAGAGGCAAAAAAAATGTTTAAAAATTCAACGATTTACACTCCTGAAACAACATTAATGCGAATCAGTAATGACATGAGCATTTGCCAAAGCGATTACCCTATTGATTGGTATCAGGAAGAATTTATTCCTTATGCACAAGAATACCAGGCACTGCCAGACCGTAAATTAACAACGGTGTTAGCCTGGATGACGCCCTACTTAAACAAAGCACAAGACCATTTTGGCGATAAACTGCTACTGCTTGCTCACTATTATATGGGCGGAGACATTGTCAGACTGGTAGAACAATTTGGTGGCGTTATTGGTGATTCATATCAATTGGCTTTGATGGCAGCAGAACACCCTGAAAAATCCGTTATCATTGAATCAGCAGTACATTTCATGGCGGAATCAATCAGCATTCTGGCCAATAACGATCAGCAAGTGTATATCACTAACCCCAAATCAGGCTGCACTATGGAAATGTTAGCCAAAGATTTCATGGTTGAACCTGCTTTTCTTGACCTAAATGAGCGTTATGGCAAAGAAAATATCTTACCCGTATGCTACATGAATACCTCTGGACGCGTGAAAGCAATGACTGGTGCCCAAGGTGGTGCAGTATGTACCAGCTCTAACGTGAAGAAAATATTCCAATGGGCTCAAAAACAAAAGAAAAAAATTCTCTTTATTCCTGATCAACACATGGGTGAAAACGTGGCCTATTGGTTGGGAATAAAAAATCTGGCTTATTGGCCAGGAGGCACTGCAGGTGCCCAATATTCACTGGCAACACAAGATAAAAAAACCTTAAAGCAATTTGATGATGCAGAATTAATTCTATTCGCAAGCCAATGCGCCGTACACACACATTATCAACCTGAAATGTGCGAGTACTGGCACAGTAAAGGATATACAACTATTGTTCATCCTGAGTGCCGTAATACAGTAATCCGCGTGGCGCAACACGCAGGATCTACAGCGTTCATCTGGGATCATGTAGTACATGATCGCGGTAACACTAAAAAATACGCTATTGGTACTGAAAACCATATGGTGGAGAACCTGAAACAATATTGCAAAGACTTAGGTATAGAAGTAGTTAATTTAGCTGAAGCACCTAAAGCAGAAGATGAAAAAGGCATTGGTTGCGGCTGCGCTACCATGTCTCGTAATGATCCACCACACTTAGTCGCTTTAGTTGATTTGCTAAGACAAGGCAAAGCAATGCCTTATAATGAAGTTAAAGCAGGCGATGTCGTCAATGAGTTTACTGGAAGCAGAAACAGATTACCCGGTACGGATCAACAATGGGTAATTGATAATGCGAAAAAATCATTACAAATGATGATTGATATTACAGAAGATAGAATTTAAAACACTGCCCCGTCGTTCAGAGCGCAGCGAAGAACCTCCCTCATAAAATGGCATTGAGCCACATGCTGGAGGTCCTTCGCTCGCTCTGGATGACGAGATCACGGAGCAACGGAAAACTGACACATATCCAAGCCCTGCACACAAACAAATCCGCCCAAAGTATCAATCCAATCAAAATCCATACGCGAAGGGATTTTAGTACGCACTGGCCACCAAATTGAATACTCACCTAAAGAGTTCTCATAAGTACACAATACGCCTTGTCCGTAGCCTGCAACTAAGATATTTGCCCGCACAAAACGAGTATTTGCCTCTCCTTGAGGTGGATGCGACGAAAAAGGATTTTCTCTCCAAGGCTCCGGTGGAACACCCCATCTTAAAGAAGTAGTTTCCGGATCAGGACAAGTAGTTGCGTGACTGACAACTGTTCCTTGTGCAAGAAGTAACCCAATAATAAAAAAATGATATTTTTTCATAGTACACATTCTCTTATAAAGCCCTTTATTTTAGAATTATACATCAAAACCATTGTTAGAATTGAATTCTTTGTTATAATGGCCGCCTGAGTGCCTGGGTGGCGGAATTGGTAGACGCGCCGGATTCAAAATCCGGTGGTGGTGACACCGTGTGGGTTCGAGTCCCACCCTAGGTACCATTAATGTAATATTTCAAACTTCAAAACAGTTTTAGCTGTTCCTCTTGATAAATCAAAACACCACAATTTACATTAAATATTTAAATTCCCTATGCAGAAAATGTCATTGTTATGATACGCTTAATTCTCAATAACGATGTAGGGACACATTATGTATTTAAAGATTAGGAATACTCTAGGACCATTACTGCTTATTTTGTCATGCCCCATTTTTGTGATGTTGATGTGGTATACCAACACTGAGCTTAAAGGTTCGTTATCTGCACTCTGGAATTTGATAGTTCAAGATGGATTTTTACAAACCGTCTATACGATTTGGCAACCTCATTTTTTTGGTTCCGCGATTGCCTGGAAAATGATTGCTGTATTCAGCGTTTTTGAACTCGCTTTAATGCGTTTATTGCCTGGGAAAAAATTTAATGGTCCTATTACGCCTAAAGGCAATGTGCCCACTTATAAAGAAAATGGACCTCTAGCCTTTGTCACTACAATGGCGGCATTTTGTGTTGCAAGCTTTGGCTTAAACTTATTTTCTGCAACGATTCTCTACGATAATCTGGGTTCATTGTTAGGTGCCTTATGTCTGTTTAGTCTTATATTTTGTGCGCTCTTATGTCTGAAAGGCCGTTTTTTTCCTTCGACCACGGACTCTGGTATTACTAATAATATAATATTTGATTATTACTGGGGAACTGAGCTGTATCCGCAGATACTGGGTTGGAATATTAAAAAATTCATCACCTGTCGTTTTGGAATGATGAGCTGGGGACTTTTTCTTATTTCTTATTGCGCCAAACAAACTGAGTTGGGTGGCCTTTCTAACTCCATGTTCATTTCTGTAGTCTTGCAGTTTTTATACCTCGGTAAATTCTATTTGTGGGAAAAAGGATATTTACGTTCGCTAGACATCATGCATGATCGCGCAGGTTTTTATATCTGCTGGGGTTGTCTGGTTTGGGTTCCTTGTATTTATACCTCACCAAGTATGTATTTGGTATTACATCCCATTCATTTAAGCATGGGTTGGGCTGCTTTTATTTTGATTGCAGGGACTGCCAGCATTCTTATTAATTATATAGCAGACAGACAACGACTAATAACCCGTGCAACCGATGGTGATTGTAAAGTATGGGGGAAAAAGCCGGTTACTGTGGAAGCTCATTACACAACCACTGAGGGCGATAAAAAACAAACACTATTACTTGCTTCGGGTTGGTGGGGTGTTGCACGACATTTTCATTATGTGCCTGAACTGGCCGGTACGTTCTTTTGGTCTGTTCCTGCTTTATTTGAAAACTTCTCGCCTTATTTTTACTTTTGTTTTTTAACTATTCTTTTAGTAGATCGGGCATTTAGAGACGACCGACGTTGTTCTGCCAAGTACGGTCAATATTGGGTCAAATATTGCGAACTGGTTCCTTACAAAATTGTCCCATTCCTAATTTAGTTTTTATGACAAATCCCCTTTTTCATTAGCGAAAAAGGGGATTTAATACCTTTATCAAGCGTGTTTCGTCCATAACTCACTCATTTTCGCCCCATTAAATGCCTCTTTAATTGCGGGGTTATTCATATTTATCTTGCCATCCTCATCAATCCATTGCAATTCAGACAACACTTCTTTGGTACGCGTTCCATTCTCACAGAATGCATGTCTGAAGATTTCCTCAAGATTTGCCGTATGATGTTTAATGTGTGATTTTTTAAATTGACTGAAAAAGCCTTGTTGGTCTTTAGCTAATTTATCACCGTAACGAGCACAGAATGCAGCACATAATTGAGCCTCAGTAATTTGCGCGTCTTTCTCATAAACAATTTCATCTTCCGGTTTAGTAAATTCATATTTAAGATTGTACTTATCATAAAATTTAGAAGCTAATACTGCTTGCATATCAGCTGTTGGGTGTACGTCATCCCAGAACATATACCCCGCGGATGGAGACGTTTTATTAGACTGCATTTCAAAATCAACTGAGGTTTTATAAGGCTGATGAAGTTTATTGCTATCAAAGCCATATTTTTCAGGATCAGTACACGCATCTGTAAAAATACTATTAACATCAAAAACGTCTATCGAATAATGAGGATACATTAACTGTAATTTTTCACAGGCCTGTGCTAATTGTTCATTAAAATAAGTCGAGCATTGTTTGGCATTTGCTCGCTCCTGCTCCCCCTCTGCTCCTGTCATATTTTGAAAACGAGGGGTTAAAGAAAGATCGGGCAAATTAAATAATGCAAAATGCCGGTACCCCTTTTTGATTAGGATTTCCATATTTTTTACGCGCTCTTTAATTGCCTTATCTACCTCACTCATTGAGGGTCTGGCATTAACCGTTATTAAATCATTGGCACCGGACCATTCAATCACTAATGTTTGGGCTTTTTGTTTTCTACTTACTTGATATTCTTCATCGTAATCGAGGCATTGTTTACGTTTTTCCGCCAGAGTAGATAAAATAATTCTGCTAAAAAAACGTGTAATACTGATGCTAGGAACCCAACTGTAATCATATGAGGTTAAACCACCTTCGTTATAAGATCGAATAAAGTCGCGCCCTTCATATTTGACAGCACGATCATTATCTAAACTGTAATCGCATTTCAACTGATCAGAAATTTTCTTATTTTTAGCAATGATTGCATCGCCAATATCATCATTTGATTGGATAGCACCGTTTCTCAAATAATCAAAAATATGTTTGTCTTTGGAGAGGATTGCATCGCTAATGTCAGCACTTGCATATCTGCCTTTCAAAGAGCTCAAAAGAGGTTTGTTTTTGGAGAGAACACTACTAATATCATCATTAGCATGCATATCATAATTGCCTTGTTTTTTAATTTCCTTAATCATAAAGTCGCTGGCAAACATAGAACTGATTCCATCAGCCCAAACATAACCATTAGTAAATCTACCTTGAGGCGAGGTGCCTGATAAGCCACTAAGCCAAGACATTGGAATACAACCTAGTACATAAGCTTCGTCTGCGGTACCCCGGTCACTTAAACTATCCCCCATAATAATCATATGTGAAATCTTTTTCGTCATAATATCTATCCTCATTTATGGGGCAATTACAAACGTACTGAATAGAACTGGAACAAATAAATTCAAGTATTTGGTTAACTCAGATCTGTTAGATGTATAAAGAAATATAAATCACGCTGTTTGAATATGGATGATGAAAGAAAAGTCTGCAAGGAATGGGGCTGATTTTTTTATTAGTGCACATGTTTTGAGGTATTAAAAAATGGCAGAAAGAAAAGCTTTTCTTCCTGCCAATAATGCGAGTTTATCTTATGGCCAAATTACGCAATCGTACCTAACCATTTAATCCCTGCATAAGGTCCTTGTAGACTAAAACTGGAATCACTAGAAACATTAGTAGCTGTAGATAGCATCACCGGTTGAGCCTGGAAGTAGTTTAACCACATGTAGCCAACATCTAATGTTACAGTACTCTGAGCAAGAAGATGCGTGTAATTCACACCCAATTTAGTCTCTATTTCAGGAACAATAGTTGTACTGCTAGCTCTTGTAATGATTTGATTATCAACACCAGGAAACAGAGTATTGCCTCGGAGGCCATTATATTTACTTGTCCCCACTAAAACTTCTACTGCAGCATTAGCATAAACAGATAAGCCACTATTCCAGCCATAATACAGATCAGCACCTGCACGAGGACCAAAACCTGAATACTGAAGCTCTTCATGATTAAAATCTCCAAGAGAACCTCCGAACCTAGTGGTATGGATTTTATCAGTTTTTATGCGTGCATATTGAGCACCACCATGAACACGAAGGCTTTTAAAGGTACCTAAATCAATTTGCTGACCCACCTCTAAATTAACCGCATCCCATCTTGGTTTAATTGATGCCGTATCAGGATCCATGCTGCGTTGAAAAAAGCCAAAAATTGCATCTGCACGAGCAGTGGTGGTTTGAGCCCCTAAATGATACCAATTAAGAGTTAAATCATTTCCAGTATTAAAATGATAGGAACCTTCAATTTGAAAACCCCAGCTCCAATCAGGCGCATTTTTAACATAATTAACAACGGTACCTGTCTCATTACTTCGAGTACCCAAATAAGCCAAAGAATTACTATATGAAGGCTTTAAATATAAAGCGCGTGCACCAAAATCCCAAGCCTGACGCTCACAAGGTAAAGAAACATTACCAGGCGTACATACTGGTCCCATTGTTCCTGCAAAACCAATGCTACTAACTAATGAAAGTAACGCTGCATTTATTTTTTTACTCTTTAACATACATTCTCCATTTTATTATTTTTCCTTAAACTACTTAACAACTACAACCTAAATTCTAGGGCGCTGGATTTAACTGCCCCTCTTTATTGACATGTTCCAATGGTTGATTATTTATTTCTGTCTGCTCTTTAATCAAGATTAAAAAAGGAATAAAAGCCAAGGCCAACACAACAGACAATTGATACAACCCCACCCAGCCAACAACCATTTGAATGCTTGCAGCTACGGGTCCGGAGATAATGCGCGGAATGGTTGATAAGGCGACTAAAATTGAAAATTGAGTACCTGTAAATTGTTTATTGACCAAGCGCATAAACAAAGCAACCAAGGCCGTAGACCCCATTCCAGCAGCAAGATTATCAAAAAATACCGCGGTAGACAGCAAAGCAACGTTTTTACCAACCATTGCCAAAACAACAAATAATATATTAGTCATTGCTTGCAACAAGCCAAAAGCAAGTAACGACCTATATAAAGAACAGCGCGTTAATAAAAGACCGGCAATTAAGCCTCCCAATAAAATAGAACCTACGCCCAGCATTTTATTAATATAGCCAATAGTATCTAAAGAAAATCCAAGGCCTTGAATTAAAAATGGCATCACAATACCACTGGTAGTTGTAGTAAACGCCTCACCCAATTTATAGCAAAACACAAAACACAGCAAATAAATAATTCCAGGGCGCGCTAATAACTCTTTAACCGGATCTAGAAATAACTGACCGAAACTTCTGTGCTCTTTAATTTCAATACTGGGTTCTTTGCTAAATATAACAGCAAGCATACCAATGCTCATTAACAAGCCCATAAATCGGTATGTAAAAGCCCAGCCTAGTTGCTGCGCCATAATCAAGGCAAAACCGCCCGATAATAATAAGGCGAGACGGTAGCCAAAAACTGCTAAAGAAGCACCTAAAGCATGCTCTGAGGCAGTCAAGAACTCCGCTCGATGCGCATCAATGGCAACATCCTGAGTCGCTGAAAAACAGGCCAGAGCTAAGGCAAAAAATGCTAACAAAGTGGGGTATTGTTCAGGGGTAAACCAAGCCATAACATTAAATCCTACCAGCAATAAACATTGCATCGTAAGGATCCAGCTTCGTCTTTTACCCATTTTAAATAAAGAATAGCGATCTAAGACTGGTCCCCAAAAAATACGCACAGCGTAGGGAAGACCAATTAAACTTAAAGCTCCAGTGATAAAAACAGACATACCATTAGAGGCATACCATGCCTGTAATGTGCTAGTAAGGAGAGCCATAGGCAAGCCTGAAGAAAAACCTAAAATAAACACGATAAACATACGCTTGTTCATTTTTCAGATCACTCAAAGCAAGACAGAACAGAGGAAAGCACACCCTGGAACAAATAATCCAGGGTGGACAAAATGTGCATTATGCAGCGGCTTTTTTCACGGAAATCAAATGAATTTTGAAAACCAAAGTCTCGTTAGGACCAATAGGACCACCGACACTACGAGCGCCATAAGCTAAATCTGCAGGAACAAAGATTTCCCAGGTAGAACCTGCTGGCATTAATTGTAATGCTTCAGTCCAACCAGGAATAACTTGAGTAACCTGGAATGTTGCTGGCTTGCCAGTTTTTTGTGTGCTGTCAAATACAGTACCGTCAATTAAAGTACCAGTGTACTCAACTGTGACCGTGTCTGTTTTAGTTGGCTTAGCGCCTGTACCTGCTTCAACTATTTTATATTGCAAACCGCTTGGTAATACAACCACGCCTGGTTTTGCTTTATTAGTGGTTAAGAACGCTTCACCTTTCGATTTGTTCTCATCCGCTTTTTTGTTAAAGTCAGCACTGCGTTTTGTCATTAAATCTTTTTGAAATTTGTTTAATACATCTTTCATTTGTTGTTCAGTCAAAATCAACTGGCTACCTGACATACCATCTTGCATTCCTTTTGCTAATGCTTCTGGATTCACATCAATACCTTGATTTTTGAAGTTTTTCCCTAAATCAGCACCAATACTGTACGATAACTTATCCTTGTCAGTAACTAATGACGCAGCATCGGTTGCAGCCATTGCTGTAGATATTGCCAACCCCATGACAGCTGCAGCGACCAATTTCATCTTCATAAAAAATCCCCTTTTAGTCTTTACTAATAGTACATACCTTCTTAACCAATTAAAAAAGATATAGAACATTGAAAAAATGCCCGTTCATTCTGCCTAAATTCAAATAAAATTACCAGTAATAACATATGATTTAATTAAAATAGACAAATACGCCAGATCCTTCTACACTTTGGACTAATTGAAATAAGAGATGTAACCCTCATGAATATCAGTGTATTTGATTTATTTTCGATTGGAATTGGGCCTTCAAGCTCGCATACTGTAGGCCCAATGCTGGCTGCAAATGCATTTTTAAAATTACTTGAAGGAAATAATCTAATCCAGTTTACCCAAAGAATAAAAATTGAACTCTATGGTTCACTGGCTTTAACAGGAAAAGGCCATGGCACAGATAAGGCTATTCTTAATGGATTGGAAAACAAAACACCTGAAACAGTAGCACCTGAATCCATGGTGCCACGAATGCATGAGATTATAAACTCACATACGCTAAATCTTGCTGGCAAGAAGAACATTCCTTTTGATGATAAAAATGACTTTTTATTCTTACAAAAAGAACTCTTACCCCTACATACCAATGGGTTACGTTTTTCAGCTTTTGATGATCAAAATAATTTATTACTAGCGCAGGTTTATTATTCGATTGGCGGTGGTTTTATTACTACTGAAGAAGATTTTTCCAAAACAACAGAAGGCTCTAATCCTCCACCCTATCCCTTTTCAACCGCTGCTGAATTATTAAAATTTTGCGAACAAAATAATTTATCTATTGCCGAGCTGATGCTGACTAACGAAAAAACCTGGCGTAGTACTGAAGAAATTCAGCAAGGAATTCTGGCCATTGCCAAAGTAATGGATGATTGCATTGCCAATGGATGTATTCATGATGGCATTTTACCAGGTGGATTGAATTTAAAACGTCGCGCTCCAGATCTGTATAAAAAATTAATGGATCAAAAAGGCGTTAAAAGTATTTTTGAACAATCAGATATCATGAATCAATTGAACTTATACGCTATGGCAGTCAATGAAGAAAATGCAGCTGGTGGGCGTATTGTTACTGCACCGACCAATGGCGCGGCAGGCATTATTCCTGCAGTCCTTAAATATTGCCAACATGCTCATGACAAAATGAGCAATGAAGACGTTTATACCTATTTCCTCACTTGCGCTGCTATTGGTATTCTTTATAAGAAAGGAGCCTCTATTTCGGGTGCTGAAGTAGGCTGCCAAGGCGAAGTGGGGGTTGCCTCTTCCATGGCCGCAGCAGGTCTTACCGCAGTTCTAGGTGGTACAGTGGCACAAGTTGAAAACGCAGCTGAAATTGCCATGGAACATCACTTGGGAATGACTTGTGATCCGGTTTTAGGTTTAGTACAGATCCCGTGCATTGAACGTAATGCGATGGGCTCTGTAAAAGCAGTCAATGCAACCCGTATGGCGCTAATTGGTGATGGTCAACATCATATCTCTCTAGATAAAGTAATTAAAACCATGAAGCAAACCGGAATGGACATGCAAAGCATTTATAAAGAAACCTCAATGGGTGGATTGGCAGTAAACTTGCCTGAGTGTTAACGCTAAAACGCCCGTAAGGGCGGATGAAGGTGTTGATTGTGGCTTGTAATAGCTCTGTTCCACGAGAAAAACCCCTCATCCGTCGCTTCGCGCCACCTTCTCCCAAACGGGAGAAGGGATAAACCCTTAACTTAATGGCTCGGATTGTTCATCCATAAACAAGAACCAAGCCTGGGTTGAATCATTATTAAAAAATAAATCACTCACGGCATACCCCACTACTGCAGCGAGAGTGTCATCCAGGTAAAGTAATGGCGTACGTTCTCTTAACCAAGGTGGAATTTCCCACTCTTGAAAAAGCTTTTTTAAACGTTTAGTTTGGCCATGCCACTTGAATTCTTCGCCACCCTGTCTGAATTTAATGGTGATCTTCGCCCCTTCAGGAACAACCAAGCCTCGATTGGATTTTTTTGCTACGACTGTAGTTTGTTCTAAAACCAAAGGTAGTGGGAACATGGACCATTCTGTGCAAGAAGAGAGATTAAATGCACTTTGCTCCTCTAAATATAAATGGCTTTGATAACGGCGAACGATAATTGCTCCCCAACTGACTTCAGGAACAGCATCCTCATTGGCAAAAATCAGCTCATGAATTAAGCGATTAAAAGTAAGTGTTGAGGGCATAGAAACTTGATTTTGTTTTAACCAAAATCGCAGCACATTACTCAGGCGTTCAAAATTTAATTGCTGTAACGGCTCGATAAATAATAATTTTTTTACAGTAGACAACTCAGGGCTATCAATAAGTGCCAACGCATCCAAATTGCTTTTCGACTGCTGGCAATGCTTGGCTGTTCTCGCAAGAGCTCCGACGGCTCCAGACCATTTTTCAGCCAGTAAAGGTATAATTTGATGACGAAGGTAATTACGGGAGTAATTCACATCCTGATTGCTTTCATCTTCAATCCAGTTTAACTGATGCACCGCAGCATATTGCTCTAAAAAAGACCGGGGATAACTTAAAAAAGGCCGAACAATCCTGCCCTTACCAAAAGCGGCCGATTCAGCCATAGCAGCCAAACCGTCTACGCCAGCTCCTCGAAACAACTGCAGCAATACAGTCTCAGCCTGATCATCTACATGATGCCCCAAAATCAAGCCATCCTGCTCATCTAACAAAGAAGAAAAAACAGCATAACGGGCAATACGCGCGCCTTCTTCAATATTAGCGCTGCGATCAAAGTGAACTGATTCGGTAATCAGCTCAATATTAAGAGGTTCACAAAACTGCTTGCAATGCACTTGCCAGGAACACGCATGAGGACTAATTCCATGGTTAATATGCACAGCAACTAATTTGGAATGTAAGGACGGATAAGAAGCAAGAACATGCAAAAGCACTGTAGAGTCCAGCCCCCCGCTAAACCCTACAATAATTCTGCTGAAATGACTAAGACGCGTCAGCCATTCCGGAGTCAATAAAGAATTAATCACAAGCGCCCATGGCCATAAATTTCTGATATCGGCCTTCAATGAGTCTTTCTGGAGAAAGTTTTTTTAAAGAGTGTAACTCATCCACTAAAACAGCTTTCAAACGAGCAGCCATATTGTCTACATCACGATGCGCTCCACCCAAAGGCTCAGGAATCACCATATCAGCCAATTTATTATCATATATATTAGCGGCAGTAATTCCCATAGCGCGCGCAGCATCACCTGCTTTGGAAGCGTCTTTCCAAAGTATAGACGCACAGCCTTCAGGAGAGATTACAGAATAAATACTAAACTGCAGCATTAACACGCGATCACCAACACCAATAGCCAAAGCACCACCCGAACCTGCTTCGCCAGTTACTGTGCAAATAATTGGTGTTTTTAGTCGCGACATAACAAATAGATTACGCGCGATCGCTTCTGACTGGTTACGTTCCTCTGCACCAATTCCAGGATAAGCTCCAGCAGTATCAATAAAAGTAAACACCGGCAAACTGAATTTTTCGGCCATCTTCATTAAACGTAAGGCTTTACGGTATTCTTCAGGGCGTGCCATACCAAAGTTTCGGTATACTTTTTCTTTGGTGCGCTTTCCTTTTTGATGCCCAAGAACCATAACCGGCTCGCCATTTAAGCGCGCTAATCCGCCAATAATGGCCGGAGCGGCCGAGTGACTTCGATCACCATGCAGCTCCTGAAAATCAGTAAAAATGCGTTCAATATAATCCGTTGTTTGTGGTCTTAACGGGTGTCTTGCCATTTGCGCCACTTGCCAGGGTTCTAAATTAGAGAAAACCTGTGCTGTTAACTCAGAGCATTTAGACTCAAGACGCGAGATCTCTTCGCTTAAATTCACTTCGTTGTCATTACCCACCATACGGAGTGCTTCAATTTTTTGATTCAACTCTTCGATGGGCTGCTCAAAATCCAAAAATTGTCGGCTCATTCAATACTCTTTGGTAAATTAAATATCATGGTATATGATAACCTATAACCACTAATCGATGCCAGAATCAAAAACAGCTTATGATCATTACAGGATTTACACACTTAGATACGGATAATTGCATTTTAAATGAAACGCGTATTGATCTTTGGCAATTTTCAGTAGCGCAGGAATCAGCGAATGCGTACCAACTTTTAAATGCAGAAGAGAAAGCCCGTGCAGAACGCTTTTACTTCAGTCAGCATAAAAGACGCTTTTCTATGGCGCGAGCTACCTTAAGAATTATTTTAGCACGCTATTTAAATACACGCCCTGATCGTCTGGAGTTTTCCTATAATTCGCATGGAAAGCCTAAAGTCATCAATTCTTCACGCTTGCAATTTAATCTCAGCCACACTGGTGACTTAGCCCTTTTAGCCATAGGAAAAGGCTTTCCTATGGGCGTGGATATAGAAAAATATTCAGCTCGCTCTTATGAGGGCATCGCAAAAACCTTGTTTTCCGAACAAGAACTTGAAGAATTTATGAAAGTGCCTGCCTCATTAAAACCGGCAACGTTTTTTCATATTTGGTCACAAAAAGAAGCATTTATCAAAGCCTGTGGTTTGGGACTGGCCTACCCAACCAAAAATTTTACGGTGCCCACATCAATACCGACCAAGCAATTAGTCGATGACCCACTAAACAACATGACTTGGCAATTGCGCTCCTTTATGCCTGCGGTAGGCTTCAGTGGAGCCTTATGCTATCACCCAACGGTTCGCGAAATCCGCCATGCCATCATCCAACTACAGCCTAACAATACCCTGAGATTCTAGTTGTATGATGCAATTTAACCCATCACAGATTATTTTATTACACATACTAGGTGATGGGGCCTGTCATAGCGGCTCTGAACTAGGGCAAGCCTTAGGTATCACCCGCTCGGCGATATGGAAGCAAATCAATCAACTGGTTGAATTGGGTGTGCCGATTAACAGCTTACCGCAACAAGGGTACCAACTGTCTAACCCGCTGATTCTCTTAAGTGAGGAGCCCATTAGAAAACAATTGCTGCAGCAAAAAATGGCGCACTCCTTTAATCTTCATTTATTTACATCCATAAATTCAACCAATCGCTTTCTCAAAGAGCTTCCCATAAGTAATCAGCTCGATGTCTGCTGCGCCGAACGACAAACTCAAGGTAGAGGCCGCTTTGGTAGAAATTGGCATTCTCCTTTTGGTGAAAATATTTATTGCTCCAGTCGTTGGAATCTTAATTACGATCTCGGCAAACTGTCCGGCTTAAGTCTGGTCAGTAGTTTGGCAGTTTTGGCGACCTTAAATGAGTTGCAGTTATCTGCAGATATTAAAATTAAATGGCCTAATGATATTTATTGGAATGATAAAAAACTCTGCGGCAGCTTGATTGAAATCCAAGCCGAGTCTAATGGCAATGCGCAAGTTATCATTGGTATAGGCTTAAACGTCAATACAGATACCCAAAATCAGCCGCTTGCTGATAAACCATGGTGTTCGCTCTATGAAATCAGTAAGCGCCGTTTTGATAGGAATTTGCTTGTTGCGCAGTTGATTAGTAATTTAGAACACTATTTGATGCGATTCATCAATACGGATCTGAATGCCTTTATGGATGAATGGAATCAATTTGATTATCTGGCAGGTAAAAACATTACGGTTAGCCAAGCATATGGAACGCTTTCTGGGACGGCTTGTGGGATCAATTCTATGGGGCAATTAATTTTGGCAGATGAGTTTGGAATAAAGCATTCGCTTTCTTCAGGGGACACTTCATTAAGTAGCGGCACAACAGAACCGTCATCCTGAGCGAAGCCGAAGGATCTCCTTAAGGTGGCACAGTGCTATCTGATGGGAGGTCCTTCGCTACGCTCTGGATGACGAAGTGATGGTCCTGCCAATGAAATACTGCGATCTTGAACCATGACAACTCATAAAACTTAAGTACAGTCACAGTAAAGTGCGTTGAATAACAGTAATGCTTACGATTAGTTTAGAATTAAACTACGCAGACATTTTGTCATAATTTAAACAGTCTGCAATATAATTTGCGAGAAAATGGCGTTGGAATAATATGAAGTACTACAAGAATTCGGGTTCGTCCCGAGCATTATTAAGTGCTCGGAACTGGATGTACTGCGACAAAATTAATTTATGCTGGTGTTTCAGAATCGTCTGATTGTTTTTCTTGTTGTATTCTTAAATAAATTTCTTCGCGGTGTACCGATACATCTTTTGGCGCATTAATACCTAGACGAACCTGGTTACCCTTTACGCCTAAGACAGTAATATTTACATCATCACCGATTATTAAAGTTTCGCCGATACGACGGGTTAAAATTAACATAATAAATCTCCCTTACTAGCAGCTACCTACTCCTCCATAGAACGCTTCCATGGTGCTCCAGACAGCTACAATATGTTTGAAAATAAATCAATATTTATTTCACGGATGTAATTGTACACTCTTTTTATTAACAAAATATTAAGCGTATACTTTATCCGATTGTACCTTATAATAAAAAACCGAATTTTTTTCAATAAATTCAAGAAGTAATATTATTATGAAACATAGGGAATTTATTTTCAATCCAGCAATATATCAGAGCAATTAGACCTATCTGCAATAAAATTGCCATGTTTGAACCAAACATATTCACTCTTTGCAATAAAAAAATCAGGAGTAAAAAAATGCAATTTATTACTATTTGCCCCAATAAAATAACCGGAACCGTAATACCTAATTGTCTTAATCTTTGATAGGCATGTTTTCGATGAGGAGCCGACCATTTTTCTTTACGCAGTATACGACGAATTAAAGTAAAAGTAGCATCAAAGAGAAAAAGTCCATTGAGCATAAACCAATATAAAATGGGAATTTGGAATTTTTGCTGTGCAATTAAAGCCAGACTAAAGGTAATAAATCCCAAAGTAGCGCTGCCAATATCCCCCATAAAAAGCTTGGCTGGCGGTAAATTAAACATTAAAAAACCTAACAAACTAAAAACAAGCACTAGGCTAAAACTTTGATAAAATGAAGCACCGTACATTCCAAACAGAAGCGCATACGCTACAAATAGAAATGCAGCTTGTGAGGCGCAAAAACCATCCAATCCATCCATAAAATTAAAATGATTAATAGCCCAAAGCGTTACTATAAAAATAAAAGGAATAATTAAAAAAGGGGAACTAATTGAAAAAATTATAAAATCAAGCTGTTGTGGTCTAATGAATACAGCAACCAATAAGGCAGCAAGACATTGCACTAAAAATCGAGGTTTCACCGATAAATTATATAAATCATCTAAAAAACTGACCGCAGCAATCATCAATATACTCAAGGAAAACACCGCTTGCTCTATAAAAGACGTCTGAGTCAACAAACAAAGCACAGGGAGTGATACTAAAGACAGCCCAATAAAAACAAGCCCACCACCACGAATCGTGGGTTTAGAGTGCATGGAGCGTTCATTAGGTTTATCCATTAACCGAGTATCCTGTGCAAACACACAAAACAACTTAGTCAAAGCAACCGAAAAAATTAAAACAACAACACTAAGAATTAAATTCACTTTGATACCACGTTACAGTTTCCCTTAACCCTTCAGCAGTATTTGCTGGAGGAACCCAACCTAATTGCGATTTTATTTTACTAGTACTAACTTCTAAAGAGCCGAATAAACGTGTATTCAGATTATCCTTGCCCAAAGAGCGAAACACAAAAACCATAAAACGCACAGGCACAGGAAATAATCTGGTTTTAACCTGCATTTCCTGACCAATAAGGCTCATTAATTGCGTTAAAGATAAAGACTCATTATCAGCGACCAAATACGTTTGATTTGCAGCCGCTGGATGTGTCGTCACAGCGCATAAGGCAGAAACCAGATTACCAATATAAACCAGATTACGTTTGTTGTTCACGCGGCCAAAAGGTAATGGCAATCCTTTTTTTACTAAATGCATCATTTTTAAAAAATTGGCTTTGACTTCAGGACCATAAATTAATGGCGGTCTGATAATCACTACCTGCATGTCCGTATTTTGGCTGATCTCTTCTAAATAGCGTTCGGCGTATAATTTGCTTTGACCATAAGGATCTTCAGGTTGAGACATATGTTCTTCAGTGAACGCCTGCCCGTTTACCGTTTGTTCACCATTCACTTTAATAGAACTTAAAAAGATAAAACGCTTTACCTGATTTTTTGCGGCAGCAATTGCCAATTTTTTTGTGGCAATGCTGTTCACTTTGCAATAGTCATCCAATGCAGATTCTGATTTATCATTCATAATATGCACTCGGGCAGCCAAATGAATGACGACATCCACACCTACAAGTGCCTCACTCCAATCGGGATTGCACTCTAGTTTATCAATGAGTACCTGCTCGGCATTAAGCCAATCAACCTTGCGAGACACGGCACATCGCACCTCATGTCCAGCTAAAATAAGCGCTGGCACTAATCGTTTCCCTACAAATCCTGTGGCACCAGTAACTAATATTTTTGACATGATAAAACCTGATATTTATAAATTATTCGTATCGAAATCGGTGACTCTATACTAGCACAAAGGATAATTACAAGAAAATTAACAATAATTTTCCGCAAACACCGTCGCATATATCCCTAATTTAAGGATATACTTGATCAAATAGTTTTAAATTGGAATGCTGCATGTCCTTGAAGGCCATGTATAACGAAATCGCTGAGAATTACGACACTGCCAATCGCTTTGGAGCGATTAGCAAAAGTCATCAAATTGCTATTGAACAGATGCAGAAATTTTATTTAGGAATGAAACCTAATTATAAAGTTCTCGATCTAGGCGTTGGCGATGGCGCTTTTTTAAAAAAGCTACAGCACGCAATGCCTCTGGCAGAATTCACCGGTATTGATGTTTCTTCTGAAATGTTACGCCGCGCTAAAGATGCACTCCCTCTGATTGCTATTGAGGGCAGCGCTGCGCATGCAAGCAAGTATTTACCGCCGCACAGTCAGGATTTAATCTTGGCTCATTTTATTAATGCGTACATCCCAATTAATGTTTTGTTCCATGAAGCAAAATTACTCACGCGTGCAAATGGCCATTTCTCCATGATCACCACAACCTATGATTCATTTCCTGTAGCGCAACAACAATTAGCAGAATTTATTTCCCAAGATTCCATATTGAGCAGTGTTGTCGGGCATTATTATAAGTCCATTGTAAAAAATACTACGGTTGCGGCAAATAATGATGAGTTAATGCAGGCGTTTAAACAGCATCAATTTGAAGTCATTGACCATCAACGTTTAGAAATCCCCATTGTTCTTAACAACATTGATGAACTGGCTCTTTTTGGTATTGAAGGAACCTGGTTTCTTAATACTTTATCCATTCGCATGCTTCCAAAAAACTTTTTAATTCAAAGGCTTAAGCGCCTTTTCAGTAAGATTTTCACCTTTCCCTATCATGACACCCATATTGTCGATGTGGTACTTGCTAAGAAATAATTCACACAAAATATTCTCTTTATGATCACCCTCGTCCAGAACGCAGCAACGATCTTCAAATTATAATCTCAGACATATGCTGTATCTCCGTTAATTAGCTTTTCTCGTCTTTGCGAGCATCGCGAAGACGGATGTGCAGCAAGTAATCATCTGTTCGAAAATCATCACGCAAATGACGGTGCACTGAGTTATATTTATGCAATTAAGTGGTTTTTTATAAATATTTTCAATAAATTATAACGCTTTTACCAAAACTGTCGTTTACTTAAAAGAGGGAATTGCAAAGTATCTAGAACGAGGTGGAAATGATTTCTGACGAAGTTAAAAACTACTTGCCTGAATTAGATTTACGACAGAAGCAAACTAATAATATTATCTATATTACGTTTTGGAGCCAGTTCTCTGTCTACTCCCTCAATGCTATTTTAGTTTTATTTTTAACTCGTCCTTTATTATCCCAAGGTCTGGGCTACAGTCAGGCAAAGGCTTATGCTTTTATTGGTGTTGCGCATGCAGCAGGTTATTTAATGCCGATGCTTGGTGGTTTCATGGCAGATACCGTTGTCGGTGTCAGGAGATCCATTCTTATTGGCAGCACGATGCTTGCGACTGCTTACCTCCTGATTATGCTCAGCGGGTACACGGTACATGCCCTTGGAGACCAATTATTTATTGCAGCTTATGCATTCATACCGGCCACAAGCTCCTTATTAATGGGTACCTCTTCAAGTATTGTTTCTCATATTTATTCAGATAACGCAATTAAAGCAAAATCCGCGATGACTTATTATTATATTGCAATTAATGCCGGTGCTTTATTAGCTACTTTAATTGCACCCGTTTTATTAGAAAGTCGTTATGGCCCATTGTCCATTCTTACTATTGCCTTCGTAGGTAAATCCATAGCCGCCTTGAATTTTGCCAAACGTTATAGCCTTTATGACAACGTCATCTGGGGCAAAGATCGAAGCAAACTTTCACCACAAAGCATCATTCGCCTGGCTGGTTATATTATTACAATTTATCTACTGACTCTGATTGCCTATTCTTATGTGGATATTGCCAGCACAGTAATTGCTTCAGGTTGCATAATGGGCATATTCTGGTTTTTTAGAAAAACAATTACCTTACAAGGAATCGCACGTGACAAACAACTGTTCGCTCTCTTGCTTGTTGTCGAAGCAGTCGTGTTTTTTGTAATTTATAATCAAATGCACAGCACATTGATTTTGTTTGCCAAAAATAATTCCAACCATAATCTATGGGGCTTAACCGTTTCACCCGCTCAATATCAAATACTAAACCCATTATTAATTCTGGCTATAGGCAGCCAACTTCCACGCTTTTATCAAATGGTGCCACGTTTTACTATCCCCTATCAGTTTTCTGCAGGCGTTATGCTTTCAGGAGTTGCTTTGTTAGTACTTACCTTTGCCGCACATAATGCAACAAACGGCTTGATTGAGGGCAATTACATTGCAGTAACCTATATTTTGATTTCTATCGCCGAATTATGGGTTAGCGCTATTGGTTTGAGTATGATTGGACTGTATTGCGATCAAAAATCCATCGCCTTTGCCATGGGGGTTTGGTATCTTGCAAGCTCCTTAGCTCATGCCATTTCAGGTAAGATAGCGGCTTGGGTTGCTATACCTGATACCGTAAACTCTGCTGTAGAAAGCTTACCTTATTATAAAGACTATTACCTAATCTTGGGCATTAGCGCTTTAACACTTGGTTCTGTTATGGTTTTTATAGCTTATTTTATGCATAACACTATGAAAAAAAGAGGCATTATTTTAGTTTAATTGCGGCCTCTTCAAATCCGAATAGTTTAATTCCCCTACTTCCGGCGGATTAAAAAATGCATGTCGAGAATACTCAAGATTTCTATTATTAGAAATTTTTGCTGCTGCTTGTTGCATCACGCGTTGCTGCAATGCGCTGATTTTATGCTCCATTACAGCAAGAAGAGCTGATGCGTTATTTAATTGCATGAAATTACTATGCAAAGCACCTAGAGAGGGACCAATTAAACTGAAGACCAAGCTTTTCAAAGAAAAAATAGTGCAACTACCGCCTTCTTGATAAAAATTTTTTTGATTTATTACAGAGCGCTCATACGGTAAAGAAGGATTTATAGGGTGACTACCGTAATAAATCACTCTTCCCCTGTGTGGTTGACCACTTAAAGCTTGATTCATCAAATGAAATCGCGTCCACTCATGCACTTCAGGGCAATTACCAGGTGCATTGCCTGGACTAAAATAGAATAATAAACAACGTTCCGTACTAATTAACTGACGCAAAGTATATTCCATAACATCCTGGTACTTCTGTGGAAACTGGAATGGATCAATATAAATAGGGATAAATTGACCATCTACCCAGGCACAAGGTCTTAGACGAGTTACATAAGTTCCCAAACACGTTTTGCTCTGAGTATCCATCTCATTGCAGCCGATACCTAAGTTATCAACTACTTTATAATACTCATAATACAGAGGCTTTTGTTGCCAACTGGCGCGAGTACCATTTGCCAGAATACCCACTTTAATAATTCGAAAAACTGCAGAATGCCGAGACATCCCTCCGCCTTGTAAAATAATCTCATTAATCTCTGAATTCATAGATTCATCGGGAAGAAAACGTTTCACTTTAAAATGAAATTTGTTCCGCAAATCTGCACCAGAAGTTCCATGCAAGAGTTCCGTACTATTTTGTACAATTAAATTGCTAATTTTCTTTTGTACTGCTTCAGGTAAGTGTATAAAAAATGGGGTTTCCTGTTTAGCACCCCAACGATAGGGACATACATTATTTGCTATCAACTTGTGTACAAAACAAGCATCTGTTTTTAGGCTGTGCCCTAAACTGCCATTTTGATCATAGAAAGCTAAAAGCGACGAAGCGGTTCTTAGATTTAAATAATCCATTATCGATAAATTATCACGATTTATTTCTGCATAACTTTTCAAAGAGACAGCATAAGCACTTACTGCCTCATGCGTCAAAAGCGACACACCATTTTGATTATTACTGTAATCTCGAGACAAAATACTCGCAGCATCTAAAACAGCTACCAAATGAGGGCGAATGATTATTTTTTTTAGCTTATGCAATTCTGCAAGCTGCCTCTTCATTTGTGCAAGTGACTCAGTATTTAAAATTTCTGTATTTGTTTGTTGATAATAAGCTCTTTGTAAGTGAGCGACAGCAAATGCTGGCAGTTGTAAAGTGTAGGTTCCAATTAAAGTAGTGGTATTTAATACAGGTTGCAACTGAGAAAAAATGGTTGCAAATTGGTACAGATTGTCTTCTGTATTAAAAATAAGATGCATTGGTGAAGGCTCTTTATATTCTGACTGAGCTGCCAGATTAACGCCTGCATACCTAAAAAAATCAAACAGCAAGGGTTCATAAGCCTTGGGATTAATCGAGCGAATGCCAAAGAAAAATAAAAGCAGCTGATGAAGTAATATTTTATAATTATCATAAGGAAACACATATCCCTGCAAATAAGGTGCATTGATAACGTAGCTACCATGTCCTAGCCTATTTGCTTTTACTGGTGCCGCAGGAATTGTCGGAAAAAAAACGTAATTAGGAATTTTCCCTTCTCTAAAGTCTGTAATTCCAAATTGCTGCATACACCAATCTTTAAAATTCATTTTTACTCTAGAGTTTAAAAGAATCAATGATCCATATTATACTCGCTGAGAATATTTGTCTTCTACTGTAAAAAAATAGACGATGATAAAATGAGCTAGAAAACCAACCAGAAATCAAGTCAAACGAATTGAAGCTGCCGCCATGCTTCGAAAAGAATAATAGCTACGGAATTTGATAAATTAAGACTACGACTTGTTTCTAACATAGGAATACGGATTCTGGCATGATTTGCTCGAATTTCATCAGGCAAGCCTCGTGTTTCCGCTCCAAAAAGCAAGATGTCCTCCTGCTGATAAACGGCATCACTGTAATTTTTTTCGCCTTTAGTGGTACAACAAAAAATTCGCCGTCCTGCATTTTTTTCAACAAACTCCTGCCAATTAGCGTAATGCAAAATAGAAGCCCATTCATGATAATCAAGACCTGCACGGAGCATACGCTTATCATCCAGAGCAAAGCCCAAAGGATGAATTAAGTGCAACTGCGCTCCAGTATTTGCGCAAAGTCGAATAATATTACCTGTATTAGGCGGGATTTCAGGTTGATAAAGTGCTATGTGTAACATATTCAATTCCAATTAATAATAGGGTCTGTTGGCATTCCTACTATCAGCCTATTTGGGCTCAAGCTAGCGAAATGTAAACAGTCCCATAACAAAGGCTTAATCATCTAAACCCAAATTATCTTTTTTAAAGATGCGATCAGCACGGTAACTGGAACGAACCAAAGGACCAGAAGCTACTTCAAAAAATCCTTTTCTTAATCCGATTTGTCTTAATTCAGCAAATGTTTCAGGAGTAACATAACGCTCTATTGGCAAATGGTTTTTGGTAGGCTGCAAATATTGTCCTAAAGTCAAAATATCCACGTTGTGAGCGCGTAGATCATCCATGGTTTGAATGATTTCTTCATCTGTTTCACCTAAGCCAAGCATGAGGCTGGTCTTGGTTAATACATCAGGGCGATAACGTTTAGCAAAAGCCAGAACATTCAAAGTTTGTAAATAGCCCGCGCGATTATCACGCACTGGATGAGTTAAACGCTCCACTGTTTCTACGTTTTGGGCAAAAACATCCACCCCACTATCCAGTAAAACAGCAATATCTTGCTCCACACCTTGAAAATCAGGAGTTAAAGCTTCCACTTTGGTTTTGGGAGAACGCACTTTAATCGCGCGAATGCTTTGTGCGTAATGATTGGCGCCACCATCAGGTAAGTCATCACGATTCACGGAGGTTAAAACTACATAATCCAGATTCATCAATGCAACTGTATTCGCTGTATTTTCGGGCTCTTGTGCGTCCAACCAGCCGTGTGGATTCCCAGTATCCACAGCACAAAAACGGCAGGCACGTGTACACACGGCCCCCATGAGCATAATGGTTGCCGTACCATGTGACCAACATTCAGAAATATTTGGGCATTTTGCTTCTTCACAAACGGTGGCCAAGCGATGTTTTTGCACCTGCTCCTTCACCTGACTGTATGCAGGAGTCGTCTGATTTACAATACGTAACCATTTAGGTTTAGGTAAACGTCCATGAGCAGTCTCAGTTGATTTCACCCCGTCTTTAATAGCCGTTACACCATGGGGGGTTCTGTATTTTTGCCCGCTTTCGACAACCACGGGAATATCAATGAGCTTACTCATATCACCACCTGAAAAACAAATAATCCTGATGATCCCAAATCATCAGTACAAGATCAAGTCAAATTTAAAAAGTATCCAGTGACAATCAATATCAATAAAGCAATTAACGATATCCCTAAAAAGGACAAGACCGCAGGATAAATAATGAGAGCCAGTGCTATAGCAGCAATAAACAAGTAACCAATTACCATCAAGCGCGACCGCATCGCGGCAATACGCTTCATTTTAAGCATACTCAAATACACGATTAAGGTGATTAATAATGGCAGTAAATACATTACTTGATAAACTAACTGATACCAGACCGATTGCATTGTTGTCAGGTTCTGATTACCCAACCATTGTTCAAAAATATAAGACCAATTCATCACGCAGGTTTGTTGGTAAATCATAATCATAAGACCTAATAAAAAGGCCAAAGTGAAATATAAGTTTTTATTATATTGTTTTTTTTGGTAACGCTGCGACACAAAATAAAGCGTCACCATACCTAATAACGCAGCCGGTATCCGCAACCATGGAAGTAAACCATAAAAACTACTGGTAAACGCTTGTTGATAATAATGAGCCAGTACTACCGCGAATATAAATAATAAACCTGCCGTGGTTTGATTTTTTCTTTTTTCTTCAATAAAAAGAAAAGCTAAAAGCGTTGCAAAACAAAAGAAAGCACAAGGAGAAACAGAATCGGTTAAAGCAATAGTCATAATATAAGCAAATGCCCCGGGATTACCGACCAGGCCAACATCAAAGCGATTAGCACTTGCCCAATGCTTTAAAGTATCCACAGTAGATTGGCTTAACGTGCCGTCTTTTTCAATTTGCTGTTTGCAATAGTTGATGGCATGCAGCAAATCTTTTCCTGTAGTTTCATCTGAAGCATAACCTACCCAACGCGAATTACAGAAATAAATTGAGGGAACCGCAAAGTCATCTGCATGTTGCTCACTCAATAATTGATTAAAACGAAATAAGGCTTTTTTGTCTTCATTAATAATATTACGCTGAATCTTTAATTGAGGATCAGCGGCTGCAATTTTATTAAAAAAAGCATCTGCTTTATGACAATGCTCACAGGTAGAAGCAAGAAACAACGCCGCATTAATCGTTACTTTCTTATCCACTCCCAAAGTATACCAAGGAGAGACAGACTCAGCTGCCCATAAATTAACGCTTAAAACAAAGCTTACCAGGAGTATTCTGAATAGTGTTTTCATAAAAAGTGTAAACTTATATTAAAAACAACACTATAGCATCCATCAGCCTTTTGTAGCTAGGGCAACCTACTCTTGAGCTAGGTATGAATGTAATTTTCCAAGTGCTCGATGGTTCGGGCTTTGTCATCCAGAATATGATAAAGCAAGTCACCGATAGAAATAATGGCTATAAACTCATCATGCTCATCACGGATTAATACGTGCCTTCGCTTAGTGGAGGTCATGGCTTGCATGGCTTTTTCCACTACATCATGAGGACTAAGAATCGTGACGTCTTTATAGACTACTTCTGAAACGGTGCCTGTTTCAAGGTTAACGCAATGATGTAAACAGGAACGAACGATATCACGCTCACTGACTATGCCAATTAATTTATCGTTCTTATCCACCACAACCAATGCACCGATATCAAGCTCGGTCATTAAATCAATGCATTTTTTTATAGAGTCATCTGGGTTGATGTAACTAATTTTGCGCCGAGATTTCGGCAAAACACTGTGAATGAGATCGGCCATGTTACTCTCCATAAGGTGTACTAATAGATGCAATCCATTGTATAAATATAGTACACAAAAAGATTTATTTTAGGTATTAAAGCGTATTATTTAAATAAATTACCTTCGTGCAAGCTCGAATCCATCTCTTATTCCATCCCAAATGATAATAATAAATTTATCTGCAGTTAAGCGCCCTTTAAATAGTTCATTTAGTGCCCCCTCCTCAAAACTCAAAAAATCTATTCTTTATTATTAGTACACAACTATGCTACGGAAGGAAAACAGGAATATTTTTGATGTGCTCAGCCTCTTTAAAATAAATATCAAACCCGTTTTATATTTCGCGCTACTTATAGTCTGTAGACTTAAAGTATTCATATGTAATTATCTTTTTTAATATTTAAGGAGTAATTATGCGAAAGCCTAGTCAACATCTTCTAGAGAATTTAGCAAAAAATGTACGCGTATATCGACTAAAAAACGTTCTTTCACAAGAGCAACTAGCAGAACAATGTGGCTTTCATCGTACTTATATAGGCTCTATAGAACGTGGTGAAAGGAATGTAACACTAAGCACTTTGGAGATTTTATCAGAAGCACTTAACGTATCAATTACCCAACTTTTAAACAGTAATGGGGAATTAACAAAATGAACAATCTAGCGTCTGGCTTAGTTAAAGTAGGGAATATTTCCCATTTAGGTTTGTCCATTTATGATCACATAGATGTGGGTGATACTAACTTATGGTTAACAAGTAATGAATTATCATCAGTTTTAAATGAACGCCTCAGAGGAGCCTCTTTTGAAGGCCTAGCTATAAGAACTCGTTCAAAAGTAGCGAAAGAGTTGGTTTGCTCTGCTTTGGGCTATCTATTACCAACTTCATTTAAAAAATGTCAGCCTCGTTTTACTGGTCAAATGTTCGATACTTACGTGCAGAAATCTAACAATTTGCAAATATGGAATGAAGAACTAGACGTCGAAAGACGATATGTGATTATTAGAACCAATGAAAATGACATTATAAAAAAAATTAAAGTCATTTCAGGTAGTGATTTAGCTATTTTAGATACAACGGGGACGCTTACTCAGAAGTTTCAAGCTAGACTAGTGCCTTCAAATGAATTATTTGAATTAGTTACTCCTTATGACACAGATAATTTAACTGGTTTATTAGCAAGCAGTCCGATAGAACTATCACAAAACAGTCCTATTGCACAGCCTCAAAATGGCCAATTGCTGCCAATTTTTGAATGCTTTCATAAACTGAAATATATAGTAGGAAATTCTTTTGTGGATGCTGGAGCAGATCAAGAGCGAAACCGTGGAGCAGCTTTACACGCACTTGTATGTAGTGCTTTAGGTTACTCAGACTACAGAGATAACGGTCAATTTCCAGATGTAAAACATCAACTTATGGAGGTTAAGCTACAAACCTCGCCAACTATAGATCTAGGATTAGTTTGCCCTGATAGTGAAGCTGCGCTAGATATTGAACAGATTGGCTCACAGCAGATTAGACACTGCGATGTTAGATATGCATTATTCTATGGATATATAGATAATGGTTTAGTGCATATTACAAACTTATATCTAACTACAGGTGAAGGGTTCTTTACACGGTTTGATCAATTTGGAGGCAAAGTATTAAATAAAAAGATTCAAATTCCTTTGCCTCGCAATTTCTTTGATTAATTATTAGGTTGCGGAAGGTCAAAAACCTCCCAGACTAAATTATTTAGTTCACCTTCAAGTTGTTTTACTGAAACCATATCTTTCTCATTGAAAATAGACTTTGCCAGCTTAATCATTCTAGTAGATATTTCAGATGCTGGGTCTGGCAATGGAAACTGTTCAACATATTGTGAAATAAACCTCCGCTTATTAGAGTATAACTTATTGTTAAACTTAATATCATAGAATTTTTCTATGAATTTAGAGTTTGCAATTGCAAGAATTAACCATAGTAAATCTTTATTTTCAGGATAGAAATCATTAACCATCCAAAAGCAATCGCCATTGACGATAGATTTTTTTTGATCTAGCCAAAATGTAGGCTCTTCACTTATATCACGACAAATAATCTTATCTTCAAGCCATAGTTGAGGGTTTTGAGGAACCCAGATTTCGAACCAATTACGTTTGGCCTTCATTACATAGCTACGACCTTCGAGTTGATCCCTATGTATATTTAAATATGCTTTACTAATTGGATATTGATCAATATCAACTACTTTTTTCTTACCATTAATAGATCTATGCGTATAAAGAATATACTTTGTTTCTTTATCAGATTGTTTAAATTTACCTGCAACATGATGAGTGATAAGTGGTTTTACTAACTCAGGCTCTAAACCTGTTTCGTCTAGCCACGATTCTTTAATGAAAACATTGTCAGCAGTGGTTTTTACACCGACTCGAACCTTACCTACTTCACCAAAAGTAGCCCAAGTTCTTTTCTTTACGTCATCGAGCCATTGTTCTGATTTAAGGTCTTTAATTCTCCAAATATCTTTTGATGAGGAATCAAATATTAATTGACCATTTATTACTGAATATGACTTGCCATTAGAACATTTAACAACCCCTTCTTGTGAAATTGCATCGATTGCAGTTTCAGCCAAAGAATGATGTTCTTCACTAGACTCATAAATGGAACTAAAAGCTGTTTCCTCATTAAAGTCTTCTGTTTTTAATGAAAAAAGTAAAACGGCTGGTAAGACAGCTGCTTCAAACAGTTTTGTATCGCCAAAATCCCAAATGTTATAGATATTATACAAGTCATATAGCGAGCTACGTAGTGCACCAGTACCTTTAGTTGTTAGAAATTTGTTTGAAACAATAACACCTGCTATTCCATCTTGTGATAAACATTTACTCATACCAATCAAGAAAGCTTGATAAATATCAACTCTTCCTTTGAGACCAAAATTCTTTGCTAGAAATTGAGCTTGTTCAGCTCCCAGCACTTGAGTTCGTACATATGGAGGATTTGCTATAATTACGTCAAACTTAGGTATATCATAGCTTTTTAACTCTGAATTACTATTAATGCAATAATCAAGGAAGTCTCCACAGAACAGAGATACTTTTACATTTGGGAAATACTTGGCAATTCGTTTTTTGCTAAGTTCTATGGAGTCAGAGTTTACATCAAAGCCAAATATTTCAACCTTATCAGTGTGTTGAAGAGACTCTAACAAACTCAAAATAAGTTCCGCATCACCAATAGCTGGATCTGCAACAATTAGCTTTTCTTTTTTTGTTAGTTTTTCTATGATTTTTTTACTAACAAACTTACTAAGATGAGTTGGTGTATAGTGTGCGCCTTCTTTTTTCCTACACGACACATGATCATATCGATCTACTGTTTCTAACATTCTCATGCCTCTACTCGTAGCCATCAAATAACGCTTACTTTACCATGCAAATATTTAATTTTCACCTTAGTTGTATGAAGCACCTTTAAAATTGTCCGAGAGAAAAAAACAAAGAGGAAAAAGTATTCTCATTAGATTAGATGATTGTGTTTTGGATGACTTATAATATTTAAAAATTTGGTAAATTTAAAAGTTGAGAAGATTACCATAAATCGCGATGCTTCAGGCGTTAGATAACGAACAAGAGACACTATATGCCCATCGCTCAAAAATGATGGGCTAGTTTAAATGGTTACTGACGAATAATAATACGATTTTCTACCGATTGTACGCCTGGAACCTGACGCGCAATTTGCTCTGCTGTATCACTTTGACGGATTTTCTTAACATAACCACTTAAAACAACTGTGTTTTGTCTTGTTTCAACACGAACCTGAGCAATAGCAGGATCTTCATTGCGGAATAACGCTTCTTGCACTGATTGAGCTAAATTCATCTGAGGTGCAAACGAAGGGTTATTAAATAAACCTGAGGGGCGGCCTACTGGATTAGACTGGCATCCTACTAATAAAATAAAAAAACCGGCAATAAGTGTATGAAACAAATATTTAGACATAAAATCTCCAGAATAAAATGGTAATAAAAAAATCTTTCCTCAAATACAGGGGCAGAAAGAGTAAAGCAAATAGTATGAACGCTAATTTACTAATACACAAATAAATAGCTCACAGAAGCTGCTATACTTATTTTTATGAATTAAACTGCAATGAGACAGAGAGCATGGAGAAGCCTGTTCCTACTAAAACAAAGAAATCATCGTCCAAAACAAAACATCAGCAAAGTACATCAACAATCGAAGACTGTAAAGATTGTGACCCACAAGAAATGGATGATGTTTTTGATTATTTAAATAAGACCTATCAGGCTAATTTAGCGAAGTTTACTGCAGGTATTAGTCCGGCCTCATTAAAGATCGCCTATTTTTCATGGATTTCACAACTCGCTCAAGCTCCAGGAACGCTGATGAAACTCAGCTTTTATCCCGCGATGCATATTCCTGATGTACTCAACCATTTAATGACTCAGGAACGACCTGCAAATGGCAAAGACGTACGCTTTCATACAGAAAATTGGGCACATTATCCCTGGCGTTTATGGGCAGAACTCTTTTTACAAATCGAAGACTGGTATTTGCAATCAGCCGAGGTGCCAGGCTTAACAAAACCTGTAAAACGGATTATTTCTTTTAGCATCAGACAAATTTTTGATGCAATGTCCCCGTCTAATTTTGTCTTAACTAATCCTGATTTATTGCAAGAAACCATACGCTCTCAAGGAAGAAATCTGGTTCGCGGCACCGAACTGGCCTTCCAGGATGTTATAGAAAAATTATCGGGTTCCCCTCCTGCCGGAGTCGAAAATTTTATTCCCGGGAAACAAGTAGCCATTACGAAGGGAAAAATAGTATTCAAAAATCATTTAATCGAACTTATTCAATACGAAGCGCAAACCCCAAAAGTGTATAAAGAACCGGTCTTGATACTTCCAGCCTGGATCATGAAATATTATATTCTTGATTTGCTCCCCAATAACTCTCTTGTGAATTGGCTCACTCAACAAGGGCATACAGTCTTTATTGTGTCCTGGAAAAATCCTGACTCCAAAGACAGAAACCTGGGACTTGATGACTACTACAGATTGGGTGCTATGGCAGCCATTGATGCAGTATGTCAAGCCATTCCCAAAACTAAAATTCATCTCATGGGTTATTGTCTTGGCGGTACTTTAGCGATGATTACGGCAGCAGCGATGGCGCAAAACAATGACTTACGCATTAAAAGTCTGTCTTTACTCGCCGCACAAGGCGATTTCACTGAAGCAGGTGAACTCTTACTTTTTATAACAAAGAGTGAAGTATCATTCCTAAAAAGTATGATGTGGGATCAAGGGTATTTAGACACCAAACAAATGTCTGGATCATTCCAAATGCTACGCTCCTACGACCTTATTTGGTCCAAGATGGTTCAGGATTACATGCATGGTACCCAAAGAGGTATGATTGCTTTGCTGGCCTGGAATGCAGATACAACCCGAATGCCTTATAAAATGCATAGTGAGTACCTGGAACAATTATTCCTAAATAATGATTTTGCTGAAGGACGATTTACAATCGAAGGAAAACACATCGTAGCAGAAAACATACGCACCCCAGCATTTGTAGTCAGCACTGAAAAAGATCACGTCGCCCCTTGGAAATCAGTTTATAAAACCCATTTGATGATAAATGGTGACATCACTTTTGTTCTGACCAATGGTGGACATAATGCAGGAATAGTCAGCGAACCTGGCCATGAAGGACGCAGCTATTTGATTCGTGAACGCAAAAAAGATTCATCCTATCTTGATCCCGCAACCTGGTTGGAAGAAGCACACAAAAAAAACGGCTCGTGGTGGTTAGCCTGGCATGAATGGCTGGTCAAACAATCAAGCCCAAAACAAGTAACTGCACCGGTGCTCAATAAAAAATTACCTGACGCACCAGGGCATTATGTGTTACAAAAATAAAAAGAATACTAATGAGAGTGTACAATGGATAAAGACTATTACAAAATCATGGGCTTAAATCAGGATGCAACTGAAAAAGACATTAAAACAGCCTACCGCAAGCTGGCTCGTAAATACCATCCTGATCTCAACAAAGAACCTCAAGCCGAAGAGCATTTTAAAGAAATGGGCGAGGCTTATGAAGTCTTAAAAGATCCAGCCAAGCGTGCAGAATACGATCAATACCGTAAATTTCAAGCATCAGGTCAACACCGACAACAGCAATCAGGTTGGCAGGAGCAACACGCTAGACCACAACACGGCGCACAATTTAATGATGATTTATTTGAGTCTTTATTTGGTCATTCGCGCTACCAACAACGCCCGATGGCAGGTCAGGACTATCAAGGCCGAGTAAACGTCAGCCTGGAAGAGGCGTTTAATGGAACCACTAAAAACATTCAGGTTCCAGTAGATCAAGGGGCACAAACAGTTACTCAAACCTTAAAAGTAAAAATACCCAAGGGCATTAAGTCTGGCCAACAAGTACGTCTCGCAGGACAAGGTGCTCCAGGCATTCAAGGTGGGCCACGCGGCGATATTTATTTAACAATTAACGTCGACAAACACCCGCTTTTTGATGTGATGGACAACGACATCTACCTGACACTGCCTATTACGCCTTGGGAAGCTGCATTAGGAGCGAATGTTACAGTCCCTACTTTAGCAGGAAAAATTGATGTGAAAATTCCTCCGGGTTCACAAGGAGGACAAAAATTAAGATTGAAAGATCGTGGTTTACCAGGAAAAACTCCTGGCAATCAGTATGTTTTATTAAAGATCATTACGCCGCCAGCAACCACAGAAGCAGCAACTGAATTATATAAAAAAATGGCCGAAATAATGCCTTTTAATCCACGTAGCCACTTGGAGGCGTAAGCATGAAGCAAAATAATATATTAATTGGTGTGCTTATTGAAGACTCAGAAACCATTTCCTATACCGAAGTGTGTCATAAATACAACATCCCTAAAGAATTACTCACTGAGATGATGGAATATGGCTTGTTTTCAAATCAATCGTCACAAATAGAACAATTGAAGTTAAATCCCCAAGAACTCAAACGAATTGAATCTGCCTTTCGCCTGCATCGTGATTTGGGTATTAACCTGCCCGGAGTAGTTCTTGCTATCGAATTATTAGAAAAAATAGAACATCTTGATGAGGAATTGAATATATTGCATAGGCATTTTTAATATTGAGAGAGTAGCTTGAGAGTGTCTAAAATGAATACTTATAAAATTACTTACAACATATATTGCCCCTTATCGCAATAAGGTAATACAATGATTTAAAGACAGACTAAACTAATAAGCCAACCCTATGCGTCCGATATTCATCATCTTAATTATTACCCTGGTTGTTTTACAACATAAGCTGTGGCTGGGCGATGGGAATTTAATTCAATGGGTCTCCCTGCAAAAAAAATTGGCTCAGCATGAACAAGAAAATAATAAGTTAGTAGCACGTAATAAAGCGCTTGAAGCAGAGACCAAAGAGCTCAAAAGTGGTGATCAAGCCCTGGAAGAACAAGCACGCCATGAATTAGGCATGATAAAATCGAATGAGGTTTATTATCAGTTTGTGGATTAACTGTCACTTGTCGTCCAGAGCGAAGCGAAGGACCTCCCATCAAATGGCACCGTGTCACATGCAGGAGGTCCTTCGCTTCGCTCTGGACGACGGGGGACGTTAAACCGCTAGCAACTCCAACTCCTCCGGAGGTTGCTTATCCCAAAGGCTTAAAACAAAACCACCACCACCTGAGCCCGTAGGTTTTACAGCAATAGCGCCTGCGGTAGTTAACCCATCCATATGTTTCTGCAAACTCTCACTGACCAAGCCCCACTGTACAAAACAATCAGCCGCTTTATTAATTGCTTGAGCTAAATAAGACAGTGCATTATCACCACCCTGCTCTAAAGCAATTTTTGCATGCTCAACAGAGGCTATCATTTGCTCATCAAGTTGTTGTGCCAATACAGGATTTTTATCCCATAACGTTTGTACTTGCTGAATGCAATGAGAGGTAATACCAATTTGATTGCATGAGGATAGAAAATACATCGGCTGAATCGTTTGTTTCAAGAGTTCCGTAGTTCCCGCTTTGAAATACACACCACCTTCCGCAGCCACTCCAGCAACGTCTAAGCCACTGCTTTTGCCATGAAACAGGTGCTCTAACTCTTTAGCAAAAGTAGTACACATGCTCTGATCTATCATTTTTTGCACGCAAAACCAGCGACTCATAGCCACACAAAGTGCCGCCGAAGCGCCCATGCCTACGCCAACAGGAATCGTGCTGTCTAAATGAAAATGACCGCCCAGCTGATTTAATGAACGCCCTAACAATTGCGTACCGTGCTCTAATACGCTCCAGAACAATAAATGCATGTCCGCACCACTGCTTCCAGTGTAATCAGCACCCAGCGATTTTGATGACGCAGAATAGCTTAAAGTTAATTTTTTTTCTTTAACAGGAAATACTAAAGCTGCATGGCCTCTAACGACAGCATGCTCACCTACTAAAATCCATTTGCCATAAGTTGTTGTTTCAAAATCACAAAACATCGTACTTTCCTGTCAGATATTCACGCTTAAATTCACGTGCCAGTTCAATTTGATCGGGTCGATATAATAAATGAATGTTAGGTCCTGCATCCATAGTTACGATAGGACCATCACCTTTTTTATCCCAAAATTGTTCCAGCTCATTTAATACAGTCAAACTGTCTTCTGAGATGTAAGAAAAAGGTTCTTCGCAAGTGTTGAATAATTGATGCATGTCTTGAAATTCACGCCAGCAAATTTGATACGCACTCGTCCAATCCTGATTCGTAAATGCATTTAATAATGAGCTTAAGTTCTCTTCAGCACGCGCGCTTCGTGTTTCATAAGACTTACTGGTCTTCACGCGTTGATGTGCGTCACTGGAGGATACATCTTTTTTCTCGCCACTAATCACAATCGCTTGGTGCAGTAATTGCGGATAAGGTAAATCAATTTCGCGCACCTCATTTTCCTGCCATATAGACCAAGGAGCATAAAAAGAACGGCAAGAAGAACCAGAGCCTAAACGACTAAAATAAGCTTGCTCATCAACAGAAGGTATGACTTTTTGAGTCAATTCAGCAAGTGCTGCGGCGGCACAACGAGTCAAGGCAGCAAAACTTGATGCAGAACTTGCCATGCCACTGCTGTGAGGAAAGTTATTACAGGACTGAACTAAAAAGCTTCCTTCGTAAGCAAAATGCTTTTTTAAACGCGCTAAATGATTAAGGAATTTTTTTTGACCCGCTGTAGATAAAGTAAATTCAGGCGCACCTGGCGTCAACAAAGGCTCCCATGCATCTTCTGGGGCATCGATTGCTTCAAGTTTTACCGTGCTTAAAAGATTATTCAGAGTATAAGAAAGCGAGGAATTGTCTGGGTTATTAGAACTGGCGTCCTTTTTACCCATATATTTTATCAAAGCAATATTAGCCGGAGCATGCGCAACCCAATGCATAATGGCTCTCCTTGGAATCAATGTTCTGGTGCGTCATACCAAAATTTATTTTATTTGTAACTGAAAAGGACAACTCGTAAGACGCACAAGCACTGTTGGCAAACCTCTAGTTACCAGGGTCTGTTGACCTTCTCGTCAACAGACCCTTATCTTTTTATATTATTTGTAATTTAGAGCTAGCCAGTTGCGCTGTAGGCGAGTTAGGATAAGCTCTGACTACTTGTTGCAAGAATTTTCTTGCTTCATCTTTATTACCCATAGCCGCATAGGCATAACCTACTTTCAGCATGCTCGCAGCAGATTTACTTGAAGTAGGAAACTGCTGTAATACCAAATTAAAATGTTCTATCGATTTTGCATAATCCTTTTTAACTAAATACAACTCGCCCAGCCAATATTGCGCGTTCGCTGTATAACCACCTCGAGGATATTTTTGTGCAAAAGTGTTCATTGCATTTATTGCGTCATCATAACGCTTGCTTGTTACTAATTCATATGCAGCCAAATAGCTGATTTGTTCGTCAGCAGGGTTCGCTCTGGAAACCGGATTAACGGGTGCAGGCACTGGTGCTGGTGTAGTTGCTGTTTTAGTTACAGCTGGTGGTGTTCTAGATCCAGAATCCAAATCTAATGAAGGTTTATTTGCAGCGACCTTGGAAGACGCATTGCCACCTAAACGTGCATCCAAATCTTTATAAAAAGCAACTTGTTGTTGCTGCAATAATTTTAAATCATGTGCTTGTACTTCTAACTGACCACGAAGCTCTTGCACTTCTTGTTGCAAACTTTGAATTTTAGCAATCAGTGTCGCGCTATTTTTAGTGCTGTTTGCCTGATCATCACGAGCAAGTGCCGGTCCCTCGTCATCGGGATACACATCATTAGGATAATGGTCATTGCGCGCAGTTACTATAGGTGCTTCATTGTACTTAGATTGAGCAACAGGCGCATCATACGCCTGTTGTCCATCTACAATTGCAAAATTATCACTATCATCAACAACAGGAGCCTCTGACCAAGCGATCAAAGGAAGGAAGATCATAAAACCTGCCGCGATAATGTGTTTTTTGCAATGGATCATCTTGTAGCCTCATATGTAAATTCAACACGTCGATTTTGAGCATGCGACGCATCATCATGTCCTAAGTTAATTGGACGTTCTTTGCCGTAACTAACAACACGGATTTGTTGTCTGTTTACACCAGCCATACGTAAAATATCAGCAACTGTGTTTGCACGATGCTCACCTAGAGCTACGTTATATTCACGGCTACCACGCTCATCCGTATGGCCAGCAACTAAAACATGAGCACCAGAATGTGACTTCAAGTATTCAGCCTGAGCATTAACAGATGGCAGATATTTTGGGTTCAAATTACTGTCATCATAGGAGAATAAGTATAATTGGTTATGAGGTGCTTGAGTAGTATAAGACTCACCAGCTTCTTGGCCAGCAAAATGAGTAAACTGTCCTAGACCTTGAGCAGAAGCACCTGCATCACCCATACCTGCTCCATCAGCACTACCTGGTGCTTTAGAACAAGCAGCAACAAATAAAACGCTTGCTGCAAGCAGACCTAATTTACAAACTGATCCTGCTTTCATTCTCAATCTCCTTTATTCTTTTTTATTATTGGAAAATTCACGAAATCCCCATTTAGGGCTCTTGGGGGCACATTGTACAATTGTTTTTATTTTTTGGCTACAGGCCAGAGATTGAACTGAGGGTATATATTGATTATTAACCTGTCATCCTGAGCGTAGCCGAAGGACCTCCCATCAGTTGGCTCCAAGCCACATTCAGGAGGTCCTTCGCTTCGCTCTGGATGACGTCGCGGATTAGCGCTTTATATGCGACACCACAAAATCAGACAATATCGCCGTAAATTGATTACTTGCCTTGTTTGCAGCAACTACACCACCATAAGGCGTATCAGTAAGACATGGAACCTGTTGGCTAATCACTTGTGATGCAATCACCTTATTGTCTTCAACACGCGTCAAGACCACTTTGGCAGAAAACTCCAGAACGCTTGGTTTTCTAAGAAAATTTTGCTTCAATGATAATAATTGCGTATCTAAACGATAATCCGCACCCTGGCTGTAAGTACTCGACATCACCGCATTAAAAAATCCTGTTTTTTGCAGACTTTGTACAATCAAAGGATAAAGCATATCACCTGGCGGATTGGTCCAGCTGTTTTTAGTAAAGCTTTCAATTTGAAAAGGTTTTATCACATAAAGCATTTGATCAGTCTGATAACCCGCTACAGCTTCTGGTGCAGTTACCCATATAGACACATGTCGTGAATGAGGTACAAACCGTTTACTGCTGTATGCATTCAATTGGTATTGATTAGACACCGGTAGCTTAACCGGTGAGCAAGCAACAAGCGCCAAAGCGATACAACTTACTAGCAAAGAAGTCGATATTCTCATTATTTATTCTCCAGGCCCAGGTTTTGGCGCCGCATTTCCACGAATAAGTACAGATGGATTTTGACGCATTTCACTACTGACCTTCTCAAGATTCGCTGAAATATTATTTAATCGTCGCAACAAAATTGCTGCCGGTGCAAGTGTTTCCTGGGACATTTTATCCAGAGTCGATCTACCTGTTCCCATGGTTTTTGACACACTGGTTCCTGCCTTGCTTAAGTTATCAGCCATCACATTAAATTTAGCAACGCCAGACTCCAGCTCTTTAAACATTTTTGGAAAATTACGACTGGCTTGGGCAAGATTATCTAAAAAAACATTCGCATTTTTGATACTCGCAGTCAAATCTTTACTGTTATTTGCAACAACAGTAGTTAACTCTTCTGTATTGGCCAATATTTTGGTTATATGCTTTGCATTTTCTTCATTAAATATATGCTGAGCCTGAACACTGACATTATTCACACTCTCAGAGACTTCTTTTAAAAGACTATCTAATTGATTAAATAAAGAGGGGCGTGCCGGAATCACAGGATAAGGTTCGCCAGGCATTTTAACCAAAGGCGTCAAATCAGCAGAACCTGCCGATAAACCAATATGGGTAACACCTGTAATCCCTTGAGAGATTAAAGTTGCTGCCGTACTTGTTGTAATGGGTGTACCCTCTTCAATGGCTAAGGTAATTTCCACTTGCCGAGGATCATTTCTATTAAGCTTTATTTCTTTAACATAACCTACCTGCACGCCATTGTATTTAACCGGTGCATCCTTACTTAACCCAGAAGCCGCTTCATGTAAATACACGGTATACAAAGAATAGCTTTTCTGGTTAAAACCTACGGATAACCACAGCATAGCTGATAAAAGCCCTACTAATAATATAAGTACGACCACACCTACGATAGTGTAGTTGGTTTTTGCTTCCAAAGAACTTATCTCCTGTGCCTCAGTTATACATGACTAAAATAATCAACAATCATTTTATTTTTATTCTTCATGAGCTCTTTAATAGGTTCAACACTGATAATACGCCCTTCGCCAATAAAGGCGACTCGATCCGTTGTACGTTTCAAAGACTCAATATCATGACTTACCATCACAATAGTAAGGTTTAGTGAGTTTCTTAAAAAAACAACTAAATCATCAAAAAGACGCGCACTGTGTGGATCCAAACCGGTAGTCGGCTCATCAAGAAATAAGAGTTCTGGATCCATAGCGATTGCACGAGCAGCAGCCGCTCTTCGCTGCATTCCGCCACTTAACTCAGAAGGCAGTTTATTTCCAGCCTCTTTGGGCAAACCCACCAAAGCAATTTTTAATAAAGCCAACTCACGCATGAATTCAGGAGCAAGATTAGTAAATTCCTGCATAGGAAACATCACATTTTCCAAAACAGTCATCGACGAAAATAAAGCGCTGTGCTGAAATAACATACCCCATCGACGCCGCAGTAAAAAAGACTGGTGTGCGTCAAGATGACTGAGATCCTGACCAAATACCTTAATAGTACCAGCTGTCGGTTTTAATAACATCAGCAAACTGCGTAATATCGTAGTTTTTCCGCTTCCAGAACCACCAATAATCGCCAGGATTTCACCTTTTTCTACAGTCAGATTAATGTTTGTATGCACCCATTGGTTGCCAAGATAATTTTTCATCCCTTTAATTTCGATAACAGGTTCGCTCATCTATAAACGCATCCAGCTGTATATAACCGAATAAATGGCATCGGCAATAATAATCAAAAACAAAGACTGAACCACGCTTTTAGTAGTCTGGCTGCCAATACCATTTTCTGTACCAGCCTCCACACGAAACCCTTGATAACAACCCACTAAAGCAATCAGCAAAGCAAAAGCAGGTGCTTTATAAAGACCTAAACGCAACTGAGAGATTCCTACAGATTCTCTTAATCGCTGCAAAAAATCAATAAAACCAATATGTAACATATTATTAGCCATTATCATCGAGCCTAAAACACTAAAAATATCAGACCAAAAAATTAATAGAGGGAACACAATTAATAAAGCCCAAACTTTAGGTAAGACTAATAATTCGGTGGGTGACAAACCCATTGTTAACAAGGCATCAATTTCTTCATTGACTTTCATACTACCAAGCTGCGCTGTAAAGGCAGAGCTTGTTCGACCGGCCACAATAATTGCAGTAATTAAGGGCGCAAACTCACGAAAAATGGCCATGCCTGATAAATAGGCGATAAAATTATTAGCGCCGTAGGTGCTTAGCTGCAATCCCATTTGATAAGCCAAAACAACACCAATCAAAAAGGAAAGTAAGGCAAGAATAGGCAAGGCTTTTATGCCTGCTGAATTTATATTGGAGATAATACTGGCTAATTGAATTCGGCGAAGATCGCCAAAGGTTTCAAACACCTTACTGGCTATATCCCCTATCAGAATAATAAGGCCATCAACCTGCAGTAATTTGTTTTCTGTTTCTTTGCCTAATTGGTAAAAAAAGTTTTTTTTAGGAGATGGTGGTACCTGGTAATTTAAGGAGTCTTGCTTTTCTTGAATTAAGTCCAAAAGCTGGCGCTGTTTTTCAGAAAAATTCACTAATTCGACTTGATTGTCTTTTTGTTTTAAGATATCAACGCATTGAAGCAGCGCTAAAGCACCAGCACTATCAAATTGGCTTATCCCTTCTCCACTTACTGTAATTTTTTGCGTTTCAGGCAAGTCAGAGTCTGTGAATTTTTTTAACAGGTTTCCAACATCAATAACCGACCAAATGCCAGAGCATTGAAACGAGGCAAGATCTTTGTCAAAGGTGATTTGTGCGCTATTGGCTACCATAGTTTTATTTTATTTAAAAATTACTCCAAGAATAATACGAATATTCCTAAAGCGCAAAACGAATAGTTTATAGTAACACACTAATATTATTTTGGGGGTTTCACCTGAATTATAAGTTTATAATTCAGGTGAAAAATGATTAAGCCGATGCTGCGACGACTGCTTGAGCTGTTTCATCAAGGTCATTAAGCACTTTAGCTGAATCAGTTTGTACTTGAACTTTAAAGAACGTTAATTGTTTATTCTTTATTGAACTATATATAGTACCTGCAGCATGAACTATACCCAGCGTACCAATAAATACAGCCAAATTAATTAACGCCTCTTTCCAACCACGGTGTTCGTGTAATGTTTTTACTTCAGGACTAGTCTGTTCGTTTAGAACGCCTTTACTTGCGGTTTTAAAACTTTCTAAATCGCCATCTTGAATGAATTGATCTATGAGATGTGTCATTTCCATAAAAATATTGTTTGCTGCGTTGGCGGCTGCTTGATTGCAGGCTTTACCACTAAAACCAAAACTATCGCATTTAAGATTAAGAAAAGCCATACGCTGTATTACCTCTTCCATTTGCAGCATTCTAATCTCGTGAGTTGCATCGTCACTAAGCGGAGCTTCTGCTGGAACAACAACCGATGCAGGAAATTTATTCTTTAGGTCTGAAATCAATCCTTCTATGCGCACCTTAGCGGCATTCAATTCTTTGTATTGATTTTCCTTTAAATTATTAGGAAGAACAAAAAATGACTTCTTTTGTTGATCGCGGTACTTGCTCAACACACTATCAAGTTGCTCTCGAGATTCACATTTAATTAATCTTATTTCATATCTTGCGTATCGCACCAACATATCATTATATTTTTTCACAGCTGCTTCATTCTTAGCCATAGTTCACTCCAGTAACTAACACCCAATAAGAGCGCATAATTTACACTAAAACCAAAAAAAAGGACAATATTTGCGTGCTGAAAATACAAACAACGACATTTAATCATACACCTTGCATTGATTTTAGGTTAAGATACTGTATATCTAACATCATTAAGGTAGCGCTTAATAAACAGGTTCTTTAGCACTCCCACAGAATCAACTTCACCTCAAAACATGGCAAAAAAAGATGATACATTTGTATCTGAACTGATTTAAAAATAATAGGGGCAGCCCTAACAGTTGCTCCTTGTTTTTTATTTAAATAATTAGGGTCTGTTGACATTTCGCTAGACTGAGCCGAAATAGGCTGATTTTCGAGCACCTAAACGCAGCATACATTGAGTATGTGAGTATCGGAGCGGAGAGAATCGACCTATTTCGGCCAAGATAGTAGAAATGTCAACAGACCCTCAGATTAAATCCTCAGATAACAAGGCATTCCATGTAGTCTGAATCACTATTTTATGTTAAAATTGAGTTCATTTTTTTCAAAAACTAAAGTCAGGTATGCAAGACGACTACAGCCACTTTGAACCACGCAAATGCTGCCTTATTATACTTGCGTAATGCCGTCTAATCACAGGAGAGAGCATGCCTCTAGTACCTAATACCGATGAATTATTTCAAGGTTTTTCAAAACTTTCACGCGAAGAACGTTTTAAACGATTACTTGCTTTAGGCGCTATTACAGCAGAAGACGTGACGTTTTTAAAAAACGGCGGTATCAAAGATTTAAATCTTGCCGATAAACTCATCGAAAATGTGATTGGTTATTTCCAGCTTCCTCTTGGTGTCGCAACTAATTTCAACATCAATGGTCAGGATTACGTCATTCCTATGGCCGTTGAAGAAACATCCATTATTGCAGCCCTCTCCAAATCAGCCAAATGGATTCGACAATCCGGCGAGATCAAAACATGGGTAGAGGGTGATTGCATTTTAGGCCAGATTCAATTAGCCCAAGTAAATAACTTTCAAGAATTTTCACGTGTTTTCGACGCCAATCGCCACTATCTTATTGAAAAAGCCAACAAAGATGTAGCCGCAAACATGGTAAAACGTGGCGGCGGTGTCACTGATTTGCAATTACGCCAACTCCAAAGAGAAGACGGTAAAGACATGGCAGTGATTCATCTGACCATGAACAGCTGTGATGCAATGGGCGCTAATATTATTAACCAAGTACTGGAATACCTAAAGACACCTATTGAAGAGCTCACAGGTGAAGAAGTAACCATGTGCATTCTGTCCAACTTGAACGATCAAAAACTAACAACAGCTCAAGTGACCATTCGCTCTATTGACCCGATTCTCGGCAATAAATTACAAGAAGCCTCATTATTTGCAGAAATGGACTCCTACAGAGCAGCCACTCATAATAAAGGTGTAATGAACGGTATTGATCCCGTCCTGATTGCGACCGGTAATGATTGGCGCGCAGTTGAAGCGGGCGTGCATGCTTATGCAGCACGAGAAGGCCGTTACCAAGCGATTACTCGGTGGCGTTACAAAGACGGTGTACTAACCGGCCAATTAACTGCTCCCATTATTGTAGGCACGATTGGTGGCGTAACCGCCCTTCACCCAACAGCTAAAATGTGTTTACGGATGATGAACGTTGCTTCTGCTAATGAATTATCACAAGTGATTGCAGCCGTAGGTCTTGTCCAAAACTTAGGAGCCCTTAAAGCCTTATGTACTGAAGGAATTATCCAGGGTCATATGAAGTTACATATAGATAACCTGCTGCTGGCTGCCGGTGCTAATGAAAATGAAATGCCTGAGCTTAAAGAGCGTTTACAAAACTGGCTTAATCAACACAAAAGAATCAGCTTAAACAACGCCCATGATCTCCTGGCCGAAATCCGACAAACACCGATTGCTGTATGAAATGGTCCATTCCTGCCAAAACTTTTTTATTAGGTGAATACGCTGCAGTAGCTGAAGCCTCTGCCATTGTACTCACCACGACCCCCTGCTTTGAACTGACGCTCACTACCGAAGAAGGCCTATCTGGAATTCATCCTGAGTCTCCAGCAGGCCTTTGGTGGCTGCAACAAGCTCACACAGGCAAAGGCCTTGCCTGGCACGACCCCTACGCAGGACGAGGCGGTTTAGGCGCATCCAGTGCGCAATTTCTAGGAAGCTATTGGGCAAGCTGCCTTATTCAAGGCAAACCATCTAATATAGAACACATGCTAGACGCCTATTATCAATGCGCTTGGACCGGTAAAGGTTTAAGACCAAGCGGATACGATGTAATAGCACAATCGTTGCAAGGAGCTGTTTTTATTAATAAAAAAAACCAGTTCATCCAATCCTATGCCTGGCCATTTAAGGATTTATCTTTTTTCCTGATTCACACCGGCGTAAAACTCGCAACGCACCATCATTTACAAGACACCACCCTACCCAAACCAATAGACTATTTATCCACGCTGGTTGACGAAGCCCAACAGGCTTTTGAAACAGCGGATTCCAATCTATTAGTAAGTTGTATTAATCGCTACCATGAACAGCTTAGAGAATTAAATCTGGTTGCCGAACACAGTTTGAAGCTGATTAACGAATTTAAAGGATACCCTGAAGTGATCGCAGCTAAAGGTTGTGGTGCATTAGGTGCAGATATTTTGCTTTTGGTGAGTTCGCGCGACAATGCAACAACACTCAATAATAAATTAAATGCAAAAAATTGGACGGTACTAGCCAATGAAAATTCCCTATATTTTGCTCCCGAACTACCAAAATACTAACTGTATGCCATAATAAATATGCCTTTGTGCGATAAAGTTGCAAAAAAATAACAAACATTAATAAAAACACTTGAAATTCTGCTCTAATACGGTATTATTCCCTCCTCTTTAGGGCCGTTAGCTCAGTTGGTAGAGCAGGAGGCTTTTAACCTCTGTGTCGTAGGTTCGAATCCTACACGGCCCACCAGTTTTACAGTGTAGTTGTAGATAGTTTTGCCCTAAAGGGGCCGTTAGCTCAGTTGGTAGAGCAGGAGGCTTTTAACCTCTGTGTCGTAGGTTCGAATCCTACACGGCCCACCATTTTGGTTACCAAGCACCAACAACAAACCAAAATATAAAAAACCAAAAAGCACATCAAAACACCACCGCATTGCGCTCGTAGCTCAGCTGGATAGAGTACTTGGCTTCGAACCAAGGTGTCGGGGGTTCGAGTCCCTCCGAGCGCACCATTTTGGGTCTTTCCCAATTGCGGGGGCACTCACCATTTAACAACAAAGAACCCTAACACGAGTTCTATAATTTGGGTCTTTCCCAATTGCGGGGGCACTCACCATTTAACAACAAAGAACCCTAACACGAGTTCTATAATTTTCAAAGTTCCGAAATCCATAAGCCCGTCTTTGTATCAACTTCATCTTTCTATGAAACCCCTCTGTAATCCC
>JARLJQ010000025.1 GCA_031291115.1 Legionella sp.
GAGCTGGGCTAGAGTACCTTGATCTCCTCGGTTGGTGAAACCTATCCTTCGACGGTCGCTCACGCCCGAGCCCTTTGTATTTGCAAAGGGTAACTCTCTTACTTCCTAATATAACAATTTTTAGACTTACAATCCTTCGCTACGCTCTGAACGACGATAAGCAGAACCAATAAATTTGGGCTAAAATTTATATGATCCCTAAGTGAAATAAGGATGCATAGATGAAGACAGGCCTTATGCCAGTTATTTTTTTAGGTCATGGTTCACCCATGAATGCTATTGAAACTAACGACTTTACCAATACACTAAGCCAATTAGGCGAAAAAATTCCAACGCCTACGGCTATTCTCTGTATCTCTGCGCATTGGTTAACCGAAGGAACATGGGTCACACACATGCCCCACCCAAGAACAATTCATGATTTTTATGGTTTTCCCAAAGAATTGTCTCGCATTCAATACCCAGCAGTAGGTTCTCCCATGCTGGCCGAATTAATCAAAATAACCACACAAAAAACTAAAATTAACCTGGATAATGACATATGGGGATTAGATCACGGCACTTGGTCTGTCTTGCGACACATATATCCCGAGGCAAACATTCCTATTGTACAATTAAGTATTTACCTGGAACAGCCAGCAAGCTATCACTATCAAATTGGCACCCAACTTAAAATACTACGCCAGCGAGGTATTTTAATTGTGGGCAGTGGCAACATAGTCCATAACTTGCAAAAAATAATTTGGGGCGTTCAGCCTAAGCCCTATGACTGGGCTATTGAGTTTGATGACTGGGTAAAAAATAAATTAATCGCTCGTGATTTTAATGCCTTAACCAGCCACTATTTAGACAGTGAGTCAGGGCAACTTAGCGTTCCCATCCCGGATCATTATTTCCCTTTGTTATATGTGTTAGGGGCTAGCGACGAGCACGATAAGCTTCATTTTGAATATGAAGAAATTCAAAATGGTTCAATTTCTATGCGTTCACTAAGTTATGGATTATCTTAATAAGATTAATGTATTATTTACAATGAATTTTATCTGCCCCACTCGTTTAAGCTTCTACTTAAGTTTAATATACTTAAAAAAAATACCAATCTACTTACGAGAAGCTTAGATTCAGGGTACTATAGATGGCTAATACATAAGCCGTATAAAGCAAAAAAGCCATGTCCAAATCAATCAGTCATACTAAACTTATCACCTGTATTGTTCCTGTTTATAATGAAGAAACAGTTATTGCTGAATTTATTAAAGCACTGAACGAAACACTCAAAAAACTTCCTTACAATTGCGACATCTTGATTGTTGATGACGGCAGCCAAGACAATACGCCCAAGATTATTCAGGAATTACGAGCCAAATATTCGTTCCGCTACATCCGTTTTAGTCGTAATTTTGGTAAAGAAAATGCCATCAGCGCAGGACTGGATCATGCCACTGGCGATGCGGTTATTTTGCTTGACAGTGATTTCCAGCATCCTCTGGAGCTCTTAAGTGAGTTTCTTGCCAAATGGGAAGAAGGCTATGATATGGTTTATGCCGTGCGTCAAAATCGTTCGGATGAATCTTGGTTAAAAAGAACATGCGCTAAACTGTTTTACCAATTTACCACGCGAATTAACCGGGTGAATATTCCCGCCAATGCCGGTGATTTTAGACTTTTAGATAGGAAAATAGTCCTTGCCTTACAAAAATTACCTGAACGTAATCGCTTCATGAAAGGCTTATACAGCTGGGTCGGTTTTAAGCAGATTGCCGTGCCCTTTGAAGTACAACCGCGAAAATCCGGAACATCCCAGTGGAGCTTTTATTCACTAATGGATTTAGCTATTACAGGTATTACATCGTTCACCGCATTCCCACTGCGTTTGATTGCTTTGGGAGGTATTGGGGTCGCGACTATCGCCATATTATATGCAGCCTGGATTATTTTAAGCACCTTGATTTTTGGCATTGAAACGCCAGGTTGGGCAACCATTGTGACGGCAATTACCTTTTTCGGTGGTTTACAGCTGTTTGCTCTGGGTGTGGTTGGTGAATACATAGGTCGGGTATTTGATGAGGTGAAACATCGCCCCCATTATATCATTGATGAGGACGCAAGCTTTGACAACCCAGCTTAAATTAAGGCACCGGCTGGCTTATTTCGCAGGCATTGGTTGTGCTGCAGCTTCAGTACATATTCTTATTGTCTTTTGCTTGGTGCATTACACGCATACTCCAGCTTTGGTTGCTAATATATTCGCTTTTTTTATCGCGTTTAACGTCAGCTTTTTTGGCCATAAGTACCTGACTTTTCATCAACTTCAGGACAAAACCACATTGAGTTTACCGCATTTTTTTCTGGTTGCAGCATCTGCTGGAGCGATTAATGAATTCCTGTATTTCCTGGTTTTGCGTTACACGCATTTGCATTATTTAATCGCTTTGGTTTTAGTTTTAGGCTTTGTTTCGGTGTACAGTTTTATACTTTCAAGATATTGGGCTTGCCGTTAAGGTATCCGTCATCCAGAGCGTAGCGAAGGATCTCCTAAATGTGGCTCGGGGTCTGATGGGAGATCCTTCGCTACGCTCTGGATGACGGATTATAGTACAGTCACCGATTCCTGAATAATAAGATGGCCTTCAGTCATCGCCTTCAACTGCGGCAATACTGCCTCAACATGTTCTACAGTATCAACAAACTGCACTAATAAAGGCAGTTTACTGCCAATATCAACAATTGAAGTTGTTGCAACAGGTGATTTATAAGTGAATCCTGCAATAGCTCGCCATGCAGCACCATTCGCTATTTCATGCTTATCCAACATGCTTAGCAATTCCAGATACAAAGGTCGATGTTCCCATTTATCTGCTTCGTTAATATAGATTGAAACTTTTAGGTGGCTCATATTAGATTGTCCTTGCGAGTGCGATTCCTGCAATGACTGCAAGTAAGGAAAAAATATTATTACAAACAAAATTCATCACAGCAAGTGCGTAATTACTTTGCTCAAGCAAGGTATAGGTTTCATAACTGTAACTTGAAAAAGTAGTGTAAGCACCACAAAACCCAACGGCAACAAAAGAACGCCACCGGGGATCAACCTCTACACGCTCTAAAGTCCAGGCCAGAAAAAAGCCCAGAATAAAGCTACCTGTTAAATTAACAATAAAGGTTCCATAAGGAATATCAGCAGATAAATATTTTTGTGAAAAACGGTTCACATAATACCGCAGATTAGCGCCCAAAATAGCGCCACAAGAGATCCAAAAAATGTCATTCAAGACGTTCCTTCCTTGCTCTGTATTACCATCAAGGATCTGTTGACATTTCGCTAGATTGAGCCGAAATGTCAGCAGCCCCTTAATTGCCATGAAATAATAATACAGAGAAAAGAGTCCGTCGGCTATAACGTAGGATAATCTGTATACCCTTTTTCTGTGCCGCCATATAAAGTAGTGGGATCCAGCTCATTAAGAGGCGCATTCATTTTAAAACGTTCGACCAAGTCAGGATTAGCAATATAGGAGCGGCCAAAAGCGACTAAATCCGCATAACCAGAAGCAATTGCTTTGATTGCTAATTCACGCGTGTAATTATTATTTACCATCCATGGGCCGGTAAATTGATCACGCAAAGCATGAAAATCAAAACCCTCAAAGTCTCGAGAAGTCCGGGTTGCACCCTCAATAACGTGCACGTAAGCCAAGTTAAATTGATTCAATTCATTAATAAGTGAGAAATAAACAGCAGTAGGATTGCTTTCAATAATCCCATTGATAGGACCTACAGGAGACAAACGAATTGCTGTATTAGAACCACCAATCTCGGCAACAACTGCTTCAACTACTTCAATAGCAAAGCGCAGGCGATTAGTGACTGAGCCACCATAAACATCGGTGCGGTGATTGGCACCATCCGATAAAAATTGTTGAATGAGGTAACCATTTGCCGCATGAATTTCAACGCCATCAAAGCCTGCTAAAATCGCATTTCTCGCCGCATGGCGGTAATCCTCAATAATTTGAGGAATTTCTTCAATAGTTAAGGCACGTGGTTGCCCAATATCAATAAAAGTACCATTTTCAATAAAGGTTTTTTGACCAATGGGTGCGATTGCAGAAGGGGCAACCGGTAAAGCACCTCCCGGCTGCAAACTGGGATGAGAAATACGCCCCACATGCCATAATTGAGCAAAAATAGTTCCTCCTTGAGCATGCACTGCATCGGTCACTAACTTCCAACCTGCAACTTGGTCTGGTGAGTAAATTCCTGGCGTCCAGGCATAACCCTTTGCCGTTGGTGATATTTGGGTGGCCTCAGAAATAATTAACCCGGCCGAAGCGCGCTGAGCATAATACTTAGCATTCAAAGAGTGCGGCGCATCATTTTCATGAATAGCTCGACAACGAGTCAGTGGGGCCATAACCAAACGATTTTTTAATGGATGACCACGTAAATTAAACGAGGTGAAAAGAATAGATGCGTCATTAGCCATGATTTATTTCCTTATAGTGTATTTCTTAACTTATAAATATAGTATTTATTCTAAACAATTTCACCTGGAGACTGATTAAACACAGATATACCCTCCGGTTTTTAGGGGCTGTTGACATTTCGCTAGATTGAGTCGAAATAGGCTGATTTTCTGTGCTCCGATGCTCAAATACAAGTGTATGCTGCGCTTCGGTGCTCGAAAATCAGCCTATTTCGGCCAAGATCGTAGAAATGTCAAAAGCCCCTAATTGCCTTTGATAAATATACTAATAGGTAAAGCATATAATTTAATTCCATTTTGTGAAAAAGGTAATACCTCTTTTCCAGAGTAAAAGAGAACACCATAATCAAATTTTGAAGAATTAAATTCTGCGAGTTTGATTAATCCTTTAAAGTCATGAATGTTTACAGTGGCTGAAGATTTGATTTCAACGCCAATGATCTGATGATTATTACGCTCTAACACAATATCTACCTCATTCTGATATTTATCTCGAAAATGTAATAGCTCGACGTTTTCTTCTGACCAACTGTTTTGTTTGAGTAATTCCATATAAATTAAATTTTCTAAAAGTCCACCAAAGTGAGAGCTATTAATTAATTGATCCTCATTTTTTATACCTAAAAGACTACAAGCAAGACCGGTATCTATTGTTTGAAGTTTAGGCATTGTAATAGCTTGGCGCTTTGCTTTATTTTTTAAATAAGCAGGAACTCTTTTAATGATAAACATCAGTTCTAAAACTTCGATATAGGCTTTAATCACTTTATCATCTTCCCCTAAATCATTTGAAATATTTGCATACTTCAGCAAATTACCGGAGAGACCAGCTAAGTAGGGAATTAGTGATCCTAATTTAGAACGGTAGTCACCTTTAGCATGATATATAGCTTCAAAATCTTTAAATAGACGACCTTCTATATAAGATTTATACCATATTTGTTTTGCTCTTGGACTTTTATCTTGAACCTCCGGATAACCGCCTTGAAGAATAAAATTTGCTAATTCTTGGCGAGTAAGTAGTGTTAAATTAGTTAAGTTAAAATTACCATTACATAATAAATCAATAACATTGTATTCAGTGTTATATCGTTCCGATAAAGACATTGGATATAATTCCAGTCTTGCCATGTGACCCGGCAAAGCCTCTTGTGTTTTTGCTGATCGAAAAATATCTGCAGAGCCTGTTAATAGAAATTTTCCTTTCACACCAGGCGGAAGGTTATCTGAAGCTCGTTTTATAGCTGGAATTAACTCGGGTATATACTGAAACTCATCCAAAACAACCTTTTTATCGTGTAACGAGTCTATAAAACCAATAGGATCGCTTTGCGCTGATTGGAGGATGGATTGATTATCAAAAGAAATATATTCAAGACCACTATCTTGAGCAATCATTTTTGTTAAAGTAGTTTTACCCGCCTGACGTGGCCCAGTTAAATAAATAATTCTGAACTCATCTAACAACTCAGTAATAATAGGGGCTAATTTTCTTTCAAGCATTGGGCATACTTATCGTATGTAATATATATATATTTAATATATATTATTCATTATAGAATATCCACAATAATCCGAGAAATCCAGACACATAATCCGAGAAATCCAGACACATAATCCGAGAAATCCAGACACATAACCCGAGAAATCCAGAGGCCACTTACGCTAATTTAATCCCATACTCCTCGCAATCGCTTAAAAATTCATTACTTAAAAAGTAATCTCGCTCAATTAATCGCGTGGCGGCAATCACATCAGGCTCATTACTTTCATTACCAGGATGACACATAATTAAAGTATCTGTAACAACCTGACTTAGCCATTTTCGAAATAAATCGCGGTACTTAGTATCAGGAGAAAAATCATAAATCCCTGAAAAATAATGATTATGAGGAATAGACGCTTGTTTTAAAACACGATTTAAAGCGCGCCCGCCCGTCATCGCCAGGATTTTTGCTTTTAATTGATATTCAGCGACACTTAGTGCCGGAGAAGTGGAGCGAATACTCACATCATAAGACTTTAATTGCTGCGTATAAAAATCAAGAAGAACCCGCCTAATCACCGGGAATTGATGCACGTGTTGATGCCCATCAATAAAATCTGGAACACATCCCATCACGCGTACAAATTCAGCCAATTGGAGCTTCAATTCATCCGCAATCAAGGAGGGGTTTATCACCCGCAAATGTGTTTTAATTAATAATTCATTTAGCGAAAAACAAGGTGTTCCAGACGCAGTTAATAAGGTGCCTTCCGTCAAATTAAAATGCAATCCCACGCGCACTTTATTTTTTAAAGCCAGTAGTTCTGGAGCATGAAGAATAAAATCCGGCATATTGGTCATGCAACTTACGGCCGACAAACGCCCCAAGCGTACTAACTCCAGGATTCCTTGCGAAACTCCTGCGTTTAACCCAAAATCATCAGCACACAATACTATGGTTTTAAATTCACTCACGAACACGTACCCATCCTGAAAACAAGGACTTATAATAGCTCATGTTCCTTTAGAATCCGAGCGTGAATAAATTTATATAACTTCTGCTTCTGCTCGCACTCTGATTGTCAAATAGCGACTTCCCAGAATATTGATGCATAAACCACTAATGACCAATAAACCAGCAACCAGTTTCCAAAGTTGGAACGTTTCGCCCAAGAATATAACGGAACTCAACATTGCCACGACAGGAACTAATAAAGTAAACGGTGCGACCATGCCTACTGGATAACGAGCCATCAACCAATTCCACACACCATAACCAACCCAGGTTGAAACAAAAACAATGTAAAACAAAGACCCAACCCCTTTCCAGGTTATATGCTCAAAAGTCGAAATAAAATTAGCACCACCTTCAATCAGCAAGGAGAGAAACAGCATAGGAATACAAGCAACAAAACTTCCCCAGGCAATAAGAGCAACCATATTACTGCCTTGATTGCCTTTAACTTTTTTAGTAATTAAATTACCAAGCCCCCAAGTTGCCGCAGCAGCAAGAATGAAAATAAAACCAGCCAACGAGATGTCGTTATCAAAATGTAAAGCAACCAAACCAATGCCCATAAACGACACCAGAGCGCCAGCAACTTGGCCTATATTGGGTTGCTCGCCTAAAAAAAACACCGCAAACAACATGCTGAAAAATACTTGTACCTGGATTAATATAGAGGCAATTCCTGCGGGCATTCCAAAACTCATACCAATAAAAAGAAAACCAAATTGCAAAGCAAACATCACAATGCCATAAGAGGCGATGATTTTAAATGAGCCCCTGGGGAATTTGATAAAGAATATTGCAGGAATACTGGCTAACAAAAAACGTAAGGCGCAAAGCAGCAAAGGTGAAATTTCTTGGAGCCCTAAACTCACAAAAAGAAAGTTAATACCCCAAACAACAACAACCAAAAGAGCCAATAGCAAATGTGAAATAGGCATAATAATAACGCACAGCGGACAAAGACCCTATTTTAGCGCATAAGCTGTAATAAATCTAGATTCAAAGTTCAATTTTTATACATTATTTACGCATTAATTGTACAAAAAATTCAGTTCCGATTTTCAATAGAAAGCGCTAAACTGAATCAAATTTACCATGAGCCACCTTATGAACGAACTTATTCTTGCTACCAGCAATCAAGGAAAAATTAATGAACTGAACGATTTATTAGCGCCTATCCAGTGCATTTCGCAAAGCAGTCTGGGTATTACAGATGCCGTTGAAGACGGTTTAAGTTTTATCGAAAACGCGATTATCAAGGCACGCCATGCCAGTTTTTATGCTAAAAAACCTGCTTTGGCGGATGATTCAGGTCTGGTTGTACCGGCTTTAAATGGTGAACCTGGTATTTATTCCGCGCGTTATGCAGAAATTAATGCGACGGATAAGAGTAATATTCACCTGTTATTAGAGAACATGGCCTCCTTACGAGGAACACAACGCGAAGCCTATTTTTATTGTGCGGTTGCTTTAGTACAACACACCAACGATCCGACCCCGTTGATTGCTACGGGAATTTTTAAAGGTTTAATTCATGATGCACCTGTTGGTACAGGTGGCTTTGGTTATGATCCTGTTTTTTATGTAACGGAATACCAATGCACTGCAGCTCAATTACCTGCTACTATTAAAAACACCATCAGCCACCGCGCCAAAGCCTTAAACCAACTGCGCGAACTTATGCAGAACCAACAATGAATGCAGAACTAGAAGCACTTTTTGCCCAAGCCTATAAACTCCAGCATGAAGGCCAATTAACCCAAGCGCTGAGTATTTATGAGCATATTTTGGAAAAAGACCCAAAGCACTTTAATACCTTACATTTTTTAGGCTTAACCTGTGCGCAATCTGGTGATATGAACCAAGCTATAAACTATTTACTGCGAGCGCATCAACTCAATCCTGATGACACGACCTTACTGAATAATCTGGCGAATGCTTATAAAAAATCACATCAGTTAGATAAAGCTATTGAATACTATCTGGAAGCCATTAAATTAAGACCCGATTACGCACAAGCCCATAATAATCTGGCCACCGTATATGCTGTGCAAAATAATTACAGTAAAGCACTGGAACATTATTCAAAAGCAGTTCATGCCGAGCCTGACTTTAGTGCGGCCCATTTTAATTTAGGCTTATTATTACTGCAGAATAATCAGCTGGATGCAGCGATGACTCAATTTAATAACGTGGTGACCTTAAGTCCGTACCATACGGAAGCGCATTTTTATTTAGGCATTTTACATTTGGAAAAAAATGCCCTTTCTGAGGCCGAGCGCGCCTTTCAAACCGTTTTAGAGCAAGACAGCGAGCAAATAGACGCTATTACCAATTTAGGGGTGATTGCGCTTAAAAGAGAGCAAAATCAACTAGCGGTAGATTATTTCAGTAAAACCTTAGCTTTGGATAATGACAATATAGACGCGCGCAATAATTTAGCAGCGACCTTCATGCATCATGACCGCTTTGAAAATGCACTCATGCATTATGATGTATTGCTTAAAAGCGAGCCGAACAATATTGAGTATTTATATAATTCTGGCGTGGCACAAATGGCTTTAGGGCATTTAAACGAGGCCATTATCTTTTTTGACCAGGTTTTAAATTTACAAAATAATCATACTGCCTCATTAAATAATTTAGCGGCTATCTATCTGAAAATGGATCAACGAGAAACCGCTCGTGAATATTTACGACAAGCACTGGTTATTAATCCTGAAGACAAAGTAAGCCATCATATGTTTCATGCCCTTTCAGGCGATGCAGATGCAGAAACCAGCCCAGAATACGCACACAATTTATTTAATAACTACGCTCTGTATTACGACCAACACATGCAAGGCACCTTGCAATACTCCATTCCACAATACATCACACGCATTATTCATCAATTAAACTTACCCCAAAAGACGCACACGCTGGATTTAGGTTGTGGTACTGGTCTAACTGGAATAGTCCTGCGTGAACGCAGTGAGCGCTTAGTAGGTGTAGATATTGCTGCGAAAATGCTGTCTCAAGCAAAAGATAAAGGCATCTATGATGAATTGGCAGAAGCCGAACTGCATGAGTTTTTAGCCCAGCATAAAGAACATTATGATTTAATTGTTGCTGCAGATGTGTTGCCTTATTTTGGTGAGTTGGATGCTTTATTTCAAGAAGTGAGCGAACATCTTAAGTCAGAAGGTTATTTTATCTGTACGACAGAAATCAGCACGACAACACCATGGTTTTTGCAAACCAGCGCTCGTTTCAGCCACCACCCGGATTATATTAAGAAATTGGCGGAGCAGAATCATCTGCAATTAGTCCAGCAAGAGAAAGTGCCTGCGCGTATCCAAAATCAATTGCCTTTAGAGGTGATTGTGTTCGTGTTACAGAAAACACCTAAACCATAACCGCCATCCTGAGTGTGGTCAAAACCTCTCCACTAAAAGCACTACCATCAATTCCCTACGTCATACATACTCCCGCCGCATAGCTTGGTGCACTGGGCGAGTTATGCCACAACTCGCCATTATGGCCTTATTTTAAACAGCTGGTGTGCTATAATCCAGCTAGGTTAAGTAATTATGAGTAAAGATGCCAATTCAAGCACCCTCGTGTTTTACATACAAATTAAGAACCAGTCAAAAAGAATATCGGCGTAATCCTCCCGGTACTCCTGACGTTGCTGCGATTATTGCCAATAAACCCTATTGGGTTTCATCGACCCCAATGAGTGTTGATAAACAAAAAAAACTGGTACTGGCAGATTGGACAGCACCCTATTGGGACAGTAAAAAAATAGACCGGGTGAGAGTACTAATTTCTGAGCTAATGGATCAGGGATTTATTATTTACACTTGGGGTTATGGTTTAGTGGTTCCTATGGATAAAAATCATCTGTCAGCTGAGCATTTCTCTACTCTATGTAAGAAAATGACTCCAGCTTCTCCAGAAAAGGTCACTGAAGCGGCACTCACTCAAAATAAACTGACTAAGAGTGAGGTACAGATAATTGATGATTACTGGGTGGATCATCTTTTGTCCGCAAAAAAAGAGCCTGGAGTTCGAATAGTACGCACCAGTGATTTAAATCAGTTAATTCCCAAACAACTCTATACTGTTCTGGAAATTTTAAACTCAGCCACGCCTAAGATTGAGAAAGTCATTCATGATGTGTTCTCTATCGGGACAAACCATAAGGCTCGGGATTTCAGAGCTCTGTTTAAAGGTATAAAAATGGAGTGTGATTACAATCACGCTGCAGTAAACAGCGCGGGGGCTTCTGTATTTACCGACATTCATGATCATGAATTTACTTTAAGCGCTGATGATTTAACCAGGCTTAAAATAGTTAATTTTAATAGCAATGCATCGGGTGCATATATAGCCGCAGTGTTGAGGACGGTACTTAATCTTGAGCAAATAGAATTACAATCTGGCTCTGATTTGTACCAGCTTATTAAGCTAGAAGATTCTCAGTTGGAACAGCTTCACAGCCTTAATTTAAACTCGAGCAATATTTCTTGTCCTAATTTGCAACTGTTCTTGACGCGGGCACCTAACCTGAACAATTTAAATTTAAACAGTTGCCAGTCTATCTCTCTGTATCGCGTCAAGCTTGAGCTTAAAAATCAAATTCTTGCTAATCTTGCCACAATTGATTTATCCAAAAGCGGTCTTTCGTTAGAAAACCTGCACCTCCTTTTAAGGGCTTCCCCCAATCTGAGATTACTTAATTTAACGAAGTACGATTTTTTTGACGAAGGGTTTAATCCTGGTGACCAAACTCTTCTTAGTCTTGACACAATTAATTTAAACGGCAGTAACATTAGCTTAAAAAATCTGCAGGTACTTCTAAAGGCTGCCCCCAACCTGAGAACAATAACTTTAACTGGCTGCACTAATTTAGAAGGCAGCATTGAGCTTAGCGAGCAAGACCTTGGCCGTCTTGAAACACTCAAGTTAGACAGCAGCAACATTAGCTTAGAAAATCTGCAGGTACTTCTAAAAGCTGCTCCCAAACTGAGAACAATAAATTTACATGCTTGCATTAATTTAAAAGGCCACCTTGAGCTTAATGAGCAAGACCTTGGCTGTCTTGAAACACTCAGATTAAGTCGCAGCAACCTGAGCTTAGAAAATCTGCAAACGTTCCTGGAAAAGGCCCCTAAACTGAACGCTATAGACCTAACACGGTGCGCGAATTTGGGTGGTGTATTTCATTTTTCTGGCAAAAGTTTGGCGAGCCTTGAAGCAATAAACGTATCAGCCTGCACACTCTCATTAGAAAACGTGCAAACCCTCATGAAGATGGCCCCTAAGCTGAAAAAAATAGACGTCAATAATTACCAGGGGTTAGATGTTAGGTTTAATTTTGGTGATCAAACGTTCCCTCATCTTAAATCAATCTGTTTTATTGAACTAATCTCTTCAATCAGAAGCATGTACTTAGAAAATCTGCAAATTCTTCTCAAGCGCGCTCCCAATGTGGAAAGACTTAACCTCCTTTCTCGTGAGGGTGGTACCCTTAATCTTGAAGAGCAAAGTCTGGTGAATCTTAAAGAAATTATTTTAAGACAATGCTTAATATCTACTGAAAATATGCAAGTCCTATTGAAGACCGCTCCTAATCTGACCTATCTCGGTTTAGGGGCGTTCCAAATATTGACTGGCAGGCTTAATTTCGGCGAGTATACATTTAATCGCCTTGAAACAATTGATTTAGAAAACAGCGGCCTGCCGATAGACAGTGTGCAAGCCTTACTGAAGGCAGCCCCTAATGTTCAAACATTGTCCTTCAAAGACTATGAGAATTTTGCAAGTACACTTGCTCTTAGTGAACACAGCCTTGCTAGCCTCAAACACTTGGAGTTAGCGGATAGCAACCTATCGGTAGAAAATCTACAGGTTCTCTTAAGGGCTGCTCCCAATCTAAAAACAATATCTATATTGGGTTGCTATAATTTGGTTGGTACGCTTAAGCTTAACGAGCACAGTCTTACCAGCCTTGAAACAATTGATTTAAACAATAACACTAGTTCTTTAGAAATTCTGCAAGCTCTTCAGAACGCTGCGCCGTTATTAAAGGCTTCATACGGTCAATCGAGTGCAAAACCAATCAATCTCGGACACAACTCAAAACCAGTCAACCAAGAACACAACCCAAAAGCAAATAAAGAATTCAAACCGACCCCCAGTGATAAACCTTTTCTTTTTAAGAACAACAACCCCAGCAAAAATCAGGGCATGATCATTAGCAAGTTGTGTCAATACTTCACCTTAAAGCAACAGCATTTAGAGGTCATCGCTAAAATACAAGATGGCATTTGTAATCCGCTATCGCATTATTTTTCAAATTTAGATAAAGTTAATTGGGATGGTTTTATTGACCTGGTGTCTGCATGGAATGGGGATGAAGCAAATTTAGAACAGGATTTAATAAGACATTTTGAAGCTTTATCTACCAGTATTCACTGGTATCAATTAACCCCACAGCCAAAGAAACAATATCTTGGTGAGGCTTTAAATTTAGTTTTAAACCACAATCAACCTTATATTTTATCCAATCCTTGGCATGCAATAGCTCTTAAACCGGCCGCAGGGGGAAGCTACTATGTTTATGATCCTAATTATGTAGATGGATACCAGGAAGTAAAACCAGAAAATTTGCTCAAAACCATTCATAAGACTATTGGTACGATTTTGTCTGGTGATGCATACATAGCTCTCTATCCAGCTAAGATCGCAGACCCTAATCAATTCATCGCTGAAGGCGGTCTTTTTGCCTTGTACCACTGTGACAATGCTGCCGACATACTGTCGCAATTACCACAAGAACCATACACCAAAGACGCGCTTGATGGCCTTCTTTTCAGGGACGTATTCGGAATGCCTGCTTGGTCTACTGGACTAAAAAGTCCTAACCCGGCCATTTCCCAATTCACCCAAAAACTACTAGAGCAGTTCACCGTACTCAATCAAGATGCAGAGCAACAGCTTGTTCAGAGCTTAGAGGTCCTAAACGCGTTACAAAAAGCGGAATGCATCACCGCCCTAGTGCAAACATCTAATCAATCCGCGGTCAAAGCCCTACTCACAGGATTAATTAGCGCCATCCGGGTTTCAGCGAATCAAGCGCGTTACGAGCAGTCTTTAAAAACCTGGGATAAAAAAGCCGAACTGACATCGGATTCGTTAACGTATTGCCATCAATGTTTGAGCAGCACTCAAAAAAAACGCTTAATAGAACTGCAATCGACCCAGCAAGTGGATAGTTTACGGATGCAACTGGAACAGCAAGCTGCAAGCATCCATCGACCTGTTTTTTATATTGATAAACCGGATGATCTGATTTGCTCCGCACCCTGGATAAAAAAAAATGAACATAACCAGGGAGTATTACAGAAAGGTCCTGGTGGGGCCTTGTATGAGTTTCTGCAAAAAAATCAAAATAACAATCCACTGCTCATCGTTAATTATGAGTGGTTTAATAACGAGGACATGATTCGTTTTAATGGCTTGCTGGATAAAGAGCCCAATGCCGATGGCACGCCCTTGCCAGCCAACACGATGATCCTCGGATTAATGAATCGAAGGAAAGCGGATTGTTATCAAGGTTCTGATTTTTATTCGCGGTTTAATCGTACTGAGCATTGTCCTTTAACAGACAACCAGTTGGCGGCGCTTAAACCCAGCAAAGTTGTTGAAATGGTCAGCGCACCATCAAAGGATCGAGTCATCATCAATCTCTACCATGCATCCAATTGGGAAGATCGTCTTTTAGGTCATTGGGTTTTAAGTGGTGATCACCTACAGTTTATTGAGGGTGAGTTAGTAAAGGCGATGAAGGAAGGTAAGCTTATTGAACTCCAAAACGGATTTTGGGGCGATACATTCTTTGAGCGTTTTTGGCAACAAGTTTTAACAGGACAAATTCGCCATGCTGGAACCGTCCATTCTATTCCTGACAACATTCGTTTTGTACGTCCCGAGACCGACGTCTATGTATGGCCTACTATTCCCAAAATAGAACAAGGACTGCTCATAGATCAAAGGACTAAAGTGTTAAACCCAACCACTCTAATCGACTTTTTAGAACCTTATGAGCTGGTGGGTGATAAGTTAATCAAAAAAGCGGGCTTCATCGCCGAGGCGAAAGCTAACAATAATCCTTTAGTGGTTAATGTTACTCGCTCCCTGGATGAAGACAGCTGGGCCATCATCCTTGATGAATGCAATCGTTTAGGGGTTTCATTAGAGCTGCATTGTGCTGCCGGGGTGTCATTACCCGTGGCCTTCGGCCACGCTCCCAGCCAACCCTTTTTTAACGAGAACTTACCCAAAAATTTAACTGCTGATGCGCTCATAGTTAGTTCTGACATCGATACTACGATTTCGATGTTGACCGACAGCAATGAGTTTGTTGTCATTGATGTATCCGAATGCAGCACTGCTGATTTATTAGTTAAACTTGATGGCAAGCTCAACAAGGAAACGCTTAAATTTGAGTTCAATCAATCTAATAGCGCACTTATCACCGCCTTGGCCGAAGATAAAAAAATCATTTTGAAAGGGTATTGCTCAGCCGAGCTTCTCGACTCACTTGCCCCGCTATTACAAGCTAGAGCTCATTCAAAAGCTAATGGGCAGCTCCTTATAATCACCGAAGAGGAACAGGTGGGGGCATTTTTTAGCAATCGCTATCGGCATCAAGTGAGTCCTGAACAGAAAATAGCCGCCTTAGCAGAGGATCCAAACATCAGGGCTAAACTGGCCTCATACCTTGATAAGGAACCGTTAAGCAGGCTTAGGGCCCGCTCTGCTTACCTCAAAGCCAATCCTCTGGCTAACAACAGCGATGGTGCATGGCTTGGTTTAAGTAGTTTACCGGGCAGTACTCACGCATCAATTGCAGGTATTGATAAAGCCAATAGTGCTAAGAACTGCGAACTATTTACTAAAGAGCGTATTGCTAAGGTTAATGCAGCGCTCGAGTATGCACCCTATGTTTTTCTGACCGGTTTGTCGGGCGTGGGCAAATCTACCTTTGTTGAACAGGAATTAGCTAAAGAAAATGATGTCCTTTACCTTACTGAAGAGAAAATCCAAAATTGGGCAGAAGATAAATCGGCTAAGCGAAAAATTCTTTTTCTTGATGAGGCTAATCTAAGTCCGCGTCAATGGAGTGAGTTTGAAGGCTTATTCAATATTCCGCCCACCCTGCTCATTAATGGCGTTTTGCATACCTTAGGCGCTGAGCATAAAGTGGTTTTCGCAGGGAACCCGATAAATTATGGTGATGAGCGAACCTTATCTCCCTTATTTTCGCGCCATGGCAATGCCGTTTTATTTAGTCCATTGCCACCGGTGGTTATTTATGAGCAGATTTTAAAACCAGTCTGTGCAGGCATGGATCTGGCGTTCGACCCCATTGCTGAGCGCATTTTGGCTGTGTATCGTTTTATTGCTGATTGTTCGACTACAGAGGTGTTAATAACGCCTCGCGAATTACAAATGATGGCGCAGCTGACCATCACCCGCGCTAAGAACTATCCACAACAAGCCATTGCGGATGTCGTCGCCCACTTTAGTTATGAGTTAGCGAAAAATCTTGTACCTCAAGCTAAAAGAGCCGACTTTGACCAACAATTTAAAGCTAAAGACCCCATGCCCGTTGAGTTGCCTCCAGCAAGAAACGACAGCAGCTTCTTGCTTACGGCATCACGACAAACCCTATCGCAACAGCTCAATGATCTGCTCGCCTTACGTCAATGGCGACGCGATCATGAATCATTGCTCAGCAGGGTTCAAAAAACAGGTGGTTTGGGTGGACTTATTATCGAAGGTGAACCGGGTATTGGTAAAAGTGACCTGGTCATGGCGGCATTACGAGCTCAAGACTACAAGGAAGAGCGTGATCTGGAACGACCCACTACCTTAGCAAAACCCTTCTATAAAATGGCTGTGAGCATGGCTCAAGATGAAAAGGAGCGCTTATTAATTAAAGCCTTTAATGAAGGTGCCGTGGTGCTGATTGATGAAATCAACAGCTCACCGATGATGGAGCGACTCTTAAATGACTTGCTGATGGGTAAAAACCCCAAAGGCAAAGTGGGCGACCAGGTACGACCAGGGTTTATGGTGATTGGTACCCAAAATCCAGTGACTATGGCAGGACGGCGTGCCGCCAGTACAGCCTTGCAACGTCGTGTCATCACCACAATATTGCCTGAATACAGGCCTGATGAAATGAATACTATTTTACTTGCTAAAGGGGTTGAAGCGACTGAGGCTAGCTCAATGGTTCACGCTTATGAAAAAAACCGACGCTATGCGCTCAACAATCAAGTGCATCCAGTACCCAACTTTCGCAATCTGATGAATGTTGCGGATGAGTATTTGCGCTTAATAATAAGAGCAAAAGAGCCATTGCTGAGGGATATTCGACGGCTTGTGCACAGTTTTGCAAATAAACTGAGTACTCCGCTTGCAAATTCAATGCTTCCGCATGTCATGGAAACAGTAAAAGGGGAAAAGCTTGAGCTGTTGATGAGTACTATGCAAACGACAGTGAATAACGAAAGGATTAGCGTTGCTGAAATTAAATCGTGGTTCGATCAGAATGAAATAGAAATGATACAGGCGTTACAAGAGCCAGGCCTCGATAATTGTTTAGAACTATACCGTCAATTTAAAGATCAAATTAATCATTGCCTTGAACAAGCTCAGCCAGAACCGGCCGTTGCTCGAACAACTACGCCCAGTTTAGTTAGGTTTTTTAAACAACAAAATGCAACTGAACGAACAATGATTGATGACTTTAAGCAGGATTCATCCTCAGGACCTAGACATCCTCCCCAAGGGTAGTTTGCAACGCTGCTGGATGCGTCATACCCTCGGGGATTCTCTTCTACGGAGTAAGTCAGTATAGGACTTCAGCAGCTCGGATTGCTTCATTTTCAAATTAAAACGGTAATTCTAAAGCCGCATCCAACAAATGCATTTGCGCTTTAAATAACTGCTTAATTTCTTCGAGAATATGATTATCCTCTGCTTCAAATCGTGCGACCAAACATGGCGTTGTATTGGAAGCACGCAGCAATCCCCAACCCTTGGGAAACTCAACACGCAGACCATCTATATCAATAATTCGTGCGGTAGGAAAATCCGCTGACTCATTAAAGCGCTGCATAAACAAAAACTTATCTTCATCGGCTATCGCGATTTTTAATTCCGGCGTATTAATACTATTAGGAATTAATGCAAATTGCTCGCCAACCGTCAGATCTGAGGCACCAATGATTTCCAATAAACGACAAGCACTATACAAAGCATCATCAAATCCGTACCAACGATCTTTAAAGAACAAATGACCACTCATCTCACCCGCTAAAACAGCGTTGTCTTCTTTCATCACGCGTTTTACTATGGAATGACCTGTAGGACACATTTTAGGAACACCACCAGCCTCTTTGATTACTGCCGCTAAATGACTGGAGCATTTCACATCAAAGACAATCGTCGAGCCAGGAAGACGGCTTAACACTTCACGCACATAAAGCATCATCAAACGATCAGGCCAAATCATTTCACCCGTATTAGTGATTAAACCTAAACGGTCCGCATCGCCATCAAAAGCAATACCCAGATCAGCTTGATGCGCAGCAACTGCCGCTTTCAGATCCGCTAAATTAGCTTCGATTGTAGGATCAGGGTGATGATTAGGAAACCGACCATCAACATCACAATATAAAGGAATAACCTCACAGCCTAAATCAGTAAGCACTTGTGGAACCACTGGACCGGCAATACCATTACCGCAATCCACAACTACTTTTAATGGACGTTTAATTTGAATGTCGCGGGCCACGCGTTTTGTGTACTCAGGCATGATGTCTAAAGAACGTTCACTGCCTTGTCCGGTAATACGTTTTTTCGCCACAACCAAATGATATAAAACATCGATGTCTTCTTGAACCAGCGTTTTACCTGCCAGTACCATTTTAATACCGTTGTAATCAGCTGGATTATGACTCCCAGTAACCATCAAACCACAATCAATACCTTGCGTATGCGTTGCGTAATACATCACAGGTGTCGCCACAGCGCCTAAATCAATGACATCAATACCACTATCAAGTAAGCCTTGTTTTAAAGCAGCCGCCAAAGAAGCACTGGTTAAACGACCGTCACGCGCCAAAAAAATTTGCGGGCGTTGCAGTTCTTGTAAATGACACGCTAAGGCCAAACCAATACTGTAAAACGAATGCTCATTCAAATCACGACCAATAATGCCACGAATATCATAGGCTCGAAAAACAGAACGAGGGATTTGTTGTTGTTGATACATCATCTTAATTTCTCCCTGAACTGCCAAAACCGCCTTCACCACGTGAACTTTCGGTAAATTCAGTTACTATTTCAAAAGCCGCTTGTACTACAGGTACAAAAACTAATTGCGCAATACGATCGCCAGGATTCACGGTAAAGTGTTCCACGCCTCGGTTCCAGCAAGAAATTTTTAATTCGCCTTGATAATCTGAATCAATCAATCCTACCAAATTACCTAATACAATACCGTTTTTATGCCCAAGTCCTGAACGCGGTAAAATAACTGCAGCTAATTTAGGATCAGCAATATAAATAGAGATACCTGTAGGTAATAAAACTGTTTCTTGAGCTGCAATTTGGATTGGCGCATCAATGCATACGCGCAGATCCAGACCGGCTGAACCGTCTGTAGCGTAGGTTGGTAAAGGAATGCTGTCACCGATTCGAGCGTCAAGAATTTTGAGTTGAATTGCTTGTTTCATAGTTCTTCCTGATAAAGCTGTTTTAATGTGCGCCATTTTGCAGAATTCCGGCCAAAATTGCAATAATTTGCCCTGCTAATCGTGTTTTATGGGTTAATGGCAAGTCAATTTGCTTGTTTTTGCTAATGAGCGCGACTTGGTTCACATCACTCTCGAAACCAAGTCCATTTCCTACTGCATTGGCGACAATCATATCCAGTTTTTTGCGCTTTAATTTTTCAGTAGCATGCGCAATGACATCGGTTGTTTCTGCAGCAAATCCCATCACAAAAGAAGCTTTAGCGCTGTGCGCCACCTGGCTTAAAATATCGGGATTTTTAACCAGTTTCAGCGTCAGCTCCTCTTGGTCCGTTTTTTTAATTTTTTCAGAAGCAGGAGCTTGAATATGATAATCGGCAACGGCCGCAGCCCCAATAAAAATAATTCCTTCGTGCAGTTCCTGCATTACAGCATCTAACATCGCTTGTGCAGATTCAACCTGAATGAGTTTAATACCGGCAGAGACTTCTAAAGAACAAGGGCCACTCACTAAAGTAACCTCTGCTCCAGCCATTGCCGCAGCTTCGGCTAAGGCATAGCCCATTTTTCCTGAGCTGTAATTACTTAAATAACGCACAGGATCTAAAGGTTCGCGTGTAGGGCCTGCAGTAATCAGTACCTGTTTTCCGGCCAGTAATTGATGTACTTCATGCAAACGCAGCGCTCTAATAATTTGCGCAGCTTCACTCACGCGTCCAAAACCATATTCACCACAGGCCTGCGAACCCTCTTCCGGCCCTACAAAAATAACGTCTCGCTCCTGCAAGAGCTTACAATTCGCCTGGGTTGCTGGATGCCACCACATGCTGTGATTCATCGCAGGACAAACAAAAATAGGCACAGCAGCTACGAGATATAGAGTGGAAAGCAAATCATCAGCAATGCCTTGTGCCATTTTCGCCAGGCAATTGGCAGAAGCGGGGGCTATCACGAGATAATCTGCCCAGCGCGCTAATTCAATATGCCCCATAGCACGCTCAGCCTGAGCATCAAATAATTCCGTACGAACGTCATTTCCCGTTAAGGCCTGCATTAATAAGGGAGTAATGAATTCTTGCGCTGATTGGGTCAGTACGACTTTCACCTCAGCGCCTAATCGTGTTAATTCTCTAACCAGAAACGCTGATTTATAAGCAGCAATTCCGCCGCAGACGCCCAAAAGAATCTTTTTACCAATAAAATCTTGCATGGCTAACCATTTTTGATAAGAATAGCTGCGATCAAAGCATAAACTCCGCAATAAAGGAATATATAATGACGGATGTCCAACCCAAACGACAGTTAAATCTGCGTGAAAAACTAGTAACCAATGGCGTACAAAGCCTTTCTGATACTGAATTATTGGCAATTTTTATCAGCTCCGGCAGTGGTAAAAAATCTTGTCTGCAACTTGCAGCCGATCTCCTAAAACAGCTGGGCGATTTGCGTGCTGTTCTTAATGCCGATAAATATAATTTTAAACAAGTACACGGCTTAGGCGAGGTGCGTTACGTGCAACTGCAAGCGGTAAAGGAGATTTGCCGGCGTAGCGATTTTATTAATCTGCAAAAAGAAACTCAAATCACCAATAGCAAACAAACCTACGCCTATTTTAAAAAGCGCTTGCGGGATTATAAAAACGAGACTTTTGCCGCTTTGTTTCTTGATAACCAGCATCGTATTATTGCTTATGAGGAGCTTTTTACCGGGACGATTAATGCGGCGACTATTCATCCACGACCTATTATTGAACGGGTTTTACAGCTCAATGCCGCAGCACTTATCTTGGCTCATAATCATCCATCAGGAATTTCTGATGCGAGTCATCAAGATTTTGCGGTGACTGAGCGTATTAGAGATGCTCTTGAATTAGTTGATGCGCGTTTACTTGACCATATTGTTATTGGCGATAATGAGGTGTTTTCTATTATTGCTGAGAGTAAGTGGATTTGTAATTAAAGCATCGTCGTCCAGAGCGTAGCGAAGAACCTCCTGAAGGTGGCTCGGTGCCATTTGATTGGAAGTCCTTCGCTGCGCTCTGGATGACGGAGACGCTTTAAGCCCTCGAAAAATCAAAAGAAATAATTGAAGCAATTCCAGGCTGTTTCAACGCCAAAGCCAAAAATCGGTCTATTCCTAAGGCCACACCGCTGCAAGAGGGTAAACCATGCTCTAAGGCCTCTAGCAGGTATTTATCGGCCTCAACCGGAGGAAAACCTTTCTCATCGCGAATCTGGCGGTCCAAAGCAAAGCGTTTGGCTTGTGCTGCAGCATCCGTTAATTCATGAAAGCCATTCGCTAATTCCACGCCTTGATAATAAATTTCAAAACGTTCTGCCACACCATTATTAATTTGTGCCAATGCCGCCTGTGAGGCTGGAAAATTATATACCGCGACAGGAGCAGGTTCTTTACCAAGGAAAGGTTCTACGACATGACTCATGAGTAAAAATAAATACTGGTCACGATCACACTCATCTGTATCCAATACATTATCCAAATCATGACGCACTAAAACCTGGCGCATCTGCTCTATCGGTGCACTAAGTGGATCAATACCGCAAGCCTCAAGAAAAGCCTGTTGGTATGTTTTTCTAATCATGGGCTGGGATTGTAAAATAGCTTGTAAAAACAAGTCCATTTCATCCATCAGAGCATGATGATCAATACCTAATTGATACCATTCCAACAAAGTAAATTCAGGATTATGCCAACGCCCCAACTCATCATCACGAAATACACGTGCGAGTTGGAAAATTGGACCACTTCCTGCAGCAAGCAGACGCTTCATGTGGTATTCAGGAGAGGTTTGCAGACTGTACGCTTCACCACGAAAAGTGGCTTTAATATTGCTCAAATACACATCCGTCGTACCGTAGCGCGCCATTACGGGAGTTTCTACTTCCAAATAACTGCGCTTAGTAAAAAAATCACGGATGGTTGCTATTAATTGCGCGCGCTGGCGCAGTGATTCGATGGAGGCTGAGGGTTGCCACATTTTAATAAAAAACCTAATTCAAATTTAATAAAAAATGCCCAATTCAAGACGAGCGGCTTCGGTCATTCGCTCTTGGGTCCATGGCGGCTCCCACACCAGCTCAACCGTACAATCGCGTACGCCTTCAACTTGGTTCACTGCCTGCTCTACAGTACCAGGAAAAGTTTGCGCGACTGGACAGCCAGGGGTAGTCAAAGTCATTTTTACATCGACGTGCGCATCATCATCAATCAACACGTCATAAATTAAGCCCAAGTCATAGATATTGACTGGAATTTCAGGATCGTAAACGCCTTTGAGTGCGGTAATAATCGTCTCTTTCATCAATTCAGAATCCTGTTTTTTCTTAATGCCAAACATGGAATTACCTCCTGTCACACCAATCTTAATTGGGTGTATTGTGTTTCACATCCGTCACTTACGATTAGGTTAGGACTATAGCTCTCCCTCCTGCAGAACCGTTCGTGCTGAGGAGGCGTTTACGCCGTCTCGAAGCATTCGCACAGGATTAGTCTTGCTGCAGATGCTTCGAGACGTCGCTATCGCTCCTCCTCAGCACGAACGGAGAAAGGTAGAGACGTGATGTGAATCTATTTATTCAGTTTTTACTATATTCGCATCTTTATTCAATGCAGCTTCTAAAGTATGCCAAGCTAAAGTGGCGCATTTTACTCGTGCGGGATAGGCTTTAACCCCAGCAAGCACGGTTAACTTATCCATGTGCAACATCTGCCCTTCTTCGTTCTGAGTGAGCATATGATGAAAACGATGGAACAGATCGTGTGCTTCTGTAAGAGTTTTCCCTTGAATCGAATCCGTCATCAATGACGCTGAAGCTTGAGATATGGCACAGCCGCATCCTAAAAAGCTCAACTCGGTGATCACCTCACCGTTTAATTTGGCATAAACCGTTAGTTTATCGCCGCATAAGGGATTAAACCCATTAGCCTGAGTTGTTGCATCATCCATAACGTAGTGATGGCGTGGATTTCGATTATGATCGATAATGATTTCCTGATACAACTCACGTAAATCAGCACTCATGCAAATACCTCTTTAACTCGATTTAATGCTTCAATACATTTATCAATTTCTTCTTTAGTATTGTAAAAAGAAAGTGAAATACGCGACGTTGCTGCAACGCCATAAAAATCCATCAACGGCATAGCACAATGGTGGCCACTACGAAGAGCAATACCTTTACTGTCCATAATCGTACCAATATCATGGGCATGAATGTGTTCGTGCACAAAAGAAATAACCGGTACTTTGTTTCTGGCATTTCCAATAATTCTAAAACCATCCATTGATAAGATCCCAGCCGTGGCATAAGCCAATAATTCGGCTTCATAAGCAGCAATTGCTTCTAAATCCAAAGACCATAAATAGTCCATGGCAGCACCTAAACCAATCGCTCCTGAAATATTAGGAGTCCCTGCTTCAAATTTTTGCGGTAAGGGTGCATATTCAGTTGAGTCAAAGGTGACGTAATTAATCATCTCACCACCACCTTGATACGGTGTCATACTGTCTAACAGGGATTCTTTACCCCATAAAATACCGATGCCCGTTGGTCCATACATTTTATGTCCTGAAAAGGCATAAAAATCACAATTTAAATCTTGTACGTCCACTAATAAATGAGCCGTTGCTTGCGCACCATCGAGTAATACGCGGGCGCCATGAGCGTGAGCCATTTCAATCATTTTTTTCACAGGATTAATCGTACCTAAAGCATTAGACACGTAGTTAATCGCAACAAATTTGGTTTTATCACTTAATTTTTTGGCAAACTCTTCAAGGATGATTTCGCCATCTTGCGTAATCGGTGCCACTTGCAGTTTAGCGCCTGTTTTTTTACAAACCATTTGCCAGGGAACAATATTAGAATGATGCTCCATGTGTGTAATGAGGATTTCATCACCAGGCAATACGCGTGGCGTAACGTAGCTGTGTGCAACGAGGTTAATAGCTTCTGTGGTGCCACGAACAAAAATACATTCACGAGCAGAACGCGCATTAATAAAATGTTTTATTTTAGAACGAGCCACTTCATATAAGTCAGTCGCACGCACACTTAAAGCATGTACGCCACGATGCACGTTTGAATTATCATGCTCGTAATAATGCGTTATAGCATCTATGACTGTTTTAGGCTTTTGTGTGGTTGCTGCATTATCAAAGTAAATCAGATCGTGTCCATTTACTTTTTGATGGAGGATAGGAAAATCAGTACGAATTGCATTAATATCCAAAGTCGCAACTAACGAGTCAATCATGTCCATTTGCTCACCCCAATTGTTGTGTTAATAACTGGCTCATTAAATCAGCCAACTTACGATGCGGAATAAGCTGTAAATTGTCTTTGGCAAAAGCATGAATTAAATAATGTGATGCTTCTACTCTATCGATTCCGCGCGTCGCTAAATAAAATAAAGCCTCTTCATCCAGTTGCCCAACCGTCGCACCATGAGAGCACAGAACGTCGTCCGCAAAAATTTCTAACTGCGGTTTGGTATCAATTTCAGCATTGGCAGAAAGTAATAAATTTTTATTTTGTTGTTTGGCATCAGTATGTTGCGCGTCTTTGGCAACAATGACCTTACCATTAAACACCGCGCGCGCGCGTCCGTTTAAAATACCTTTATAATCTTGTTCGCTGCTGCAGTTAGGCACTAAATGATAGACCGTTGTATGATGATCAACGTGTTGACCTTCAGTTGGCGCATAAATAGCGTTCATCAAGCAATGTGCTTTTTCTTCTTGTAGATACAAGCTGAGATCCGAGCGCACGCATTTACCACCCAAACTCAAAGAATGATTCATGAACTCACTGTGAGCACCCTGTTTCACCGACAAATGGCCTAGATGAAAAGCGGCTTTGCTTTCTCTTTGAATCGTACAATGCGTCACTTTTGCAGAAGCGCCTGTATAGACTTCCGTTATTGTATTAGTAAAATAGCAAAGGTCTTCAGTACCTTGATAATCTTCGACTATCGTCACCTGACTGCCCGCTTCGGCAATAATAAGATGACGCAAATGCACGGCTTGATTGGCTTTGTCTTGAATGTGAGTCAAAGCAATTGGTTCATCAACACAAACACCAGCCGGAATATAAATTACTACACCGCATTGAAGCATGGCGGTATTTAAAAAATGGAAACCGTGTTCCTGTTTTAAAATCGTACCCAAATACGGTTTTAATAATTCAGGGTGGCTGTTTAAAGCATGGGCTAAAGACACTACTAAAACACCTGCAGGCAAGCTTTTAGCAAGTTCTGCTTCGCCAGAAATTAAACCATTGTGAATGTGTACTTGCTGGCTTATTGGCAAATCAGAAACATGAGCGGTCGCTGTATTCGACTTTTGGTCGTTGGCAGTAAATGGCTGCTGTAATAAAACATCTACACGAGTGTATTTCCATTCCTCATCATGTCGTCCTGGAAAACCACTGTGATTTAAGTCAGTTAATGCTTTAGATTGCAGTGCTGCAAGCCAAGGTATTGTTGATAAACTGGCTGTTGCCTGTTGTTGATAAAAATCCAAAATCTCGTTCATCACTGCACCGTTTCCTCAAGCCAGCTGTAGCCTTTTTTCTCTAATTCGAGTGCCAGAGTCTTGTCACCAGACATAATAATACGGCCATTGACTAAAACGTGAATAAAATCAGGCTCAATGTAGTCTAATAAACGCTGATAATGTGTCACTAAAATGATAGCGCGATCCGGTGATCGCATAGCGTTTACGCCATGAGAAATAACCCGTAAGGCATCAATATCAAGGCCTGAATCAGTCTCATCGAGAATCGCTAACTTAGGCTCCAAAGCAACCATTTGTAAAATTTCATTACGCTTTTTCTCACCGCCAGAAAAACCTTCGTTAATGCTGCGGTATAGAAAACTTTCGTCCATATCTAACAATTGGCATTTTTCACGAATAAAAGTCAAAAATTCAATCGCGTCCAAAGGGGGTTTCCCTTGGCCTTTACGTACGGCGTTGACTGAAGCTTTAAGGAAATTAATGTTGGTTACACCAGGTATTTCCAATGGGTATTGGAACGAAAGAAATATGCCCGCACGCGCACGTTCTTCAGGAGATAAAAGTGCCAAATCTTCTTCTAAATAAATCATGTCGCCACTGGTTACATGATAAGAAGGATGTCCTGCTAATACTTTAGATAAAGTGCTTTTACCAGAACCATTGGGTCCCATAATCGCGTGAACTTCACCGGCATTTACCGTCAGGTTAATGCCTTTTAAAATCGACTGCTCACACACTTCAACATTTAATTCATTAATTTTTAACATTAGCCTACCGCCCCTTCTAAACTTAAACCCAATAATTTGGTAGCTTCTACTGCAAACTCCATGGGTAATTCTTTCAATACCTGCTTACAAAAACCATTTACAATCATAGAAACCGCATCTTCAGTATCGATGCCGCGTTGTTGGCAATAAAACAATTGCTCTTCACTGATTTTGGAAGTAGTTGCTTCGTGTTCGACTTGTGCCGTTGGATTTTTCACTTCAATATACGGAAACGTATGCGCCGAGCACTCAGAGCCCATCAACATGGAATCACACTGAGTGTAGTTGCGTGCATTAGTCGCTGTTGGTGCAATACGTACCAGCCCACGATAAGCATTATGAGCACGTCCGGCACTGATTCCCTTGGAAATAATGGTTGATTTGGTGTTTTTACCAATATGAATCATTTTGGTGCCTGTATCGGCTTGCTGGTAGTTATTGGTTAAAGCTACAGAATAAAACTCACCAACCGAATCATCACCTAATAAAATAACGCTTGGGTATTTCCAGGTAATTGCAGAACCGGTTTCGATTTGCGTCCAGGAAATTTTCGAACGTTTGCCACGGCAAGCGCCACGTTTGGTTACAAAATTATAAATTCCGCCCTTACCTTCTTTATCACCGGGATACCAGTTTTGGACGGTAGAGTATTTAATTTGCGCGCCATCTAAAGCAACCAGCTCAACTACTGCTGCGTGTAATTGATTTTCATCACGCATAGGAGCGGTACAGCCTTCGAGATAAGATACATAACTGTCATCGTCTGCAACAATCAAGGTACGCTCAAATTGGCCTGTTGAGGCCGCATTAATTCGGAAATAAGTAGATAATTCCATAGGGCAACGTACGCCTTTAGGAATATAAACAAAGGAACCGTCACTAAAGACCGCTGAGTTTAAAGCAGCGTAGAAGTTATCACGGTAAGGCACGACAGAACCTAGATACTTCATTAATAGTTCAGGGTATTTATGCACGGCTTCTGAAAACGGGCAAAAAATAACGCCTTTTTCCGCTAACTTAGCTTTAAAGGTAGTCGCAACCGAAACGCTATCAAATACAGCATCTACAGCCACACCGGCCAGCATTTCCTGCTCTCTGAGAGGGATTCCCAGCTTTGCATAAGTGCGCAACAATTCTGGATCGACTTCGTCCAAGCTTTTTGGTGCGTCTTTTATATTTTTAGGTGCTGAATAATAAGATACCGCCTGGTAATCCACCGGAGGATAATGCACGCTGGACCATTCAGGATGAGGCATAGTCAACCAATGTCGGTATGCTTTCAAGCGCCACTCGAGTAAGAATTCAGGCTCGCCTTTAATAGCCGACAGGCGACGAATTACATCCTCATTCAGTCCGGGTTCAAAGGTATCCACTTCAATGTCGGTTATAAAACCATGTTGGTATTCTCTATCGAGCAGAGAATTAATCTGATCACTGCTTTTAGCCACGATTGACTCCACTTGCTAATTGTCGGACACGTTCTACATCACGTGTTTGCAGAGTTGGTTTTGCCAAAGTATCCAAACTCACACTATCCAACGCAGCTTCTATCGCTTGGCTGATTTGTCGCCAATTGCCCTGAATAGTACATACTCCCTGTAACGAACAGTCATTAGGTTCCTGACTGCATTCGGTGAAACCACGATGTTCTTCCAACGCAAAAATAATTTGCGATACAGAAATCTCAGCAGCAGATCTACGCAACCGATATCCTCCGGTCGCACCTCGTGCTGAGGTTAATAAGCCTGCACTGGTTAAACGTTTTAAAATTTTACTTACCATTGGGACAGTCAAATGTGTATGTAAGGCAATATCACGGGCGTTACATATATTTCGTTCGTGTCTGGCAAGATACACCATCACAACTGTTCCATAATCGGCCAATTTGCTGATGCGCAGCATAACACTCCAAAGGCGAATAATCTAGTACTAAACAAGTCTTAATTAAAGACGGAATGAGCTGTTATTATTTAATTATCCCTACTATAAATATAGTACTAATTTAGTTCTATATACAGCAAAAGACGAATGGTACATTATTGTGGCGGAAACATGCAAATAAAATATTTCTTTAGTGCGAATTATGGGCTGCTAAATACCATCATCATTAACGCAGCCCAAGGGCCAGATTTATCCCTTCTCCCGTTTGGGAGACGGTGCCCGCAAGGGCGGATGAGGGTGTTGATTGTGGCTTATACATGCTCGGTTCCACGAGAAAAGACCCTCATCCGTCGCTACGCGCCCCCTTCTCCCAAACAGGTGAAGGGAAGACTACGCTCAGGATGTCAGTATTTAATAGTCTAAATTCATGCGACAGATTCAGGCGGCCTTAAAAAATAAATTTGTAATATATTCAATAGATTAAACTTATCCAACCACGGATTGACTCATTAAATATTTAGCCAAAACACATTTATAAAACTCATTTACGGACTTACTTGAACTAAGAGTGGTATATAACGTATTATCTTCTTTTTTCAATTTAAAGTTTTTGCTTGCAAGACCGGTTGCTGAAGCAAAACTTATGTAGGAGCAAAACCATGGCAGCTGAGAAATATTCTACCTCACTTGTCAGCAGTCAACTTGTTGACTCGGGGCCGCTTGCGCTCCCACAAGGTTACTATCGCTCCAAATTATTTATTATTCCTTTTTCTGCAAACGTATTAGTTGCCTCAGCAGGCCCTTTATTATCAATTATCGAACGGCTTTGCCTCAGTACTTCACTGCCACCTATTGAACATATTAGAAACAGTATTGATCATGAACTTTTGGCTTTTCACAGCAAGCTCACTGCGTCTCAATATCCTGAACATTTGACTCAGGTTGCTCATTATTTAATGTCAGTAACTCTCGATGAAATTCTGGGGAAAAATTACATGCGGATGTATCAGGTAGCTGCTGAATTTAAAGCCTTTACCCCACTTTCTAACAACGATATACCACCGCAAGTACACTTTTTTGATATTATTAACCACATTAAAGAACGCCCAAACCAATACCTTGATCTCATTGAATTAGTTTATTTTTTCCTTATTGCTGGATTTGAAGGGCAATACCATCTTAAAGCTGAAGGTCGTCAGGCTTTAGATAACCAAATTGAAGAACTATACCAAATAATTCAACAACATCGATTTAATAAGCCTCATCGCTTATTTAATGAAAATCCTTTGCCTAAACCTATTAAAAATAATTACAAGGCAGTTTTATTAACCGCAGTTGCTGCGGTCGCTGTTGTCATCGTTGCTTTTTTTACCAGTCATATGTTATTGGAACATAAAGCAAAAAAAGTTTTATTTGGACACTCCCAACTTGCTTTGCTGGATAACTAATGGATAATTCTTTACGTGCATTATGTGATGCGATAAAAAAAATACTTTCGAAGCTGAAACCACAAAGTAACCAATTGTCTTTTATCGTGGTGACAGGAAAACAGACGCAAGGTAAATCAGCCCTGTTAAAACAAGGCAATATGGAAGAAATACACCTATTTAGCGAGCAGCACGCTAAAGTCTTTTTTAACCAGCAAGGCCTCATGGTTGAATTAGGTGAGAATTGGTTCAATAACAGCAAAATTCTATTACAAAATACCCTAAAACAACTGAATCGATGCAGTGATTACTTGAAAATCACGGGACTTGTTTTATGTGTTGACACCAATGATTTACTCATTGCAGACCGTACTCAGTTTATGGAACAAAAGAAGTCCCATTTACAGCTTTTAGAGCGCTTAGGCATTAATCTGGGTTATCCCGTTGAATTGGCTCTGGTATTTACCAAGATGGATACTTTGGCAGGTTTTACTGAGTTTTATCAGGCAAATCACAGCGTAGACTTATCAAAACCCATGGGCTTCTCCCTGGATTCGCCCAATGAGATAAATAAAAAAATAGATGCGTTTGCACAGCAGTTCAATCAACTCATTGAAAGCTTTGGCCAAGAAGTAATTACTAAGGTGCACCCTGCTCGCTCAACCATGCGACGCAGCTTAATTCGTGAATTTCCAATTCAGGTAGCTGGTTTACGTGTGCCCATTTACTCTTTATTACAAGGAATCTCTCCCCGATTATTCCACCTGCATTCCATTTATTTTACCAGTGCAGAACAAAGCGGTGTCAGTATTGACCGCATTAACAAAAAAATTCAGCATGAATACGCGCTTGAAGTACAAGATACCTTCCCGCAAGCCACGAATTTCCGAGCTTATTTTGTTGAAGGTGCTTTAAAAACCATTCAGGAACACTGCAGCCAACTGCCGCAAACGCGCAGATATTCCCAAAAACCACTGATTGCAGCAACCGCTTGTATTGCGGGTATTGCTCTATGTGTTTTAAGCTACCATCACTACAAAACGGTGCATTTATTAGATACTGCAAGCAAAGAATTACTCGCCTACGACACATTAAGCAGTCAAGAAAATAAAAATAAACAGGCGCTTTATCATTTATCCAATGCAGAAAAAACACTCAGCTCAATTGCCAGTAACTCTTTATCACTCCCAACAGTGCATCAGTTAAAATCGAATTTGCATTACAATACAGAGCACCGCTTGCATGAGGAGTTTTTACCCTCATTAACTAATGAGCTGGAAGAGGTTATTAATAATCCCGGAAACACGCCCATTGTTCGTTACAATGCCTTAAAAGTCTATTTAATGTTAGGTCAGCCCAAGAATTTCTCTGCAAACCACGTACTAGAATGGTTTAGCACCCGCTGGAGCAACTTGCCTGAAGCTGCTTTGAAAAAACAAGTAGCTCTACTGAAGCAATTATTAGATAAATCACCTAAGAAATTAGAAATCAAACAGCAACTTGTGAGTGATGCACGAAACTATCTGAATGCCTTACCTACAAGCTATCTCTATTACTCTATTGCCAAAGAGTCATTCCCTAAAGACAAACAGCAAATTACTGTTGACGGATTTATGCTGGCAACTAATGAACTGCCCATTTATTTTACTCGCTTAGGCTTTAATGACATTATCAAAAAACTGCCCGAGATAAGCAAAGAACTCCAAAAAGAAAACTGGGTACTTGCACGACAAGATTTAACTAACTTACCAGACATGTTAACCCAAGCTTATTGCTTTGATTATACCACCTGGTGGCAAACGTTTATGCGTAAATCACAGCCGGCTCATTATCAGGATTATCAAGAAGGTCGTCTGGTTGCCAAGAAGCTCGAACAATCACAAGCAATAAATAATTTAATCCAATTAATTCAGCAAGAAACCAATGCCGACTTAACAGACACCACCTCACCCTTTAATCAATCAATTGCCAGCCAATTTACTGATTTGAATTTGTTAAGCCAATCCAGCACAAAAGAATTGAGCTTGAAAATCATGGACTTAGAACGTTTTATTTCTACTTTATCCATGGTAAATGACGGTGGGAAAACAGCCTTTAATATCACTCGTTCCCGCTTTGTCAGTGATAATGCCTCTGATCCGGTAAGTTTACTGTTTAACCAGGCGCGCCAATTACCAGAGCCGTTGAGCACTTGGGCGAAGCAATTAGCTGGTGAAACGTGGGGATTGTTAATCAAGGACAGTCGTCAGTACATTAACCAACAATGGCAGCAAACGGTTTTTAGAGAATTCCAAAACAGGATTGCCAAGCGTTATCCTTTTGATTCTGCACAGCATGAAGAAATTGCCATTGTAGATTTCAACCACTTTTTCTCAACCAGTGGAATATTAAATACCTTTACTGACAACTATGTAAAACCATTTTTAGATATTTCCAACGCAGAATGGAAACCGAAAGCAGTCAATGACTCCGTATTGCCAATTACCACTGAAACATTGGACTCGCTCATGCGTGCCAATATAATTACTAATATGTTTTTCCCAGATCACAGCGATGAAAGTAAGATTAATTTCAGTTTACAAAAAATCAATCTGGATCCAGTGGTAGCAAGTCTGATACTGCAACTGGGTGACACCAAACTTACCGACAACCAGAGCAGTGAATCATTTATTCGCTTCACCTGGCCACAGTCCAATGCAATACTGACACTGGATTCTATTGAAGGCAATCATTATGAACTGGCGGAACATGGTGCTTGGGCTTTGTTTAAATTGCTGGAAAAAGTGAATGTTCTGGTTGATGAGCAAGACAGCTCTAGTTTACAGATTCTCTTTGAGGTGAACAGCAATTCAGGGCGTTATCTCTTAAAAACCAATAATCAGGTGAATCCGTTTACGCCAGGTATTTTAAATGGCTTTACGCTTGATGAGGCGATTGTTTAGCTTCACTCTGTCATCCAGAGCGTAGCGAAGGACCTCTTGAAGGTGGCACAATCTGAAGGGAGATCCTTCGCTGCGCTCTGGACGACGAAATTTCCTTAACTTAGTGGCAGTGGAGCCGCTCTTACGCCAATATTTTATTCACAAGAGAGAAAAATCACTCTTATTCATATATACTAAACCCCTCTTAATTAAAAGAAAGGCAGAATCTATGCGTACGCTTATTTCATGTTTACTTATTACCTTATTAAGCTTTGGATTGCTCATTAACGAAGCATCCGCCAAACGCTTTGGCGGCGGACGAAGTTTTGGTGTGCAGCGCTCACAAAGCAGCATGTTTTCACCCAATAAAGCACAAAACACCGCGGGGTTAGGACAACGCTCAGCCAATACCAGTAAATGGGGTGGCGTATTAGGTGGTTTATTAATCGGTGGTCTGTTAACCAGCCTGTTTATGGGACATGGTTTTGCCAGTGGTTTAATGAGCTGGATAGTTATCGGTGGTCTTATTTTCTTTGCGATTAATTTTTTCCGCAGAAGAATGCAACCCGGCATGCAACAATCAGGGCAAGCCAATCCGTTTAATCAACAAAATCCTTTAAATAATTTTAAACAAGCGTTTAACAACAGCTCAAGCACCGGTGGTTCCAGCACAACCTATCCAGCGGGCTTCTCTGAAGAGAATTTTTTACGCGAAGCGAAAATCAAATTCAATCGCCTGCAAGTAGCTTATGATGAAAAAAACCTGCATGATTTAAGAGAGTTTACAGCGCCAGAAGTGTTCGCTGAAATTAAAATGCAATTAGATGAGCAAGGTAATGAACCCAATCATACTGAAGTCATTGCTTTAGATGCAGAGTTACTTGATGTCTCAAAACAGGTTAACACCTATATTGCCAGCGTGCGTTTTACTGGTTCAATAAAAGAAAATGACGAGCCAACGAGCCCATTGAATGAAGTATGGCATTTTCGCCAATTTGATGCGAATCAAGATTGGGTTGTTGGTGGTATTCAACAAGATGTTACGCCATCCTAAACCGAATAGACGTTGGGTGCTGCTTTTGCAGCTCCCATATGCCTACAATTATATCTTACGACCACAATAGCAAAAATCTTTGAACGGATTTATTGCCAATAATGAAGTCGCTACACTTCACTTGTTGGGCTAAAAGCCCAACCTACAACTATTTAATCGTGTTCTTATCCAGAACTGACATTAATTTCATTCACTCTGCTTCATTCATAAGAAGCCGTAACATTATCTTTGTCACAACTCCTTACAAATCAGATGTATTGAACGTCAATAATTTCGTAATCGACCTTGCCGCCTGGAGTGTTTACGGTTACGGTATCATCCAGCTCTTTGGCGATTAAAGCCCGACCCATTGGCGAACTGTAAGAGATTTTATGCAATTTGATGTTTGCTTCGTCTTCACCAACAATTTGGTAAGTAATTTGTGCATCAGTTTCCAAATGACATACCGTTACTGTCGCGCCAAATACTACCTTGCCGTTGTTTGGTAATTTACTGATATCAACTACTTGCGCGTTAGATAATTTGGCTTCCAACTCCTGGATACGGCCTTCGTTAAAACCGTGTTGCTCGCGCGCTGCATGGTATTCAGCATTTTCTTTTAAGTCACCGTGCGCACGTGCCGTAGCGATTGACTCAACAATGCGTGGTCGCTCAACGAATTTTAAACGTTGTAATTCGTCTTTTAGTGCTTCAGCACCCTGAACTGTCATAGGATGTTTGCTCATATCGTCCTCTACTCTAATAGAATCCCTAGGATTCCCTAATAATAATTAATGTAAATCTTGCAATCGAGTTACAGTATCTCTGTCTTCATATTTCATCGCAAGACACGCGGCTTCAGCTCCTGATAAGGTCGTAGTATAACTAACCTTATGCTGTAATGCATTGCGTCTGATGGCAAAAGAATCCGCGATCGCGCGCTTGCCTTCTGTAGTATTCACAATAAAATCAATTTCATTATTTTTAATGAAGTCCAAAACATGCGGTCGACCTTCAGCTACTTTAAACACTCGGCGGCAATCAACACCTGCTGCTTGTAATACTAGAGCCGTACCGCGTGTGGCGATAATTTCAAAACCCAGCTCAATTAAGCGCTTGGCAATCTCACCCACGCGTGTTTTGTCTGCATCACGTACGGATACAAAAGCACGACGTCGTTTGAGGATGTTACATCCAGCGCCAATTTGCGCCTTAGCATATGCTTGTCCAAAGCGTCTTGCAATACCCATGACTTCACCAGTTGATTTCATCTCTGGGCCAAGAATAGAATCCACACCAGAAAATTTGATAAACGGGAATACAGGCAACTTAATGGAGTAAAATGAAGGCATATGATGATTTTGGCTTAAACCCTGTTCTTTTAAACTAATACCCAGCTTACACAAAGCAGCAATTTTAGCTAAAGGATAACCAGTAGCCTTAGATACAAAAGGCACTGTTCTGGAGGCTCGTGGATTAACTTCCAGAACATAAATATCATCGGCCTGAATTGCAAATTGCGCATTAATCAAACCAACTACGCCCAATTTCAAAGCCATTTGACGCATTTGTTCCATTAAATCTTGTTGGACTACGACACTCAAGCTAAATGGTGGCAAGGTGCATGCAGAGTCCCCTGAATGTATCCCTGCCTGTTCAATATGCTCCATGACCGCACCAATAAATACTTCTTTGCCATCGCAGATTGCATCGATGTCTACTTCAATCGCATCATTTAAGAAGCGATCCAGCAATACAGGTGAATCATTAGATACGGCGACCGCATGCGATAAATAATAGCGTAAATCGTCTTCCTGATAAACGATCTCCATTGCACGGCCACCTAGAACATAAGAAGGTCGAACTACTAGGGGATAGCCAATTTTATTAGCCAGCTCGATCGCTTCAGCTTCACTACGAACGGTACCGTTATCAGGCTGATGTAATTTCAGCTCGGTAACCAGCTGTTGAAAGCGTTCTCGGTTTTCTGCCATATCAATCGCATCAGGAGAAGTACCGATAATTTTTACACCATTGGCTTCTAAATCACGCGCCAGTTTTAAAGGAGTTTGTCCGCCGTAATGAACGATTACACCATCAGGTTGTTCTACATCAACAATAGCTAAAACGTCTTCCAGGGTGACGGGCTCAAAATACAGACGATCGGAAGTGTCAAAATCGGTTGAAACGGTTTCAGGGTTGCAATTCACCATAATGGTTTGGCAACCCGCATCTCGCAATGCCATAGCCGCATGCACGCAGCAATAATCAAACTCAATTCCTTGACCAATACGATTAGGACCACCGCCAAGAATCATAATTTTTTTCTTGCCCGTTTCAGGGCGCGCTTCGCAACTGCTTTCGTAACAGGAATACATATAAGCAGTATCACTGGGAAACTCACCAGCGCAGGAGTCTATCCTTTTGTACACAGGGAGAATGCCTAATTCTTTGCGTAATATGCGCACCTCTTCTTCACCGCAAGACCATAATTGCGCTAAATAAGCATCAGCAAAACCACGACGTTTAAGTAAGCGCAAGGTTGTTTTATCTATATCATTAAGCGATTTGTCTGCAACAGAATGTTCTAAAACGACTAATTCTTCGATTTGCGCTAAAAACCAGGGATCCACGCGGCTTTCCATATGAATTTCTTCAAGGGAGATGTTGTGACGAAATGCATCCGCAATATACCAAAGTCTGTCCGGTGTTGGTTCGCGTAAATGACCTCTTAATTGCGCCAAATCACCTTTAGGAAATAATGAATTTAAACCACAACGCCCTATTTCCAGACCGCGGATTGCTTTTTGTAATGATTCTTGAAAATTAGAACCAATCGCCATCACCTCACCCACAGATTTCATCTGTGTAGTTAAAGTCGTTGGTGTTTGTGGGAATTTATCAAAATTAAAGCGTGGAATTTTAGTGACCACATAATCAATGCTTGGCTCAAATGAAGCAGGTGTCTTGCCACCTGTAATTTCATTTTTAAGCTCATCAAGAGTGTAGCCAACAGCCAGTTTTGCTGCAATTTTTGCGATAGGAAAACCCGTCGCCTTAGATGCCAAAGCCGAACTTCGAGAAACACGTGGGTTCATTTCTACCACCAACATGCGCCCGTCTTCAGGATTAATAGCAAACTGCACGTTTGAACCGCCAGTATCCACACCTACGGCTCTTAATACCTTAATGGCCGCATCACGCATGCGCTGGTATTCTTTATCAGTAAGGGTTTGTGCTGGTGCGACAGTAATTGAATCGCCGGTGTGTACGCCCATAGGATCCATATTTTCAATGGTACACACGATAATGCAATTATCATTTTTATCGCGCACCACTTCCATTTCAAACTCTTTCCAACCCAGTACTGATTCATCAATCAATAATTCATGGGTTGGCGATAATTCCAGACCACGTGTACAAATTTCTTCGAACTCTTCGCGGTTGTATGCAATACCACCACCGCTGCCACCCATAGTAAATGAGGGACGAATAATCGCCGGGTAGCCTAATTGAGCTTGTACCTGAATGGCCTCTTCCATGCTGTGCGCAATAGCAGAGCGTGGCATATCCAGGCCGATTTTAATCATGAGTTTACGAAATTTTTCTCTATCTTCGGCGCGATCAATCGCGTCCCGTGTTGCACCAATCATTTCAACAGAGTACTTTTCTAAAACCCCTTCACGCACCAAATCTAAAGCACAGTTCAACGCTGTTTGCCCACCCATGGTCGGCAACAATGCATCAGGGCGCTCGATTTCAATAATGCGCGCCACTTCTCTCCATGAAACCGGCTCAATATAAGTCGCATCCGCCAATTCAGGATCAGTCATAATGGTTGCGGGATTGGAGTTGACCAATATGACCCGATAGCCTTCTTCACGCAACGCGCGCACGGCTTGAGTACCAGAATAATCAAATTCACAGGCTTGCCCGATGACTATCGGCCCTGCCCCAAGTATCAGTATGGATTTAATATCAGTTCGTTTTGGCATGGCTGCAACAAAAAAAAAGTAAAGTGATACATTTTACCGACTTTTGCTTAAAGTTTATACCTTTGATTGATAATCTTTAAATATTTAACTGTATTGGTTAGCCAGAGTGATTTGTAACCCGCCTTCCGTGAGTGATAAATATTTATAATTAGGATCAGCTGTTGTACGCTCCAGCCATTCATTAGCAATGCAAATATCAGTAAATTTTTGCGCTTCTTCAACAGAAACCGGCGTTTTCAATTTGTGAGTCAGCATCGCCGCAGCATCGTCTTCGATACTCAAAAAAACTTGATCACGGGTGACACCACGAACTCTCATTTCATCATAAAATAATTTCAAGATATCCAGCTCATTCATGACGATCACCTTAATTAATTAGCCTGTTATCAATAAGTATAAATTATTATTTCAAAATATCTTGGGATTTTGCAGCGTTTTGTACGTAAAAATCCAATTAAAAAATACCATCAATAGAATATTCGATTTAAAATTAATTTCAATATTTATTAAAAATGTAAGATCATAAATTTTAATATTGCCATTTGATAAATTATTTTTTGCGTTTAAAATGAATAAATTGACACATAACAAACCAAAATTAAATTAAACTTGCACAAATATTGCATAAGTAGTCTATAATTCGATAACGGGTGAATATTTATGCAATGTTTTTTTTTATATCAATTGACATCGTATTCACTCTAATTAAAATAGACTACGTATATTGATGGTAAATATTAAATTCAAATAAAAAATTTCATTTTATATCGATAAATTTAATATTACCTCTATGTTATATTAGAACCGGATTGAATAGAGAACTTTATAAAAAAGTTGGAGAACGTCTTAAAAGTGTCAGGATGCAATTGGGTTTTTCCCGACGAGAGTTTGCAGATAAATGTGGTTTTTCTGCAGCAACTCTTCAAGCATGGGAAGATGGGCGTTATCCTATACCTAAAAAAAGCATGGCCAAATATGTTAAAACCTTATTTGACTGTGAACTTATAACTTCACCAGAATGGTTCATGACTGGCGAAGGCCTATCACCGCGCCCGATTAATAAGTTATCAATCAGTGCTGTTGACGAAAAAGATGCCATTCTTAGAGAAATCAATTTTTTTGAAACAGGAAATAGAAACCCTATTATTACTGTAATTACAGATGATTCCATGCTCCCATTTTTTGCCAAAGGTGATTATGTTGGCGGAAAATTAGTTTCTGTAGATTATGCAGCACGATATATTGGAACTTTTTGTATTATAAAACTCGCCACAGGTGAAACTTTAGTAAGAAAATTAAGACCTGGCTCTGAAGAAGGACGTTTTAATTTAATCGCCACCAATTTAGATACAAACTCCCCCTCTGCTTTTCTATTAAACTGTGAAATACAACAAATAGCCCAAGTCATTTGGCATAGAAAGATAGAACTTGCTTTAGAGTAATTCTAAACAATAAAAACCACATCTCTTTTCAGCATAACCCCAACCTGATTCATTCAATTGTGCACCCAATCACGCCCATACTTGGTTTGGGCAGTTGGGTTGGTGTATCGCATATGATGCCCAAAAACGAAACTTCACAACCTCCTTGTGTTGAGCTGTACTTCGTTTAACGCCAACCTTACTCCCACCAGATTGCAAGCAATGCGCGAATAAATCACTATCAACCACATTTTGAGTTCTATAACGCCTCATGATACCCTTGCACCCCGCTGAAATTAAAACGAGTTATCCTCTGAGTATGGAAGAAGTAGACGTTATTATTATTGGTGCAGGTGCTGCAGGCTTGATGTGTGCTATTGAAGCAGGCAAACGTTATCGTAAAGTTCTGGTGCTTGATCATGCCAATAAGGTTGGAAAAAAGATTTTAATGTCCGGAGGCGGTCGTTGTAATTTCACCAATTACTATATAGAGCCTGAAAAATACAGCTCCCATAATCCTCATTTTTTCAAATCTGCTTTAACCCGTTACACCCAATGGGACTTTATTAACCTAGTTAAAAAGCACGCTATCCCTTTTCATGAAAAAACATTAGGGCAATTATTTTGTGATAATAAATCCAAAGACATAGTCGATATGCTCTTGAATGAATGCGCTAAAGCAGGTGTCACTATTCATCTGAACACCAGCGTGGAACACGTGAAAAAAGAGCAAGGATTTAAACTCAACACCAGCAAAGGCAAGCTTCATTGCCAGTCTTTAGTCATTGCCAGTGGTGGCCTATCCATTCCCACCATGGGTGCCAGCCCTTTTGGCTATAAAATCGCCGAACAATTTGGTATTAAACTGTGGTCCACGCGAGCAGGACTTGTGCCGATGACTCTGGATGTAACCGATAAAGAACAAATAGCGCCACTTTCTGGTATTGGTGTCGACAGTATTGCCCAAAACGAGCGCATCGAATTTCGTGAAAATACGTTGTTTACTCACCGAGGTTTAAGCGGACCAGCAGTGTTACAATTGTCGTCTTATTGGCGTGCAGGAGAGCCTGTTTGTATTAATTTATTGCCTGAAATTGACCTTTTTGAACTACTAAAAGCCGAACGAATTGATAGACCCCAGAAACAAGTACATACACTATTATCCATCCATTTACCCAAACGCGTCGTGGAGCTCTTCATCCCTTCCGAACTTGCAGAAAAAAAACTGGCGGACAGTTCCAATCATGATTTTAAGCTTATAGCCAAACAAATTAATTCATGGACAGTGAAACCCAATGGCACTGAAGGCTACAGAACAGCTGAGGTGACCTTAGGTGGAGTGGATTGCAATGCCATTTCATCCAAAACCATGGAAGCCAACGACATTCCAGGGCTGTACTTCATTGGCGAAGTGCTGGATGTAACCGGCTGGCTTGGAGGCTATAATTTTCAATGGGCCTGGTCCTCTGGTTGGGCAGCAGGCCAGGTAGTTTAAACTCAGCGAACCTTACGCATCAAATAAAGCCCTAACAAAGCAAAAATAAAGGTTGGTCCCAATGCCGCCAACTCGGGCGGCAATTGAAATACCGAACTCATAGGCCCGAAAAAACGACTCAAAATATGGAAGCCAAAGCCAACGGCTGCACCAACTAACAATTTCGATCCCATAGTCGAAGATCTCAAAGGTCCAAAGATAAACGGAATAGCTAAAATCATCATCACCATGGTCGTAAATGGCTGAATCAGACGTTGTAAAAAAGAAAATTGATACGTATGCGCATTTTGATTACTGTGCTTTTGTTCACGAATGTAACGATTTAATTCATGCAAGGTCATTTCATCAGGCTCAATGCTATTGATTGCCAAAATTTTCGGCTTCACTGGAACATCCCAGGCAAGCGTTGCAAAAGTCTGAACCTTCGTCTGCTTTTCGTGAAACTCTGTTTGCTGCACCCCATAAGCAATCCAGCCTTGCGTGGTATATTTTACTTCATTAATTAAACGTGCAATTTGTAAACGGTGTTGCGCGTCAAAACGAAATTGATAAATATTCTGCAACACATTATCAGGCTGAACTGCACCCACGGAAATAAAATCATTATTATGACGCCACCAAAAACCTTTTGATGTACGAATAGTTTGTCCGCCACTGACTGCGGTCATTTTATAATCTTTCGCATAATGAGATAAATACGGAACAACCGTTTCTCCCAAAGCAGTAACCAGAACAATCAACAGCACTGAAGCTTTTAAAACCGCACCAGTTATCTGCATGATGGACATTCCAGAAGCACGCATCACCACCAATTCACTGTGATTGGCCATTATTCCTAAACCAATCAAACAACCCAAAAGACTTGCCATGGGGAAGAATAAATACACTTGATACGGTATTTGTAATAAAACAAAAAAAGCTGCCTGCGCAATACCGTAATCAAGTCGTCCTAAATCACCTAACTGATCCACAAATAAAATAAAAATCTGCAGTCCAATCAACATCAAGGTAACCATGCCAATCGAAGTTAAAACAGTGCTTGCTATATAGCGATCTAATATTTTCATATTTATGCCAACTTCACTTGATTACGCCAGATTAAAAATAAGCCCAAAGCGGCTACAAGAATGTGAGTCCACCACAGACCTATCCATGGAGGAATGGTTCCCGACATAATCGCATTACGCCCGATAAACATAAAATTGGCATAAAGAATGTAAATGATAATCGCTGGAAACAGCTTCGCGTATTTACCCGAACGCGGATTAATCCGGCTCAAGGGCACTGCCACCAAGGTCAGGGTCAAAACCATTAATGGAATGGATAAACGCCATTGCAACTCAGCAGCTTTAGCAGGAACAACATTATTCAAGGGCCATAAACTGGAGGTACTGGCAGTTCGCACATCATCATTCATTTTCACAACGGGATGCGGCAGCCGAGCTTTATACTCTCCAAATTCAGCAATTTGATAATCCGCCTGTCCTGGAATACCTTGATATTCTTTACCATCCTGCAAAACTATATAATCCTCTCCTGTCTTTGCATCACTTTGTGCATAGGCTTTATCTGCCCATAAAACATCCCAACGTATTTTGTCTTTATTTTGACCGCGTTTTGCTAAAAACACTTGTTTTGCTTGCGTGTGATCACGGCTCATCGCCTGCACATAAAATACTTGCTGACCGTCATTAATGGCATGAAATCGCCCTGGCATAATGGTTTGCACTAAAGTCTGAATGCCTGTTGTACGCAATAATTTAGAACGTGCAACATAAATATGGGGGGTTGCCCAAATCATTACTACTGCGACAATAACCGCAACAAATGCCGCCATGATCATACTGTGTTTCAATAATTGATTCGGACCATAACCACAAGCACGTAGAACCGTCATCTCACTTTCAGCATACAAGCGCCCGTAAGCAACCAACATGGCTATATAAAAACCCAATGGAACCAAAAGGCTCAATAAAGTGGGCAATTCGAGCATCATTAATTTCATAATAATTACCCCAGGAATAGAGCCTGAGGCTGCCCGGTTTAAATATTGAATCAACTGATTGCTCAAAAAAATCAACATCAGTATGGAAGTTAGCGCAATCAAAGTGACAAACACTTCTTTAGCTAAATAACGAAAAATGATCACTCAATGCCCCTGTGCAAAAAATGGGTGGGTGTATTTGTTAGGGTCAACAGACCCTATTTTAAAGGAAAACGCGAAGGAGTATTCTCAGTATCGTTCCTATCATGCAAACATTGTATCCTCTTGCCGGTAAGTAAAAAAGACTTTTCTGCAACAGATCAATTAAAATTCTATTTGAATTTATTTTGACAAATGCAATGCATTGATGCTGCAGCCAATCTCACACTGTTCATAAATAAAAAGTATCATGACGAAAAACAGACAACCTGATTTAACACGTTGTAAGCAGCAAAAAGAGGGCAAAACCTTAAAATTTTTTTGCCATAGAAGATAAAATGGAAATCTGTATTTGTCCAAAATTGCTTCATGCCTCTCTGGCAATCATCGGTGCCTAGATGAATAAAGTCGTGTTATTTTTAATGAACTTATTGAGAAAAAGAACAAATGATTTCATAAAACAAATAGCCCGATTGCATGCAATCGGGCTATTTTCTCAAGATTGGACTGTACCAAATTATTTCTTTTCACTTGCTGATTTTTTTGCTTCATCGACTAAAGTCAGCATTGATTTCTCAATAATTTGAAATGACTTTTGCATATAATCCAAAGCCTTATGACCATTTTCAACAGCCAGATTAATTTGCTTTTCCAATAACTCTTCTGGCTTTTTTAGCGCAGCCAGTTCTTCTGGTTTAATATAATTAATATCTTGCAGCGCTTTAGTATTTAATGCTGCTATAGCTTGAAAAGGCTCTTGTAGTTTTTTAGCCATTTCACTCCATTTTTCAAAACTAGGTTGGTTCATGATATTCTCCACTATGTTGCATTGCACAATTTAATAATAGACCATATAAAGCCATTCTGTCAATGAGCCAACACATTATTTTGCTGCAATGCAGCATAAACATTTCAACTCTTTTATGGTTTAAATAAAGTCTGCCATTGCTGCATTATTTTTTGCATTTGCTGATTCCAGTTATCTGTAGCCTGCGCATAAGGATTATTTTGCAAAGGCTTTTCCATCGCTTGAAACATTTGCTCCATCATAATTTTTAAGGAGGCATGCATGGGGTGATTGGCTAAGCAGATGATTTGTCGCAAAATTTCAGGGGATAAAAATTGAGTTGTTCCTGACTCCATCTCAACGATAATTTGCAATAAGATGGCATTAGTCAAATCGTTTCCTGTCAGAGAGTCTTCAACCTTAAATTTCACACCGTCGACAACATAACGCTGCAATTGTTCTACAGTAATGTATTGGCTTGTTTCAGTATCATAAAGTCGGCGATTTTTATATTTTTTTATTAATCGAATCATAATGCTCTCATAGAGGGTAAAGCAAAACTGCTGGAAAAGCCGAATATACGCGGTCTTAAAGCTTTGTGCTATTTTACTATATAGTGCCTCACCATTAACCCGTTCGCAGTGAGAAGGAGCGACGCTCCGTCACCATTTGTGCCAAAGCGTGTACTCGTCGTCCAGAGCGAAGCGAAGGATCTCCCGTCAAATGGCACAGCGTCATTTGACGGGAGATCCTTCGCTTCGCTCTGGATGACAGCTCTGTTTAATACATATGAAGCCCACCGTTTACGCTTAAGTTTGCGCCAGTGATGTATCTGCTCTTTTCACCAATCAAAAACTCTACAGCCCAGGCAATTTCCTGCGGTTGGGCCAAACGTTTTGCAGGAATTTGCTCAATAATGGATTCCAAAATATCAGGACGTATGCCTTTCATTAAACGAGTATCTACATAACCAGGCGACAAGCTGTTTACGGTAATGTTTTTACTCATTAATTCTTGAGCCAAACTTTTAGAAAAACCATACACCCCCGCTTTTGATGCAGCATAATTTGCTTGAGAAAATTGTCCTTTTTGTGCATTCACTGAAGAAACATTAACGATTCGTCCTGACTCATGTTCTCTCATGTTTTCAACAACTTGACGTGTCACGTTAAACATTCCATCCAGATTGACACGTAATACTTCGTCCCATTGCCTCTTCGTCATTTTGGAGAATACAGCATCACGCGTAATTCCTGCGTTATTAATTAAGGCATCGATGTTGCCGTATTCCTTAATAAGTGCATAAATAACACGCTCGCATTGGTCGTAATCGGTCACGTCCATATGACGAAAAGTAACGTTTTTAAATCCTTCTTCATGCAATTCTCTTTGCCATGCCTTACCGTGTTCTTCATCAATTAAATCAAGAGCAATAACGTGTTTGTATGTAGAATCCAATTGCTTAGCAATTGCAGTTCCAATATCTCCTGTACCGCCGGTAATCAATACAACATTATGATTTTGCATGTGATTCTCTATTTATTAAGATGCGTTAATGCATGTATGCAACGCTCAAGCCTCAAGCCTGAGAGTTCCCCCTAGATTACATATACTGACCGCCATTAATGTCTAAATTCGCTCCAGTGATAAAACCACTGCTTGGGGCGATTAAAAAAGCTACTGCATCGGCAATTTCTTTAGGATAGCCTAATCGACCGACTGGAATATTGGCGATAATAGAATCTAATACTTCTGTTTTAAGTGAAGTCAGCATGGAGGTTTCTATATACCCTGGTGAAATAGTGTTTACCGTTACCCCTTTATTCGCGACTTCTAAAGCCAAACTTTTAGTAAAGCCAAATAATGCGGCTTTAGTAGACGCATAATTACATTGGCCAAACTGCCCTTTTCTTCCATTAATTGAAGAAATACTGACAATACGACCGAAACCTTGATCCAGCATGTGAGTAATTACATTACGAGTCATATTAAAAACGCTCGTTAAATTGGCATCAAGAACATGTTGCCATTGTTGTGATGTCATCTTACGTAAACTGCAATCCTGAGTCACACCAGCATTATTTACTAATACATCAATACGGCCATAGCGCTCCATAACTAATGCAGTAAGTTTTTCACAATCAGCAAATTGCGCAATATCACCATAAACGATGTCGATATCAAAACCCAATTTTTTTTGCTCGTCTTGCCACTGTTTTGCTTCTTCATGATTTCCTTTTTTGAAGTAACATGCGACAACCTGATAATCGGCAGACAACCGCTGACAAATTGCTGAACCAATCCCTCCAGTTCCACCCGTAACGATTGCGACACCTTTTACCATGAATAACTCCCTGTTATTACAATATTTATTATAAAATATTAATATAGAAGAGTTTGGAGCAAAAACAAGGAAATCGGTAAAAAAATAAAAAGCTTAAATAAAAAAGGAATTTTTATTGTTGAGGGTGTATCGCATTAATACAAGTAGTGAGTATGCATGAGAGAACTACTAACGTGGCTCAGATTGAGTTCAGTGCCTTACCGCAACGCAGTAAGGCACTGAATAATTTGCTAATTAAATAGTCTGGTATACAGGAACATACCCTTTCAGTTGTTGTGCAAATTGCCTTAACACATCAAGGCCAGACTCTTCAGCCTGACGACACCACTGTTGCAGCGCCTCAATAAGCTCTTTCTGAGAAGAGGCTGTTTTTGTCCAAACATTTTGCAAGGATTGTTTGTAGGAATATACTACACGTAATTGCTCACGAGCTTCTAATAAGGAAGACAGACGCATTTTAGCTTTAGTAGTTAATAATGAATCTTCTCGTCGCAATAAACTGCCAGCACGAGCAAACAATTTTTTAGCTTCTTTACTGCCAGAAACACAGCTTTTTTCTTGCTTCAATATAGGTTGAATCACTGCATTGTAATAATTAGACATCACTTGGAAACGGTTAGAAATCACCGCTTTCACTGTATCTATATCAACCTGCAATTTACCTTCATCCGTAGCCAGTTTGGGTGGTAATTTTTTAACTTTTGCCAAACCAAAAAAGGAAAGAATACAAATATACATCCAGCCAATATCAAATTCCCACCATTTAACAGAGAATTTTGCTGAAGAAGCAAAGGTATGGTGATTATTATGTAACTCTTCACCACCTATCCAAAAACCCCAAGGAATAATATTGGTTGCAGCATCTTTACATTCAAAATTTCTATAGCCCCAATAGTGGCCAATTCCATTCACTACACCCGCAGCATGTAGAGGTATCCACATCATTTGGATGGCCCAAATTGTAAGACCTGGTGCGCCAAATAAAAATAAATCAATAAACATCATTAAGAAAATGCCTTTGGCAGAATGGGGGGAGTACACTTTTCTTTCCAACCAATCTGTAGGCGTGCCATGTGAGTACTTGGCAACCATTTCTTTATCTTTACGAGCTGCTTTGTATAATTCAGCCCCTTCCCAAAATACTTTTTTAATACCTAAAACAACAGGACTATGAGGATCACCTTCAATATCGGTGGTCGCATGGTGTTTACGATGAATAGCTACCCAATCTGCGGTAACCATGCCGGTGGTCATCCACAGCCAGAAACGAAAAAAATGACTGATAACAGGACTCAAAGTCAAAGCGCGATGAGTTTGATTGCGATGAAGATAAATCGTGACTGCAGCGATTGTAATTTGCGTTAAGATTAATCCCGCAATTACATATCCCCAGAAAGACAGGTTCAAATAGCCGAAAACCATAATAACTCCGCGTCAAATGCAAATAAAGAAAGTCCTCTTCCCTAAGTTGGATGCTTTTAGAAAAGCCCCCAAAGTACATCCATACAGTATAAGGATAACACATTTTTATTCATTCCGTTGCAACATTTCGTGATGTAGTTGATAATTAATAGTTACCTTCTCTTATGGAATCACGCGATGAGCAATAAATTTCAAGTACCCAAGATCATTGAAAGCATAGTTCCCTTTATAATCGCCGGCATTGCTATAGCCTTATTTATAGGTCTATTATTTATGTTTTCTTACGTAGTTATCTGGGGACTCATGATAGGTGGCGTGCTTTGGTTAGTGGCTGTAATTAAACAATTTTTGTTTCCAAGTACGGTAGCAAAACCCGAATCCATGAAAAAAACCAAAGGAAGAGTCATTGAGCATGACGATAAAAAATAATGCCTGAATTACCTGAAGTCGAGACAACCAAGCAAGGAATTAAACCCCATCTGGAAGGGCAAATAATCAGCGAAATGCAAGTGCGCCAATTCAAGCTGCGTCTACCGGTGCCTGAACATATTAACGCACTTTGTGCTGGAAAAAAAATTATTGCCGTAACACGTCGTGCAAAATACATCCTTATTCAGCTCTCAGAAGGATATATTTTAATCCATTTGGGTATGTCCGGGCATTTGCGTATCGTCAGCAATAAAAGCGCCCCAGAGAAGCATGAGCATATCAGTCTGGTGCTGGTTAATGGCCAAGAGCTACGCTTTTGTGATCCACGGCGTTTTGGTTTATTCCTTTATTTGGATGACAACCCGCACCAACACAAACTGTTAACTCATCTGGGACCAGAACCTTTTGATATACGATTTAATGGCAACTACCTGCATCAGAGAGCAAAAAATAAAAATAAACCGATTAAATCGTTCATCATGGATAATGAAGTGGTGGTTGGCGTTGGTAATATTTACGCCACAGAAAGCCTGTTTTTGTCGCGTATTCATCCCAGAACACCGGCTAAAAACCTAAGTGCCAAAGCCTGTGATACGCTCGCACTACATATTCAAGAAACGCTGAAACAAGCCATAGAATGCGGCGGCACAACCCTACGTGATTTTTATGCTTTTGATGGCAAACCAGGGTATTTCAGTATTTCGCTAAAAGTATACGGACGCAAAAACCAGCCCTGTTTGAATTGCCAATACCCTATTGAAGCCATTCAGATTGGAGGACGCAATTCGGCATTCTGTCCTAAATGTCAAAAATAGACTTATTGTGCAAATTAATTGCAAAAAAATGACATTTCATATATTCTCAACACAAACTTGAGCTATATTAACCCTAATTTGGGGGGTACTAATCATCATGAAATTAAATAAGTTAAGAACCGCCTGGATTGTTAGCTCGTTGTTTTTTTACACCGCCATCACCAGTATCCGTTGCATCTGTAAATACTATTTCAGTACGCCAACCAGAGCCTGGACGGATAAAACACTGGATCACTGGATTAATCAACTATTAAATACAGTACAAGTAGAATACACCGTAGTGAATCCCTTTAACGTCCAGCCTGAGCCAGGAAAGGCAACGATTTTAATGTGCAATCACTCCAGTGCCTACGATATTCCACTTTCATTTAAAGCCTTTCCAAATCACTCCATTCGCATGCTCTCCAAAAAAGAACTATCAAGAATCCCCTTAATGGGCAAAGCCATGATGGCCGCTGAATTTCCCTTTGTTGACCGCAAAAACCGCTACCAAGCGATTAAAGATTTGGCTTATGCACGCGAATTAATGGAAAGCGGCATTATTATCTGGGTTGCACCAGAAGGAACACGTTCAAAAGATGGGACGCTGGCGCCCTTTAAAAAAGGTTCCTTTATAACCGCCATTCAGGCTAAGGCAACCATCATCCCCATAGGTATTAGAGGCGCTCAGACCATTCTGCCGGCGCGCACTTTTAGTGTTAATTTAAAACAAAAAGCAGAAATACATATTGGAAAAGCAATCGATGCCTCTCAATTTACCATGGAAAGCAGACAGGAATTAATTGATCTGACCTACCAGGAAATAAAGGCACTTGTTGGTGACATGCCGTCATCCAGAGCGTAGCGAAGGACCTCCCTTCAGTTAAACCGAGCCACCTTCCGGAGGTCCTTCGCTACGCTCTGGATGACGGTATCTCATTACCAGTTAATATTTAACCCCATAACCACCCAAAGCAGTTACCATCGATGCGGCCAAACCAATCCCTCTGGGATCTGAGGCTGCGGTTAAAATATTTGTTTTCTTATCCCAGGTAATCGCCTGCATATCACCATAATATTGCTCTAGAGGCATCAATTGATAGCCCATAGCCTTTAAGGACTCTTGCAGTTCTGGCGAAAACGTATCCGGCTCAAATTGCACCACATCTGGCAAATACTGATGGTGAAAACGCATGGCTGAGACCATACTGATTGCGCCGTAAGAATCATTAAAAATTAAAGACGCAATTAAAACCATAGTTGGAATACGACTGCCGCCAGGTGTTCCTAAGATAGCGACTCGGTCAGGTAGCTCTAGGAACGTAGGCGTCATACTGGAAATAGGCCTTTTTCCGGGCGCAATAGCATTTTTATCCGTACCTACAATACCAAAAACATTTTTCTCACCTACTTTAGCACTGAAGTCATCCATTTCATCATTCAGCAAAACGCCCGTTCCCTCAGCAACAACGCTTGCGCCAAAAATATAATTAATCGTCATGGTTGCAGCAACCCGATTGCCTTCTGCATCAATAATCGACATATGCGTCGTGTTCGATAACTTCGCAGGTTTGTTAATTGGCCCTTGCAACACGTTGCTCGAAATAGCTTTAGTCGGTGAAATTAAAGTACTTAATTGCTTTGCATTATCCGCAGAAACCAATTTCTCTACCGGAACAGATAAAAAATCAGGATCCCCCAAAAATTCATCACGCTGCCAATAAGCCAAACGCATGGCTTCTACCATATAATGAACCCATTGGACTTTGGTAAAAGAATCTAATGAATACTGCGACAAAATATTAAGCATCGTTAATAAAGCCACACCACCAGCAGACGGTGGTGGTGCAGTTATCACTAACATATTATGATAAGCCCCAATCAAAGGCTCTCGAAGTGTGACTTGGTACTGAGCCAAATCTGCCAGCGACCATTTTCCTCCAGCCGCATTAACCCCTTTAACCAATTGTTGTGCTACATCTCCAGCATAAAATCCCTTTTTACCCTGTTCAGCAATTACAGTTAAGGTTTTAGCCAAATCGGTTTGGATGAGTCGCTCACCAATCTCATATGCTCGGCCCTTATTTAAAAAGATTGCCGCGGTTGCCGGATATTTTTTAAGTTGTTCCAAGCGATCACTTCGTTTCATCAAACGACTTAACTGCTTATCAACCACAAACCCTTCCTGAGCTATTTTAATGGCTGGAGCCAGCGTTGTTTTTAAAGGCAAGCGTCCGTAATTTTTAGCAACATAGACAAGAGCTGCAGGGTGTCCGGGAATTGCCGCGGCCAAACCGCCATTTAAAGATAAACCAGGGATAATACTGCCATCAGCAGCTAAGAACATATCTTTTTTAGCCGCCAAAGGTGCCGTTTCACGCGCGTCTAAAAAGATATTTTTATGACCGGGTTCCTGATGCAACAACCAAAAACTGCCACCGCCAAGACCTGTATGATACGGCTCCACGACAGACAACACTGCGGCAACAGCTACAGCTGCATCAAAGGCATTACCGCCTTTAGCCAACATTTCAAGCCCCGCATTCGTTGCTAAAGGATTCGCGCTGGCGACAGCGTAGCCCGGGGGATTATTAGAGGATTGTTGCAGCGCGTAAAGCGGTGTGGTTGTGAATAGCACGCTACAAAAAATCAGAAAAAAACGGATTAATCCAAACTGTTTTTTATTAAACAACTGCATCACCTTTAGGTCTCTTTTGTAATTCCCTGGACACACAAGCAGGCACAAATTGAGAAACATCACCATTTAACAAGGCTATTTCACGTACTAAAGTAGAGGAAATGAACATTAAATTTTCTGAGGGCGTTAGGAATAAAGTTTCGACATGCTTGGACAACTTGCGATTCATTCCTGCCAATTGAAACTCATATTCAAAATCTGAAACAGCGCGTAAACCACGTAAAATAATTCCAGCGCCCTGCTCTTGGACAAAATCAATTAATAAATTATCAAAGCCAAGCACACATACTCCAGGCAAATGAGCAACCGCCTCTTCCAAAAGCTGGATTCTCGTTTCCAAAGGAAAAAAAGGACGTTTTGCTTTATTGCTGGCAACAGCAACTATCAGCTCAGGAAAAATTTGAGCTGCTCGGCTAATAATATCAACGTGACCGTTGGTTACGGGATCAAAAGTTCCAGGGTATATTGCTTTTAACTTCATATTATTTTGGACTGATTGCATATAGAAACAGTCTAGCGTATTGTTAATTGAAAAACTACAAAAATGGACTTGATATGAAAATGGATAATTTAAAAAGTTTATTAATACTCCCTGTTTGTTTACTTGCTGCATGCGCCCCACCTAAGTCTATGATGGAGCAACGACAAGGATCAGCACTGGAACAACCTGCCCCCAAAAGCGTTTCTGTTGAGCAACATAAAGAAAAAACAAAAATGGTTTCCTCTTGGGAAATTCGCGGTGCAATAGCGGCTAAAAGTAAAGCCAAAGGTTGGTCTGCAGCAATGAATTGGAGGCAAACCGGTGCAAACTCATACCAAATACGCTTATTGGGACCGTTGGGCGCAGGTGCTGTACTTATTAGTAAGAGCGGCGGCACGATTACCTTCCAGGACGGCCCAAAGAAAATAACTTCGGATAATGCTGATGATCTATTACTAAAACAAACAGGAATCAGATTGCCAGTAAACAACCTCTATTATTGGGTACGAGGTTTACCCGCTCCAGGTTCAGTAGGAGCAGAACAACAGGATCAAGAACATCGTCTGGTCCAATTAAAACAAAACGGCTATACCATTAATTTTGGAAATTATACTACGGTTAAAGGTGCTGAACTTCCCGGATTAGTTCGTTTGGAAGGAAATGGCGTGATGATCAAAGTGGTCATTAAAAACTGGGCTGTTTAATATAAACTCATAACGACGCATTTACACGCATCTGTAAAATTTTCACCCATTGATTTTTGCCTATAATTTGAACCAAATTAGCAAGCAAGAAGCCAATGGGTCACAAGTTTTAATAAAAATTAAAAATTTACAAAAATTATTGATTTCAAAGTTGACATGTTCTTAAAACACCTGCAAAATACGCAGCACATGGCAAGGATGAAAGCTATTATAACCATGGAAGTTTTATTTAGAATCTACAAATTTTAGGGGTGTCGCCAAGCGGTAAGGCACAGGGTTTTGATCTCTGCATACCTAGGTTCGAATCCTAGCACCCCTGCCAATTTTCTTGTTGATTCACAAGTAAACAGACAGCAGAAGATAACTTTAAAGGATGCATTTTGTCGGTGCTCAAATAATAATAATATCTTTTTGGCTGTCTTCTGCTATGTGTTTAAGTTATACGATGAACTCCAAATCTAAGGCTTCTTACACATGTCCACAATGATGATATTCACTGGCAATGCCAATCCTGAACTAGCACAAGCAATTTCTTCACATTTAAATATACCTATAGGTCAAGCTACAGTCGGTACGTTTAGCGACGGTGAAACTATGATTGAAATTTTAGAAAACGTTCGCGGTAAAGACGTTTTTGTAATCCAATCCACCTGCGCCCCATCAAACAATAACTTGATGGAACTTCTGGCTATGGCAGATGCTTTAAGAAGATCTTCGGCTGCCCGTATTACCGCCGTTGTTCCCTACTTTGGTTATGCACGCCAAGACAGACGAGTTCGCTCGGCACGTGTTCCTATTACGGCAAAGATTGTTGCTGACATGATGGCTTCTGTTGGTATCTGTCGCGTACTTACCGTGGACTTGCATGCCGATCAGATTCAAGGTTTTTTCTACATGCCTGTAGACAACGTATATTCAACACCTATTTTACTTGATGACATCACACGGCATGGCATCAAAAACATTATGGTCGTATCACCTGATGTTGGCGGCGTAGTTAGAGCACGTGCTGTTGCCAAGCGACTGCAACATGCTGAATTGGCAATTATTGATAAACGCCGCAGTGGCCCTAATAAATCAGAAGTAATGCATATTATCGGTGAACCCGCTAATAAAAACTGCATTATCATCGATGACATCGTTGATACCGCCGGAACTTTATGTTCTGCAGCGTATGAGCTGAAAAAAAGTGGCGCTCAAAGTGTAAGAGCTTATATCACGCATCCTGTATTATCAGGACCTGCTGTAAAAAACATTCAAAACTCAGTACTGGATGAAGTAGTCATCACTGATACGATTCCCTTAACTGAAGAAGCCCGTGCGTGCAAAAAAATCCGCGTAGTCAGCTTGTCTGACATGCTGGCACAGGCAATCAAGCGAGTGAATATAGAGGAATCTGTAAGCTCGATGTTTGCTGAGTAAAACAAGAAATAATACCGTCATCCAGAGCGAAGCGAAGAACCTCCTGATTGTGGCACACGGCAATCAAAAGGAGATCCTTCGCTCCGCTCTGGACGACAAACTCTCACATAAAATCTGGATAAGCTTTATATTGGCATAGTGCGATGCTACTATGATGAATTATCATTAAGAAACAGGTTATCCTAAACCCTGTCTTCATCATTTATTCTGCACATTATGTCTGAGAAATGCTACTGGGTTTATATTCTGCGCTGCAGCAATCAGAGCTGCTATACCGGCTATACAGATAATCTCGAAAAACGCTTTCAAGAACATCTTTCAGGCAAGGGCAGTAAATACACCCGCAGCTTCAAACCCCTCTCCATTGCCCAAAGCTGGGAAATTAAAGGCGAAAAGTCCAGAGCCATGCGTGTAGAGCGCCAAATTAAAAAGCTTTCTAAAAATCAAAAAGAACATCTAATACTCAACCCGGATTCTTTAATTAAAATTTTAAACGAGTGTTTTGAAGACATTGATTTTGTAGCATCTTAAAAAATTCGAAAGTTCGTCGTCCAGAGCGCAGCGAAGGATCTCCCTTCAGCTAGACTGAACCAACTTCAGGAGGTCCTTCGCTGCGCTCTGGATGACGTTAACTTATTCTGGTATGTAACGCAGTGCAATCCGCGTTCTTATCCATAATTGACGCTAAGTTAAGAAAATCCCTTATCTTAGCATTCCAAATCAATACTTAATTCTTAATTAAACGTTCATAGATGCTCGTTCTAAGGTAATTTGATGTAAGACCATAGACTTTATCTTTATTCGGTTTAAACGCGCGTTAATCAGTAAAAACAAATTGCTAATAATGGATGTCAATTCGCAAATGAACGTTGTCTCAACTTTAATAATCTCCATTCAGTAATGCATTTCAACACAAACAACCAAAAGATCGTGTAAGTCATTGCATAACAGAGTGAGGCGTTTTGCGGCGTCAAATGACCAAATAATAAATCGGTGATATATAAACGCAGGTTAATCAACTCACCATTATTATTATGAACCAAAATAATTGCTTGAATCTTTAAGAATAAAACATGGAGAACGTAAACCAACATGGCGTTTTTACCAAATAGATTAAAAGGCTTCGACCAATTGCTCCATCGCTTCATTTCAATAAGTGCAAAACAAAAAGCAAATACAAGATAAGCTAAACCACCGGTCCATAATACATAGGAGCTAGACCATAGTGCTTTGTTGATGGGAAAAATAAAACCCCATAGCCAACCAAGAGTCGATAAAATCATTCCAGCAACAATCATCCATTGCAATTGTTGTTTTTTAGTTCGAGAGGAAAGGAGACTCATGCCAATAAGATTTCCAAGCAACGCTGAGGCAATGGCAGGCAACGTACTTAAAAGACCTTCTGGATCAAACGTTGGTGTATATAAATGATGAGAGGAAAGTATCATTCGATCCAAATAACCAACTAAATTCTCATTGATTGTTAATGAATGGGCTGCTGCGAAACCAGCCATTAAAAACCAATAACAACTAAGCAAAGCAATTATCAAGATAACTTGTACCCTGCTCGTTGTAGTTAAAAACAATATCGAGGAACAGAGATAGCAAATAGCAATTCGCTGTAATACACCTAAAATCCTAATATCTGAAAAATCTAGGTGGTGTGGAAATGCATTAAGTAGTAAACCCATAAGAAATATGTAGAGGCTACGCTTAATAATTTGTGTAACTAATTGCCCATTTGAAAACCCTTTTATTTGTAAATTTGTTAATGCTAGTACAGAGGACATGCCGACAATTACAATAAAAAAAGGAAAAACCAAATCAGCCAAAGTACAGCCGCTCCAGCTGGAATGTTCCAGCCAACTATAAGCACTACTATTGCCAGGGCTATTAACAAGAATCATTAACACTATGGTTATCCCACGAAATACGTCCAGAGAAACCAATCGGGTAATGATGTTTTTTTTATCCATGTTTATTTAAAGCCTCGTTAAGTGATTCGCTTAAATTGATTGTTTTAAAGCAACAATATGCTGATAGGCCTCATTTATTCTTGCCCGGCTAATATCACCCGAAAGCACTTTCGCTTCAATAATATCAATAAGTTGCTTAGGATCTTGTGATTCAAGCGATAAATTATTACCGAAGATCAACATATCTGCTCCAGCATTGATTGTCAGTACTAAAGCCGTCTCAAGTTTATAATTCTCACTAATAGCTTTCATCTGCATGTCATCGGTAATAATAACGCCGTTAAAATGTAATCGATGGCGTAAAAGACCTGTTAAGACCTTATGAGATAAAGTGGCTGGTAACTCTGATTCATCCAATTGACGATTAACAATATGTGCCGTCATTACTACGCCACAAGAATTTTTTGAATTCAACAAGTGTTGGTATGGTTCTAATTCATATGTGTTCCAAGTATCACTGACATCAACAAAGCCTAGATGTGAATCTTTGGTGGAGCTACCATGCCCTGGAAAATGTTTATATACGCATTGGATTTTTTGATCTAGAAAATGGCGGGTATAAATACCTGCATAGTTATTAACCTTGGTTGCATCGCTAGAGAAACTACGCTCTTTTTTTCCAATAACTGGATTATCTGGATTGACGTTTACATCGAGTTCCGGAGCAAAATTTAAATTAAATCCAGCCTTTTTTAATGTTTGGGCCATAGATGCCGCTGACAACTCCGCCTCATTAAAGCTTCTTTTTCCAACTTCAGCAGCTGATATTGTTGGTGGAAATCCATATTGCTCCCCCAATCGACTAACCAGCCCCCCTTCATAATCTACAGAAATTAATAAGGGTAATTTCGGCCTATGATGTTTTAAATTTCCTTGCTCTGTAAAATAGTGCAAATCACTATTTAACTGTTTTACTTGCTTTGGGCTTTCAATGTTTCTATCGTAAGTACCCGTCTGGTAATCATAATCAAATAATATAACGCCACCGATGTTATTTTTTTCAATAGCTTTTACTATTTTAGAGTGTGCGGTTACCTTTTTTCCATCAAAGCCTATAAGAAGCATTTGACCTATTTTATCTCGTAAACTGAGCTCAGGTATAACACTAGCCATAGTGCTAGAAGAGCCACTTATATAAATTAATAAATAAATAAAATATCTCATCGTTGGCCTCAGTTTTATTTCATAATGAAACAGTACCTAAATAGATTAACTACAAACATATTTAGTATTGCTCAATCCAAGATCAATTAAATAGCATAAGATCAAATTGATTTGTATTTTTGCACATGGATTAATTTATGTCAATTAGAGTTGTTTTGATACGGGCCAATACAGGAGTAAAATCACATACTGTATTTTAGCGATTAAAATAATGTCAGTTATGGATAGTCTTGATTTAAACGCTCGTTAATCACCAAGAACAAAAAAGGGAGCCAAGCTCCCTTTTTTGTTTTTTTCGATACTAATTAATCACGAGTACCAACGTACTTATCATCAAAATAACGTCGTAACTTAGTTCTCAATGTTCCACGACTAATTCCCAGCATTATAGCAGCTCGAGACTGGTTGTACTTGCAATGTTCCATTACCGCACGGAAGAGAGGCGTTTCAATCTCTTCAAGTACAAACTGGTATAAGTCAACAGGATCAGTTCCCTTAAGCTCTGAAAAATATTTTTGTACTGAATGTGTTACGCTCTCGGCTAGTGAAGCTGTGGTATCCACTGCTTCATTACTGATTGTTGTCATTAATTAGCTCCTCCTTTTAAAAACAGTATATTACCGAATCAAACAGTGTGAGACAAGGGTAGAACAAGAAAAACCCTGTTAAAAATCAACATATAATGCCCTTACCACAAGCAATTGCCGATTCAAAATCTCTTTGAAATTCAAATTGGGATAAATTGCATTCTACAACCTATCCCAAACAAAGTTTTAATGCTTATTAAAACTTCAACATGGATGAATCAAATGGTTTTCCATTAATAACAAATTTACCCTGATCCAAGGTCACTTCAATTAAATAATCAGTTCCTTGAACCGTAATCAGACCATTTTGTTGCAACATACTTAACTGCTTATCAACTTGTGCTGAAGCTAATTGTTCTGGTGTTAACGTGGGCTGATTTGGTTGGGTTGTTGTTACTGCCTGCAATTGCTGTGTCAAAGACTGGTGCATATCAGGTTTTGTAGCAAGTTGCTGCATGACTGACTGGTGCATAATCTGTTTCACTGCTTCAGCAGGAACCTTTAATTTAGCAGTACCGTGAATTTTTTGCATTAATTCAAATGGATTTGCATTTTCATCTTTAGGTAATGAAACAAACAGGTTTCCTTCAATCTGGCCCTGAGGTATTTTCAAGCTCAATTTAGAAATTTCAAGCTCCGCACCTTTGTTAAATAACTTGGGTAACTCAGGAAGTAAGGAAATCATAGCTTGTTGACGTTGCGCCTCTGTTCCATTTTGCATGGCTGCAGCTTCTTGATTAATCTTAGCTAATACATTCGCATCAAGGTTTCTTAAAGCCAGCTCAAAATCTCCTGGACCATAATCTTGTCCATTAACATATACTGATTTTAAAGTAGCGGTAAAATGCGTATTAAACAGTTGTTGTTCAATATCACTCGCTGATTTAATAATTAGATCATTAAGCTCAAATATTTTTTGATCTTTTATCAGAAATTTAAACGTTGGCAAGTTAAAGTTTGCGTCCCCTAAATACAAACCCGCTAAAGTTTCATGCAAATCATAATCGGTAGATACTTTACCTAAATCGATTTTTGCATCATCTTTAGTAATTTTCACGCCATCAGCAACAACCGTACCACTAATTTTCTTCATTTCAGACGACATTGTTGTTTTCGCATTCATTCCTAACCAGGAAAAATGGCCATTGCCTTCTTTAGCAGTGACATTAAATGCAGGAACACTAATATCAGTTGTACTTTGATTAAAATAATTTACAAAAAGACTTAAATCCAGTTGCGGCTTCATAGAGTCTTTAGTGAACATTGAATCAAATTGAGCATTATATTGCTCAGGTAATGGGAACACGGATTCAGCATAACCTAATCCAAACCGTAGGTGATTATTAGTAAATATAATCGGGCCGTGATGAATGGTAATTGGTGTATCTATATTAAAATCTTGCGCAGGAACTGCCTGAACACGTCCACTGGCATCCTTCACTGTACGTGCAGGAATATGCAGCTGCCATTTAATTTTGGCATCGGAGCTAAACAAACCTCTGTTGTATTGACTTATTTCTGCATACAATCCATTAGATTGGTCAATTACATCGATATTCTTTCTGATTGTTTTTTCAGTGAGAATTCCCATACCATAATATCCGCTTAAAACCAAAGCGGCCAGGACAATCACTAATCCTGCCAATTTTTTCATTATGTTCTCCATGTTATTAGTTTGCATGCAGCAAGACTGCAGCGCAAAGTATAACAGTAAATAACATGAGAGTGCGATAAGCGAATGAATGAATCTCGATAAAAAACAAGGGCATTAAAAGAACGCTTTGAGCCTTACGGCCCAAAGCATTAGGAATCAAGAATGTTTGTAGGGTTTACAATAAGTTTCTTTAATAGTAAATGCCAATATTAAAGCAATTAAAGAACTGAATGGCAACAATCGTAACCCGGCCTGAAAATCAGACAATAATAAAGTTTCAACATTATAAGCACGAGTTCCAGAAACCAAATCAATCAAACGTCCGACTAAAGGTTGTAAGGAAGCACCAATAGTAATCGAGATCATATTAGTAAAAGCAATAGAAGTACCCACTACATTTCTATCATGCAATTCGGTAGACACCGCATAAGCAATAGCCACACCAGTATTGGTTAAACCAAAAAGGAAGAACAAAGCATAAGCCGAATTTTGACTTAACTCAGAACTGTAGACAAATATTGAGGTGAAAATAATTCCAAATAGTGCCGAAAGTATCATTAAAGGTTTACGACGTCCTATTCGATCGGATAACCAACCAGAAACAGGTCCACTGACTCCCCAGCCAATAAAAATCAAGCCAATTGCAAAAGCTGCAGCATGCGCACCTAATCCTCGGCCAAATTGCAAATACGCCGGGCCAAGTGCCTCACCAATTACAGCAGTAGGTCCAAATAAGAATCCAGCATACAAGGCATTAAGCCAGGTTTGCTTGCAGGATAAAATGACTTTTAGACTTTGCAAAATACTCAGTCGATTAGTAACATGTGCTTCCGTTCGATGATCACCAGGCTTATCCTTGATGAATTGATAAAGCAATGCTGCCAAAGCAATGAAAAGAAACGAAATCACGAGCATACTGTGACGCCAGCCAACAGCACTCACTAAAAATGAAACAGGCGCTTCTCCAGTCGCGGCACCAAGCATACCGACTGATTGCGTTAAACCCGCCAATAAACCCAGCATTGTTGGGGGGAACCAGGAAGTAGCTAGTCGTAAAGAGCAAACAAAGGCAAAAGCCGCGCTAAAACCAATCAGCATTCGACCAATTGAGCCCATCATCAAACCACCAGCAAGGCCAAAAACACAGCAGCCAAAAGCTGTAACCAGAGACATGATGGTTAACAACCAGCGTATACTCAAACGATCTACGGTGAGTCCTACCGGAATTTGCATCAGAATATAAGGAATATAAAAAGAGGCGGTTAATATACCAAAGCCTGCTTCATTAATTCCAAAATCAATTTGTAAATAACGATGCATCACTCCAGGAGCTACACGAGCAATATATTCAGAAAAATAAAATGCTGCTGCCAAACCCCAAATTAACCAGGCCGATCCCAAATATTTTTTACTACTATAAATATCTATTTTAGTTTCGTTTATGTTACTCATAAATTCTCTACTTGAAAAAGCCTTAACACACTTTGTTTTGTAAGCTCAGTTAAAGGATTATTGCCATACACCTGCACTTTTAAAAACAAAAACGCTTTGTGTCACATTTATCTAAAATATGACTGATTTATTGACAAAACAAAGATACATTATACTGTTGCCGTCATTTATTTCAACACCTAGTTTGCTGGCATTTTAATAGCAGACAGAGTCAGTTATAATCAATTTTTTATCTTTATCGAGATGTGCTTAATATGAACGCACTTAATCTGGCAGTAAAAGAAGCATTGGATGCTTCAGGAAATACGAAGGAAGCAAATAAGGCTTATCTGGAATTTATTAAAGCTAATTTTATCATTCCCGTAGAGCAGCATATGGAGGATGAGCAACCCAGGGTTTTATTTCTTGTTGAGAACGGAACAACATTTCTTCCGGTGTTTACTGAACAAAGCTATTTAGATGCCTGGGCGGCTGACATTGCACAAGAGATTAATCTTTTGAAATTATCTGGGGTAGATTTGCTTAAAGGCCTTGGTGAAGACATTACTGTTTGTCTTAATATAGGCAGTGAGATTTATAAAGAGTTTAATCCCTCAGAAACTGCACGAATGCGTTCTATGGTATTAAAATTTTTTAAAAATTAGAACCATTCGTCATCCAGAGCGTAGATAAGGACCTCCCTAATGTGGCTCGATGCCATTTGAAGGGAGATCCTTCGCTACGCTCTGGACGATGCTTTAAGCTACCAGCTCAAATAATTGATAACCAACTAATGCCGAAGCAGCAATAGCGCCACTGATTTCAATAACCAGTGATAAGAAACTGTGCTTATGTACGTACTGCTGATCATTTGCAGCCAGTTCTTTAGTTAATAATACATCTTCATTTTCATAGGTGCTGATATCAAATAAAGGTTCTTCACCTGCTAATGCATCCCACCACCCTTCTAACCAATGTTCCGCTTCTTGAGTACCCTTTTGGAACGGATTATCTTCCTCTGAAGCGTATGCTAATGCACATTCGTAACCCATAGCATAACTTTCTTCGTAGCTTGGGTGATCCATGTTAAAGCGTAATTTAATATGTGGTAGTAAGGCTGTGATATCGTTCATGATTTTACCCTCAATTTATGCATCTAATATGTATTTGCCTAAGTTCAACTGTACTACTCCAAGTTGTTTAACTTCTAAATCTTTGTGTGATTTTTATTATCTAGTTGTTGATAATTATCGCACTTAAAACAATTTTACGACTTTAAACTGCCGTATATATCCAAAACGAAAACATTTACTAATTCTTGACAATTCCAAGCCAAAACATCAGAAACTCATTTTCCTTTTATGATTTCTATATATAACAATGCAATTAGCAGGCCAGAATTGATTTAATGAGGGATATAAATGAAAATAATTTTTATCTTTATGAATTTTAATGGTTTTTATTTTTTAACGCTGTAATACAGTACACGATAACGATATCTTTAATTGTAGTACACGTGCTGCCACAGCCCCATAAAATTATCTCAATCAGCACTCACTGCCATTAAGTTGTCGTGAATTTCGGATAAGAGAGCATTTAGATCGACAATATCTCTCAGAACCGTTCGTGCTGAGGAGGCGTTTACGCCGTCTCGAAGCATTCGCACAGAGTTATAATCTTGGTGTACATGCTTCGAGACGTCGCTATTGCTCCTCCTCAGCACGAACGGCTCAAAGTAGAGACGGGATCTAATGGCTCCCTTATCCGAAACTCGCGTTAATTACAGGCAATTTTGAGCACGATTGCTGCTCCTGGCAGGCAAAAAGCGACAAATCGGGCAAAAGTGGCAAAAATTAAATTTTAGCCGACAAATTTTGCCGTTAAGGAGCCAAACGGTGATGTTCCCATTGCCCTTTTTGCCGGCAATAACGAATTCTGTCGTGCAAACGATTGTCTCGGCCTTGCCAAAACTCGATTTCATATGGAATAACTCGATATCCACCCCAATATTCAGGACGTAGTACTGGCTCTTGGGCGTGTTTTTGAATTAAATCGTTTAAAGCATTTTCCAGTGATTCTCTACTAGGTACTTCATGGCTTTGTGGGGAGATAATTGCGCTGTATTGACTTTTGATTGGTCTGGATAAAAAGTAGCTGTCTGATTGTTCTTGGCTTACTTGCTTTACCTGACCACGGATACGTACTTGTCTTGCCATTTGCGGCCAATAAAAATTGAGTGCTGCGTAAGATTTATTTTGAAGTTGTGTTGCTTTGCTACTTTGGTAATTAGTATAAAAAACAAAATCGCCCTCTTCCAAGCCTTTTAATAAAACAACTCTGGAATCTGGACAACCTTTATCATCGACCGTTGAAAGCACCATAGCAGTTGGATCATTGGTTTCATTTTTTAATACGTCTTCAAACCATAAGTGAAATTGAGTGATTGGATCTTCTGGAAGGAATTCTTCATTTAAATTCAATTCACCATAATCACGTCTTATATCTGCAATGCTTCTGAAGTGCGTCATGAACCACCTTAATTATACGTCGTCCAGAGCGAAGCGAAGGATCTCCTGAATGTGGCTCGGTGCCATTTTATTGGAGGTCCTTCGCTTCGCTCTGGACGACATAGTTATCTTACCAGCCAGTTACTTCAGCAATAGCATCACCTAAATCAGCAGGTGAACGTACTGTTCTTACGCCAGCTGCTTCAAGTGCTGCGTATTTCTCAGCTGCAGTGCCTTTACCACCGGAAATAATCGCTCCAGCATGGCCCATACGTTTGCCTGCAGGTGCAGTTACGCCCGCGATGTAAGATACAACTGGTTTCTTAACATGTGCTCTAATGTATTCTGCTGCTTCTTCTTCTGCAGAACCACCGATTTCACCCACCATGATGATGGCTTCTGTTTGTGGATCTTTTTCAAATAAAGCTAAAGCATCAATAAAGTTAGTTCCAGGAATTGGGTCTCCACCGATACCAATACAAGTACTTTGACCAAAACCTTTATCTGTAGTTTGTTTTACGGCTTCATAAGTTAAAGTACCTGAACGTGACACAATACCTACTTTGCCTGGTAAATGAATAGAACCTGGCATAATACCAATTTTGCATTCGCCTGGAGTGATAATTCCTGGGCAGTTAGGTCCAATCAAACGCGCTGTAGTGTTGTTTTCAAGATAAACTTTAACTTGCAGCATATCTAAAACAGGAACGCCTTCAGTGATACAAACGATTAATTGAATGCCTGCTTCAGCCGCTTCAATAATAGAATCTTTGCAAAATGGTGCAGGAACATAAATCACTGTAGCATCTGCTTGAGTCGCCTCTACTGCGTCACGCATGGTATTAAATACAGGCAGACCTAAATGCATTTGGCCGCCTTTACCTGGTGTTACACCACCAACCATACGCGTACCGTAGGCAATTGCTTGTTCTGAATGATAAGTTCCTTGCTTGCCAGTAAAACCCTGACACAATACTTTGGTTTGTTTATTAACTAATACACTCATTGTAACCTCGAAATTTAGTTTAAAGCCCTAGGGCTGTGACATTTCTACTATTTCGGCTCAAGCTAACGAAATGTCAACAGCCCTAGCTTTATGAATTAGGACAATTGCTCTATAGCAATAAATAATTAAGCAACAGCTGCCACAATTTTCTTCGCAGCATCAGTTAAACTGGTTGCAGCAATCACGTTTAAATCACTTTTATTTAAAATATCCGCGCCTAATTGAGCGTTATTACCCTCAAGTCGCACAACGACTGGGATTTTTACATCCACTTCTTTTACTGCAGCAAGAATACCATCAGCAATAAGGTCGCAACGAACGATACCGCCAAAGATATTCACTAAAATACCTTTAACTTTTTCGTCAGATAAAATAATTTTTAAAGCTTCGCTCACGCGCTCTTTAGTCGCACCACCGCCAACATCAAGGAAGTTTGCGGGATCGCCGCCATGCAGCTTGATTACGTCCATTGTTGCCATAGCCAAACCTGCGCCATTTACCATGCAACCAATAGAACCATCTAAAGGAATGTAGTTTAATTCCCAATCGCTAGCGCGGTTTTCACGCTCGTCTTCTTGAGATGCATCACGCATGCTCTTTAATTTTGGTTGACGGTATAATGCACTGCCATCGACAGTCAATTTTCCATCCAGACAAATTAATTGTCCTGATTTAGTCACAACCAATGGATTGATTTCTAACAAGCTTAAATCGCATTCAACAAACATCTTGCCTAAACCTAACATCAGCTGAGTAAATTGCCTGATTTGATCCTCTTGTAAGCCCAATTTAAATCCAGCATCACGCGCTTGGAACGGCATAACACCAACTAATGGGTCAACAACTATTTTGAAGATTTTTTCAGGAGTTTCTTCGGCTACTTTTTCAATTTCAACACCGCCCTCTGTAGAAGCCATAATGACCACACGACGAGTTTCTCTATCAACCACAGCACCAAGATATAATTCTCTACCAATGTCACATGTTTCTTCAATCAAAACAGAATGAACTGGCTGTCCATTAGCATCAGTTTGATAAGTAACCAAGCGAGTTCCTAATAAGGCTTTAACTGCTGCAGCCAATTCATCTTTATTAGAAACTAATTTAACACCACCTGCTTTTCCGCGACCACCGGCATGGACTTGTGCTTTCACAACCCAGCGTGAAGTAGACAGTTGAGAAGCAACTTGCAGTGCGTCTTCAACATTATAAGCCACATCACCATGCGGGACCGGCAAATTATAGCTAGCAAATAATTGTTTGGCTTGGTATTCATGTAAATTCATTGCGATTACCTTTCTAAAAAGCAAAATTTATTAAAACAAATTTTGCGGTTAACTGTGATTATTCACTTCTGAGTCTTGCATATTTTCAACCCAGGCCACAGCAGGGCAACCTGGAGAGTAAATTAAAAAATCAGAATGGCATTAAACATTAAGTAAAAGACGAGCTGGATCCTCTAATAATTCTTTAATGCTCACTAAAAATTGTACGGAGTCTTTGCCGTCGATCAAACGATGATCATAGGATAAAGCCAGATACATCATAGGACGGATAACAATTTCACCGTTTTCCACAACAGGCCTTTCCTGGATTTTATGCATTCCTAAAATGCCTGTTTGCGGTAAATTAATGATTGGAGTAGACAGTAAAGAACCGAATACGCCACCATTAGTAATTGTAAACGTTCCGCCTTGCATTTCTTCCATCGACAGCTTGCCTTGACGGGCTTTAACTGCTGCTTCATTAATGGCTTTTTCAATATCAGACATACTCATTTGATCCGCATCACGAATCACTGGAACCACAAGGCCTCGTTCTGTAGACACGGCAATACCGATGTCATAAAACCCATGGTAAATCACATCTTGACCATCTATAGACGCATTTACTGCTGGAAAACGCTTTAATGACTCAACTACAGCCTTAGTAAAGAACGACATAAAACCAAGTTTTACACCATGCTTTTTCTCAAAACTGTCTTTGTAGTGCGCGCGCATATCCATTACTGCCTTCAAATTAACTTCATTAAATGTAGTTAACATGGCTGTAGTTTGCTGTGCTTCTAATAAACGCTCAGCAATTTTAGCTCTTAAACGAGTCATTGGTACACGACGTTCTTCACGTGCGCCCATAGCTGCAATTGGCGCTGCTGCTGTTTTAGCTTGCGCAGGTTTCGCTGATTTTTCTCTATTGGCTTCGATGAAAGAAAGAACGTCTTCTTTAGTAATTCGACCTTCTTTGCCACTGCCTTTGATTTGACCTGGTTGCAAATCATGCTCAGCCATCATGCGGCGTACCACGGGGCTTGTTGATTTGTCTTCATGAGCACTGACCGCATCACTTGCACTAGGAATTGGAGTCACTTCCATGGTCGCAGTTGCGCCAGTTGATGAGCCTTCAGCTATTTTTGCAAGTAATTGGTTTGAAGTTACTGTATCACCCACTTGAAACAATATTTCAGTGAGTACTCCATCCGCAGGAGCTGGAACTTCCAGAACAACTTTATCTGTTTCAAGATCCAATAAGTTTTCATCACGAGTAACTCGATCACCTACTTTTTTATGCCAGGCAGCCACAGTTGCATCGGCGACTGACTCAGGCAGAACAGGTACTTTGACTTCGATAGACATGGCTATACCTTCTTATTTTATTAAATTTATTTAAAATCCATTAACCCAATAATGCTTGTTCAACCAAATCAAGCTGTTGTTGTGCATGCAAAGCAGAACTTCCTACAGAAGGTGCCGCAGCAAACTCTCGTCCCGCATAAGCTAATGTTTGCTCTGGACGTAAACAGTCTTTCATATTGTGTTGAGAAGAGAACCATACACCCTGGTTTTGTGGCTCTTCCTGACACCAAATTACCGCTTTAGCATGTGGGTATTTATTAATCTCTGCACTAAGTGCTTTTTTCGGGAATGGATACAGTTGCTCAATTCGTATAATTGCAACATGATTCAATTCTTTATCACGACGCATTTGCAATAAGTCATAATAAACCTTTCCACAACATAACACCACTTTTGTAACTTTTTGCTCATCTAAAATATCAATTTCAGGAATAATATTATGGAACTTTCCTTGAACCAAATCTTCCAGTGGTGAAACAGCTAATTTATGACGTAATAAACTTTTTGGCGTCATCACAATCAACGGCTTACGAAAGTCTCGAATCACTTGTCTTCTTAATAAATGGAAGATCTGTGCAGGTGTTGTTGGGGTGCATACTTGGATGTTATGTTGCGCACAAAGCTGCATGTAACGCTCTAAACGAGCGGAGGAATGCTCAGGACCCTGTCCTTCATAACCGTGTGGCAATAACATAACCAAACCACACAATCGACCCCACTTTTGTTCACCAGAACTAATAAACTGATCAATAACTACTTGGGCCCCATTGGCAAAGTCACCAAATTGAGCTTCCCAAAGAACCAAGAAATTAGGTTCAGAAGAGGCAAAACCGTATTCAAACGCTAAGACTGCTTCTTCAGATAATACTGAGTCGATTACAGTAAATGGTCGGCCTTCTTTATTTGTAATTTGTTCTAAAGGTGTGAAGGTATCGCCTGTTTCTAAATCATGTAATACCGCGTGACGATGAGCAAAGGTTCCACGTCCGCAATCCTGTCCAGATAAACGCACACCATAACCTTCTTCAACTAAACTGGCATAAGCCATAATTTCAGCGTAACCCCAGTTCATTGGTATCTCGCCGGCGGTCATTTTATCGCGATCATTTAATAAACGCTGAACCACTGGATGTAAATGAAAACCTGCTGGTAAGTCATTTAGCTCTTTAGAAAGCTTTTGTACGGTTGCCATGCTGATGGTTGTATCTGCTTTATCAGTCCATTTAGCATTCATATAAGAAGTCCAATCCATAGAATACTTACCTTCGTAATCATCATGGACGACATTAACAACTGCCTTACCTTGATCCAGACCATCACGATATGCTTCTACTAATTGCTCCGCATCTTTGCTGGTCAATAATCCTTGCTGAATCAGTTGCTCTGCATATAATTCACGTAAAGGACGCATGGCTTTAATTTTTTTGTACATTGCAGGCTGAGTTACTGCGGGTTCATCGGCTTCATTATGGCCATGACGTCGGTAACATACGAGGTCAATCACCACGTCACGATGAAACTTCATTCTGAATTCAAAGGCAATTTGCGTCGCAAATACTACGGCTTCAGGATCATCACCATTCACGTGAATCACAGGAGCTTGGACCATTTTTGCAACATCAGTGCAATATAAAGTAGAACGTGCATCCAAAGGATTGCTGGTAGTAAAACCAATTTGGTTATTAATGACAATGTGTACTGTACCACCAGTAGAATAACCACGTGCCTGTGAAAAGTTAAAAGTTTCCATAACCACGCCTTGACCCGCAAATGCAGCATCACCATGGATAATAATCGGTATAACTAAATCTTTTTTCACCAAATCATTGCGACGACGTAAACGTGCACGTACAGAACCTTCAACTACCGGTCCAATAATTTCCAAATGCGAGGGGTTAAATGCCAAAGCCAAATGCAATACAGAACCGGCTTCAGTTTTGACATCAGATGAAAAACCCATATGGTATTTCACATCACCCGTACGCTCGTATTTAACTTTTCCTTCAAATTCCTGGAATAATTCTTTAGGTTCTTTACCGAGCACGTTGACCAGAACGTTTAAACGCCCACGGTGAGCCATGCCGATAATCATCTCTTTTACATTATTTTTTCCAGCGCAATTAATAATTTCCTTCATCATTGGAATTAAAGAATCGCCTCCTTCAAGAGAAAATCGTTTCTGTCCTACATAACGCGTACCCAGATAACGCTCCAGACCATCAGCAGCAATTAAATCTTTTAAGATATTTAATTTTTTGGCTTCATCAAATGCCGCGTGACCGCGTACTGATTCCATTTTATTTTGTAACCAGGCGATTTCCTGAGCATCAGAAATATGCATGTATTCAAGACCAATACTGCCACAATAAGTTTGGCGTAAGGCATTGTAGATCTCATCTAAAGTCATTTCTGAACCGTTAAATGTAGTTCCTGCAAAAAACTTCTTATTTTTATCAGTCTGAGCTAATTGATGAGCAGTCAAATCCAGATTTGGAACTACAGGGCGCTCGGCCATTTCTAATGGATCAAGCTTAGCAGCAAGATGACCTAATGCTCTGAAATCATTAATCAGACTGGCAACTTGATATTGCTGGCTATCACTTGATTGAACAACCTGCGTCACTTTCTTGTCTGCATTCTGCAAAAAATAATCACGGATATCGCGATGCGACAGTTCCTGATTTGAACCATTTACTTTAGGCAAGGCACGAAATACTTCTTGCCAATCGGCAGGAATCGAATCAGGATCAACGAGGTAGTCTTCATAAAGACTGTCCACGTATGCCATACTTCCACCAGACAAATAGGAAGAAGCCCATTCATTTTGCAGATTGGAACTGCTCATTTCTTTTCTCCAAAGGGTGTAGCTAAAAGACAAGTAACAAAAAACTGCTAATTAGTCGCTGGCGTGAAATTGATTCACTCCCATTAACTCGACGTCCCGCGGCACGTCGAATCTGGGGAAATTGTTATTTCACGCCAGCGACTAATTATCTCTATTAAGTTTCCCGCGTCAACATTTGTGTGCGAATTTTGGCAATTGCTTGCGAAGGATTGAGTCCTTTCGGGCAAACATTCGTACAATTCATAATAGTGCGGCAACGGAATACACTGAATGGGTCTTGTAACTTCTCCAAGCGATGTTCGGTTGCGGTATCACGGCTGTCTGCTAAAAAGCGTCGTGCCTGTAATAAACCAGCAGGACCCACAAATTTTTCAGGGTTCCACCAAAATGATGGGCATGAACTGGTGCAGCAAGCGCATAAAATACACTCATACAATCCATCAAGCTGTGCACGCTCTTCAGGCGATTGCAAACGCTCTTGAGCGGGAGCTACCTCATCATTTTGCAAATAAGGTTCTACACGCTCGTATTGTTGATAAAATTGCGACATATCAACAGCCAAATCACGAATCACCGGAAAGCCAGGTAAAGGTCGAACAATGATTGTTCCGGCCTTTAACTCAGACACGTGCGTGATGCAGGCCAAGCCATTTGTTCCGTTAATATTCATTCCATCAGAACCACATACCCCTTCACGACATGATCTTCTGTAGGTGATGGTAGGATCCTGTTCTGCTTTCAAGCGCTCAAGCAAAGTAAGCAGCATGGGATCACTTTTAGCCGGTATCGCCAGCTCATAATCTTTCATATAAGGCTCGGCATCCACCTCAGGATTATAGCGATAAATTGATAGAGTCAACGTTCTACTATCTGCCATGTGATGTATCCTCTTTAATAAACGCGTTCTTTAGGCTCAAAAGGCGCAATGTGTTTAGGTGATATATTGACTGGGCGGTAATCAATTACCTCACCTTCCTCAAAATACAGTGTATGTTTAATCCAGTTCTTATCATCGCGCGCTGGATAATCTTCACGACTGTGCGCTCCACGGCTTTCAGTACGCGCAATTGCAGACTGAGCAGTAGCATAAGCTGTTGCCATCAAGTTATCTAATTCCAGGGCACCAACACGCTCGGTGTTAAAGATATGACTTTTATCTTCGAGTTTGGCATGTTTCAGACGCTCACGAAGCGCTTGCAGACGTTTTAGTCCAGAAGCCATCACTTCACCTGTACGGAATACACCAAAGTCTTCTTGCATAACACGTTGCATTTCATCACGAATCACTGCTGGGCTTTCGCCATCTGTTGAATTATCCCAACGGTTATAACGTGCCATAGATTCAGCAATATCATCTTCACTAATGTAAGGCATATCAGGCAGTTGATTAGATTGCCATAATTCTTCTACGTGTAAGCCTGCAGCGCGACCAAATACAACCAAGTCTAATAAAGAGTTGCCGCCCAAACGGTTTGCACCATGAACAGAAACAGAAGCACACTCACCCACTGCGTATAAACCTTCAACCAAATGCTCTACACCATTAGTCTTAGTAACTACTTGACCGTACATATTGGTAGGTATTCCACCCATACTGTAATGGCAAGTAGGAACTACTGGAATTGGCTCAAGAATCGGATCGACACCTGCGAATTTCATTGAAAGTTCGCGAATTCCTGGTAAGCGCGACATAATAAGATCAGCGCCTAAATGATCCAGTTTTAACTTCACATGATCAATGCCCTTAGGATCAAAGCCTTTACCTGCACGGATTTCCAAAGCCATGGAGCGCGCAACTACATCGCGTGAAGCCAAATCTTTAGCACGTGGAGCATAGCGCTCCATGAAACGCTCACCGTCTTTATTAATCAGATAACCGCCCTCACCACGACAACCTTCAGTGACTAAAGTACCGGCGCCGGCGATGCCGGTTGGGTGAAATTGCCACATTTCCATATCTTGCAAAGGAATACCTGCTCTTAAAGCCATACCAAAACCATCACCTGTATTAATAAAGGCGTTCGTTGTGGATTGATAAATACGACCAGCACCACCTGTAGCTAAAATACAGACTCGTGATTCAAAAAATACAACTTCACCAGACTCAATATTCATTGCAGTAACGCCTGCAATACGGCCGTGCGAATCTTTAACAAAATCAAGAGCATACCATTCGCTAAACACGTTTGTTTTAGCTTTTAAGTTTTGTTGGTACAGTGTGTGTAACAGAGCATGCCCTGTTCGGTCTGCCGCAGCACAAGTACGTGCTGCCTGCTCGCCACCAAAGTTTTTGGATTGACCACCGAATTGACGTTGGTAAATTTTACCATTATCCATTCGTGAAAAAGGTAAACCCATGTGCTCTAATTCATAAACTACTTCCGGGCCTGTTTTACACAGATATTCGATACTGTCCTGATCGCCGATGTAATCAGCACCTTTAACTGTATCGTACATATGCCAACGCCAATCGTCTTCATGCGAATTACCCAATGCACAGGTAATACCGCCTTGAGCCGATACCGTATGTGAACGAGTTGGAAAAACTTTTGATAAAAGTGCTACCTTTAAGCCAGATTTAGCCATCTCTAAGGCCGCGCGCATTCCAGCACCGCCTGCACCAATAATTACCGCATCAAATGTGTTACGTGCAATAGCCATGTTACCGCCCCCAAAGGATCATTAAGCCCCAAAGCAACTGACTAAGGAGCCATAAAACAACTATCATTTGTACTGACAAACGCAGCACAGTACATTTCATATAATCTGTAGTCACTGTCCAAATACCAATCCAGGCGTGTAAGGTCAGTGCTAACAATGCAATTGCAGAAGCGATTTGTACGCCTATATTGGAAAACAAACCGTGCCACTGCTCATAACTTAATGCCGGATGCATTAATAAAAAACCAAATAGAAAAAAAGTATAGGCTGCGAAATAAACCGCTGTAACGCGTTGAATCAACCAATCTTTTAACCCATTCCCTGTGAGGCTGGTGACATTAGTTAGCATATCCAAAATCCTAGAAAAATTGACGAAATAACGGCAAGAACAATCACAGTAAGAGCGGTACGTCGACCTGTACTAAGATGTTCACCAAACCCCATATCCATCAGAAGATGCCTGATTCCTGCAATCACGTGATAAATTAACGCGGTGCCAAAAGCCCATAAAATTAATTTATAAACTGGATTAGCCAAGGAATTTTTCATCTCAGCAAAAGATGCTTCTGATTGCACTGATTGACTAAAAATATACAATATAAAGGGTAATAATAAGAATAAAGCTACCCCAGAAAGCCTATGCAATACAGACGCAATGGCCATAGGGGGAAATTTTAAACTACCCAAATCAAGATTAACGGGTCTTTTCTTATTCACTGTGAGTTTCTTCCTTAATTTTGAAAAGTTATTGAATGGCACACAAATGCGAAGTATAGCACTCTGTTTTTATCACGCAAGGTTAAGTCTGTATGGAGTTGAGAGATTGTAAATTAATGAATAATTTTTAATCTAAATAGACATTAAACGACCTCTGCTTTGAGGGAGGGAGTACATTGGCCTGTATAATTGAAAAGCGAAGCGCGTTAATTTGGCAACACAATATTCAAGGTTAGCATTTAGAAGGTTGCCTCGTCCAGAGCGTAGCGAAGGATCTCCTGAATTTGGCACAATGCCATTTGATGGGAGATCCTTCGCTACGCTCTGGACGACGAATATACGCTCAGATTATCTGCCTTTTCTTGGTCCACCAGAAGATGTTTTATGAGGTTGTCGGAAGGTATCCCGTGGGGATTCAGGAGGATAACCAAATCGTTCAGAGTTTTGTTTGACGATTTGTAAATAACGTTCACCCCAAACACCTGGATCAAAATTTGTAACCACTACGTTATAGTTTAAGTTAATAATTGATTCAAAGGCTTTTCTTTGTGCCAGTAAATGCCCATCAAAGGCGACCTGGACTTCTTTTTCTGTATCAATACCACTAGTTTTCAATCGCTCAACCAGAATATAAATCATTTTTTCGATGGTAAAAAATAATTTACACATAGACATGCCTGCATTCACCATGTCTTCACCTTTAGAGGTAGACAATTTAGAACCTGAGTCATGAATATTATACACAAACTCATACTCATCCGTATTGGGGATTAATTCAGGATAAATGATGATTGGCGGTGATATATTAGGAATGGTTGGCGCAACAATATAGAGATGAAAGTCAGCCCAGTGCCACCAAATTTGATAGACTCGCTCAACCAAAGCGACAGGATCATTTAAATCCGCCTCCATTTCCAGTTTTCGCAGATCAATACTTGTATCTACTGGGTAATCTGGATTGTCACTATTATCTATTTCGTTAGCCATTCGCTTACCATAATAATCAAACATATACGATTATATTAGCCCAAATTTGGCAGATGAGCACGAAAGATAAAATACATTAAGGTAAAAAATACGTTAAGGGCAGTATTGATAATATTCAGGAGCATTGATCCGACACTTAAAACAAGCGCTTTTACAATTGGCTTGTTCCTGGCATTTTTGAATTACACCCTTGCCAATCCAGAGATCCAGCATAGGTTGTAATGCAGGCAAGTCCAGACGAAATTCCCGGCTAATCTGCTGGGAGCTGACCACGCCTTCACGGCAAATATAATCACGAATTTGCAACAGCATTATGCCTCCCAATACTGCGTTTACTGTAATAACGGACCACTGCTATCAAGAATAAAGCCGCGCCAGAAGCAATAATCCAGGAACCACTGTGTGGCGAGCTCTCTATAAATTTGGCACCTTGATAAAATCCAACTGCGGCTCCATAGGCAACAATAAAAGACCAGGCAACCGACAACCACATGTATTTTTTATTCGCTTCCTGACGAATCACCGCCATTGTAGACACACAGGGAATATAAAGCAGTACAAAAAGTAGGTACGCATAAGCACCAATCTGACCATCAAACCGCTGCGCCATAATGCCATATACAGATTGCGATACAGGAGTATCTGCGGCACTGGCTAATACCGGGTTTGCTAAAACAGAACCCAATTGGGAAATATTCTGTGGCACAGACCATAATGCAGCCTTAATACCCGCCCAGAAATCAAAATGAGCTGCAGCCAATTCACTCAAATGCCCTACTTGGGCATACAATGAATTTAAAGTGCCAACCACGACTTCTTTCGCCAGCATGCCCGTTAATAATCCTACGGTTGCAGGCCAGTTATCCTGATGAATCCCCATGGGAGAAAACAAGGGTGTAATCCATTGAGCCATTAAAGATAAGATGGATTGAGTACTGGCTTCGCCTGAGTTAATTCCTCCATCCACGGTAATCGCATTCAACCCGCCTAAAATCACACAGACAGGCACAATTAATTTACCGGCGCGAATCACAAAAAAACGCAGCCTCATCATGGTTTCTTTACATAAACGCTGTAAAGACGGTTTATGATAAGCAGGTAATTCTAAAATAAGTGGCGAAGCATTTCCCTTTAAAGTCGTTTTACGTAATAAGAAACCTGTAAATACTGCCATCAAAATTCCGACAATATACAAAGAAAACACTATGTTTTGGCCGCCAGTAGGGAAGAATGCGGCGACAAATACCGCATAAATAGCCAGACGCGCACTGCAGGACATGAAGGGACTCATCATAACCGTTAATAATCGATCGCGCTCTGAATCCAAGGTACGAGCCGCCATAATTGCAGGAACATTACAGCCAAAACCTACAATCATCGGTACAAAAGATTTCCCCGGTAAGCCCATCAAGCGCATGGCTTTATCAACAACAAAAGCTGCTCGAGCCATATAGCCGGAGGTTTCTAATAAAGATAAAAAGAAAAACATGGCTGCAATAACGGGAATAAACGTTAAAGTGGTATTAATTCCTTTGCCAACGCCATTTGCCAAAAGAGCAATTAACCAGCTAGGCGCATGGATTTGTTGCAGTAACCAGGCCGTCCCCTGTACGAAAATCGTGTCCGTACTGATATCAAAAAAATCCTGAAACGCACCGCCCACATTAATGGCAAATAAGAACATCAAATACATCATGGCAAAAAATATCGGCAAAGCCCAAAAGCGATGTAAAACGATTCGGTCCAGTTTTGCAGTAAAATGCTCGCTGGCATCACTGCGTTTTTTCTGCACTGAAGTGACTATTTGATGAATCTTTTGATAGCGCGCATCCGCCAATAACACATCAAGACCCAAATCTGCATCACTCAAAGAAGATAGAGCTTTTTTAATCGCCTCATCTGCTGGCAACACATCTCCTTCCGCGTAGCGACGAGAATGATAATAGGCCAGAGAGCGACTGCAGCCCTCATTGACCAAAGTATTTTCTACCGTAGTTAATACCTCTTGCACGGATGCGGGCAAAGAAAGTACCCACGGCAAAATCACTTTAGGTGCATCAATCAATGCTTTTTCAAGTGCTGGGATACCGATTTTTTTATGAGCCTGAATAGAGATAACCGGGCAACCTAATTGTTGCTCCAAAGCCTTAACGTCAATAAAGATACCACGTTGCTCTGCGATATCCATCATATTCAAGGCAATAATTACAGGCTTACCTAATTCAAGAATTTGACTGGTCAAATAAAGGTGTCGCTCCATATGGCAGGCATCAATCACATTGATAATGCAATCTGCATCTAAAGTAACAACTGCTTGAGCGGCAATTTGCTCGTCCTGACTTAAACCGTTGGAGTTGGCCATTAAAGAGTAAACTCCTGGCAAATCCGTGATGTCAATTAATTGCTTTCCCACAGAAAACGCACCGGTTTTCTTTTCAACAGTAACGCCAGACCAGTTACCTACACGCTGATTATCACCAGTCAGTGCATTAAATAAAGTAGTCTTACCGCAGTTTGGGTTACCAACTAATAACACATGGGTCATATAAGCTCCAAAATTAATTGATTCGCTTCTTCTTTACGCAAAGTCAGAGCTGTACCTCTGACTTCAATTTGTATCGGGCACCCTAATGGCGCGAGTCGAATGACAGAAAACTCTGCACCACAGGTGACGCCTAAAGATAAAAGCCTGCGTCTGTATTGAGTATCGGTCGCACCAAAATCAATTAATCGCGCTCTATCGCCTTTTTTTAAATCAGTAATTCGCAACATGAGATAACAAAATGATTGGGAAAAAACAAATTCTAACACAAATGATATCGAGAATCATTCTCAACTAAGAAAATAAATGAACATATTTAAGTGACACTTGAATAAATAAAATTTAATCAAAGAGATGCGATTTCAATTTGCTTAAATTTTATTCAAAATTTACCAGCTTGTAGAACATATAAAAAATAAGCAGAGCAATTCCACTACGCAGATAAACAACCATATGCGTTGTTTGATATAAGGTATATAAATAAGCCAAAGGATGACGATAAATTAAACGACGTAATATTTTTTTACAAACAGAAACGCGAGTTCCTGCCATCGGCTTCTCGTGTATCCTAACACTTGGGCCATGATTTGCTTCAATGATCACCCCTTCTGAGCGCTCTATTGGCACATTAATATCGGTGCATTGAACATCAAAGCCCACCAAAGATAAATCTAAGACTTTGGCAGCACGAACAAAAAAGCGTTCATTTTCCTTACAAATTCTTTTCCCCAATGAGACGTAGGTTCCTCCACGCGTGGCATTAGAGGTATAACCCAATACAACCTGCTCACCATTTTTAGGAATAAAATTTAAATCAATACCAAGCTCTGCCAAACGAATGTTGCATTCGGTATCTACACAAATAGGCCCCAACGCATCACTTATTTTTTGTCGCTCGAGATTAGTTAAATCAATCAATTCTTGCAGATTATGTTGCCCATTACCCACTACTTGAGATGGGTGGCGCAAAACAACACCGATTACTTTTTTATTTAATACCAACACCCGATAAGATTGTAAGTTGCCATGAAACTCCTGAATTAATAAATAATCATCTTCTGGAAGTGTCTCAATCAGATATTGTTTAAGCTGCTCCATATTTTGTATATTGCATAAAACATGTTCCCCAAGACCACCATCTACTGGTTTTACAACCAAAGGAAAAGATAAATCAGAGATAATTTCACCAAGTTTTCCTTCCTCAAATTCTTTGGAATGAATAGCGCAGGTTTTAGGGACAGGAAAACCTGATTGACTGAGCAGATGACATACTGCGTGTTTATTTTTTGAAATTTCTGCACTGGTATAGCTATTTAATGGACTAATACTGCGAATGAAAAAATAATTTTTTCTCCCAAGCCTAAGGCTCATAGTCTCAGTAAAAGAATCATAAGCCACAGGTAGATGCATTTGCAGTGCATTTTGATAATAATACTCAGTATTTTTATTCATAAAGCAAGACTCTCAAAAAAAATACAACGCTTAACAACAGACTCGGATAAACACGCTCTAAACACTGCCTAATTTGACAACTTTAGAGTTAATACACCTTATCCTATATCATCACCCAAAGATGCCGGCAGCTTTAAATCAAATTATTTGCACTTCCCGTTTAGGATGACGAGCCAAATAATCAACTGACTTCATTTCATTTAGGCGACTTAAAGTTCGTTTAAAGGTTTCTGCCATTTCACCCTTAACATACAATTCCTCAACCGGAACTGCTGCCGAAATAATAATATTAATTCCTCGGTCATACATTACATCAATGAAATGAATCAGCATAATGGTTTGTAAGGTGTGGCCTTCTGTTAATACAGGTATATCACTGACAAAAATCGTATCAAATTTATCAGCGATTTCTAAATAATCTAATTGGCTGCGCGGTAAATTACACAAGACATCAAAAGCAAACCATATCGATTTCTCAGCACATTTCAAATAAGGAATATCACGATTTTGAATGCGAATAACTCCATTTTCTGTAAACACAGGAGCTAAAAATGTAAATTGGCGATCCATTTCCTGCTGCGTATGCCCATTTAAAGGATATAAATAGGCATCAAGCAATGGCTCACGACCCACACGATAATCCCTTAGCTCATTCAAATTCAAGACATCACAATTCTTTTTAATCGCAGCAATTGCGGGTAAAAAACGCACACGATGCACTCCATTTAAATACAAGTCATCAGGCGGAGTATTAGAAGAAATGACCAAAATAACGCCTTGGGCGATTATAGCTTGTAAGAGCTCTGCAAGAATCATGGCATAAGCCACATCATGAACCAAAAACTCATCAAAACACAGCACGCGAACCGATTTTGCCAACTTTTTAGCAATGAGCTGCAAAGGATTTTTTTGTCCTTGCAATTGCCTTAGCTGCGCATCAACTTGTTGCATAAAGTGATGAAAATGAAAGCGTGCCTTTTTGCTCTCTTCAATATGTTGATAAAACAAATCAACCAAATAGGTTTTTCCAGCACCAACCGGACCATAAATATATAAGCCCTTAATGTGCTGCTTGCAAAAACGCAAACACCACGAAGAATTTATTTTATGTAAATCAGCAGCAAGCCGTTCCATTTGTTCCAAGATTTCTCGTTGCAAAGGATCATCATTAATTTCGCCACAATGAATAGCTGCTTCATAATGCTGCATTAAACTCATAGAGGGCTAACCTGCGCAAGAAGATACTCGGTTAATTTTGCTTTTAACGCGATTAATTTTCCATGGAAAAAATGCCCTGTTTCAGCAAATTCAATCACTGATAGCTGCTCTTTTGCTGCAAAATCAAAAACAAGTTCCGAAGGAACTACCTCATCCGCATCACCTTGCAAAATTAGCCAGGGATGAGGTGCTGGATTAAAGGTCTTATAATCATAATGATGCACAGGTGGCGCAACCGTGATTAAAGCACTGTGAGTACATTGAGCAGCCGTGCGATAAGCAACATAGGAACCAAAAGAAAAACCGGCAAAAATGAATTTGGTCTCAGGCTGCTCTTTTTGCCATTCATGCACTAACGACAACATGTCATCACTTTCGCCAACGCCATCATCGTACACACCCGCAGATTGTCCCACTCCACGAAAATTAAAACGCAGTGAAGGAATGCCTAAATCTTTAAACGTACGTGCCATCGTCGTCACCACTTTATTGTTCATGGTGCCACCTTGTAGTGAGTGCGGATGCCCTAAAAAAGCAACGTAAAACGATTGAATACGTTCAGGAACAGTTAAAACTGCCTCCAATGGGCCAGCTAACCCCTGTAAAGACAAAGAATGCTCGCCTGCGATGGCTAATTTTTCAGTAATTTGCATAAAAAACCTGTTATTACAAAGTGTCTAAATGATAACTCAGAATCAAAGACGATGAAAATGGATAACAAACAAAAAGAATCTTCTCCTCTCGCACAAAAACACTTAGCATAAAACGCCTTCTCAATTGCCTGAATTTGAAATATGATATCAAAGCGCTGACCAGAATACGGCGGCGACTATATCTCATTAATTTTTTTGGAGGACTTGATCCATGCGACAGGTACCTAGAGTAAATCATGCTTTTTTTAATAAGACTAACTCCCTCTCAGTAAGGAGTGCGGCATGAAAATTCATGACTTCAAACGTAAAAAACAAGAACAACAAAAAATCTCCATGCTCACCTGCTATGATTATCCATCTGCCTGTACCATTGCAGAATCCAGCATTGATTGCGTGCTTGTTGGCGACTCAGTCGCGATGGCTGTACATGGACACCCCACAACGATTACTGCAACAATGGAGATGATGATACTTCATACTCAAGCAGTAGCTCGCGGTTTAAAACAACAATTCCTAATAACTGACCTGCCTTTTTTACAACATAAAATTTCATTAGCAAAAACAGTGGAGCACGTCACATGCCTTTTGCAAGCTGGAGCACATGCAGTAAAAATTGAAGGCGCCGATGCAGATACCTGCCAAACAATCACTTATCTGGTAAACGCAGGTGTTCCGGTAATTGGCCATATTGGCTTAACACCGCAATCCATCCATCAATTAGGTGGATTTAGAGTGCAGGGTAAAAATCAAAAACAAGCTGACAGCTTAATGCAACAAGCACAAAATCTGGAAGCCGCAGGTTGTTTTGCTGTGGTGGTTGAATGCGTTCCCCAGCAGCTGTCCAAAGCCATTACCCAATCATTGAATATTCCAACGATTGGTATTGGAGCAGGTGCTGATACAGACGGGCAAGTTTTAGTTTGGCATGACATGCTAGGACTACAAACCAGCTTTAATCCCAAATTTGTGAAGCGATACGCTCAAGGAAAAGACATTCTGCTTGAGGCGATTAATACCTACGTGAATCAAGTGCAGCAGGCTAATTTTCCAACGCCTGAACATGCATTTTAACTAGAGTCTGTTAACTATAGTTGACCATAAGGAGTACTTCATGCAAGTATTTAAAAATCTTGCTGAGTGGATGGATTGTCGCAAAAATCTGTCCGCTGATTTAAAAATAGGCTTTGCGCCTACTATGGGTAATTTACACGCGGGACACGCGTCTTTATTTTTAGCCAGTAAAAGCGAAAATGACTGTACTGTTACCAGCTTATTTGTAAACCCTACTCAATTTAATCAAGCCGATGACTTTAAGCAGTATCCACGGACTTTGGAAAAGGATTTGCAGCTGATGTCAGAAGCAGGAGTTGATTTCTGTATCCTGCCTAATGATAAGGCCATTTATCCGGATCAATACAATTACCAGGTACATGAGAAACAGCTTTGCCAATTAATGGAAGGAGCGCATCGTCCTGGCCATTTTGATGGGGTTTTAACGGTGGTAATGAAGTTACTTAATCTGGTTAAGCCGCACCGGGCCTATTTTGGGGAAAAAGATTACCAACAATACGTGCTCATCCGTGAAATGACACGCGCTTTTTTCATGGATGTGGACATCATAGCCTGCCCAATAATTCGTGAATCCAGTGGTTTAGCATACAGTTCACGAAATAACCGCTTGAGCAAAGAGGAAAAAACGAAGGCTGAAAAGTTTGCCAGAGTATTTCAGCAAAAAGATAAATCCTGTAAGCAAATTCAAGAAGAATTAAGCGCCAAGGATATCGCCGTAGAATACATTGAAGAATATGAAAACCGCCGATTTGCAGCGGTACGAATCGGTGAAATTCGCCTCATTGATAATTATTTGCAGGCTACGCCGTCATCCTGAGCGTAGCGCAGGATCTCCCATCAAATAGCACCGAGCCATATTCAGGGTAGCTTCTTCGGCTATTCGATGGATCTACGAAAAGATTCAGTCGCCACCCATCCGTCTTTGCAAATGCAGTGAAGCAATCCAGAGTGCCAAGCTCCGAACCTATATTGCTTCGCGATGCTCGCAAAGACGGGAAATAGTCCAAGAACGTAGCGAAGAATGACACTATTCTACAACAACTCTGGAATCGCCTCCTGCTCCACAACCCCTGCAGTAACCTCTTGAGACACCTTTTGGTAACTCACTCCCAGAAGAGTTGATTGAGCAGGAATCCCAGCCCATTGCGTGTTCTCTGGCAAGCGCTCACCCTTCATTAATAAAGAAAGGCTTCCTAAATCCGCATTATCTTCCATCAAGGTATTATAAAGTACAATAGAACCCGTTCCTATATTGCAGCCGGAGCCAATAGTTACATTAGAGACTTTAAAAATTCGGTCTTCATACAGATGGGTTTGTAATATTGTTTCTGCATTGATGCATACGTCATCACCAATAGTAATCAAATCAAATTCTGAAAATTCAGCACTGTCGGTAAATACGCGTTTTCCAGCCTTAGTTCCTAAACAGCGGTGAACCCAAAGCGCAAAAGGTGTACCCAAAACTTTATTAGTAAAATGCGGATTGATGTAGTAATTATATGAATACTCAATCACATCATTTTTCCAGATAAAGGAATCCCAAATTGGTTTGGTTAGTGGTTTTAACTTTCCAAGCAACACCCATTTTAATCCAACCAGTACACCAACAAGACATACAGTAAAAAACAACTCGGATATTGGTAAAATAAGAGCTGTCGCCCCCCAGGAATAATGAGCTAACATGTAATCCAAAACATATAACATGTTAAACAATACAATCAGCGAAAATGCAGTCGGTAAAATAATCCTGACAAACTCGATTGCCAAACGCGTACAATATAATTTTTTAGAAGGGTAAAACGTATCTTTATCCGAAAAACCAACAAATAACTCACGTTTTGGTAAATAGACCGCTGGAGATCCCAACCAGGCCGAATTAGTCTCCGTAGCCCGATTTCCTGAAGGAGTTACTGACAAACAACCTAATAAAGCACCTTCGCCAATTTCCTTGCCACCCGTTAATAAACTTACATTACCAACAAAGCCTCGACGGCCAATACGGACTGGCGCAAAAGTAATCACGCCATTACAGACACTAGGCCATGCTAAAGCAACAGAACTCGCGGTAAAGCCACCTTCTTCAATAGTAACCAAATCAGGAATAATATGCGGTGCTTCACCCATTTCAACGCCTTTGCCAAGCTTTGCACCCAGAAGACGTAGAAAGGCGGGCAGATATAAAGTATCCGCCATAATTGAGATTTCATCGCCATCAAGCATTTTTACAATGACCCAATGACGCAGGTAATAAAAACTTTTTAGTGGGTATTGGCCTGGTTTTATTTTATCCATGATTATTTTCTTGCATACAATGATGCACAGATAATATAAGGACAAAAAGAGAATTGAGCCTAAAGGAATCGCGAACAGCATGGTAGCAAAATAGCGACTTTGGTCGTAAAAATAACTGACCAGAGAAATCCCCGGAATAAGGCAGAGGTAAAACATGACCATCACAAAAACAACACCCAGATAATGCAAAATACCAAACAAAGTATTTTCAAGCATTGTAGACTCTTCTACTTCAACTTTTTTCCGAGCTATGTGATCTGCAGGCAAAGCACAGGGCACTGCTGGCGAGCCGACAAAATACGTTGCTTGAGGCATAACGCTGTCATTGGGCAACATGGACATATCATCCAATACAGCATTATCCTCAATCTGCGTATTCAAACCAACGACCGCACGGGCACCAATATAGCAATTAGATCCAACATCTATAGTGCCAATCTTTAACCAGCCGTCTTCAACCACGTATCCATAAAGTCGGCTATCAATACCGATAGAAGTATTATCACCAATATTCAGCAAATCATGGGTTGCAATCTGCATGGAACCTAAATAACAGTTTTTACCTATTTTTGCGCCTAACAGTCGGTAATAGATATTTGCTAAAGGCGAACCCACTAAAAATTTTGCCAAAAATAAATTTTTCTGCAGCTTTTGTACGAGCCACCAACGGTAATAAAACCAGCCCCAAAGCGGGTATTCACCCGGCTTTATTCGCCCTAAGAGCAACCATTTCATGCCAATGGTTATAAACAGAGAAATAATAGGCAAAGATAAAAACAAGGCTAAAAATGCCAGTTGGGTTTCTCTGGAAATAATGGAATATTCAGCAGTAATCCAGCTGTAACATAAAACAACCGCCAATAATTGCAAAGTACCTACAGCGTATTGGAATAAACAACCAAAAAACTGACCAAGGCCGCATAAATAATACTTCCATTGTGGCGCTCTGTATTTTTTCTTGTTGGCCAGTGCTTCCTCAGCCAATGCATTAACTTTAATTTTTTTGAATTTCTGCTCCAGCTCCCCAATGGTTGGGTTTTTATATAAATCTAAAATAGAAATATTTTTTAATACCGGAATTTTTCTTAAATTGGAAACTACTTTCGCCGCCAGCAAAGAATGGCCACCTAAATCATAAAAGAAATCTGCATCTACAGAAATATTGGGATAATCCAACGCCTGTTCCCAAACGGTCGCAATTTCTTTGGCTAAAGCTGATTTTGGCGCATGATGCACTTTATCCGACTTAATCAATGTGGGTGCGGGTAATTCTTTTCGATTGACCTTACCACTTGCCAAAATTGGGAAGCTCTCTACCAGTTCAATATGACCTGGAATCATATAATCTGGTAAATTGGTTTTTAAAAAGAGTTTAAATTCATGCAAATCATAAGCACTATTCTTATCAAGTAATAAATAAGCGATTAAGGTAGGCCTATCTAGGGTTTGCAAAGAAACAACCGCTTGTTTAATGCCCGGATACTGCATCATCACGGCTTCAATTTCATTCAATTCAATACGAAAACCGCGTAATTTAATCTGATCATCCACACGTCCAGCAAAACGTAAGTCACCCTGTTCGGTTTTGGAAACCAAGTCACCCGTCCGATACAAGCGCTGATTGTTATTCGCAGGATTAAAAATAAATTTTTCAGCCGTATTTTCAGGTTGATTCACATAGCCACGAGCTAAAGCACGCCCGCCGATGCACAACTCACCTTCTTCGCCATCTGCTACTTCTTGTAAATGCTCATTCAGAATAAACACTTCATAACCTGCAACTGGTTTACCAATAGTTATTTCTTTGTCAGGATGGCAATCAGCATAGGTAGCAATTACAGTTGCTTCAGTAGGGCCGTAGGTATTGATAATACGCAAACCTTCTCTGCTCCAACATCTGACTAGACTGGATGGGCAGGTCTCGCCACCTAAAACTAATAAACGCAAATCAGGTAATTGCCCTTCTAAAGTGGATAATAAAGTAGGTACCGTTGAAAAGAAGCTTACTTGATGTTGTTGTAAAAAAGAAACCAAACCAAGACCAGAGCGTATTTCCTTTGCAGTACAGGCAACCAAAGCTGCACCATTAGCAAAAGCCATCCATAACTCTTCCAGAGAAGCATCAAAAGCCAAAGAAAAACCTTGGTACACCCGATCGTCACTACTCATTTCATAAAGCGTGCTGGCTTCTTTTACATAATGACAAATACTGCTTTGAGTAATTTCAACACCTTTAGGTTTTCCAGTGGATCCTGAGGTGTAAATCACATAACACAAATTATCAATACCTTGCTCATTAGGAGCCAAGTCCAATCGTTTTGTCGGTTGTTGGGATAGTTGCTCACTGAGTGTATCGAGCGCAAAAACCATTGGCCATGCCAATTTTTTTTGTTCTAATTGCGCAGATGAAGTGAGTACTGCATTAAAAGACAAGTCAGAAAAAATATAATTAATTCGTTCATCAGGATAATCTGGCTCAATAGGCACATAGGCTGCACCAGCTTTTAAAGTCGCTAAAATTGCGATATAACACTCAACGGAACGCTCTAAAAGAATACCCACTATGCTGCCTTGGGTTATCCTATTTGCAGAAAGATAATGAGCCAATTGATTGGCGCGACATTCTAATTCTTGATATGAAATAAAGGCATTATCGCAAATTAAGGCGATGTTGCTAGAATAATTAGTAACTGACCGCTCAAAAAAATGATGCAACTGTATCGTGTTATCATCGGAAGAAAAACTCAAGTTGGCTGGCTCCTGCTAATTGCACCATATTCAAACAAATGTATTGCTTGTTTTTAAAAAAAAGTGGATACGAATCGATTGATATAAATATATTATATTAACAGCAATAGTAAAAGATTTATAGAAAAAAACACTACGATAGAGCCGATTTTCAAAGCTTATAATTTTTATTGTGCGAAAAAAGACTAGAGTTGTTGACATTTCGCTAGCTTAAGTTCAAATAGGTCGATTTTCGAGCATCGAAACGCAGCATACACCTAGTATGTAAGTATCGGAGCACAGAAAATAGACCTATTTGGACCGAGATGGTAGAAATGTCAACAAACCCTAATTAATTATTAATTTTTTTCACTGCAGCTCAAGAATCCGAACTATTCCCCTCATTAACGACTTCTTTATTGATTTTGTCTAAGCCAGGTTAGTGTTTCTTGAATTAATGGTGAGTTAACCGCATTTAACTGTTCCAGTTGGGTAAAACATTTTTTAATATCACCTTTAACTACAATATAAATACACGCCATACAGGTTAATAGTTCTATTGGTTCTTCACCCTTATATTGAATATTTTTTATCACTACATGCTGAAAAGCTTTAGAATCTAAAGAATGAGCTTTTTGTTGTTCCATTAAAAAAATCTCTACTAACAAGGGGGAAATAATCTTTTTATGGGTACTATCAAGTAGCGTGTCAATTAGCTCTATGGCATACCCCTTTTCATCACCACTTTTTGATTTTAATCCTTTGCGGGCTTGTTCTATAATTTCCATATCGTAAGAAAGAGATAAAGCTAACATGATACGTTCTATAGCATTGTGTATTTTACGATTTAATACACTGCATAATAAATCGGTTAACTCTATTTTAGGGGTAGTTAAATAATATTGATATTGCTCTTTTAAATAAAGAGCTTCTGTTTTAATTTGTTTATGTAGTGCTTCGATAAAGCCAGGATTAAAGGGTCTTTTAAAATGATTCAGCGTTTTTAATGCAACTTCTCTCAATGCTAAATTGGGACTTAAGGCACAATGCTCTATAAATGTCTTAGAGGTCTCATCTTTGATTTGACCGAGTAAATTTAAAATCTTTATCTGTATTTCCGCAGACAGCGTTTCGAAATGATGCTCGATAAGCGGCTGAAGTGTATTTATTTGTTCTTTGAACCGGGTGATAAATTCTGGCTTCATTGAGATAAAATTTAAATTTCGTATCATTGAACTATATAACGTATCATCTTTCAAATTTAAGACTGAACGAAATGCATTATCACGTACCTTATTATTGGTGTCTTCTGTTAATTGAGTTAATAGTACAAGCACCCTGTCTGAAATTAATCCCAGAATGTGCGCCGCTATAGCCCGTTTTTCCGGATCGTTAGAGCGACACAATTCGTGTACTTGATTAATCGCTATTGCCCTTATTTTGGTGTCATCTTCATAATTAATCAGGATAATTAATGCCGGACAAAGTAAAGTTAACGAAGATGAATGGCTCATTTCCTGGATAATGCTTTGGATAGGCTCATAGTCTAAAGTAGCGGCGGCGTCTAATGCCGCAATTATTAATTTTTCATTCTTATTGTGCAAAAAAGAGATTAAAACAGGATATTGTTGCATTAGTTTATGCTGTTTGATTTTATCTATAATAAATTGGTCGACATAGGGATTTTGTGCTTGTAAAGCAATAGGTATTTTTTTAGAAAACTCCGCTAAATCGATTTTTTCTATTGCTTCCAATGCATAAATTATTTCATCTGGGTAGGTGCTTGATAAATATTTTTCAAATAGCTCCAAGTCTTCTTTACTTAGACTCAATGCCTGCCCACGCTCATAAAAATGATTCGCAATGGCTTTAGTTACGGCAGAGACATAATCAGTTTTTAGCGTGAATAAAATGCACAGGACTAGAGCATAACAACCTAATCCCAAAAGAGCCAATATCCACACTGATGCACCGATTGTATTTGTAATAATGATAAGAAGGATACTGATCAGTGCTGTAGAAATTCCAAGGATAAACAACTCTAATTTAGATTGTAAAAATGAGCGTAATTTTCTAGGAAATGGCTGTAAAAGTAACAAAGTACCGATTTCGGTAAGTGAGGTACGCAAACTTTCTTCAAATAACTTAAGGGTTACAATTAACCAAAATAGTACATTGACGAATGTCGGTATATCGCTGAGTAAAGCGATTGGTAATGAAATGCATATGCCCAAAGTAGGCAGAATAAATAAAGTTAAAACAATACCCAGTCGTTTTAGGCACCAACCAAATAAGGTCAAACTAAAAATGAGATCCGCACCATCAACTAGACCAAAAAAAATTCCTAAGAAACCAGCCAACTCTTCTTCTTTGGAGAATCGCAATTCTGCAGCTGTATTAAAAAGCAAATCGATACTGTACTTAGCAGAAACTCCTAATAAAACAAGGATAAAGATTTTTAAAATATATTTATTATGCACAACCGTTTTAATTGAGGGATTAACCTCTTCTTCTTGTTCTTGGTCAGGAGGAGATTCTTCAGATGCGCCCGAACTTAATAATAAGAACCAGATAATGAAAGCAACCAATACAGCCAATAATCCAATACCAATTATCAGATAATTTAACCCAACGAGAGACACTAATAACGGGGAGGTAAATCCTGCCAAAACCCCACCGATACTTTGAAATGCGCCAATGATACCAAAAGAATTTTTGGCTTGCTGCATATTGTAAATTCGATTGATTACCGACCAAATACAAAGCTCTAATAAGCCATAGGCCACAATAGCCCATACTAAGAGCAAGAGAATAATCCAGTTATTATTTAAATTAATAAGTGCTGTACCTAGTAAAACAAGTACGAAACTAATGATAAAAATTAATCCAATAATTAACTTATTAAAAGCTAATCGATATTCAAGAAAAGTATAAGCAAAGCCAATAAATATTAATAAAAAAGCCACTGCAAGGTAAATTTGTGGCAAAGTCTTGCTGCCGTTATGAATTAAAAATAAGGCCAATGGAAAGGAACTGATGTAACAGAGCAAAGCCCCTGTGGTAAAGGTGAGTAAAAAACTTAGATAAACTCGCCTTTGCTCAGCGACTTTAACCCCCATAGTACGAAAAATCTTATCGCGAAACGTCTCGATCCACATGATGCGGGCCTTTTAATTATTATGCATTAATTCGGATATTTGATAGGACATATTTTGTGCTCGCTCGCACAAGGTAAGAATAACCCCTCTCAATATGTCAGGTTCTATGCTCATTAAGTCATAGAACGCATCTCCACGAATGGTAAGTAAAAGGCAATCTGTTACTGCTGAAACATTATTAACCGGTAACTGCCCCGTCAAAGTAGATAACTCCCCAAAAATTTCGCGCGCGTTTAATTCTTTAATTATGAGGCCTTGCTCATCATGAACTTTAACAATCCCTGACGCAATGACATACATGGTGGTATTACTCTGGTCTTTTTTTAAAATGTTAGCCCCCGCATTAACTCTTTTTTCTTGCACAATGCTACTAACCAGATGCAGTAATAAATCGTCAGGCACGTATTTAAATAAGGTCACCGATTTTAATAATAATAATTTCTCTAGAGTAATCACAATTTGAATCCCATAAAAAATAGTTTATGAAAAAATTTCCTGCAAAAAGTCAGTCATTGCTTGCCAGGAACGCTTTGCAGCAACCTCATTATAAATGGTTCCTAACTGAGTATCGTGCGCCAAAGGATTGGTGAATGCATGCTGCACCTGTCCATACATATGCATTTGCCAATCGACTCTTGCTTCCGTCATTTCCTGACAAAAAAGATGAACTTGCTCAGGCACTACCATCGGATCATCATAACCATGCAAAGCTAAAACTTTTGCTTTAATAGGCTCTGATTTCATTGTGCCAGGCTTATTTAATAAACCATGGAAGCTCACAGCACCTTTCAGACAGGCTCCAGAACGCGCCAATTCAAGAGCACACAGGCCACCGAAACAAAAACCAATAATAACAATACGGGTATTATCCACTTCGGGCATCGCATGAACCGCATCAAATGCAGCTTCGACTCGCTGACGCAGCAATGGTTGATTGGAAACTAAAGGTTGGATTAGGGCTGACTTTTCTTCCGTTGTAACACCAAGACGCGCATCACCAAACATATCCAGAGCAAAGCCAAGGTATCCCATCTCAGCAAGTAAAATGGCCTTTTGACAGGCAAATTCATTTCGTCCCGACCAATCATGAGCTACAATCACTGCCGGACGTGGTTTATTGTGAGTCTTATCGTAGGCCAAAAATCCGTGTAACTCCTGTCCGCCTTGATGATAAATGTAGTTTGATATGTACATTCCATGCTCCCTAAAATAAACCATAAAACACTAGTTTATAAAATTGTGCTAAAGAGATCCATTTCTGTTTGATAAGTCTACTTTTTTTGTATATCCTCGAGGTTCTACCTCTTCAGTAGCATCTTTATCTACTTCTGTCTCTTTAGAGTGTTGATATACCTTATCTAACGTTTTTTCTGCGACACCCTGACAAAAAGATCAAAAATAACTCCATTAGAGCATTATTTACTATAGTCGTTTCTTAATTAAGAAACAATTAGATTTACAGGAGCAACTTCTAATTTTGGTCTACACTAAAAAATAAACGTCGAAGGGATTCGAATTATGATCACTACGTCATTAGCTCATGTAAAGGACATGTTGCACGCTCAGTTCTGTTATCAGATTTTTATTACACCCCTGCATCTGCCTATCGAAAAGGAGTACAGGAACTTTGCAAAACTTGCTTGTGAGTTTATCGAGGGAAAACGCACTGAGGTCATTCATCAGGAATTTCCCCGTCATCATGTACTGCATCATTTTATTCCAGAAAAAAATTCCAAGGCAAAAAAAATTCTGATTGCTCATGGTTGGATGTCGCGTGCCGCTTATATGGCACGTTTAATCGATACCTTGCATCAGCAAGGCTACGAGGTGTATGCACTTGATTTCCCTGCACACGGAGAGGCAAAGGGCCTGCAATTGCCCTGGATGGATGCCGTTGCCGTTTTAAATGAAACCCTAAATCAGCATGGTCCATTCTATGGCGTGATTGGTCATTCGTTTGGCGGCTCTATGCTTCTTAATACATTAAATATAGCGGGACAGTTTCCTGAGTGGGAATTAAAACATAAACCCGAGCGCGTCGTGTTACTTGCTTCGCCAACCCAAATGCGCAACCCTGTGAACCATGTTGCGAAAAAATTAAAGCTGAGCGGACATGGCTATTTACAGCTGCGTAATCTGATTCAACAACAAGCAAAAATGAATTTAAGTCGTATAAGTTTACGCTATTTTGTGTCGCAAATGCCTAATATTCCCTTTTTGTGTATTCATGGCGAATTGGACGAGACCATAAGTCCCAAGGAATCGGTTCTATTTTGCCAAACGTACCAAAATGCAAACTTGTGCTTGCTGCCGAATGTGAACCATGTGACGGTATTAATGGATGAGCGAGTAGAACGTTCGGTAAGTGATTTTTTAGAGTGATATGCCCCCCCGTAGTCCAGAGCGTAGCGAAGGACCTCCCATCAAATAGCACTAAGCCACATTCAGGAAGTCCTTCGCTACGCTCTGGATGACGAAGTTAGGCTTCAATAAACTGACGCAATTTCTTCATAGCATTTTTTTCCAGCTGGCGTACTCGCTCCGCAGAAATGCCGTATTTATCGGCCAACTCATGCAGCGTTAATTTATCATCAAGTAACCAACGTTGTTGCAAGATATCCTGGCTGCGTTCATCAAGTTGTTCTAACGCAAGCATCAACTTCTCACGTCCTTGATCACCAGTATCTTCTTTCTCCAGAACCAAAGCCGGATCGTCATTAGCATGAAACAAATAACGCTCTGGTGCCGTATGAAAATCATCATCATCCGAATCAGGTGCGTCATAAGGAGAGTCCATAGCATTTAGACGTTGCTCCATGACTAATACGTCTTCTTTACTCACACCTAAATCTTTAGCAACTTCTTCAACTTCTTCATTACTAAACCAGCCCAAACGGTTTTTCTTTTGGCGCAAGTTAAAAAATAATTTACGTTGTGCTTTTGTGGTAGCAACTTTAACAATCCGCCAGTTACGCAGCACGAATTCATGTATTTCAGCTTTAATCCAATGCACTGCAAAGGAAACAAGGCGCACGCCCATTTTAGGGTCAAAGCGTTTTACAGCTTTCATTAAGCCTACATTGCCTTCCTGAATTAAGTCATTCAAAGGAAGACCATAACCTAAGTAACCACGAGCAACACGGACAACATAGCGCAAATGAGCAAGAACCAGTCGTCTGGCGGCGTCAAGATCCCCTTCGGAATGAAAACGCTCAGCACAAGCTATTTCTTCTTCCAAAGTTAACATCGGAATTTGATTGACCCTATGAATATAGGAGTCAAGGCTGCCTACAGGCAAATTCATTGCAGAAAGTTGCAATTGTTGACTCATACTACTTCCTCTAGTGATAAGACGATAAAGAGCTTATATTTGCGGCTCTATGGAAGCTAATTGCCGTTTTACGGATAAACAAGCTCCTAACCAACCTAGTATAATAGCAAATGAAACGAGTAGCAAGATTTGTCGCATTGACAGGCCAGCTAACGGATAGTGCATTTGGTAGGCAACAGCCAGCTGATTTACAGCCGTTCCCAAGCTTAAAACAAAAATATTCACCAGAAAAACAGCCAAAAGCGCACCAACTGCACCATACCAAATTCCGGTATATAAAAAAGGTCTAAGAATGTACTTATCCTTAGCTCCGATTAATTTTAAAACTTGAATTTCTTCATGTTGACTGTGAATGGCCAAACGCAAAGTGGTACCAATAATCAAAATTACGGCTAAAGCCAATAAAATCAGTAAGGCATTTGCAAATTTAGCTGCAAAACCTAAAAGTGCATCCAAGCGTCTAATCCATTCAATATCCACTTTTGCCTGATCAATCTGCGGCACGTTTTGTAATTCGCGTGCCAATAAATCCAACTTTGCTGGCGAATCAATACTTGGAGTTGGGATTACATCAATCACTGCGGGCAAAGGATTTTTGGGAAGATAGTGCATAATATCCTGCATTCCTTCCTGTTGCGTTAACTCAGACAAGCCCTCTTCAGCCGATTTTAAAGAAGCTTGAGCAACACCTTGCGTATCACGCACTTGCTGCAGCACCTGATGTTGTTTTGTTTCAGTCAGTTCCGGCTTTAAATACAAAGAAATATGACCACCACGCTGCCATTCGGCGGTTAATTTATTCATATTATCTGTGAACGCCCAAAATAATGCAGGCAAAGCTAAAGCAATAGCAATCACTACCGTAGTCATCAAGCTTGCCAGTGGTCTGCGGCATAAATAATTAAAACTCTGGATTGCCGCCTGCGCATGGTAAGCCAAAAGAAGTTTGAATTGTTTTAACATATTCGTCCTCCTTTAAGCAGCACAATACGGTGCTTCATTCGGGCAATTAAAGCCAAATCATGAGTAGCAATTAATACGCTTACACCGACTTGATTAAATTGTTCAAAAAGCGACATGATCTCGGTAGTCAATTTAGGATCCAAATTTCCCGTAGGCTCATCCGCTAATAATAAGGCCGGTTTATGCACTACCGCACGTGCAATACCCACGCGTTGCTGTTCACCACCGGATAAATGCAGAGGCATCATTTTTTCCTTCCGTAACAAGCCCACCATATCTAAAGCCGCGTGCACTCTTTTCGCAATCATAGGATAAGGCACACCCTGAATTTGTAAGGGTAAGGCGACGTTATCAAAAACTGTTCTGTCATTAAGTAAATAAGGCGATTGAAAGGTAATGCCAATTTGACTGCGATGTGCGGCTACATCGCGTTTTTTCACATGATTCAAATGCAAACCATTAACTATAAGTTGACCTGATGTGGGCCATTCTAAAAGAGCAATTAATTTCAATAAAGTACTTTTTCCTGCGCCAGAATGCCCCGTAAGAAAAGCCATTTCTCCCTTTTTTAAGGAAAAATTGACCTTACTTAAAGCTTCAAAGCCTCCAGGATAACGTTTACTGACTTGTTCAAATCTGATCATCAAACAATGCACCAACAAATTGTGCCGCATCAAAGGGACGCAGATCTTCAATCCCTTCACCAACCCCTATATAACGAAAGGGTATATCCAACTCATTAGCCACAGCAAATAAAATTCCACCTTTGGCTGTTCCATCCAATTTGGTCATGGTAATACCGGTGAGCTCAACTGCTTCATGAAATTGTTTTGCCTGAACCAAAGCATTTTGTCCAATACTGGCATCAAGAACCAACATGGTTTCATGTGGCGCCTCAGGACAAATTTTTTGTAACACGCGTTTTACTTTTTTCAATTCATCCATCAAATTGCTTTGCGTGTGTAAACGCCCTGCGGTGTCAGCAATTAAAACATCTATTTTACGTGCTTTAGCCGCTTGTAAAGCATCAAAAACAACTGAAGCACTGTCGGCGCCTGTGTGCTGAGCAATAACAGGGATGTCATTCCGCTCACCCCAAACATGTAATTGTTCTACTGCAGCAGCTCTAAACGTATCACCAGCAGCCAACATTACTTTTTTGCCTTGCTGTTGAAATTGCTTGGCTAATTTACCAATAGTTGTGGTTTTTCCTGCGCCATTGACGCCAACCATTAAAATAACAAAGGGAGAACCATCTTCCGTTTGCATCTTAAGTGGTTGATTGTTCTTATTCAGAATAGCCTGCAAATGCATTTTCAGTGCGGCATAAACTGCATCGCCATTGGCTAATTGCTTACGCTCCAGACCCTCAACTAATTGCTTTAGTACCGCCTGAGTCGTGTCTATACCTAAATCGGCACTGATTAAAAGTGTTTCCAGCTCATCTAATAAGTCCTGGTTAATTTCTTTTTTGCCCAGCAACAAACGACCAATCCCATCACCTAACTGGTGACGCGTTTTACTTAATCCTTTGCGAAAACGGGCAAAAATACCTTGTTTCACCACCTCAGGTTCTGGTGCGGGCGCGTCGACCGTATCTTCGGGCAAAGCCTCTATAAACTCTTCTGAACCAGGAATTTCTGCGGGCGTTTCATTGTGGCTTCGTTTAAACCATTTAATCATTTAGTATACAAATCCTAAAAAATGTGAAATTCTATCATCTTTTTTGCTTTGAGGTTAATTTGTGCGCAAAATACTCATCACTGTCTTAATGGTACTATCTTGCCAGACCTTTAGCCAAGTTCAAGAGTTTACCTTGAATAACGGATTAAAAATACTGGTCAAAGAAGATCATCGAGCCCCAATTGCAGTTTCCATGATTTGGTACAATGTAGGCTCAGCAGACGAGCCAGGCGGCATTTCCGGTGTATCCCATGCTATTGAACACTTGATGTTTAAAGGCACTGCAAAATATCCATTAGGCGTGTTTTCGAAGACGATCGCCGCACATGGTGGCCAAACCAATGCATTTACCAGCAATGACTACACAGCCTTCTTTGAAAAAACAGCCGCATCACAATTAGCAACCAGTTTTGAATTAGAAGCAGACCGCATGAATCATTTGCTTCTTGATGCCAATGAATTCGCCAAAGAAATTAAAGTCATTCAAGAAGAACGCCGCATGCGCACGGATGACAACCCACAGGCATTGGCCTTTGAGCGCTTTTTGGCAACCGCACATTTAGCAGCACCTTATAACCACCCTGTTATTGGCTGGATGAGCGATCTGAAACAAATGACCGTGAATGATGTAAAAGCATGGTACGAGCGCTACTATGCACCTAATAACGCCGCTTTAGTGGTTGTTGGTGATGTGAATGCGGAGCAAGTACGTGTTTTAGCTGAACGCTATTTTGGAGCATTAACGTCACACGAAGTACCTAAACGCAGACCACAGAAAGAACCCCCAACTCTTGGCGAAAAAATAGTACACGTACAAACCTCGGCCAAATTACCTTTATTAATGCTGGGTTATTCGGTGCCTGGAGTAAATACAGCGAAAGAAGCGTTTGAGCCTTATGCATTAGAACTTATTGCCGGCATTTTGGATGCAGGAGACAGTTCTCGTTTCGCCAAAAATCTAATTCGTGGCAAACACGTGGCTACAGGTGCAGATGCCTATTACAACCTCTATACTCGCTATCAAACCCAATTTATTGTTTATGGCGCCCCCAGCCAAAACCAAAGTGTAGCGGATTTACAACAAGCCTTTATTGCCGAGTTGGATGATTTGAAGAAAACACCGGTGAACGAGAAAGAATTACAACGTATTAAAAACCAAATTATTGCCCAAAAAACCTATGAAAAAGATTCTATTTTTGGTCAGGCAATGGAAATGGGGCTTTTAGAAACTATAGGTATGGGCTGGAAAAAAGCCAATGAATACACTCAGGCCATTAATGCAATAACACCGGAACAAATTCAACAAACAGCGCAGCGTTATTTTCAACAAAATAACCGGACTGTCGCCATATTAGAACCTGAAACACAACCCAAGGTGAAACCATGAGAATTTTTAGCACCTGTGTTATAACTTTGTTATTGGGGATTTCTTACGCAGCCAACGCCAACACGTTCAAAACCGAAAAATGGCGCACAGCAAATGGCGTCCAGGTCGTTTTTTATCCGGCAATGGAAGTACCCATGCTCGACGTCAGTTTAGCCTTTGCCGCTGGTTCCGCGCATGATGGTACTCAATACGGTTTAAGTGCGTTAACCAGTCATATGATGAATCAAGGCAGCGCAAACCAGGATGCCACTGCCATTGCTGAGTCTTTTGCTGATAAAGGCGCACAATTTAGTATTGAAACCAGCAGAGATATGGTTATCTTGAACTTAAGAACCTTGGTGAATTCAGACGCTCTAATTCAATCAAGCAAAACTTTTTCGCAAATTATTAATCACCCCGACTTTCCTGAAAATGCGTTTGCAAGAGAGAAAAAACAACAGCTCATGGCCATAGAGCAAGGTAAAGAGTCTCCTGAAGAAGTGGCTGATCTTAATTTTTTTAAAGCACTCTACAAGCAGCATCCTTACGCTCATCCAGTTAATGGTACTAAAGACACCGTAAGTGCACTCAATAAGAATCAGGTAGTTGATTTTTATCATCAGTATTATGTTGCCAATGACGCTATTTTAGTTCTGGTTGGGGCTATCAATAGCCAAACCGCGCACCAACTTGCAGAGCAATTCACTCAAGAATTACCGAAAGGCTTACCTGTAACGCCCATAGCGCAAGCACCACAATTAAAGCAGGCAGAACAAATTAACCTGCCGTTCCCCTCATCACAAACCATGATCCGTCTGGGACAAATTGGCATCACTCATCATAATCCTCATTACTTTCCATTGTTGGTTGGTAATTACATTCTGGGCGGCGGTTCTCTGGTTTCCCGACTGGCGATTGAAGTGCGTGAAAAACGTGGCTTAACTTACGGCATAGACAGTCAATTTGCTCCCATGCCAGGCAATGGGCCATTCATCATCACATTAGCTACTCACAGTAAACAAGCGAAAAAAGCCTTGACCATTACTCAGGATGTATTAAGTAATTACATTAATAATGGACCGGATGATTCGGAATTAGTATCTGCGAAACAATACCTTACCGGCAGCTTTCCCCTGTCGTTGGCAAGTAATCGCAGTATTGCTACCATATTATTAAGAATGACCTTTTATCATTTGCCTGATAACTATCTGGATACTTATGTGGCAAACATCAATGCAGTTACTAAAGAGCAAATTAAAGAAGCGTTTAAGCAACAAGTAAATCCCGATAAACTACTCCTTGTTACAGTGGGGAAATTTTGAAACACGAAATTCGCATTATAGGCGGCTTGTACCGCGGTAAAAAACTACAGTTTCCTGATGTAGACGGTTTAAGGCCTACTCCAGATCGCGTGCGTGAAACTTTATTTAATTGGTTAATGCATCAAATCAGAAACGCACGCTGCCTGGATGCTTTTGCCGGCAGCGGTGCTTTGGGATTGGAAGCCTTTTCCCGCGGTGCGGCTCAAGTTGTTTTAATCGAACAATCCCCGCAGGCTCACACTAATTTGCAAAAAATAATTAACTCATTTAACAGCCCCATTCTAAAGCTTGTTAAAACAGATGCACGACAGTACCTGCAAAGCAGCAAAGAGCAATTTGATATTATTTTTCTAGACCCACCTTTTGCACAAGAGTACCTGCCAGAATGTATTGCTCATATCGCACAGCATGAAATTTTAGTTCCTGGCGGACTGCTTTATCTGGAATCACCTACCGCAATCCAAATGGATGAACACCAATGGCGACAAATGAAACTCAAACAGGCAGGGCAAGTACTTTACGGCTTATTTGAAAAGCTCTAAACAAGATAACTTATTAATAAATTTACTTATTGCACTACTCGATAAGCTTGACAAGGAGCCTAGCTCCTGTTTCAATCAAACGAATATCCCCGACCTTAAAAGAACATTGAATGAACAACAAGCTCGTCATGCTTTTAATCGTTTCAATCCTGCTTATCAGTTGTAAGTCTACTGGCATTTATAAAAAACCGCCTGTAAACAACCCAAGTGATGATGCAACAATTAAATTAGCCGAAGCTGCTGTATCTGTAAGCGACTCAATGCACGAAATGGCGCGCATTGAAAAAGTAATCACACCACCACATAAAGACAATACATTAACCATACCAAACGCTTATAACCTGCAAGCACGAGCAAGTGTTGACTGGTCTGGCCCAATTGAAGAATTAACCGCACGTATTGCTAAAGCCGCTCATTTTAAAATACGTGTTCTTGGAAAAGTCCCTTCAATGCCTGTTTTAATCAGCATGACCATTAAAGACCAGAGTTTAGCTGAAATCCTGCGTGATATTGATTACCAAGCTGGTAAAAAAGCTTATATTCACGTTTACCCTAACAGTCAGGTTGTTGAATTACGTTATGCCAAAATTTACTCTTAGTTTCATCTTTGTTTTATCCGCGTTACTGTTGTCATGCGCCAGAACGCCCTATTTAGGTGATACCGACTCATTAGCTGGTCTTCAGGCTATGGCTAATGTAAGTGCCAAAGAAAAAAACAGGAAAAAAACAGGTAAAATTCGGCAAATGGCGCTAAGAGAAACCGCCTTAAGTCTTGGCGCACAAGCAGGTCTTGCCTGGCGTGCAAAAGCAATTGATGAAGAATTAGCAAAGCAAACCAGAACACTGGACACTATCTACGACTTCAATTCGCTAACCTTAGAGCACAATATTCTTCCTCCAGTATTGCTTGAGGGCAGAAACACTCTAAATCTTGCAGACGATCAAAACATTCGTATTTCTGATCGTACTTATAAAGTATCCAAACAAGCGCATTTTGTTACTACACCACCTACTTGGCGCCAATATCTATGGCTCGATTACGTTAAGCCCGAATACCCTAATCATACACTGCTTCCTAAAACCAAAGTAGAAAAGAAAGTCTGGTGTATGTATACAGCAAGAGGCTGGAAAAATGGTATAGATCAAGCCAATACGATTCTTGAAGATAATATTGCGCGCATCAAAGAAGATTTTGGTGGCATGATTCTTTATAGAAAACTGTTAGCAATGAATATGGTATCTCCTCCGTTTGTTTCTCATACTGATTTGGGCGTAACCGGTGATGCGACTGAAATTCATATTGACGACCGAGTATTACGTATTACGGCGCTGCCTGCGTTGAATATCAATAGTAAAGAGTGGAGAGCGGCTGTTGCCAAAGATGAAAACGCACTGGAGCAGTTTAAAAACATGGAAAAATTAGCAAATAAAGCTAAAATTGTAATAACTGATAAATCTTGGCAGCCAACTATTAAACCAACAAATTGATAATAAAATTATGACTAATATTCATTTAATGCCTGATGAGCCAACACGCTTCACTCCAGTATTCATGGATAGAATGCTGGAACACACAGAACGTTTAAATGCGTCGGATATTACAATCCAAACTGGCGAGCCTATTTACGCTGAAGTCTATGGTAAATTACTAAGAATCACGAATCGTCGTTTGTCCAATACAGAACTTGGGGATTTAATTAACTCCATCTACGGCCCTAACGCGACCACACAGCTTTTATCGGGTAAAGATATTGATACCCACTATGAATTTCGCCCTAATCGCGGCGTCAGATACCGATACCGGGTAAATGGTACTGCTTGTCTCGTTGAGGGGCATGATGCCGTTCAAATTACCTTAAGAACGATTCCAACAACACCCCCAAAACTGGAAACAATGCATCTTCCAGACAACATTCTTGCAGCGATTGCACCTCAAGAAGGAATTGTATTTATTACCGGTGCAACGGGTTCAGGTAAATCAACACTACTCGCATCCATTATTCGTGAACTCATAGAAGTGGAAGATTCTAATCGTAAAGTATTAACTTATGAGTCACCTATAGAATTCGTTTATGATGAAATTGAAGCCACCTCTTCAGTGGTCAGTCAATCAGAAATTCCTCGTCATTTACCCAGTTTTGCTGATGGCGTACGAAACGCATTACGACGAAAACCACGTTTAATCATGGTGGGTGAGTGCCGAGATGCAGAAACTATTAGTGCAGCCCTTGAAGCAGCACTCACAGGACATCCTGTATACACTACCTTGCATACATCCGGTGTGGCAGAAACCATGCGTCGTCTGGTTACTTCATTCTCAGGAGAAGAGCGCTTGGGTAGAACCATCGACATCCTGGAAACAATTAGATTATGTATCTGGCAAAAACTGGTTCCGACTGTGGACGAAAAACGAGTTGCGCTCAGAGAGTATTTAGTGTTTGATGAAGAAGTCCGAGATATCTTGTTAGAAAGTGATCCTAATGACGTTACCTCCGCTACGCGTAAACTAGTAAGACAAAAAGGTCAGCTGATGACCTGGGATGCCAAAGTAAAATTTGAGCAAGGAATTATTAGTGAACGTGTCTATAAATTAATTATCGCCGGAGCGAAGGACTATCAGCAATAAATGAGAGGAACTCCAAATCGACGGGAACGCGCTACGCTATTATCAAAGTGCTCAAAGATACTTCTTAACTGTAGAACCAATCCAAGGTATAAATGGTTTTGAGCTGACGCTAGGTAAGCACCGCTATTTTTTCTGCGGCGCAGAGCCCCCCCTCAACTGTACAACCAGTGTGCGCATCGCTCAAAATAAATATTTTGCCAATAGAATATTAGAACACGAAGGTATTCCTGTACCCAAAGCGGTTTTATTAGAAAAAGATACCTATGAAGAAGCCCTTTTAACGCAACAATTAGACTCTTTACGCTTTCCTCTGGTAGTCAAGCCATTAAATGAAGGACGGGGAACCGGCGTTTTATGCAATATACAAACACTCGATGAATTAAAACCCGCTTTAAATCAAGGTTTTGAACAGTTTGATACACTAATAGTCGAAGAATTTCACGCTCAATTAACCTCCTATCGCGTACTAGTGTTTAATCAACGTGTTCTCAGTGTTGTAGTGCGACATCCAGCCAGTGTTCTTGGTGATGGCGAACACACTATTGAAGAGCTAGTCACATTAGAAAATAAAGAACGCCAAAGAATTAATGCATTTTTGGGGCCAATTCTCCTTGATACGGAAGCACGAATTCGCTTTAAAGAACGCGGTATAGACAAACAATACATTCCCGCAATGGGCGAAAAAATTGTCTTAGCTTACACCAGTAATGCTACTCGTGGAGGTTCTTTTGAAACGTTCAATCAAAAAATTTGTAAAGAAAATAGCCAGTTAATGTGCAAAGCAGCTAATGTCTTAAATTTAAAAATAGTAGGTATTGATGTGGAATGTGCTGATATCTCCAAACCAATGGACCATGCACGCGATGTACTTATTGAGATTAATAAAGTTCCCAGCGTACGCATTCATGAACTTCCCATGCGAGGTCGCCCACATTTGGTTACCAGAAAAATCATTCGTTATTTTATCTACCGTCACCCTATTGCATATTTATATTCGCTATACTTTAATAAGCAAACAGCTTTTTATATAAAAAGCTTTATTGTCACCGTGATTATCGGCTTAATTTATTGGCTAGGGTCAGACATTTCGCTACCTTGAGTCGAAATGTCAACAACCCCTGGTATTTCGAGGCATTATATGAACAAGTCCCTACAACTTTTAGATGCTTCACTGCGAGATGGAGGGCATCGAACCAATTTTCACTTTAAAAATAGTGAATTAGAAAATATTCTTCCTGCACTTGATGGCTCAGGAGTTGAATATATAGAAATTGGTTATCGGAACGGCTCTATACGCCCTATTGATAATTTAGGCGTTGCAGGATGGTGCACTAAAGAATACCTGCTTTTTTGTCGCTCCTTAGTTAAAAATGCAAAAATTGCCGTTATGGCGCACCCACAAAATGTAAGCCAGGATGATCTTCTCGAATTAAAAAATTGCGGTGTGGATTTACTCAGAGTATGCATTCCTAAAAATGAAGCCTCTGCAGCCTTGCCGACCTTGGCTATGGCCAAAAAATCTGGCTTGGAGATTTCGACCAACTTCATTCATATTTCTTATTACAGTGACGCTGAATTAGAAGAGTCAGTAAAGCGTGTAAGCGATTGCCAACCAGATGTCATTTATTTTGCTGATTCTAATGGCAGCCTATTACCTTCACGAATTACTGAAATATACAGCCACTACACCCAAAAATACGCCATTCCTTTTGGCTTTCACGCCCATGATAATATTGGTTTGGCCCAAGCTAATGCTCTAGCCGCAATGGAATCAGGAGCGCTTTATATTGATGGTTCACTGGCAGGAATGGGCAAAGGAACTGGAAATTTAAAAACCGAATTTTTTATTGCCTATTTGCATGCAATTAATATGAAAAAATACAATTTACACTCTATTTTAAAAGCCGCAAACTACGTACGTGATGCCTTAAAAATAGGTCATGAAGCCATTGAAATGGATGAATTTATTAGAGGAATAACTGATCTTTCAACAGCTGATTTAGAACTCTATAAAGTAAAAAATAACATTCCTTTAACCTAGGGCCTAGGACCACTACTATTAAGTTAAGGAATCGCTCACTCTCCATGTCGTCCCGCGGCTTGTCCGCGGAACGATGAGATTTTCTTAACTTAATGCCAGTTCTGGATAAGGGAGCCATTAGATCCAATCTCTACCGAGATCCGTTCGTGCTGAGGAGGTAGATCTTGTGGATTCCTTATCCAGAACTGGCGTTCACTTAATGGCAGTGGGGCCTAGGGCCTATTGGGGCCAAGACAAGTAAAATGGCCAACAGACCCTAAACAATCCCCTATTTAGAGCATAGAATGAGTAAAAAAAACATCTTGGTTATTGGTCCTGTTTCACCAGGACCAGAAGATATTGCAACTATTGCGAAAACACTTTCTTTTCTTGATGAAGAATATACCATTGATTATCTGGATCCTCTGTCCATCATCGAGGATGTTCCTAATCAAGAATATTATCAACTATGGGAACAACTATTAGCATCACGAATTAATGAGTATGATGCCTTTATAGGTTTTTCATTTGGCGGGGTGATTATTCAGCAATGTTTCTCTTTATTTGCTAAAACCCATAAAGCGATTATTTTATTTTCAACACCTACTTTTGCTGACCGCTCTTTAACACAAAAATTAGGTGCAGTTATCAACTTATGCCAAGAGAAAAAACTACCTGAAGCATTACACGCGCTGTACCAGCCTGTTTTTTCTCCTAATGAAATCCCCGCGCAAGCACTTAAACTAAGCAATCCAACTATGGCTTGTGAGCGCTTAATTTTTGGTTTAACCAGAGTATTACAAACAAACTCCACCGAATTACTTCAAAAAACCACCGTAGACCACCTGCATTTAATTGGCGAATACTCTGACTTGGTCAATACAAAAAACGTCATTACACCGCACACAGGCCGTTTGGTGTTAGTTCCCAAATCCAGTATGCGCGTACTGCAAGACAATCCCTCTTTTTGCAAAGAAATCATTCTGGAGACTTTAAATAATGAAGTCAAATAAGACCATTAAAATCGCCGTCTTGCCAGGTGATGGCATAGGAATGGAAGTGATGCAGGCCGCTCTGCCTGTATTTTCAGCACTCGATATTTCGGTCGAATTACATCATGGCGATATTGGCTGGTCATGCTGGCAACAAGAAGGCACACCGATTCCTGAAAGAACCTGGGAATTAATCAACGAATGCGATACCACCTTATTAGGTGCTATTACCAGTAAACCGCAGCGCGAAGCCCAGCAGGAACTGAACAAGAACTTGCAACATCAAGGACTTGATTACATCTCACCGATTATCTTGCTACGCCAAAAATTAGATCTCTTTGCCAATGTGCGTCCCTGCTTTCCCATCAAAGAAAAAAACAATCCATTTAATTTGTGTGTGATCAGGGAAAATACCGAAGGATTGTATGCAGGTTTTGACTATCAACCTTTGCCAGAACCTTTATTAAATTTAGTCGCTCAAAATAAATCTTGGCGTTCTATTCCCGCACAGGAAATGAGTTGCGCTCTGCGTTTGCAATCCAAAACGGGCTTAACGCGTTTATTTCAATACGCCTTTGAATACGCAACAAAGCATCAGATGAAACGCGTATCCTTTGCGGACAAGCCGAATGTTTTACGTCAAAGTGGCGCATTTGCCCGTGAAATTTTTGAATCAATAGCCCAACAATACCCACAAATTCATGCCGACATTTTGAATGCCGATGCAGTTGCTTTATGGCTCATTAAACGTCCTGAAGAATTTGGTGTCATAGTAGCAGAAAATATGTTTGGTGATATTTTGTCTGACGTAGGTGCCGGAGTTATGGGTGGCTTAGGTTTAGCTCCCAGTGCCAATATAAGCCAAGATAAATGCTATTTTGAACCCGTGCACGGCAGCGCACCACGTATCAAACCACATCAAGCCAATCCAGGCGCGATGTTTTTAACCATCAGTATGCTTCTGGAGCATTTTAACTATACTAAAGAAGCCCAACTGCTGGTGCAATCCATTCGCCACGTCGTAAATAAAGGACGCTTTATTACCTATGATTTAGGTGGCCATGCCAAAACCCACGAGATGGCCAATGCAATCATTGAGCAATGCCTGAAAAAGCCACACAAAACACGAGATCCTATGGACGCGCAATTACAGAAACTAAATACGTATAACACCACTGAACTCTCTGACGCACTTGATGCCTGTGGCGTAGAAGGCGCCTTGCTCCATATTAAACCTCTGGCGCCCGGCATGAAGTTGTGTGGTCCAGCGTATACCGTGCACTATGCAGATAATGAAACAGAACAAGTTGGTTTTAAAAATGCGGCCAATTATATTGATGCGGTTAGCGCACACTCTGTTCTTGTAATTGATAATAATGGCCGCATTGATTGTACGGCTTGGGGTGCTCTTCTTACTCAAATGGCGCTCCAGTTAGATCTGGCGGGAACCGTAGTACATGGCGCAGTGCGTGATGTCGCCTTTATTCGTGAGTCACAATACCCACTTTTTTGTGCTGGAACGTACATGCGCTCAGGTAAAAACCGTATCCATAAAATTAACGAGCAATGTCCTCTGCTCATTAATGACGTACAAATAAACCCTGGAGATATTATTTTTGCAGATGATAATGGCGTCCTGGTAATACCCAAAGACTTACTTGCGGATGTGTTACATAAAGCAAAACACATTAAATTAACAGAAGAACATATCGCCACAGCAATAAAAAATGGCTCCACTTTAGAACAAGCCCGAGCGGACTATCGTTACGATCAACCGTGGCTAGGAGCTACAAAAGGCGACGCAAAATAACTCAGTATATCTTTTAGGGACTGTTGACATTTCGCTAGCTTGAACTGAAATAGGCCAAGAGAGTAGAAAGGTCAACAAGTCCCTAACTGCTCTTCTAAAAATGCCTGCGTACTTTGCCAGGAGCGTCTTTCAGCCTGTTCATTATACACCTGGCCTTTTTGCAGATCATGGGCTTGTGGATTAGTAAACGAATGGGCGGTAAGACCGTACATATGAATTTGCCAATCAGCTTTTCGTGCTGTCATTTCCAGGGCAAACTGATTTACTTGTTCTGGTTTAGCTAAAGGATCATCATAACCATGCAAAACCAAGATACTGGTTTTAATTGATTTGCCTGTATCCCCTTGGGGAGCTGAAAGTAAGCCATGAAAACTGGCAACTGCTTTTAAATCAGTACCAGAACGTGCTAAATCCAAAACGCATAAACCACCAAAGCAGTAGCCAATTGCAGCAATATTTTTTTTATCAACTTGAGGTAATTGCGCCAGGAAATCAAAAGCAGCCTTAATACGTTGCAGGAGCTTTTGTCTGTTATTCATTAAGGGAGTCATTAAAGCACGTTTTTCTAATTCATCATGTCCTAGCTGAGCCTGTCCATACATATCAATTGCGAAACCAACATAACCAAGGGCTGCTAATTGCCGGGCTTTAGCACAAGCATTGTCGCCACGACCGCCCCAATCATGCGCTACCATAACAGCAGGCATTGGGATTGAGCTCTCTGGGTTATAAGCGATAAGGCCTCGGCATACAGTACCTTCATCATTATAATTTAATTCGTTCGTTATAATCACTATAGTACTCTATGCCTCTTACTCAAATTGTTATTAACCTGCAACTACTCTCCAGCAGAAGCTGAGACGTCGCCGCTACCACCACCTTTACCAATCGCTTTTTTAGCAGCGCCAAGGCCTTTCATTGCAGCACCGCCAATTTGTTTATCCATCTGGCCTTGAGCGCCCTGCGTTTTATCAATGCCTTCTTTTTGTTGCTCTTTCGCTTCACCAGTAGCCCATTGTGCAGCCTCTTGACCAGAACTTTCTGGACTACCACCTATCCATCTTAATACTTTATCAGGCAGAAGAGAAATCAAGGTAAATGATTTTTGCACCAGAATTAAATACATAGTGGTATAAGTCAGAATGGAGAAGAAGAAGGCATAAATACCCGCCCAATCAGAATACCCGCCAGAACCCGAGCCTAATTGAGATGCACCCCATTGTGCCGTATCGGGAGTACTTTGTTGAATGAATCCTATCGCATGATCATAACCTGCGTTTAACATCCATACACCAACATAAGATAAGGCAATCGCCGCAATATAACCAATGATCATCATGGACGGTCTTAAAAAGACGTTAATCAGAATCATCACCGCAGCCTCACCCTTACCAAAAGCATCATGCCCCTCTGGATGGGTTACACCCAAGGCAACAATTGGTGCAGCAACCATTGCTTCGATTACAGAAATCAACCAAGCCATCGCGCCGAACGTGAAGATCATATACGGCAACATAGGAATGTAATAGGCGGTTGTAAATCCTATGGTGGTCATAATGCCAACCCAAGCTAACAGAAGTGGCATTGATAAAGCAATCAAGGCAAAGATGAATATACCAAAAACCGGAATCAACGCACTGGTCACGGCCATATTCAATAACATAAGCCACAAGTTACCCGAGAAGTTAATGTATTGAACCCCCATATTCGCCATGGCAACAATAGGGTTAACTCCTGGAGCAGAAATAACTTGAACACCTTGCTTGAAGATATCCGCCATGCCGCTTATTGGGATCATCAAGAAGGCCATAATAACCTGATGGATAACCTGTCCAAATATTTGCAATAAGGTATTATAGATAAACAAGAAAATCGCATTATAGAGCAAATTCCCCATCATCTGCCCCAAACAGAAGGACCAGAGAAGAATCTTAACTTTGCCGCAGTCAAAATTTTGTGATTTCAGAGTATACAGTGACGTATCAACATTAAAGTGAATTGCATTAGCAAAAGTTAATGGCTTCAGTCCGGGTTGCCCAGGTTGTTGCACCATCAGCGAGTTATTAACAAAACCATACACTGTAGAGGAAGTTAAGCCATCAATAACATGTCGCTGGGAACTGCCTGCCGTACTAGGTTTGGACATTGCATTAGGCGTAACTAAGATTGAACCATCAATAAGCGCCTGAACTTGTATTATTGGATTTTTATTACCACCAAACCAGGTACATAATTGCGCTAATGACCCAGTACACGTATTGCCATCACCAAATGGAGCACTCAAGCCATCAGGATCAAAAGTACTATTATCCAGACCCGTGTCAGTGTCTGTCATACTGGAGTTAGTTGTTGAACTACCTTGAATTCTAACCAAATCAAAGAAATAGGAGCCCGCCATAATCCAGCCTTGTGTTGAAGCCTGCGCGATAAATGCACGAGAATTAGCAGCATCAGCCGATTGGTTCATTTGATTTAAGAGATTCAATGTGGGCATCATAACGCCGTTATAATCATTAATGGCATTATTAAACTCTGTTCCATTAAACAATACTCCCGAGCTGCCGCCTGATGCAGCGCCCCAAATATAACAACCATCAGCATATGTATTACATATAGTTGAATTTTGAGTATAAGGAACCCCAAATTGTTGATTAGCAATATCAGAGAATGGTGTAGCTGTACTGTTATTACTCGTGTTGTTAGACATAGCGGGCGAATTACTGATAATAATTTGCGCCACTGAAGCTAAATTAGTATACATTTGCTGGATCGCAATTGCCCGAGACATCTGTACCGTACTTAACTCATTCTCATTAAGAGAAACGCCTCCAACAGTTGTATTAACACCCGTACTTCCAGTAGCTAGAATTAGATTTGGATCCCCTACTTCCGCGGGAAAAGCCGTTGTGCCACTTTTATTCGAATTTAGACTACTCCATGAAAGTACACCACAAATCCCATTTAGGTATGCATAAGGAGAAGTAGCTTCAAAATTAGGCATTTCAACTCGGTAAGTGGCTACCGGAACTATTAGTTTTTTGGTTTTTGGATCATATATAGGTACAATACGTGGGTGAGCATTTTGTGCCGTCACAGCATTTACTGTTCCAAGAAAATCAGGCACACTCGTAGTACAAAAAACCTTCATTGCAGCTGAAGGTTCACCGGAACAAGGTCCTGCATTATTTTGTTGCGAATTTAAATAAGATTGCCGTTGCATTTGTAATTGTGTTTGCAAACCCAGCATACATACTTGACCTGCCAAAATATTCAGCGCTCCAGTAGCAATCCCGGTAACGCCTTGGTTCCCGTTAGTAAGCTCTGTAGCTGGATTAATTAGCTGTGCCTGAATAATTACACCGCCGCGATTCAAATAGCTTAAGGCGGAATTCCATACTTTATCTGCAGCCCCCACACCCTGCACCACAATCCACATAACAAAAATTTGCATCAGACAATAGCCGGATGCTTTAGGAATTAATAAGGCCAAACCTAAGGTGGAACGCACTGGAATCCAAATGGAAGACCATTTTTGCCCTAGCATTTGTCCTTCATGAGCCGTATTCATGGTCGAGACCATGAGGGTGTACATTATAATAATCCCGCCCAGAGCCAAGACAGCGGCATTAAAGACACCAAACATATTACCCATGATCTGGCTACCGGTACCATTTAAAACACCATCGACAATCCCAAATAAATTTCCAAGAAAAACCATGGAATAATCGCTGGCCGGAGGTGCAAAACTTAAAGAGTTATCAGCTAAGACAAGCCCGGGGAGTAACAGGAGGAGTAAGGTGACCACTAATTTGTTCATTTTTTCTCCCCTAACAATCCTTGCTTAAACCATTCGTCAAAGGTACATCCCAGTTTACGATGTTTAATTTGAAAGTACCAAAAATGATATCGGAAGGCTAAAGTTAATGCAATCATCATGACTATCAAGCTTACAATAACTGCCTTGAAAGAACCATGGTAAAGCTGATAACCTGCATAACCGAAAATCAAGCCCGCAGCACAAACCATAATCACACTTAGCCGCAACAACGCTTTTTGTTTTGCTAGTAAACTTGCATCGGTAATATCTAGTTTTTTTGCTGCTTCGTCGAACGATTCCGTCTGTTTATCTCGCTGTGGCACAAACAACTGTTTCAAACCATTTCCCAAGTATAAAGTGAACGATTTCATACGCTCCCAATCGAACCATAATCGCAGATTAAAAATGCTGCTGAGCAATTTACCCACTTTCGAACTGGATTGTTTCTTCATAGTTTTTGCTTCTTTTAATTTATGATTAATATACTTTTGCCCCTCATAATATACTATAGTAGTAAGTAATGAGTACGTCCATTCATCTGACAGAGTAAAAAAAGAGTAAATCATGCCCAATCTAAGCCATGAAGCATCAGCACAATACTGGTTTGAATACATAGATCCGATGATCTATCGTGTCATCACGTTTATGGAGAGTGTGGAAGACTGGACTTTGGATGGTAACCCCGAATTTGAAGCCGCCATGGAGCAATTAGGTAAAGAGCTTGACGACATAGAAGGCGTCGATTTAGGGCTTATGGCCGAAGAAGAAAAATTTATTCGTATCGTTGGTAATATTAAGTCAGGAAGAGGGCTTCGACTACTGCAAGCAATCGATACGGTTCACCCGGGCAGTGCTTCGCGTATTTTAATCCACGCAGAAGAAACCAGTACGGGGAGCCATGATACTGCTGGAGTTTTTCTTAAACGAAACATAGTATTCGAGCGTTTAAGGTTGTTATCACGCGTTTTTTGCCAATACCGTTTGAAACTTGTTTTACGCGCACTTGAAGGAGATGAATGATGAAGCTTTTACCCAAACTGGCCGTACTTAATTTGTTTTGCCTTAGTACGTTACCCGTAATGGCCGATGACACGATGAATCAGTACAATTCTCAGCAGACCTCGCAAAACACCCAAAATTTAGTGAAATACTTGCTTAATCTAGGTGGTTTTTTAGGTTATGACATCACACAATCGCCCACTGCAAATAATAAAACAGTAAGTCAACAACTTCTCAATCCAGCATCAATGCAAGTCATGCAAACCTATATGGTAAATACCTTTTTAGGAGCAATTCCAGTCAACGCATTCAGTGCAGCACTTGCTTCATTTGTACCTAACACCCTACCCATTGGCAACGCAATTAACCCTTGGGCAAATAATACCTTCAACACACAAAAATTCAGTGATGATAAATCGCAGCAACAAGGTAGCGTTTCAGTTAATGCTTTAATAGATCAACAAAATTTTCAACCTGATCCAATAAACCAGGGAGTACTCAATATTTTAGGCACGCCCAGTGCGAGTTATTGCATGAATTATGATGGAACGGCATGGACACAAGATTGCCCATTATTGTATGACAATTTAGTATCTGCCAATGTGATAGGCCCGCTCCCTAGTACTAAGCAGTACTTCACATACAACTACAATCAACAATTTTTAAGTCAACTTAATAGCAATAGCTTATTAGGGCCTTTATTGTACTCAACACAAAGCGCTACCTCAGGCGGTACCTCTAGTGGTGGTGGGAACCAGAAAAATCAAGGATTAACGGCGCAAAACCAGGCACAACAAGCAGCTAATTTTATTCGTTATGTATCAGGTGGTGTTCTTCCTGCAAAATTACCTAAATTGAAAGACTACGACACGCTTTATACTCAAGCAGTACCGGCTCAAGGAAGCAATGTCTCTCAAACACAACAAAAAGTAGCCCAAGGTGTTCTAAGTAGTTACCTTGCCAGCTTGCGTACCTATGCCGCACAAACCTCTGTAGGCTTAAGTAACTTGTATTTTATTATGTCCAAAAGATTACCACAGGATCAAAGTGGCTCAGGTCAAGCTCAAACAAGTCAGGCTGTGAGCGAATTTAATATGGCGACCTGGAGATTATTCAAACCCGATTTAAGCACCAATAATCAATGGATTAATCAAATTAATAATGCATCCCCAGCAACGGTACAAAAAGAAATTGCGACCTTGCTTGCTGAGATGAATTATCAAATGTATTTGGACCGTCAAATACAAGAGCGTATTTTGCTGACTAACAGTGTTATGCTGATACAAAATACGGCTGCAGGCCAACCTAATCCTGATTTCTCAGCAGCAGCGGCTAGTGCAGCAGGTAGCTCCGCACCATAAGTTGAACTGTATTCTCTTTAAAATGCCCTTTCAAGGGCATTTTTATTTCCGCTTATAAAGTAAGTACACATAATCCGTCATTTTCTTTGAGTGGTTAGCAATCCCAGGTACAACTGCCCCGGACTCTAAAGTTCCTACGAGTTGGTATTGGCGCAAAAATTTATTTTTTTCCAACAAATCCACTAAAAAATCAAGATGTGCTTCGTACAAAGGCTTAACCACAATAACCCAATCCGGCTTAACCTGTTTCTGTAAATAGGCAGCATACAGTGCCAAATTATTATTATAAGGCGCTTGAGTTAATGCTGCGTTATTCAAACACTGACTGTCGATAAAACGAATATCAGGACGCGCACTAAAAGGAATAAGACCGATGTCACCCAACAATACCGTAGCTCCGTTACCTGCCTGTGCATTAAGTAATTTGGCAAGCGCCAAACGATTTTGGCTCCTGGCTTGATAATTTGCTACAGTGACGCGTAGATCAGCAAAATGTGTATCAGGAATAAACAGAAACGTCATCACCATGATCACAAGACTGGTCACCAGTTTTAAATGCCACGAAGACAACTTAAACTGCCCCAAAAACTGGCTCACCCCTAAAACAGACAAAAGGGTGAATAATGCAAAAGGCCCCAAAAACAAACGCAAATGATGAGCAAGAATCGGATCTGCTTTCCACAGCATCAGTGCATAGAGCACTGAAGGCACCCACAGTAATAAGTGCCGACAATCTTTCGACGCTAAAAAATAGGGCAGCGCGGCAACAATAAGAGGAATAATCATCCGCAGATAATTCAGATCAACCACAGCAACCTGTCCTTGAACAAAGGCCTTGCAACGGTAACTGTTTGGAATCCAATGGCCAAAATAAGACAGCCTCCAGATAAAATAAAGCGCATAGGGAAATACAAAGCAGCCAAAGCTAATCAGTCCCCACAAATAAACTTTTTTATAATCAAACGCTAATTCGTTTAAACGAGATGATCTTACTTGGCAAATAATAAAAAAAGCGACGGGGATTACCCAAATTAATCCTTCAAAACGAGTTAAGGAAAGCAGCAATAAAGCACTGTTAGCAATAATCCATGCCGAAGTTGATGTTTTTTGTTGCTCAGATGTTGCCGTATACCCAAACGCTGCAGCAACCTGCCAGATCAATAAGAGAGACAAAGCACAAAAAAAGAGGGACTCCAAGCCACTAACCGTCCACCAAGCCACACCGCTGTAATGACTGAAGAGAAATACGGGCAATATTGCCAGTAAAGGGCTAAAAAAAAGCCGCCCTAAACGATATAAAAAAATAAGCCCCAAGCCTAAGCTAAACACAGAAATCCATTTCATGGTACACACTAAAGGACATTGTAATTTGATTACTGCAGACGCAATCAAAACCCAAAGAAAATTGGAGTAGCCTTCAACAAGAGGCATGAGCTCATGCCAATACAAACCTTTACCATCAGCTAATTGGCGCGCGTAAAGCAAGCTGATATACGCATCATCTGTAGTAAATCCCCACACTACAGATAAAGAAACCATTAAATAATAAATACTGTAAATGCCAAGCAGACTGGCCAGAAACAATTCACTTCGTGATATTAAAGACTTCAAAATTCCATGTTCCTCATAGACTTAATTCCGAGCTCAAGAATAACTGCAAGACTTAAAACTGTCATCATCAATCATGACAATCGATGTTATAAGCAAAAAAACAGGTGCAAAAAGTGACACATATGATATGATTTCACGCAAATTGTAACATGTTGTTTTTAACTGAAATTCACCAGTTAAAGCCCCAGGCTTGGATAGCGTATTTTAACCATCAAATTAGCGAATAAATATGTCTCAAACTTATACTTTATACATCAATGGAATGACTTGCGTCAGTTGTAGTGGTACAGTAAAAAAACAACTGGAAAATCAATTATTCCAAAGATTTGTAAGTTTTGATGTCGATATCACCACACCCGATCCCAAAAAAACAACTGTAGTTCTTGCTGATGAGTCAACAGAATATTCTCAAGGATGGGAGGAACTAAAAGAATACATCGAGGACATAGGCTTTAGCTGTGAAGACGTTGACTATCCGTCGATTAATGAACAAGAAGAAAAACCAGACTACTCGCTAAAAAAGCTACTCACCTCACACTGGTTTCTCGGCACCATAGGATGCATTGCAGGAGCCGCCGTGTTGATTGCATTCCTGGCTGCCGGCGCGCTCCCAATGAGCGCCATGATAGCGATTGCGGGCTTTAGCACCGTCTTAACTCTGATATTGGGTGCCCATTCCTATTATGATGCCTGGTCCAAATGGCGTAAAACATCAACCTTAACCATGGACAGTCTGTTTGCATTGAGTACCGCAGCTATATTAATCGTCTCAATTGCCTCCTTATTTATCCCTGGTTTGCCCATGATGTTTGACGCCGGCTTATTAATTTATGGTTTTAGGCATATTGGTATTGCCATTGAAGACTCCATCAAAGCAAAAATCAGCTCCGCAAAATTTCAAGACAGAGCGCCAAAAACCGTACGCTTAAAAACACTAAATGGCTTTGAAAATACGGCATTGAAACACATCAAGGCCAACGATCTGATTATTGTCCAACCTGGAGAAATCATTCCTCTGGATGGGATTTGCGAAGAAGAAACTTCAGTCTACAAAACCATTATTACGGGTGATATTTTACCGCGCTCAGTACTTGCTCAAAAAGCGGTGTTGGCAGGAATGCGACTTGCCGAAAATGCACACCCTCTCACACTTCGCGTCAGCAAAACGTACCAAGAATCCTATCTGGCGCGTCTGGATAAAGGAATTGAAAAAGCCTCTCAGGAGAAAGCACCCATTGAGCTGCAAACCGGAAAGCTTCTCGGTTATTTTATCCCAGCCGTACTTGCTCTGGCAGTTATCTCAGGCATCGCTGTGGGTATTTTTTTCACCCCCGCCCTAGCCATCCAATGTGCTGTGTCTGTTTTGGTGAGTGCTTGTCCTTGTACTCTAGGCTTAATTACCCCTCTAGCAGTTAAAACTGGAATGCACAAAGCAGCAGAACATGGAGTGCAATTTAAAAGTGCCAAAACATTACAACAAGCGGAACAAATCGATACCGTAATTTTTGATTTAAATGGTACTTTAACTACAGGAATACCAAAGGTGACGCAACTTGGCCTGTTAGGTCATGGCGAATTGTCTGAATCCGAGCTAATGGCCTATTGTGCTGCCCTGGAAAAAGACTCAGCGCACCCCATTGGCAAAGCCATTTATTCTTATGCTCAAGCAAAAAACCCGCAAACACAGCAAGTAACTCAATTGAATGCCCAACACCATTCAGGAATCACCGGTAAAATACTCGAAAATAATTATACTCTGGGCAGCAAAACCCTCATGCAGCAACAAGGAATTACACTGCCTGAAACACAACAACTACCCGATCTATCGGCTGGCGATCATCTAATCTATATCGCCCGTAACAAGGCAGTCATAGGCTTTATGGTGTTGACTGATCCGCTGCGCAACGATGCGTATCAAACAATTAATACATTAAAAGCGATGGGCAAAGAAATCCACCTTTGTACTGGAGCAGATAAGGAAACAGCTGCTCGCTATGCACAAGTACTTGGTATAACAACGATTTACGCTGAATGTGTTGCTAAATCAAAAACAAAACACATTAAAACGGTGAGAAACAGTGGCAAATTAGTCGCAATGATTGGAGATGCTGCAAATGATGCACAAGCATTCGCGGCAAGTAATTTCAGCATCGCAATTGCCTCTAATGGCAGCGATGACATAACTCAACAACAAGCCGACGCCGTGGTATACACTGAAACCTTATCCCCAATAATCTCAGCCTTTGCCATCTCCAAGCAAACTGTAGCCAATATTAAGCAAAATCTATACATGAGCCTTGGTTATAATCTGGGAGCCATTCTTATTTCTGGAGGCTTATTACTCGCCATAGGCTTAACGCTCAACCCTGCTGTGGGTGTAACCTTAATGATTGTCCAAGCGTGTCTTATCATGCTAAATGTATACCGCTTTAAAAAACAACCCTTAGAACATCTGCAAAAAAAGCAAAAGACCAATCAAGAAGAGGTTTCAGAGGTTTATACGTCACATCAGACAATGAACCAGCATTTATCTGCCAGCCCTAAGATTGCGCCAAATACAACGCCCGTACAAAATAAATCAGCCTCACTCTCTTTTTGGACTTGTTGTAGTCCTGAAGAGAATGAGGCTGAAACGACTCCAGATGTGAGTCAGGAAGTACCCCCCAGCTTATTGGCAAGTACAGCTAGGTGAAGCAGTACCGTCTTTACACATTTGATGACCTTTAGCTTTATTACACGAAGCTACGCCACCATGACGTGAACAACACCCTTTAGCACTAGTGCTGCTGCTTGGTGTTGTTGTTGTAGTTGATTTTCCACCCCACCAGCTGCTTTTTGGTTTCGTTGTAGTAGTTGGAGTAGTGCTTTTTGTCGCTGCAGGAGCCGTTTTCACAGCTTTAGGTTTCGCTTTAGTTGCTGGAGCGGTTGTAGCTGGAGCTGCTGTTGTTTCCGGAGTCTTGGCTTTCTTTTTAGTAGTTTTTGGAATAGCGCAAGTACACGTTGGCGAAGCAGTACCGTCTTTACACATCTGGTGACCAGTCGATTTATTACATGAAGCAACACCACCATGACCCGCGCAACATGCAGCATAAGCGCCTGCTAATGGGCTGGCAAATAAAAATAACGCAATAACCAGTTGGTTTAAACTTCTGAATCTAAAGGTCAAATTTGTGTTTTTCATTTGGAACTCCATATCCGTGATTGACATTGTTTAATATAGACTACATTTTGTAGTAATTGCATAAATTTTATATAAATAAAATGTTTTTTTTCACCTATCCCCGGAAAAACCGCGTCACTACTTTGTCTCATAGCGTACTTCCATAACAGCAAACAGAGAAAAAATTTTGCAAAGTAAAAAATAATCTATTGCTTAATATTTGCTAAGCTAAGTAATTGGGACATTCATTTACTGGATTTATTTCAGGAGAAATAATCATGGACTTACAACTAAAAAACAAAACGGCTTTAGTGACGGGCTCTACTGTAGGAATTGGTTTTGCTATTGCAGAGCTATTAGCAGAAGAAGGAGCTACCGTACTAATTAATGGCCGCTCAAAAGCACGTGTACAGCAAGCAATGGAACAGATAAAAGAAAAAAATCCCGACGCGCGTTTAATTGCAGCGCCGGCCGATTTAAGTAATCCTGCAGAAATCAAAGCACTGATCCAGCACCAGCCTATCGTCGATATTCTGGTAAATAATGTGGGGATTTATGAGGTAAAACCTTTTTTAGAAATTTCCGATGAAGAATGGGCGTATCTTTTTGATGTGAATGTAATGAGTGGCATTCGTTTAAGTCGTCACTATCTGGTACCCATGCTGAAACAAAATTGGGGCAGGATTATTTTTATTTCCAGCGAATCAGGCTTGCAAATTCCTCCAGAAATGGTGCATTACGGCATGAGTAAAACAGCACAATTAGCCATTGCCCGTGGTATTGCAGAATCTGTAGCAGGAACGCAAATCACCGTTAATTCTGTCCTTCCAGGCCCGACACGTAGCGAAGGCGTCACACAATTTGTTAAAGAGGTAGGTAAGGAACAAAATAAATCACCCGCACAAATTGAAAAAGAATTTTTCGAAACCATGAGGCCATCATCCCTGCTCAAACGCTTCACAGCCCCTGAGGAAATTGCGGCAATGGTTGCCTTTTTATGCAGCCCATTAGCTTCTGCGACCAATGGCGCATCCGTCAGGGTTGATGGCGGCGTAATCCGCTCCATTGCCTAAAGTCTACTATTTGGGCCCACATAGGCCGATTTAAACGCCTTGGCTAGGGCCTGAATGACTCGCGGACAAAACCTCTCTATCTTGATGTGCCTTACGATTGCAAGGGCAAAAAAAGCCTCCTAAGGATGGACTACTCTTAGATCGAGACAGTTGTTTTGGGGTAACACTAGAACTGGAACTCAAGCTCGGCTCCGGTGTTTTTTCAATATCAATGCTGACGAACTGTTCTTTTCCATCTAACTTAGTTTCTTTTTCCACACCAGAAGCCAATGCCGCTAAGGCTATGTCATAAAATCCAACATCTTTCGCCCATACCGCATTTACATTAATTTTAGGTGCATTAACCCGGCAAGAGTGCACATGACCTGGGTTGTCATCAACCAAGATGATATGTTTGTCTTTTAACTCAGGGGTATGCTCAGTAAGCATTTGCAAACGAGAACATTTATCCATCTGGCGAATTATTAGGCGCTCAACACCAAATATTCGACTGTCAATTTCGGGAGAATGAAAATGACGACTATCACATAGTTTTTGCCGAACAGCTTCCGATAGATTCAGTGCATTCGCCAATACATATACCACGCCAGGACTCCAGTCTCCCGCAGTAAGAATGATCACGCCATCATATTTTGTACAGGCTTCCTCAATTAACTTGGCAAGTTTTTCGGGATTAATAATATAGAAATCAATCAATATACTCTGATCAGCACCAACCAAAGCACTCTGATAGGTCTGCGCTGATAAAGAATGAGACTTGTTCATAAAACGCAGATCGTTAAAATTAACAAGCGTAGTAAGATCTAGATCTAAAGCTAGAATAGGCATATTAAGATCCTTGGTTACGTATTAGCTACAGCATTATGAATGCAAATAAATCACCATCATCATACGATGAATTAATGTTCCTGATTTATTGCAAAAATGCACGTCAATCTATCAAGATACCATAGAAAAAGTGATTTGCAAGAGAGTAAATCTATGCGGGTGGAGAGAAAACATCATTTGGAACGTTCAATGGAGCTGAGTCTAACTTTCTGTGTTTAAAAAAACGATTAGCATCATCAGGCTTGTTTTCTTTGTTTTTTAATAGCGTTTCTTGTTTTTTACCTTGTTCCAAGGCAGCCAGAGTGTGTTGATAAAAATCCTGTTCCGCTGTATCTGTAGTCGCTAAAACAGCGCCTATCATCGTATTATCAGAGGCGTTCAAAACAGAATTCACATGCATTGGATGATCATCAAGTAACACTAAAAACAATTCTTTTAATTCAGGGTAGTGATTAATAAGCATTTGCAGACGGGTGTATTTATCCATATCACGAAGTTTCATAGGATCAATATTGAATAATTTACTGTCTGTCAGGACCGAATGAAAACGACAATTTTTAAATTTTGCTGCCGTCTCCTCTGATAGATCTAAATATTCTTCTAAAAGCTCGCGGATACTTGGATCCCAAAAGCCTGCGGTAAGTATTATTACACCATCATATTTTGTGCACGCGGCATTAATCAGCTCAGAAATTTGTTCCGGATTAATAATATTAACGCTCGTTTTATACACGATAGAATCATAGCAGGCCGTTGCTCCAGCTATATCAGAGGACATGGCGTGTATCGAATCGATATTCTCAGCGTGCGACTTTATAACAAATACTGTTTCATCGAGATCTAAAACTAAAATAGGCATAAATTGGTATTCGCAAATATTAAGGAGTAAAAAGCTCATATATTGAGCATCAGTATACCCTATTTTTAGGCAAAAATTAGCCACTTTGATAAAAAAACAACTAAAGAATGATGCAGCAGTTTTTTATACCTTCAACGGGAGGTGCTTCAGAAGCCTCGGCTATTTCAGCACCGATTACAGCTTTGGGAGCAACGTTAATTAAGGTTGCCCCATATGGCTTTTTCTGTCTAAAAAAAAGATTTTCTTGCTCTAAACGAGCATAAAAATATTCTGCGTCTTTTAATCGATTTTCTTGTTGTTTAGCTCTTGCCAACACACTCAAGGTTTTTTGATAAAAATCCTGTTCCGGTCTATCTGTCGCTGCTAAAACAGCCGCAATCATAGTATTGTCAGGCGCTCGCAAAATAGCATTTCTATGCTTTTTACTATCATCTAATAACACTAACTTTTGTTTTTTTAAATCAGCATAATAATTAACAATCATTTTCAGGCGAGCATATTTATCCATTTGATGAAGAATACTGCCATTAATATTAAATAACTCACTATCAGTAGACGATGAATGAAAACGGCAATTTTTAAATTGTGTAGCGGCTTCTAAGGTTAGATTCAAATAGGGTATTAAAAGAGCACAAACACTAGGCTCCCAAGCGCCTGATGTAAGGATTAGCACACCATCATAAATGATACATGCGGTATTGATTAACACAGAAAGTTGCTCTGGATTAATAATATTCACGGTCAATTTGTAAGCGCCTGCTATTGCTCCAACTATATCTGGAGATTTGGAATGGTTAGGATGTATATGACCATGACGCTCTTTCGTAACAAACACAGTTTCATCAAGATCTAAAACTAAAACAGGCATAAATTCACTGCGCCGATTAAATGGCTAAAAAACATCTATTCACTCTACAAAATGTCACAAAAATCATCTATTAGGCATTAGTATACCCTATTTTCTCTATTTTTTCGAAATACATTTGTCATTCTGCTCCAATGTGAATTAAAACATAATGTCACAGATGCGGTACGATTCTCAAAAAAGAAATCTATAGTGTATTTAAGACCAAAACACATCAATTTGACTGATTTACAAACTATAATATAGTAATTGTAATTATTTTTATGAGCCAATCATGCCTCATGATCTTCATCTTCTTGAAAATAGCTTTTGCAGGCGTTTGGGAATTCAATGGCCTCTAATTCAAGCCCCAATGGGCGGAGGTCCTTCAACACCTCAATTAGTTGCCGCCGTCTCCAACGCAGGAGCATTAGGCTCATTAGCAGCTGCCTATTGGGCAGCACCTGTAATAGAACACGCAATTCAAGAGACCCGAAAATTAAGCCTTTGCCCTTTTGCTGTAAACCTGTTTGCACCAACAAAAACACCACTAATCGATATGCAACTAGTAGCAGAAGCACTGAAAGTAACTCAAGGCTACAGACAGGAACTTACACTTCCTGAGCCGCTTGTACAACCACCTTTTTCTGAGGATTTTGAAAAACAATTTGCCGTAGTATTGCACTACAAGCCTGCAGTTTTTAGTTTTACTTTCGGTTTAATTCCAGAAGAACTAATTAAAGAGTGTGCGCAACAAAAGATCATGACTATAGGCACCGCAACGACTCTTGAGGAAGGTTTGGCACTGCAAGAATCAGGAGTGGATGCTGTTGTTGCCCAAGGAATGGAAGCAGGAGGCCATAGAGGTACTTTTACTGCAAACCAGCAGGATACACTGATAGGAACCTTCGTTCTTACAAAAATACTCACTCAGGCATTGTCCATACCCGTTATCGCCTCGGGGGGAATCATGAATGGTACAGGTATAGCCGCAGCATTAAACCTTGGAGCTCAAGTAGTACAATTGGGAACGGCTTTTCTCCTATGCCAAGAAGCAGGAACCGCCCCCACCTACAGAGAAGCCTTACAGCACGCTCAGGGGCATGACACGCAACTCACCCGCGCCTTTTCAGGACGCTGGGCACGCGGCATTAAAAATCGTTTTATGCTAGAAATGGAACAACACGATTACTCCATTTTACCCTTCCCTATTCAAAATGCCTTTACCCGCGATATCCGAAACAAAGCAAATGAACTAGGACGCGCCGAATTTTTATCTTTATGGGCAGGCCAAGGAATTGGGCTCATTCGTCAAATGAGAGCCAAAAAATTACTGCATACGCTGTATGAAGAAACAATCGTGGCATTAGAGAAGGAATAAAGCATTTAATTAAAAACCACGTAGCCTGGTTGCTCGCAACTGTATCTTGATCACATTTCTGTGGGTTAAATTCCGCACTGATTTTTGAGGAGTCACTGCCTTCGCCTTACCCACAAAAGTGGTCAGTAATTCGTCTTTGCGAGCGTCAGCGAAGCAATCCAGTACTGTGCTCCGAACCCTGGATTGCTTCGCTGACGCTCGCAAAGACGGCATGCTTAGGTTATTGGGTGCCAACAGAGATGTGTAGAAGATTCAGTTGCTCGCAACCAGGCTACACTTTAAATGTACAACAAGAAATTCTTATCTCGGTGAGGAACGAAAACTTACAGCAATACGATTCCAAGCATTAATAGTAGCAATCGCTACCGTCAAATCAACTACTTCCTTTTCGCTAAAGTGCTGCGTTAGCTCTTGATACAAATCATCTGGAGCATGCGTTTTTACTAATAAAGTAACCGCCTCAGTCCAGGCTAAGGCAGCACGCTCACGCTCAGAAAAAAATGAAGTTTCCTGCCAAGCCACAACGGCAGATAAACGGCGCTCTGACTCGCCTTCTTTTCTCGCTTCAGAGCTGTGTAAGTCAACACAATAAGAACAACCATTAATTTGCGAGGCACGCAGTTTTACAAGGTTTAGTAAGGTTTTCTCTAAACCACATTGATTGATAAAACGCTCTAATTCCATCATGGCTTTAATTGCCTCAGGAGAGGCCTTCATGTAATTAATTCGTGAGCTCATTTTCGTTTATCCTTAAACAAGTTAAATAAAAACACGTACATCATACAGGAGATAAAACAACCGCTAATTTCTCCATCACCTCATCAACAGAAATTAACTTCATGCTTTCATCTCCATGAACATGCTGTCCCCAAACCTCTTCTATTGTAGCACTACCTAAAATTTCTTTCGCAGCATCTGGGTAACGGTTCACTACTAAATGCTGGAACAGATAAGGACCGGAAATCAAAGGATTAGTCACTGCATGTAACGCAATAACAGGCGTATTTACTGCGGTAGACATATGAGATGGTCCCGTATCAGGACATAAAACAACCGTCGCCTTACTAATCAATGCCAACAACTGCTTGGGCTTTGTTTTACCCGCTAAATTAATCGCAGGGATAACCTCAGCAATCTGCTCCGCTAATTGCTTATCAAAATCCCCAGGACCGCCGGTAATAACAACGTGTACCTGCCATCGTTCCTGAGCTTGTTTCAATACGTCAATATAACGTTCTGTAGGCCAACTTCGTTCAGGCTTACTTGCCGCAGGATTAATCACCAAAATCGGTCCCTGCTTGGGTAAATGCTGTTCCGCCCATTCATAATCAGCAGCAGAAATTGGCAAATCCCAACGAATTACTTTTTCCTGAATTCCTAAAGCATCTGCAAACTTCAAAAAACCATCTAAAGTATGCTCAAAACCAGGCTTAATTCGTTCATTAATAAACCAGCCATGACCATCATTAGCACGATGCTCATCATAACCAATTTTGCGTTTGGCTTTAATCAAAGGATAAAGGAAGTTGGTTCTAAGACTTGCTTGAGGTGCTAACAGCACATCAAACCTGCGGCCATTCATTTGCTTTTTAAAATGCCAATAATCAGCAAGGCCTTTAGGTTTATCAATGACAATAAACTCAACCCCATCCATACCTTCTACTAAATCAAAGGCAGGCCTGGAGATAACCCAGGTTAATTGAGCTTGTGGTAAATTAGCCTGCAAAGTTCTAATCAGCGGAACCGCCATTAAAACATCACCTAAAGCAGAAAGCCTTACAATACAAATAGAATTAATCATTCTGTAATACAAATCTCGAGCCACAATACGGGCATACTTCAACGCCTGTTTTTTCTATAGGTAAATAAACTTTAGGATGAGCATTCCATAATTCCATTTGATCCGTTGGGCAACTTAATGGTAATTCGTGACGGTGCACTACGTAATTTTTTTTCGTACTTGCCGGCTCTTTTTTATCGTTTAACATACTGTTCCTTAATTCAATGCCCACATACTAGGATCTGTTGACATTTCTACTATATTGGCCGAAATAGGCTGATTTTCTCCGCTCCGATACTCACATACTCATGTATGCTGCGTTTCGGTGCTCGAAAATCAGCCTATTTCAGCTCAATCTAGCGAAACGTCAACAGCCCCTACAGAGGCTTCAAAAATAAATATTCAGGGATTATCTAATATTTCCCGCGTTTTCGCCATGATCTCATCACTAAAAGCCGCATTTTGTGGATCAAAACGCCAGGCCTCATCCCAATGCCTGAGCCAAGTTAATTGCCGTTTGGCCAATTGGCGGGTCGCAGCAATACCTTTATCACGCATCGTTGCCTCATCATAATCCCCATGCAAGTATTCAAGAGCCTGTCGATAACCCACACAACGCATTGCTGGCAAATTCATATCCACAGACCATTTTTGCTTTAATTGCTTCACTTCCTTAATAAAACCCTGAGCCAACATCTGATCAAAACGCAATGCAATACGCTCATGCAACCAAGCACGCTGCTCTGGAAATAAAATAAAATTCACAAATTGATAATCTGGGCCGTCTTTTTGTTGCGCCAGCAGATCAGATAAAGAAACGCCCGTCAGATAATACACTTCCAACGCACGTTGAATTCGTTGTGTATCATGCGCGTGAATACGCGCTGCAGCCTTTGAGTCAACTTGCGTTAATTTTTGATGAAGTGCATCCCAGCCATGGGATGCCGCTTCCTCTTCCAATTGTTGGCGTAGTTCCTGATTGGCTTCGGGCAAGACCGATAAGCCTTTTTGTAAGGCATTAAAATACATCATCGTACCCCCTACTAATAAGGGGATTTTACCGCGGCTGATAATGTCTTCCGATAACAAGCAGGCATCCGTACAGAACTCTGCGGCAGAATAAGACGCCACAGGATCTTTAATATCAATCAAATGATGTGGCGCCACTAATAATTCTTCAGCTGAAGGTTTAGCGGTTCCAATATTCATCTCTCGATAAATCATCGCTGAATCAACACTGATAATTTCAAAAGGATAATGTTTCACCAATTCACAGGCTAAAGCCGTTTTCCCTGAAGCGGTTGGCCCCATCAAACAAAAAATTAATTTAGACATGTAATAAATTCCGACAATCTTCAACCGTTAATGCTTTATACAAGCCTGGTTTTTTATTTTCCTGTCCCTGCGATTTAATCAAGAGCTGATTTAATTCCATTTTTTCTTCATGGCTAAGTAGCCTGGGATCAAAGGTTTGTGACTGGCTGATTAACTCAAGTAATCCAGTCACAGACAGTGTTTCTAATGCAGCAACTGCATCTAAAAATAACTGAAGATCCAGATAAGGAATGCTTAATGGAATAGTACGAATCAATAGTTCGCTCTCACCCGCTAATTCAAGTTGAATTCCTAATTGGCCTAAATGGTTCATCCACTCAGTAACCTTATTTTTTGCTGGCAAAGAATAGCGAATGGGTACTAATAAAGGCCGACTTGCCAGAGGCAAAGACAGTTGAACCAGTTGCTCTTGCAGCGCGTGTTGTTGCAAGGTAAGAAGGTTCACTACATAAGGCTGTTGTTGAATAAATGCCAATATATGGCTGTTATTTAAAATAACCCAAGAAACTTCCTCTGCAAAATGGCTTAGTTTTTTACCTAAAGGCTCTAACTGCGGATAAGGCTCTCGAACTTCTTGAGCACTCCCTGATTGATTGTATGGAGCCAGTTCATAAATTCTCTCTGCCTCATTAGGCACTTGAGTCGAATTTAATGCAGCCGTCAATTGGGACGTAAAAAAATCATGCACCAGACGCGGTTGTTGAAAGCGTACTTCATGTTTGGTTGGATGCACGTTGACATCTACTTCCCCATTATCAATTGTAAAGTATAAAACGCAGGCAGGAAAACGCCCCGGATGCAAAAACCCATCGTAGGCTTGCTTTAACGCATGGTTAAGTAATTTATCTTTCACCATCCGTTGATTAATATAAACCCACTGACGATCATTTTGACTGCGCTGAAAATTAGCGTTGCTGATCCAGCCATAAAGCCGCATGCTGCCACTTTCTACATCCAGAAAAACAGATTCTTTGACAAAGGCACTGCCTAAGATACGTGTAATTCGTGTTATTTGTGCTTGCTCGCTGGTTGCTGCAGGGAGTAATAAGACCTGTTTGCCATTATGTTTTAGCGTTAAAGTAATGCCTGGCGCACTTAATGCAAATCGTTTTACTACCGTTTCAATCGATTGAAACTCCAGTTTTTCACTTTTTAAAAACCGTTTACGCACCGGTGCATTAAAGAACAAATCAACAACATCGATCGTTGTACCCATGCTGCGCGCACAAGGAACAATACTCACATCGGTACCCTGAACACGCAACATCATTGCCGTGTCTTGTTCTGCAGGTTTGGAGCTGATACTCACTTTTGCAATTGAAGCAATACTGGCCAGCGCCTCGCCTCGAAACCCCATGCTGTCAATGGCGTATAAATCATTCAGGTTGCTAATTTTGCTGGTAGCATGTGCTGAAATGGCTAAAGGTAAGTCTTCAGCCACAATTCCCGTACCATTATCACTGATTTTAATTTGATTTAGGCCACCGTAACCAATTTCAATAGTTATTGCATCGGCCCCTGCATCTAATGAGTTTTCCAATAACTCTTTCACCACGGAAGCTGGCCGCTCAATCACCTCACCAGCAGCAATTTGATTGGCAATAAGCGGCGGTAATTGATGAATCCTTGTATTCATGCGGTAGCAATCGTCAGTTTTTGTCCTGGCTTCAAACGCACTGCATTCGGCAAATGATTTTTAGCTTGCAAGGCACTTACAGAAACATGATAACGCGCAGCAATTGCAGGCAGTGTTTCTCCAGCGCGGACTATATGCAACTTACTGGAAACCGTTGCTTCAATACGAGAACCATGCGGTGGATTTTCCCAAAAATAACCTTTAATTCCTTGGAATATTGCCTGACTCAATTGCACTTGATACCGGCCATTAGTCAGGTTACGCTCTTCTCGAGGATTGGAAATAAAACCCGTTTCAACCAAGATAGAAGGCATATCCGGAGATTTTAGAACCATAAAGCGCGCTTGTTCTACGCGTGAATTATGCAAAGTGGTAAAACCACCTAGTTGATGCAAAACACGCGTAGCCATTTGCAAGCCGGCATTAATAGTGGCTGTTTGTGACAAGTCAATTAACACCGAACGTACTATGCCATTGCGGTCGTCCAGCTCACCTAAATTCACACCACCTAATTCAGAATAGTTTTCTTTTTCTGCGAGCCAACGCGCCGCCTCACTGGTTGCCCCACTTTGGGATAAAGCAAATACCGAAGCACCTTGCGAATGAGGATTATGGAAGGCATCAGCATGAATGGCGACAAAGACATCCCCATTATATTTTCTGGCAATTTCCATCCGTTTGCGTAAACCTACATAGTAATCACCAGAACGTGTTAATACTGCACGCATTCCTGGTTGCTGATCGATTAATTTTTTTAGTTTCAGAGTAATTGCTAACACCACATCCTTTTCTTTACTACGATGTGGGCCTCTCGCTCCCGCATCTTTACCACCATGACCTGCGTCTAATACAACAATCACATCACGCAATGAGTGTGACGGACGGTTATATACTGTAATCGGAGTCTGACGAGCTAAAATAGGTTGTACTCGTGGTGGAGTCGCCGTTTTTTTAACGAGTAACGACACGTGCTTTGCCGGTGTGGTTTTAGTTAGTGTTTTATTAATAGCAAGAGGTGCATGCACTAAAGCCGCAGGCTCATTGCGATACAATAAATCAATACGAACACCATTCAACGCCCCTGGTGGTTGCCAGGACGAGGTACGTGCTTGTACTTTTTGATTCAAATCCAATACCAGGCGTAATACACTGGGGTTATTCTGCCCTGCGCGTACTTGCCTTACTACGGCATTGCTTAAACCTTGTTGTTTTAAATTCACGGCTAATAGAGTTCCTTTTAAATCCAATACCACGCGCTCAGGATTAGATAAAGAAATTAAACTGTGCGTAAATGCCCCATCAATGGTAAGAAACAAAGAGGTCTTATTTTTTTGCTGTTGTAACGCAACCGCCTTCAGCTGTGCACCAAATGCTGCCCCGGAGCTAAAACACAGCGCCACAATGAAACACCATGATCGCAAGCTCATAATTCACCTGTAAGGCGAGCTAAAATTCCTTTGCCAGCGTCACTTAATGCGGTAATTTGCATTTCGCGTCCAGCCCCTTTAATGCTTAACTTAAAACGAATATCTTCTTTAGGCAATGCTTTTCCGGCATGTTCAGCCCATTCAATGCAACAGATACTTTCAGGTGTAAAATAATCCCGAAACCCAAGATATTCTAACTCTTCCTCATGATGAATACGGTATAAATCAAAATGATGTACTGGCATGTTGTGACACACATAGCTTTCTACCAATGAAAAAGTAGGGCTTTTAATTGCAGAGGTGATTCCCAACTGCCTCAACATGGCACGTACCAGAGTGGTTTTTCCAGCGCCCAGATCGCCACTAAAGGTTAAAATTAAAGGCGGATGCAACAAAGTTGCAAGCTTCATGGCAAATGAAGCGCTCGCTTGTTCATCGGGTAAATCTAAAATTACTATTTGAGCACAGTTACTGGTCGTCATCATTCGCGATAATTCAATACATAAGGTAAAACATCAAACAAATCACTGGCTAATAATCCAGCACCACCTAAATTATGTGCTACTTTGTCTCCAGCAAGAGCATGTGCATAAACACCAGCAGTTGCTGCATCAGATAATGACAGGCCTTGAGCACAAAGACCTGCAATGATACCGCTTAATACATCCCCCATGCCAGCACTTGCCATCGCAGGATTACCTTTAGGGCATATAAATGTATTTTTTTCTGTATCCTGAATAATTGTTCCCACACCTTTTAACACCACAACACCACCATACTGTTGTTGTATTTTTGCTGCAGCTTGATAACGGTCTTTCTCTATCAACTGCGTTGTGCAAGAAAGTAAAGCAGCCGCCTCACCAGGATGAGGCGTTAATATCCAATTATCATCAAGTTGTGGATGCTCGGCTAGAAGTCTTAAAGCAGAGGCATCAATAACCATCGGTAATTGTGACGTAATTGCGGCTAAAAATAAACTAACAGCCCAATCACTATCACCAAGACCTGGACCAATCACGCAAACACTGGCTTTAGCTAATAAAGGCAGCAAGTCTTTTGCTGATTTAACCCCCCAAACCATAGCTTCCGGCATCATGGGCAAAGCCCCTTTAGCGTGTTCAGGCCAAGTGGCAATACTGACTGCACCCGCACCGGTGCGCATCGCAGCTTTTGCAGCTAAATAGATGGCGCCTGGCATACCAGGACCGCCACCAATAACTAAAACATGCCCGTAACTTCCTTTGTGCGAATTTTTTTTCCGTGCAGGAAGAGGTATAGCTAAAGTAGCAGAATTTAAAAGATTGGCCACAGCGGTTTGTTTAGCAGAACAGGCATCCAGCTGTAATGAACAGCAGTGAATCATTCCACAATAATCGGGACCATCTGCAGTGAACATTCCAGTTTTCAGGGCGATAAAGGTTAAAGTCGTAGTTGCCTTAACACAGAAATTTTCAACTTGTCCGGTATCGGCATTCAGCCCGGAAGGGATATCCAGGGAAATAACAGGTACATTACTTTCATTAATTTGGCTAATGGCCGAGGCAATCACTCCATGCACGGGTCCTTTTAAACCGATTCCTAAAAGCGCATCAACGATTAATTCAGCTTCACTCTCGATGAATTCATCTGCAGGTTGGCATTCAACTCCTGCGGCAATAGCTGCCAATGCAGCATGTTGTGCTGCGGGAGGTAAATCAACTAAGGCTTTACATTGATAAATGGTAACTGATAACCCATGCTCATGGGCTAAACGTGCAACGACGTACCCATCACCGGCATTATTTCCGGAGCCGCAAAATACTGCGATATGTTGAACATGTGGGTGTAATTTTTTAAGATAAAAAAAAGCCTCAGCTCCAGCTCGAGACATAAGCTCATTTTCATCTAAAAAATACGAAGACATAGCTTGCTGTTCGCAATCTCTGATTTGCTCACAACGATAAAGGGCATTTTCTGGTTTAGTCACCTGTTTGCTCCGAAACCGATTAAGTAATCTGGGCGCACCCCAGAATCAGTGACACATATTCCCAAAACCAAAAGGGGAAATAAATTCTTAGCCTCACAGACAGACCATGAGACCTTGGGCGTATGGATATCGAACCGGCACTACTGCACGCAACCGGTTCGCTAAGTACGTTTATTACTTGACTAACTTTAACGACGGCTTATTTTTACTCGCAGAACCTGCACCGGCTGTAGCTGTCTCAGACTCATGAGAGCTTGCAGCTGGCGGTGGTGGTGGCGCATCTTCCAGTTCAAAAGCAATACCTCGGCCATTTTCTTTGGCGTAAATTTCCATTACCGCACCTGGTGGAATAAAAATTTGCTCTGATTTTCCTGAAAAACGTGCAGTAAACACGATACGATCGTTTTCCAATAAAAGCCCGCGAGTTGCTGAAGGCGAAATATTTAGCACAATACGCTCTTCTACCACGTGCTTTTGAGGAACCTGCACACCTAAATAAGCTACATTAACCAACAGATAAGGCGTTAATTCATTGTCTACAATCCAATCATAGGCTGCACGAATTAAGTAAGGTTTATTTGATGTCATAGTCATTTTATTAGGCCGCTCTTAATTGTCTCTCAGCATCAGTCAGGCTTACTTGGAACGATTCACGTTTGAACAAGCGCTGCATGTATGCAATTAATCCCTTAAATTCAGGTGCAATTTCAATTCCTAATCGAGGTAAGCGCCACAATAATGGAGCTAATGCACAATCCAATAAAGAAAACTCATCGCTTAAAAAGTAGTTTTTATCTGCAAAAACAGGATCAAGACTGGTTAGGCTTTCAAATAAATTTGCTCTTGCTTCTTCCGCTTCCGCATTTTTTAGAATGAGGTTCATCAAATAATACCAATCATGCTCGATTCGGTGCATCATTTTACGGGTTTCAGCACGTGCCACAGGATAAACAGGCAATAATGGTGGGTGAGGAAAACGCTCATCCAAATATTCCATGATGATACGTGGTTCATACAGAACAAGATCTCTATCGATAAGCGTCGGTACAGTGCCGTAAGGATTCAAAGCTAAAAGATCAGCACTTGGCTCACTTTGTTTCGCAGGAAGAATTTCTACATTCACACCTTTCTCAGCCAATACAATACGAACCTGGTGGCTGTATACATCATCAATATCGGAAAATAAAGACATAATAGTGCGCTTTGCAACAATTGCCATGGGCAACTCCTCTCAATTCATGAAAACAGTAAGGGACCTTACAGTACAAACCCAACACTTTACCACATTTTTAACCTTTTGGGTTACTTTATTAACTAAACTCTATTCTATTTTTCGCCAGTATATTTTTTTCAAGCCTACTGTGGCACATAGAACAAGAAATAAAAAAACCATAACTATCAAGCCTATATGATAACGAAGCTCTTGTACAGGTTCGCCCACATACGCAAGAAAAGTCACTAAATCCTGTAAAAGAATATCTTTTTGCGCCGCAGATAATTCGCCGTCTTTGGCTAATAATAAATGCGCTGAATCATTCTTCGTGCCCACCAAAGTCATTTCACCCATTAATGGTTCTAAAATATTAGGCATGGCAACATCGGGAACAAGCAGGTTATTCGTTCCAAAGGGTCTGGAATTATCACTATAAAAGCTCTTTAAATAGGTGTAAAGCCAAGCCATACCCTTTTCACGAGCAATTAAAGACAAATCAGGTGGAACCACACCAAACCATTGTTTGGCATCTTCAGGAGCTAAAGCGATTTGAATCGGGTCATTAATTGAAGCTTGCGTAAAAATCAGATTATTTTTTAATAAAGGCTCATCTACGCGCCCATCGAAGCCCACTAAACCCAAACCTTCGGCCATACGATTATAGCGCAAATACTTTAATGAATGACAACCCGAGCAATAATTCATATATAATTTGGCGCCACGTTGCAGACTAGGCTTATTAGTCACGTCCACCGACCATGCCATCTGGGCTGATAAAAAATAAAATACGCTGATAAAAAATAAGCATCGTTTTAACATTATCACTTACCTATTCTTATTGGGAGAACACGTGCCGTTTCCATGCGCGTATAAAAAGGCATGAAGATAAAATAGGAAAAATAAAGCACGGTCGCAACACGTGCTAAAAATAAACACCCCGCATTAACCGGCATCGTACCTAAACAACCCAGTACAATAAAAGCGGTCACTCCAACACATAACATAATACGTGAAGCACGTCCTTTATAACGCATAGAGCGCACAGGACTTTTGTCTAACCAAGGTAAAAGAAACAGCACAAACACCGCGGCCGCCATGGCTAAAACCCCCAATAATTTATCAGGTATCGCACGTAAAATGGCATAGAACGGTGCCATATACCACATTGGTGCAATATGGTCAGGAGTAACCATAGGATTGGCAGGTACAAAATTACTGCTTTCTAGAAAATACCCACCCATTTCAGGTGCAAAAAATACCACTGCAAAAAACAGAATTAAAAAAACAGCCACCCCCATTAAATCTTTAACAGTGTAGTAAGGATGAAATGGAATTCCATCTAAAGGCTTCCCTTCTTCACCCACTGTATTGTTAATTTCAATGCCTTCTGGATTATTTGAGCCGACATGATGCAAAGCGACAATATGCAAATAGACGAGCAATACAAGTAAAAAGGGAATAACAATCACGTGTAAGGCAAAAAAGCGCTGCAAAGTCACATTGCTGACTGAGTAATCCCCTCTTAGCCAAATAACCAACGTATCACCCACATAAGGAATGGCACTAAACAATGAGGTGATGACTTCAGAGCCCCAATAAGACATTTGCCCCCAAGGCAATAAATACCCTAAAAACGCCGCTACCACGAGCAACACATACAAAAGCATTCCTAATAGCCAAACAAGCTCTCTTGGCCGCTGATAAGAGCCATACAGCAAGCCGCGAAACATATGTACATAAATCACAATAAAAAAGGCTGAAGCGCCAGTAGAATGCATATAACGCAATAACCAACCAAAATTAACATCACGCATAATGTATTCAACAGAAGCAAAAGCCTGACTTGCATCCGGAGTATAAAACATAGTCAGCCATAAGCCACTAAGCAATTGATTGACTAAAACAACCAGCGCTAAAGAACCAAAAAAATAAAAGAAATTAAGGTTTTTAGGTACGTAATAAGCACTAAAATAACGCGTCCAAGTACTCATCAAAGGAAAACGAGCATCAAGCCAATTGAATAATTTATTCACGAATATACCCTCAAAAAAACGACGTGCCGTGGTCCTTCGCTTCGCTCTGGACGACATATCTATAGCTTATCTACACCAATAACAATCGTCTGTTGATCAAGAAAATAGTACGGCGGCACTTCCATATTAATCGGCGCAGGTACGTCTTTAAAAACACGCCCTGAAAGATCAAAAGTTGAACCATGACATGGGCAAAAGAAACCACCAGGCCAATCAGTACCCTGCTGACCAAGATTAGGTTTGTATTTAGGTGAACAACCCAAATGAGTACAAATCCCAATCAAAACTAAAAACTCAGGGTTAATAGAGCGATGTTCGTTTTTGGCATACTCTGGTTGCTGCGCACTTAAAGAGTTGGGATCACGTAATCGCGATGCATGTGCGGGTAGTGTATTTAGCATATCTTGAGTACGTCTGATAATCCATACTGGTTTGCCACGCCATTCGATAACTGCTTGCTCTCCGGGCTCCATTTTACTTAAATCAACTTGCACCGGTGCACCGTCAGCCTGTGCTTTAGCACTAGGCAACCAAGAAGCGACAAAGGGTGTTAATGCACATAAAGCACCAATACCACCTAGAACCCCTGTAGTGGTCAATAAAAAGCGACGCCTGTCTGCATCAACAAGATCGTCTTCCTTGGGCTCTTGGTCTGGAGTCTCATTCATGTTTAGGTCACCAATGTAGTAAATGCATCATTATCGCCAATTCTGGATAATGAATAAGAATCAATCCAATGTAGATTGGGTCGTGACCCAACCTACAACTATCTAAACGGCTCTTTGCCCGAAACTTACGTTAATTTAATGAGTTATTTCCCTTCTCCCGTTCGGGAGAAGGTGGCGCGTAGCGACGGATAAGGGTCTTTCTCGTGGAACAGAACCTGTACGAGCCACAATCAACACCCTCATCCGCCCTTTCGGGCACCTTCTCCCACTTGTGGGAGAAGGGAAAACTACAGTGCACGTCTTGAACAACTGTTTATCAAGCCACAATAACAAAAAAACCCGCAAAAGCGGGTTTCTTTGTAAACGATAAATAATTAACGCTTGGAGTACTGAGTAGCACGACGTGCTTTGTGCAGACCCACTTTCTTTCTTTCCACACGACGTGAGTCACGAGTTAATAAACCACGTGCACGCAGTTTTCTGCGGAATGAATCTGGGTTTGGCTCAGCATCTTCTGCCAATCCTTGCTCATCGTAAACAACTAATGCTCTAGCTATGCCTAAACGTACAGCACCGGCTTGGCCAGAAACACCGCCGCCAACTACTGTAATATAGATGTCAAATTTATTGACAAGCTCAACTGTTTCCAGTGGCTGCATAACAACCATGCAAGAGGTTTCACGGCAAAAATATTCTTTTAAAGAGCGACCATTAACTTTGATCTCACCTTTACCTGGACGTAAAAACACCCGAGCTGTTGAACTTTTTCTACGGCCTGTACCGTAGTATTGCTTCATTTCAGCCATAATACTTATTCCTCAATATCAAGTTGCTTGGGTTGCTGTGCAGCATGTGGATGCTCGCTACCAACGTATATCTTTAGTTTGCGATACATCTCTCTACCCAATACGTTTTTTGGCAACATACCTTTTACAGCAAGCTCTATAATTCTTACAGGATTTCTAGCCTGCAATTTTTCAAAACTTTCTGATTTTATTCCACCAGGGTGACCTGTGTGACGATAATACATTTTGTCTTTGAACTTACGACCAGTCACAGCAACTTTTTCTGCATTTGTAACAACAATGTAGTCGCCTGTATCTACGTGTGGTGTGTACTCAGCTTTATGTTTGCCACGTAAACGACGGGCAATCTCAGTAGCTAAACGACCTAAAACTTTATCACTGGCATCAACCACAAACCAGTCATGTTTGACTTCGTGGCTTTTGGCACTAAATGTCTTCATTAAATGAACTCCGAACCGCCTAAAATTAGTAATCTTCTATCATGGACGGGCGATTTTAACCAAAACAGAAACATCCTACAAGTAAAAAGGATAAAAATTTACAAACAATTAAATAAATCCATATAAATACAACAAAATTCCCTCTTTAAGAACAAACTATTCTGAATCTATAACAAGCCTTTGCGCGATTATACCTGAAATTAAGTGAGAAGCGATAATTTCATCAATATCAGCAAAAGTTGCATATGAATACCATACACCCTCCGGATAAATCACGAGGCATGGTCCTGTACCGCAACGGCCTAGGCAGCCGGATTTACTCACACGGATTTTTCCTGCGCCATGGAGGCCCAGTTCGACTACTTGTGACTTCATGTAAGTAAAAAACTCTTCACCACCAGAATCAGCGCAGCATTGCTTGCCTGCGGGCTTCTGGTTAGTGCAGAGCATTACGTGTTTCGTATAATAATTGGACAAAAACTACTTTCCTATTTCTTCAATTTTAGTTTTAAGCTTCAAACCTGATTTGAACGTCACTACTCTTCTGGCAACAACGGGAATTTCTTCGCCAGTTTTCGGATTTCTACCCGGTCTTTGAGGCTTATCTCTTAATGTAAAATTACCGAAACCTGATAATTTCACGTGATTACCATGCTCTAAAGCATGACGTAATACTTCAAAAAAATTCTCTACCATTTCCTTTGATGCAGGCTTTGATAGTTTTAACTCCTCACACAAAGTCTCTGCCATTATTGCTTTGCTCAATGCATTCACGATTAATCCCTCAATATGATTGAAAATTGACTCCCTAACGTATTGATTATAGCATTGATTAATGAATTGATCTCGGCATCAACTAAAGTACGATTATCGTCTTGCAAGGTCATGGCAATGGCTAAGCTTTTCTTGCCGTCTGGAATACCTGTTCCAGTATACACATCAAAGACGTCAAAGGCCTTCAGCCAGTTTTCTGTGACGGTTTCTCTCACTGCTGACTCAATCTGCATGACACTCACGCTATTATCAACCAAGAACGATAAGTCACGGCGAATCTGAGGGTATTTTGAAATCGATTTATAACGAGGCGCATCATGTCCAGCAAGGCTTTCCAAACTTAATTCAAATAATAAAACATCGTGTTGTAAGTCCAGTGCATCTGCTAAACGTGGGTGCAAGGCACCTATCCATCCGGCAACAACCCCATTAATCAATATTTGTGCCGATTGACCGGGATGCAAGGCATCATGTGGGGCGGAAATAAATTCGACCTGCTTTAATTTTAAAGTGGCAAACAAAGATTCCAGATCGCCTTTTAAATCAAAGAAATCAAAGACTCGAGTGGTTTCACTCCAGTTTGCTCCACCTTGCTCGCCCATTAATAAACCGGCAATACAAGGACGCTCTGTTAGTTGCTGCTCTTTTACATCAAAAACCACACCAACTTCAAAGAACTTAATTAAATTTTGCTGTCTATGTACGTTATGAATCATTGAGGCAATCAAGCCAGGCCACATTCCTATTCGCATTTGCGACAGCTCTGAGGAGATAGGATTTAACAATGCCATAAATTCTTGTTGTGGGTACAGTGACTCTTGTAATTCAGGATCAACAAAACTATAACTGATGGTTTCATGATAACCTTTGCTGCTAAACCAACGTGACAAGCGCGTGGCGATGTCCTCATTAGCGCAGGAGTTGCCTGCCTGAACTGGAGCCTGCATGGGTTCTGCTTTTAAATTATCGTATCCGTAAAGACGAATAACTTCTTCAACCAAATCGACATCCTGTTGAATGTCAAAGCGATGAGAGGGAATGCTGACCTCAAAAAATTGAGCCTGCTCTTTAGTAATGACTATGCCTAAACCTTCCAGCAAACTTTTCATTTCTTCGCGAGAAATAGCAAGACCGGTCAGTTTTTTAACTTTATCCGTATCAAAAGTAAAATGAACTGCTGCAGGCAAATGCTTGGAATCAGACGCTTCAATAATGGGCCCTGCTTCACCACCAACAATAGAAAGAATCAAGGCAGTTGCTCTTTCCAAAGCTTTAACTTGCAAATGGGGATCAACACCACGTTCGTAACGCTGTGATGAGTCACTAAATAAACCAAATTTTCTAGCCACACCAGCAATAATGATTGGATTAAAAAAAGCGCTCTCCAAAAACAGGTCTTGGGTATGTGCTTGAACAGAACTTGCTTCACCGCCCATAATTCCGGCCATTGCCAATGGTTTTTCCTGGTCAGCAATAACTAAAACTTTTTCATTTAAACTTAAATCCTGACCATCCAACAATTCTAACTGCTCTTGGTTGTTGCTAAAACGCACATTGATTTCACCTTTGATTGCGGCTAAATCAAAAGCATGCATAGGTTGCCCTAGCTCAATCATAACGTAATTCATAATGTCGACAACAGGATGCAATGTTCTGATTCCAGAACGTCTTAAACGTTCATTCATCCATAAAGGCGTGCTGGCGTGAGGATTAATATTGCGAATGATACGACCGCAGTATCTGGGGCAGGCTTCCGGGCTTTGTAAATGAACTGGCAATACATCATCAATGCTTGGAGTTACTGCAGCAATCGGTTGTTCCTGCAAAGGAAGTTTATTCAGCACGGCCACTTCACGTGCAATACCCAAAACGCTGAAGCAATCAGCGCGATTAGGTGTTAAATCCACCTCAATAATATGATCATTCAACATTAAATAGTCACGTAAATCAGTGCCTACTGGCGCATCACTCTCCAACTCCATAATTCCGTCAGATTGTTCCGCCATTCCTAACTCACTGACAGAGCACAACATTCCCTGAGATAACTCACCGCGTAGTTTGGATTCTTTTATTTTAAATCCACCAGGAAGACAGGCGCCAATCAGTGCAAGTGCCACTTTTAATCCGGGTCTGACGTTTGCTGCGCCACAAACAATTTGCAAGGGCTTATCTGCGTTGATATTAACTTCGCATACAGTCAATTTATCTGCATCAGGGTGGGTTTTAGTGCTAAGAACTTCTGCAACGATTACATGAGTAAATTCTCCTGCGACAGGACTGACCGCGTCCACTTCCAGGCCGGCCATGGTTAATTGGCTTGCTAGTTCATGCTCAGTTAATGAGAAATTCGCCCATTCACGTAACCATAATTTACTTAATTTCATCTAAAAGTCCTTACCACCTGATTAAACTGCTTATAAATACTTAAAACTGATTTAAAAACGTAAGATCATTTTCAAACATCATGCGTAAGTCATCAATTCCGTAATACAACATGGCCAGTCTGTCCATGCCCATACCAAATGCCCAGCCCTGATATTCATCAGGTGAGATGTTCACTGCTTTTAGCACATTGGGATGTACCATGCCACAGCCTAAAACCTCAAGCCAGCCCGTAAATTTACAAGAACGACATCCTTTGCCACTGCATTGAGTGCATTCGATATCTACTTCTGCTGAAGGCTCTGTAAACGGGAAATATGAAGGCCTGAATCGGAGTGCTAATTCACGTCCAAAAAAGTGAGCAAAGAAGTCTTGTAATAAGCCTTTTAAGCCGGCCAAAGTTGCTTGTTTGTCAATTAACAAACCTTCAACTTGATGGAACATAGGCGTATGCGTCAAATCAGAATCACAACGGTAAACTCTGCCTGGTGCAATTAAGCGAAAAGGTGGTTTTAGTTGCTCCATAGTACGAATTTGTACTGGAGAAGTATGTGTTCTTAAGAGACGACCATCACCAAAATAAAACGTATCGTGCATCGCACGTGCTGGATGATGTCCAGGAATATTGAGTGCTTCAAAATTATAAAATTCGGTTTCAATCTCAGGACCATCAACGATATCAAAACCTAAACGGCTAAAATATTCATTAATTCGATGTTTTACTTGCGTTACTGGATGTAATGAACCGCTTTCTTTATGGCGGCCAGGTAAAGACACATCGATCTGTTCGGCTGATAGCTTTTCCAGTAATTGTTTTTCTTTGAGTTCATGCATTTTGTTTTCAATCAGGATACTTATTTCACGTTTTACCTGATTTACTAACTGACCCATTTTGGGTTTTTCTTCAGCGGATAAATGAGCAAGACCTTTTAAAACTTCAGTTAATTTGCCCTTTTTTCCTAAAAAATCAACGCGAATTAATTCTAATCCGGCAACATCTTGTGCTGCGTTAATTGCGTCAGAAGCCTGTTCTTGTATGGTGATAATGTCCTGCATAATAATGCCCACAAGTAAAAAGGAGGCCGGAGCCTCCTTAGATAGTTCATTGTAATTCTTTTAGCACAGTGCTTTGGGCTTTACAGCCCAAATACTTCTAAAAAAATTAGCTTGCTAATGCAGCTTTAGCTTGTTCAGCTACTGCAGCAAAAGCTACTTTGTCATGAACAGCCATATCAGCCAGGATTTTTCTATCCAGTTCAATAGATGCTTTTTTCAAACCATCAATCAAACGGCTGTATGATAAACCACATTCACGAGCTTGTGCGTTAATACGAGTAATCCATAATGCACGGAACTGACGTTTTTTCTGACGTCTATCACGGTATGCATATTGGCCCGCTTTAATTACAGCTTGCTTGGCAACGCGATAAGTCCGGCTACGGGCGCCGTAATAACCTTTTGCTTGATCTAATATTTTCTTGTGACGCGCTTTCGCTGTCACACCACGTTTAACTCTAGGCATTCTTCATTTCCCCCTTAACTACCGTGCAACATACGCTCTGCCAGACGCGCATCGCATGGCTTCAAAGTTCCAGAATCTACACGCAAATGACGTTTCTGCTTTGTAGACTTCTTGGTGAGGATATGATTTCTGTAAGCGCCACGACGTTTAATCGCACCACTTGCTGTCTTACGGAAACGCTTACACGCTCCACGATGTGACTTTAACTTAGGCATAGCAATATACTCCGCATTTGTTTCAGCTACTTAGTTTTTTTGGGTGATAACACCATCAGTAATTGTCTTCCTTCGCGCTTTGCGTGTTGTTCAACAACTGCAAATTCAACAGTATCTTTCTGTATTCGCTCAAGAATCTTCATACCGAGATCTTGGTGAGCCATTTCACGACCACGAAAACGTAGCGTAACTTTGACCTTATCACCATGATTTAGGAAACGGACCAGGTTGCGTAGCTTGACCTGGTAATCTCCATCTTCCGTCGTAGGACGGAATTTCAGTTCTTTGATCTGAATTTGCTTCTGCTTCTTTTTAGCTTCGGCTTGTTTTTTACTCAGTTCAAAGAGAAACTTTCCATAATCCATAATACGGCATACCGGAGGTTTGGCTGTTGGGGATATTTCCACCAAGTCCAATCCACCTTCTTCCGCTGCACGCAGGGCCTCACGTGTTGATACAATTCCTGCCTGATTACCATCCACATCAATTAAGCGTACCTCAGGTACATTGATCTGTTCGTTAATTCGTGCGCGATCACTTTCACGCTTAGTTGGTGCACTAATGGTTTGTTCTCCCCTGCTTGTTAATCAGTTATTGACCCTTTGCGGCAATTTCGTGCGCCAAGGTATCACAAATTGTATCTATTGTCATCACTCCCAAGTCAACTCCTTCGCGCGAACGCACAGAAACTTGACCTGTTTCGACCTCTTTATCCCCTATTACTAATAAATAAGGAACTTTTTGTAGCGTGTGCTCTCGGATTTTAAAGCCAATTTTTTCATTTCTCAAGTCAAAATTAGCGCGAATTCCTCTTTTTTGCAAAGTTTGTGTTACTTTTTCTGCATATTCGTTTTGTTTTTCACTAATTGTGAGCACTGCAACTTGGACTGGAGATAACCATAAGGGTAATTTTCCAGCGTAATGCTCGATTAAGATCCCCATAAACCGTTCAAAGGAGCCTAAAATCGCACGATGCAGCATTACTGGAATTTGTTTACTGCCGTCTTCAGCAATATAACTGGCCTCCAAACGCTCGGGCATAGAAAAATCAACTTGTATTGTACCACACTGCCAGATTCGTCCTAAGCAATCTGCTAAAGAACATTCAATCTTAGGTCCATAAAAAGCCCCTTCGCCAGGCGCATCAACCCATTCGATATTTCTACTTTTCATTGCTTGCTTTAAAGAATTTTCGGCTTTATCCCAAACGTCATCAGAACCTACGCGTTTTTCAGGACGCAAAGCCAGACGATATTTAATTTCATTAAAACCAAAATCTTTATAGGATGATTGAACTAATTCCAGCATCGCGTCTACTTCAGATTGTATCTGATTTTCAGTACAGAAAATATGACCGTCATCTTGTACCATATTCCGTACACGCATCAAACCATGTAATGAACCAGAAGGCTCACAACGATGGCAATTGCCGTGCTCAGAAAAGCGTACGGGTAAATCACGGTAACTTTTTAAACCGTGATTGAATACTTGCACATGACAAGGGCAATTCATAGGCTTCACTGCATAAAAACGATTGTCTGTCTCAGTAACAAACATATCATCTCTAAAATTAGCCCAGTGGCCTGATTTTTCCCAAAGAACTTTATCCACCAATTGCGGTGTTCTAATTTCCTGATAACCAAAATCGGCTAAACGACTACGCATGTAGCCTTCAAGTTCTTGATAAATAGTCCAGCCTTTAGGATGCCAAAAAACCATTCCCGGAGCGATGTCCTGAAAATGAAACAGATCCAGACTTTTACCTAATTTACGGTGATCGCGCTTTTCTGCTTCTTCGATACGAAACAGATAGTCTGCTAATGCTTTTTTATCAGCCCAGGCTGTACCATATACTCGCTGCAGCATCTCATTATTAGAGTCACCGCGCCAGTAAGCACCCGCTAATTTAGTCAGTTTAAATGCTTTTAGGAAACCAGTCGATGGAACATGTGGTCCACGACATAAATCTTCAAAGTCGCCTTGTTTGTACAAAGACAGCACTTCGGTAGCAGGAATATCAGCAATAATTTTCGCCTTATATTCCTCACCAATACTTTTAAAATACTTGATTGCTTCATCACGCGGTAATTCTCTACGTGTTACAGGATAATTTGCCTTGGCTAATTCCTGCATTTTGGCTTCAATTGCTTCTAAATCTTCAGGAGTAAACGAACGTCCAAAAGCAAAATCATAGAAAAAACCATCTTCAATAACAGGACCAATAGTAACCTGTGCTGTAGGAAACAGACTTTTAACTGCTTGCGCTAGCAAATGCGCGGTAGAGTGGCGAATAACTTCCAGACTTTCTTCTTGTTTTTCGGTGATAATAACTAAAGAACAATCATTTTGAATCAGATAAGAAGTATCAACCAACTGGTCATCAACGCGACCAGCCAGAGCGGCTTTAGCCAAACCTGGACTTATATGATGAGCTACATCATATATAGTTAGAGGGGCTTCAAAATGTTTTACACTTCCATCAGGTAATTTAATGTTTGGCATAGTTTATCCGTCTGTCCGTAAGCGTTGCTTCGCTTGCAATAGCGTAAAGCACATCAAAAAAAAACCCTGCATCGCAGGGTTTAAATTAAATTCAGGTACATGGTAGGCACGAGTGGGTTCGAACCACCGACCACCACCATGTCAAGGTGGTGCTCTACCACTGAGCTACGTGCCTATAATTCGACCTGTATTCAAATAGGTTTGAAGTATATAATAAGGTGATATTATAAAGCAAATTATTTAGATATTTTTCTGAATTAATGCGATCCAACTGTATTAAATTGCATCACCTCTGCTAAAACACTTCTAATTTGTGCGGATTTAATATTCCAAGATTGAAAGATTGAAAGATTGAAAGATTGAAAGCAAGCAGATTCAAGATCCCGATTTTACTATGACTATTGAACTGAACTGAACTGAACTGAACTGAACTGAACTAAACGGACATCTTCTCTTATTAAAGAAAGGCCCGAATGATATGAGGGGCATTCAGGCCATAAAGCTACGAGGTGGACCTCTATGGTTAAACCACTATTCCGTTAAGTTGGACTATAGGTGATACTTGTTCCATCATGTATCACAACTTCCTCTATTGGACTTTTGCAAACCTTTTTTCCGTAGGTTTCGTGATGATTATAGCTTTTTAGTTTCGACTGTCAACCATTAATTTCGAAACGAAACAAATAGTTTCGCATAATTGTGGATATTTGCAGGTTAGCTTCCGCTTTGTTACACTCTCTGCACCTATCTACTCTCCAGGTTTTTTTGCATCCCTATGGAAAAAGTTGACTTAACAAAACAGTTTGCTTATCGCTTACGTGATGCAATGATTGCCGCGGGCTTTAATTCACAACGCTCCACCTCTGGAGTATGCATTCACAAGTTATCTGAAATTACCGGTTATTCATTGCAAATTTGCAGGAAATACCTGCGGGGTGAAGCCATACCGGAGCCACTTAAAGTAGCTGAAATTGCTGCGAAACTTCATGTTTCGCCCGGCTGGTTATTATTTGGTGATTCCTATAACGATCAAAGCATATCGCAAAATAAAGTGTCTATTAGTAAAAATTTGCTTCATTATATTTTCACCAAGGCTACAAGTCTATATAATGCCTCCCGTCAGGAACAAGAGGTGCCTGATTTTTTAATGGAATTGATTAATGACGTCAGTCTAATTAATGCAAATGAAGAACAATCTAAAAAAATTATAGATTTAGCTTTGGCTTCAGTGAAGCATTTCAGCTATCCACATGGAATATAAAGTAAGAATAAATTTATGGAAATCAGTAATAAAAATGTAATGCTTCACCCTCAGCATTTAGAGGCGCTTTTTGCATTTAAAAGCAAAGCTTCATCTGTATTCAGAGATGTTTTGGGAATTCACGAAATTGATCATATTGCTTTTACGCGTATTAATCAAAACAATCAAGTACTTACCCTATCCTCAACCCCGGCACTTGAATTCAATTTATTCAACAGCGGGCTTTGGCACTATGATAAAACCTACAATCCGCAATGGTTTAAATTATGCCTTCAGGATTACTGGCAAAATCTATACCCCTTTACACGATACGACGAACTTTATTACCTAAAACAAATCAAACACAGTTACCCTCTTGGTTTAAACCTCTCAGCAAGGGTTGGCGAAGAACATATTATTTACTCAATTGCCAGCCGTAAATCCTGTGCTCATACGCGAGAACTCTTCGCCACGCAACAAGAGGATTTTTATAAAATAGGTCAATATTGCTCCAACAGGCTCAATAAGTTATTAAACTCCTGTGACAACTTTTCTTTAAACACTTTACCCTTGCAGGTTGAATATGAAACATCAAAATAAAGCGATATTAGGCGGACTTATGGGAAGTGTCGTAGAGTCCTATGACATGTCCATTTGTTATTTCATGGCTAGTGAACTGTCACGCTATCTTATTGGAGAAAAGGGCAACCTGACCATTGTCTTATCCTTAGTCTTCATTGCCTATTTAGCCAAACCAATAGGTGCTTTTATACTGGGATTATTTTCAGATTTATACGGACGAAAAAATGTTCTGATGATCTCTATTCTCATTATGGGGCTATCAACCACGTTAATAGGTCTTATTCCAACCTACGAACATATCGGTTTATACGCTGTCGGACTTTTATTGGCTTTACGCATCATTCAAAGCATGGCTTTAGGCTCTGAATTTTTAAATTCAGCATCCTTACTGGTGGAAAGTGGTGATAGCAAGCAACGTGGCTATAGGGGCTGCTGGCCTTCTGTGGGTGTCAAAACGGGCTATTTAGTTGCTTGCCTTGTTGTCGAGATTGTTCGCTATTATACAAATGTCTATCCTGAATTAACGTCTCTTTGGCGACTTCCCTTTTTGTTTGCCTTATTAACAACAATTATTGGCTTTTTAATTCGGCTGAAAATGCCTGAAAGTCTGGCTTATGTTGTTTATTATGCAGACCGTGCCAAGCCATCAACCAAGGACATATACAAACAAGCGGTAAGCTATGTTAAAAAATACCCCTTTATGTTCCATTTTGCTTTTTTCTCAAGCTTTTTATCGGTAGCTACAGGGTTTTTCTTTTATTTATACATTCCACTGCATGCAACTCAAACAGCGCGACTCCCACATTCTGTAATTATGACCTCGAATATTATGTCTCTAACCTTCGTAGTTCTGCTTATCCCACTATTTGGCTGGCTGTCAGACAAACAAGATCGATTAAAAATGCTGGCTGCTGCAAGTCTCGGCTTGCTTGTTTTGTCTTATCCATTTATGCAAGGGATGAATTATGGAAGTGCGGGCTATTATACTTTAATGCAATTACTCATCTCTATTCCTTGTGCTTGTTATTATAGTGTTGTCTCGGTATTACTTACTGAATTATTCCCATTGCAAATTCGCTGTACGGCTTTATCTATTGTCTATTCCATCGCAGCAAGCCTTGCGGCCGGTGTGCCGCCTTTATTATCGGATTATTTAGCTCGAAAAACGAATATGCCCAGCTCACCCAGCATCATTATTATGGTTTTGGCATTCATAGTTTTAGTAAATACTCAGATATTAATTAGGAACTACCGGATAGGAAGAAACAACTATTCATCAGCATCTTTAGAAGATGAATCGCCAATTTTTTCTATTCAATACAGTAAATCGGTCAATGTATAAAAATTGAGTGAATTGCGTCATCCAGAGCGTAGCGAAGGATGACAGTATCTCGGAGATGATATGCCTACAGTAAGAGCTGGAGAGGGAGATTACCGACCTAAAGCTCTTCTTTAATCCGCGTTATTTTTTCGACATATCCAAGCATCAGATGGCTCAAATGCTCCATTTCCAGGCCGTAAAATAATTCAGTATTATCCCTTTCAGCATCACCAACAATTAAATCCACTACACTGGCCAACGCATTAATGGCCAAATTAACTTCCTCAATAACAAGTAAGAGTCGCCCTTGATTGCTCCTATCAACACTACCATAAAGTTTCGCGTGCATTTCTGTACGTAAACTTTTTAACTTCTGATCCAGACCAAGAATATGTTTGCGCATGCTTTTATCCGTTTCATTTATAAAAATCGGTGACTTCTGTTGAATATCCATATTCATTAAGTTCTCCAAATAAACATTTATTTAATCTATTAAATTGTATTCGCCATTAGGCGGAATAATGCTATCATTGTCTTTTTTAAAAGCAGTGAGTCATATGTTACTCCATTATCTTTTCATCATGGGTATTTGTGTAGAAGCCATGACTGGTGCTTTGGCCGCTGGTCGCAAAAAAATGGATTTTTTTGGCGTCATGCTTATTGCCTGTATCGCAGCCCTTGGCGGCGGCACGGTAAGAGATACCCTGTTTAATACCTATCCCTTAACTTGGGTTATTCATCCTGAGTACCTATTATATACTGCGTTAAGTGCTTTTCTAACTATATTTATCGCTCATTCACTCACCAGAATAATGAAAATATTCTTGATCCTTGATGCGCTTGGTTTATCGACCTTCGTAATTATTGGCACACAAAAAGCGCTGCATCACGGACTTTCTCCAAGTATCGCCGTCATCAGCGGCATGATAACCGGAATCTGTGGTGGCATGTTGCGTGATATTTTATGTAATGACATTCCCCTGGTGTTAAGAAAAGAGCTCTATGCCGTCATAGCACTTGCAGGTGCTGTACTGTTTATTGTCTTAAATTATTTTCAGGTTTCTGAAACTATCAGCGTACTGATTACTTTAATCAGTATTTTTGTGGCACGCTTATTAGCTATTTTCTTTCACCTTGAAATACCGGTGTTTGATTATTCAGAAAAGCGTAAGTGAGACTAGGGCTGTTGACAGTTCTACTATCTTGCTTGGCCGAAATAAGCTAGCGAAATGTCAACAAACCCTAGGATCACAAGAAACACTGTGGGCATATTGAATACGCCCACTATGCGGGACTGAAATTAAATTTCTTTAACGTCAAGAATACTTACTTCTTCAGCGGGTACATCAGCGTGTCCTTTGCTTTGCCCTGTTTTAACCTTAGCAATCGCATCAACTACATCCATACCTTCAACTACTTCACCAAAAACGCAATAGCCATAACCTTGAGTGTTTTCAGCACTGAAGTTTAAAAAGCCATTATCAGCAACATTAATAAAAAATTGAGCTGTGGCAGAATGGGGATCCATCGTTCTTGCCATTGCGATAGAACCTCTTGTATTCAGTTTACCGGTTTTAGCTTCGTTTTTAATTGCTGCTTGAGTTGGTTTTTGCTCCATATCGGCATCAAGGCCACCACCTTGAATCATAAAACCAGCAATAACACGGTGGAAAATTGTGTTATTGTAAAAACCACTGCGTACATAACTCAAAAAGTTTTCTGCTGTGACGGGAGTATTTTCTGTATCTAACTGGATATGAATATCACCTTTAGATGTGCTAATAACAACCATTATATCTCCTGTGAATTAATTACCAACTCGCGCATTTTATCACAAACATCATGCATTACATGGATATTATGAATACTGGCCAAAGCGGTAAATTGATTTGCTTTTTGTTTAAACAACTGATGTAAGTAAGCTCGTGAGTAATTGCGGCAAGTATAACAGGTACAAGTAGCCATAATCGGTGACAAATCATCAGCAAAACATGCTTTTTTAATTTGAATGCGCTCATTCTCATAGTCACTGGCAAAACGTAACCAATTCCCCTCTTGAACCACTTCACCACAATACAAAGCTCCATGTCGTGCATTACGCGTAGGTGCCACGCAATCGAACATATCTATTCCTTCAGCAACAACGTCCAAAAGATCTTGCGGTGACATGCCGACACCCATAGTATAACGCGGCTTATTTTCCGGTAAGTAATCCAGAACCCAGCGAATCACCTCAACGGTCGTGTGCATATCAAAACCGATTGTTTCACCACCAATAGCAATACCGTCGGTATTCATTGAGGATACAAAATCAGCACTCTCACGGCGTAAATCTTTAAAAATTCCGCCCTGAATAATGCCAAACAAAGCCTGCTGGTATCCGTAACGTGATGTTGGGTGTTCTTGATGATAGCGCATCGACTGTTTGAGCCAGCGATGCGTACGCGTCATAATCTGACCGACCTCTTCTTTAGTGCAACTATCTGGTGTGCATTGATCAAAGGCCATAATAATATCCGCACCAATAATCTTCTGCGTTTCCAGGGACATTTCCGGAGTCATATGAATTAAACCCTGACTACCCGGTAATTTAAAATGCGCCCCCTCTTCATCGATAGTACAAATTTCTTTATTTTTGGACAAACTAAAAACCTGAAAACCGCCACTGTCCGTAAGCATAGGGCCATGCCATCCCATAAACGGATGCATGCCACCAGCTTTCTCAATCACTTCCATCCCAGGCGCACATAGCATATGGTATGTATTACCACCCAAAATGATTTGACTGTGTGCTGCATGCAACTCATCAGGCGTCATATTATTCACACCCGCACGCGTACCTACCGGCATAAATACCGGAGTAATAAATTCGCCATGAGCCGTAGTGACGCGCGTTACACGCGCTTTAGTAGCCGAGTGCCTATACAGCACTTCGCAGGAAAAGGTTTTCATCAATTATAATATAGTTCAAAAAAGTGCGATGATAGCTAACTCAACCTCAGATTACCAGTGTTAGGAATATGAATCGTAAATCAATCTATGATAAAATAATACGCTATATTGATTGAGGATAACACTGATGTTAAAACCTGGCGCAAATTTATTCATGGTAGATCTTGAAGGTACGGAACTTTCTGAAATGGAGCGCAAAATAGTACAGCATCCTCTTGTTGGCTCAATCATTCTTTTTACTCGCAATTTTACCAATGTGCTGCAGTTAGAGCAGCTAATCAACTCCATCCGTACAATCAATCCCGAGATTTTTATCGCCATTGATCATGAAGGCGGTGTGGTACAACGTTTTCAAAGACAAGGCTTTCGCGCTCTACCAGCGGCTCGTGTCTATGGCGACACTTATGATTTAGATCCAGAAACGGGGATTCGCCTGGCAAGAAAGTACGGTGAACTAATGGCCAATGACTTATTAGCTCATGGAATTGATTTAAGCATCGCACCAGTGCTCGATATCCATGACATGAACCTTGTGATTGCCCGGTTAGACCGCGCCTTTCATCACGCCCCAGACGCCATCGCACTGCTAGCCGGTGCGTTTATTGAAGGCATGAACGCGGCTGGAATGCCTGCTGTTGGTAAGCATTTCCCAGGACACGGTTCGGTGACTTCTGATTCACATATTGCTATGCCTGTTTCCCATGCATCAATGGATGAGCTTAAAGCTAAAGATTTAAAACCCTTTATTACACTCATAGAAAACAATTTATTAAACGCACTTATGCCAGCGCATGTAACTTATACGGCGGTTGATGCCAATAAGCCGGCCGGGTTTTCATCCATTTGGTTACAAGAAATATTAAGAAAGCAATTACAGTTTAAAGGCTTGGTCTTAAGCGATTGCTTGAGCATGACTGGTGCGGACATTGGCGACTTAAAAACCCGAGTAGAAGAAGCACTCCATGCAGGTTGTGATATGTTGATAGTCTGTCATCAGCCACGCGAACTGTTATTGGCGTTATTAAACGACCTGACTACGGAGCAATCGCCCGAATCAGCTGCTCGTATCGTTGCATTTAAAAGCCGGATGAATCGCTTTTCAAAAAGTAAGCGTGCGCATCAACTAAAGATAAAAAAATCACATGATGCTGGAACTACCATAAGCCCAAACAGTAAATTAAATACTACCACTACAATTTAATTATACTAATTATACCGTCATCCTGAGCGCAGCCGAAGGACCTCCCCTCAAATGGCACCGAGCCACCATCTGGAGATCCTTCGCTTACGCTCTGGACGACAGGGATCTAATAAAGAAGCACTCAATAATCACTGTTCTTAAATTGTGAAGTTCGCGTGCGCCAAAACAAAAAACAACCCATCAGTGCTATAAACGCAAAATAAAGGGCGGACCAACCTGCCATGGTAATACCCCAAAAACTCCAGGTTACCTCAGCACAATCACCTGTACCCCAAAGCAGAGTCCGGGCCACTGTTTGCCAGGGAAAATAGCGCATTAAAATATCCAATCCAGGCATACATGCAGGCACATTCTCCGCAGGTAAAGATTGCAACCATAATTGCCGTAAAGCAAAAAACAGACCGGCGCAAGCAAACACTACTTGCAGCAAACTAATATAATGCGCTTTTTTCTGAGTGCGAAAACTCAAACTCATCACCCCCAATAAGATAAAAACGCAAATACGCTGCATCAAACACAAAGGACAAGGCGCTAAACCGACAACGTATTGGAAATAAAGTGAGGCAAATAATACCGCCACGGTCAAAAGAGCACTAAAAGTCTGGATTCGTCTATAAATTATTTTTCTCATGATTGGGGCAACATATAAGATATGGCAGCCTTCAGATCGTCTTCAGTGCATTTAATACAAGTTCCTTTTGTAGGCATAGCATTTAAACCTTTTATTGAGGAAGCAACCAAATCAGCTATTGTTCTATCTGCCAACCGCGGCTTCCAATCTTGTTCATTACGAAATTTAGGCGCACCCGCCAATCCGTCTTTATGACAAACAGTACAATATTGCTCATAAATACCTTGGCCTGGTTTTACTACAGGCTTGTCCGAGATGCTCTTAGTATCTGCTTGATTTTGCACAGAAACTTTACCAATGGGCTGAATCCTTAATTGAATTTCTTGACGCTCCGTGTCCTGATTTGCGTGCAGCGCAAATGAAAAAAAAGACAACAATACTACACAATACAACTTCATGCCCACATACCTCGTTACAATAATTTAAAAATAATACCGATTAGTAAGTATTTTTTCCAGCAAGATAATCATTATCTGCAATTTAATCCAGTCTCAGCGTGAAACCGGTTCATCAATTCGTTGATATATCATCGGTTGCTGATTATAATCAGTAATCGAATTTATGAGAATCTTTCATGTCCGGTTACACTGAACAACATCATATCCTCTTAATAGCAAGCGCCCAAATAAACTCTGTTCCTATTATCGAAAACCACGAACCAATGATCGATTTAAAAGATCATACTGAGATTGTTTATGGCCCATCTCCGGAAATACCCGATAATAACGATTACACGAAAATGCGTCTTGGTGTTCATGAAAAGCTAAAAAGAGCCCAATCCTTATTACCTCATGGTTTACGTTTTTGTCTTTATGAAAGCTACAGAAGCATGGATCTACAAAAAATGCTATTTGATACACGCTATGCAAAAATCAAAAACCAACATCCCGGCTGGTCTGCTGAGCAATTATTTATTGAAACAATTCGCATGGTCTCCCCTGTAATCAATCAAGACGGTTCAAACAATATACCACCCCATTCAACTGGAGCCGCAATTGATGTATATTTAATAAACAATCAGGGGCAAGCTGTTGAAATGGGAATTCATCCTGAACTCTGGATGGATGATTTGGATGGTTCACTGTCATTAACAGCCTCTCAGATCATTTCTGAAAAAGCCCAACAAAATCGCCGAATCATGGGCAATGCTTTAGAAGCGGTAGGCTTTGTCAATTACGCTAACGAATATTGGCACTGGTCTTACGGAGATCGTTATTGGGCATATTATAAGAACAAGCCACATGCCATTTACAGTAGTTTTAAAGGCTGAACGCTCTAAAAAGTCCTCTTTTTACCCAAATTATTAAAAGTTAGTCTATATTAATAGAAACTGAATCTGTTCACCACAGTTTGAATACTTTAGGGAAAAAACCAAAAGGAACTGATATGACAAAGACTGACAGAATGATTAATCCACTTCCAGATTCACTGCAACATCACTGGGGTTGGCTCTTAGGACTTGGTACTCTCCTGCTGGTTATGGGCTGTATCGGTCTGGGTATGGACATTGGACTCACACTGGTTAGTATGTATTTTTTTGCTGCCTTATTAATTGTATCTGGCGTATCTCATTTTATTGATGCCTTTAGATTTAAACGCTGGAAAGGGGCAATCTGGCAAATCCTCATTGCTATTTTATACCTGGTTGGTGCCGGTATTACCTTATACGATCCATTTTTAGCCTCAACAATTATTACTGCCTGGCTTGCCTGGGTTTTAATTATTATTGGCGTAACCCGCATGATTATGGTGATGAAATTAAGAGACGTAAAAGGCTGGGGCTGGCTTTTATTCGCGGGGGTAAGTGCCATTATCCTTGGTGTCTTAATACTGATGCAATGGCCTACTAGTGGCTTATGGGTTATTGGGATGTTTATTGCGATTGATATGATAGTCAGTGGTTGGACTTATATCTTTATCGCCCTGACCTTACGCGCTGCAGAAAAGAATTAATCTCTCCCTACTCTGCTTGCCGTACGGTACGGCAAGCAAGTTCCAAAATTAAATGATATGATAGCGCATCGCTAAATAATTACCTCCAGTCTATGAACGCAAGAACCATTCGTATCGCTACACGCCAAAGCCCTCTTGCCTTATGGCAAGCCAATCATATTCGCGATGAACTTCTAAAACAATGGCCAGAGCTCCAGATTGAATTAGTACCAATGACCACTTCTGGTGACCGTTTCCTTAAAGATAAACTCTTGGAAATTGGCGGCAAAGGATTGTTTGTTAAAGAACTGGAAGAGGCCTTGCTGGATAAAAGAGCTGATTTTGCAGTCCACTCGACCAAAGACATGCCCGCAGAATTTCCTGAAGGATTAAAACTTGCCGCTATTTGCAAAAGAGATAATCCTTTTGATGCCTTAGTCAGTACTCAATATTCGAGTCTACAGTCCTTACCACAAAATTCCGTGGTTGGTACAGGCAGTCTAAGACGTCAATCCCAATTATTAGCTTATCGACCCGACTTATGTATTAAGCCTTTGCGCGGCAACATTAACACCCGTCTTGCCAAGTTGGAGTCAGGCGAATATCAGGCCATAATTCTTGCAGCAGCAGGCCTTGAACGCATGGGGTTTAATCAAGCCATTACCGAACAACTGTCCGAGCAGATTATGCTTCCTGCTTGTGGACAAGGTGCGCTAGCCATTGAATGCAGAACCGATGATGTGGCAATTCAGAAGCTTATTGACGGATTAAATGAACCCATCTCTGCTGTGTGTGTGCATGCTGAGCGAAAGGTTAATGCCTTATTAGGCGGCAACTGTCATGTTCCCTTAGCCGTTTTTTGTGCACCAACCCCGGATGGCCAATTATTTTTACAAGCTAAAATCCTAAATCATGATGGCTCTCAATTGATTCATAATAATCAAACTGGAGGTATCAATGAGGCCTCTGTTTTAGCGGATCGCTGCGCCCAAGACTTATTAAGTCAAGGTGCGGCAAGTTTACTTGCGTCTGTACCAAAATGAACCGCTCACTCCATGGTTTACGTGTTTTAAATACACGTCCCCAAGAACAGGCTCACGGTTTAAGCCAGCAGATTCGCAAGGCGTCGGGTGTGGCAATTGAACTGCCAACATTGGAGATTCAGGAACATACTGACTGGCTTCATGCGCTTCCTGAATTAAGTCAGGTACAGCAAGCTATTTTCGTCAGTGCGAATGCCGTGAATTATTGTTTTAAACAATTAAAACAACCCTGGCCAGCTGCAATTCAAACGATTGCCATTGGTCAAGGCAGTGCTGCGGCACTGCAGCAATTTAATATACAGACTAGTGCGATTCCTGATGTCTCTGACAGCGAACATTTATTATCTCTACCAAGCTTGCAACATCCACAAAATCAGCGCATCCTTTTATTTAAAGGTACGGGTGGAAGGCCACTTATCGAAGACTGTCTTTTAGAGCGCGGCGCGAATCTTATTGCTCTCAATGTGTACCAGCGTGCTCTGCCCAAAATAAACCGGCAATTTGTTAAATCAATATGGCGCGATGATCTAGTGGATATTATACTGTTAACTAGCGAGCACTCCATGCACAACCTTTTTAAGCTCTTTGAGCAAGATTCCCATAACTGGCTGCGCAGTAAAACATGCCTGGTTATCAGTGAGCGTTTGGCACAAATTGCCTCATCACTGGGGATGAAAAATATTATTCTTAGCCATCCGGATGGGATGATGGATGCGTTGTTTGACTATGTAACCAAGGATTAATTTATGGCCAGTAGCAATGAAAAACAAGAACAAAAACCAGAACTAAAGCAAGAGCCCGTTCAGGAGCAACTTATTGCGGCTCCCCAAAAAAACAAATCATTCATGGCGACCGGAGCCATGCTCATAGCGCTTGGAGCATCGGTAGCAGCGGGCTATACCTTATGGTCTAATCAGCAATTACAAAGCCAGTTAGCTGATAAAAATAATCAGTTCTCCGCACAAATCGCGCAACTGACAGAAAAACAAGCCAAGGCTCAAGAGCAAATTGGTGAAAAAGCCAATCACGTGGCCGAAGCCAGTGCTGCCTTACAAAACAAATTTGAAGATCTCAATAAACAATTACAAACAGCAATGAGCCAACGATTCTACCAAAATCAAAATTGGCTGCTGCTTAAAGCGCGTTACTACCTTGAGTTAGCACAAATTAATACGCATTGGAGTAAAAGCTTTAAATCATCCATCGCCCTGCTGCAGCAGGCCGATCAATTATTAACTCAATTAAATGATCCACAAATTTTAGACATCAGACAAGCTGTAGCTAAAGATATAGCACAGTTACAAGCCGTGCCAGTGATTGATATGGCGGGCATACTCAGCCAATTGGATGCGGCACAAAATAGCTTGAATGCTCTGAGTGTTTCCTCCGCGTTTAGCAATAATAAACCCCTAATTGCAGAAACTCCTGCAGAAAAAAAGGAAACGCCATCAATCTGGCGTCTGCGTTTGCAAGACAGTATGAATGTATTAAGCAAACTGGTTGTCGTTCGTCATCAGGATGAACACATCCAGCCACTCGTTTCACCGATGTTTGAAGCACTGCTCAAGGAAAATATCCGTCTGAACCTGCAAGAAGCACAATGGGCGGTGCTTAACAGCAATCCCGAAGTCTACAAACTGGTACTGAATCAAGCCATTACTCTGCTGAAAAAGAATTTTAATGAAAGTGCATCCAATACAGCAGCTCTCATCAAAACACTTACTGAATTACAGCAGATTCAACTCATCCAGAAAAGACCAGAAGTTGGCTTGGCATTGCCTTTATTGAACCAATTAATTATCAGTAAAGAGCCTACAGCAGTTCCACCAGATGCGAATCAACAAGGAGGAACCTCACAATGATACGTCTTCTTCTTGCGTTTATAGTCTTGCTGGGTGCGATAGTTCTGGGTGTACAACTGAATAAAGACCCAGGCTATGTATTAATTGCCATGAATCATTGGACTATTGAAACCACTCTGTGGGTACTAGTCTTTGGTTTAATCATTTTATTTGCAGTTCTTTATGTATTTCTCCAAATCTGCCATAAAATTTTACACGCTCCAAGTGCATTTTCTGAATGGCGCGCGCGACGCTTGGCACAAAAAGCTCAAGCGATTACCAGAAAGGGATTAATAGAATACAGTGAAGGGTACTGGAAAAAAGCCAAGAATCATTTAGTGCAGGCTTTACCGAATACCGATACTCCCTTACTTAACTATTTAACCGCCGCACGCGCCGCACAAAAAATGGGCGACAGCCAATTACGCGATGACTTCTTGCGTGAAGCGCAACAATCCATGCCTGAAGCAAAAATTGCCGTTGAATTAACCCAAGCACAGCTGCAGCTGGCAAATCACCAATGGGAACAAGCTTTAGCGACACTGCGACATTTACAAGATATAGCACCGCGTCATCCCTACGTTTTAAAATTATTAACGCAACTGTATCAGGAAGTAAAAGATTGGCCGCAGCTTATAGCGCTCTTACCTGATTTGAAAAAATATCAGGTACTTGATCAGCAAGAGTTTGATTCATTGCAGCATCATGCTTATTTACAAGCACTGACTGAGCTGGCAAAACAAAATCAGTCAGAAGCAGTAAAGACTCTATTTAAATCGCTGCCAAAAACATTGGCAACCGATGCGGATATTATTGCAGAATACGCTCGTTTCTTATTAAAAAATAATGAGGTAGATACAGCAAGAGAGCTATTACGTCGTTGCTTGAAAAAACAGTTCGACCCACAATTAATTACGCTGTACAGCTCATTACCGGGCAGTGAAAGTCAATTAGATTTTGCGGAAACCTTACTCAAGAAAAACCCTCATTCGGCCACACTGTATTTATCATTAGGCCAACTGTGCATTAACCAGCAGTTATGGGGTAAAGCGAAACATTATTTGGAACAGTCAAACGAAATAGAGCCTACACCATTTGCATACCTGACTTTGGGTAGTTTATATGAAAAACTGGGCGATTCAGCGCTTTCTTGCAAAAGTTACAAGCAAGGTTTAGAGCTGGTAACTCAAAATATCTAAAATTTCGTCATCCAAAATGTAGGCTGGGCTGTAAAGCCCAGAAATCAACTTATTGATAGCATCAAAAATTTAGTTATAAACACGAATACGGTGGGTGAGTAGATAAACAAAATGCTGGGCTTTACAGCCCAGCCTATGCTTGCTTCAAGTTAGGTTGAGCCCTCAAAGGAAATAAGCCCCACTTACAGATTTTGTCCTTGGCTTCCCAGTTCAACGTCATCTTCAAAGTCTTCCACTTCTGAGACCAGCAAAGCCTTTTCAAGGGTAAAGAATAAAAAGCTGGAATTAAAGACTTTATTCACGCCGGCTATGACCGTATTTGCCAATACTTTGAGTAAATTCGTAAGATAACTTCCCCAACCTAACTCCTTTTCAAGAGTTGGTTTGGCTTCATTAATTAAGGCCGTACAAGCAGCAACAAAGACTCTTCTAGGATCATGGCTTGAAGAAGAAGAATAAGGCCTTTGTTTTAGTTTTTCTTGTTCATCAAGATAAACATTAGCTGCGTTCTGTAATTCTTGGTGTAACGTTGTGGCCTTTTCAATGCTATGGGGGCTTATCTTTGGATCATTTTCTAACTCATCAATTTTTGCCCGCAAATTGTTTAAGCTTTGATTTAACCTAGTTTTTTCATCGAGATGATTTCTACCAACTTTTTGGGTAACGACTTTAAATTCAAAATCATCGTAACCGGGATGACCTGAAAGTGGCGATGGAATTTGAAAATTTTTATTTAATTTTTGAGCATATTCAAAATATAATGCTAGTGTGTTTGACGCGCAAGCCGTCATTGTATATAGATCACCATGTGACGCACTTTCAATGGCTGGAATTGCTCTTCGCACGAACAGTTCACCCTGTCTTACAGAATCATTTTGTTGTGGACGATTATACGCATCCCACCACTTATATGTGGCCTTGCGATAATTTGGATAATCTTCGCCAGCTCTTTGAACCGTTACAACTTGGTATTTGGCGTCTTCTAAAGCCAGTGTAAAGTTTAACATCCCTCTTATAATTTGCTCTAAGCTAAGCTGAGGACAACGTTCTCGTTCTGCAAGCAAAGTGCGGGCGGGCCATAGTATTTGAGTATTAGTTTCTGATCCATGTTTGCTTGAAAGGGCATCTTTGGTAATAGCATCTATAAAGCGTTTAGTATAATGTTTTTCTAAGTTTTTAATATCAAGGCGCGGCATATTGATCCCAATTTATACGTAGTGATCATTATTGTACATTAATTAGGAATTTGGGTAAAGCCCTCCTTTCCGATACCAAAACCATAAGTAATTAAGAATAGATTAAAATTTAACGCAATAACACAGACCTAACTCTAATGTAGGCTGGGCTGTAAAGCCCAGAAATCAACTTATTGAATAGCATCAAAAATTTAGTTATAAACACGAATACGGTGAATTGATAAACAAAATTCTGGGCTTTACAGCCCAGCCTACGCTTGCTACGACTATGTTCTGGATGATAGGATTTTTACTCTTTACAAAACGCCAGCAAATCTGCATTGAGCTGTTCTTTATGAGTGGATGGAAGACCATGTGGTGCACCTGGATACATTTTAAGTTGCCCATTCTTTACTAGCTTTACTGCCAGTACAGAAGCATCTTTGTAGGGAACAATCTGATCATCATCACCGTGAATAAATAAAGTAGGCATATCCATTTTCTTTAGATCTTCAGTAAAATCTGTTTCTGAGAATTGCTTAATGCATTCATAAAACCCTTTAAAACCACAACGCATCGCTTGTAACCAAAACAAATCACGTAATCCCTCAGATACTTTAGACTCGGTTCGGTTAGCACCATAAAATGGAAACGCGATGTCTTTACTCAATTGTGAGCGATCTGCTAATGCTTTAGCACGTAACTCATCAAAAATTTCTAGTGGCAAACCATCTGGGTTATTCTTTGTTTTCAACATCAGAGGAGGAACGGAGCTAATTAACACCGCCTTCGCAACATTCTTGGCACCATGACGACCAATATAGCGAGCTACTTCGCCACCACCGGTTGAGTGCCCTACATGAATCACATCTTTTAAATTAAGTGCTTTGACAAGAGCCGCAAGATCATCGGCATAAGTATCCATGTCATTACCGTTTGAAGGCTGAGACGAACGACCATGGCCACGACGATCATGCGCAATACAACGAAAACCCTGAGTACTGAGGAATAACATTTGATCATCCCAAGCATCCGCACTCAATGGCCAACCATGGCTAAATACGATGGGCTGTCCTGTTCCCCATTCTTTATAGTAAAGATCTATAGTACTGCTATTTTCTTTGCCGACTGATATATAGCTCACGATTAAGACTCCTTTCTTAAGTTATTTTTTAACAACCTTTCGTTTCGTACTACCTCTATATAAAAACAGGACTATGGCACGCATCGTTACAGGCCGTTGTTGTGGTCTCAACCTGAATGGTCACATGCTGAATATGAAAGTCATGCCTTAACTCCTCAACCCATTGCGCTCTTAATTGATCCGAGAGCACGTCCTCGGGCATAAATAAATGAATTGATAATGCATTTTCCTGCGTACTTAAAGCCCAAATATGTAAATCATGAAACCCTTGCACGCCAGGCTTAGCAAGAAAAAATTCACTCACTACAGTCCAGGAAATATTCCCAGGAACACCATCAATTATTAATCTGAAGCTATCAATAAATAAAGACCAGGTTCCCTTAAGAATAATGCCTGCAATCAGCAAACCAACCAATGGATCAAGCCAAAGCCAACCAGTCCAATACAATAAAGCAGCAGAAATAACCACACCCACAGAAATCAACGCATCATAAAATAAATGCAAATAGGCGCCACGAATATTCAAGTCATTAGAACCGCGTGCAAACAACAGTGCCGTAGTAAAGTTAACTACAATACCAATACTTGCAATAATCATCACTGATACCGCATTTACCTCGGCAGGAGAAAAGAATTTATACATTGCCTCAGTAGCAATGATCCCACAGGTAAACACTAATAAAAGACCATTAGCCATAGCCGACAAAATACTGGTCTTTTTCAAACCATAAGTTGCTTTCACCGTAGGTGCACGTTTCATTAAGCTTGTCGCTGTCCAAGCTAAAACCAGACCCAATACATCACCTAAATTATGAAAAGCATCCGCTAATAAACTGGTTGAATTGGATAAATAAGCAAAAACAATCTGCAGCACTACAAAAAGGCCATTGGCGGTAATCGCAATTAGAAAAGCCTTGTCGTACGTGGTCACCGTATGACTGTGGCTATGGCCATGATGTTCATGGCCGCCTTCATGAGAATGCTTACTCATAATACCTCTTCATTTTGCTGACCTTCAGAATAATAATTAATTCCGATTTTAATACGATTACGTTCTTTTTCCCGACGCCAGGCATTCGTATCACGTAAAGAATAAACACAGCCACAATATTCTTGTTTGTAAAACTCTTCGCGCTTGGCTATTTCATACATACGTGCTGAACCGCCATTTTTGCGCCAGTTGTAAGTCCAATACTCAATATCAGGATAATGACTGGCGGCTCGAATGCCACTGCCATTAATTTGCTCCATGTCTTTCCAACGTGAAATACCTAAGGAACTGCAAATCACCGGAAAGCCATGTTCATGGGCATACAAGGCCGTACGTTCAAAACGCATGTCAAAACACATGGTGCAGCGTTTACCGCGCTCGGGCTCCCATTCCAGGCCTTTAGCACGCTCAAACCAATTGTCTTTGTCATAATCTGCGTCAATAAACGGAATATTGTGTTTTTGCGCAAAAGCGACGTTTTCTTGCTTACGAATTTCGTATTCTTGAACAGGGTGAATATTGGGATTATAAAAAAAGATGGAAAAATTTATTTCGGAGCTTATCAGAGCTTCCATGACCTCACCAGAACAGGGTGCGCAACATGAATGCAGTAATAATTTATCTGCACCATGGGGTAATTCTAATTGTTCTCTTTCTATCATTTTGCAACTTCCGACATATTTATAAAATGTTGACGATAATAAACCAATTCAGCAATTGAGTCTTTAATGTCATCTAAAGCCAAATGTTTTGATTCTTTCACAATCCCTTTCAGCAGCTCAGGTCGCCAGCGAATAGCCATCTCTTTTAAAGTGCTCACATCCAAATTTCGATAATGGAAAAAAGCCGCCAATTCGGGCATGTAATTATATAAAAAACGACGATCCTGGCAAACACTGTTGCCACACATTGGTGATTTGCCTTTATCGACAAATTGCTTTAAAAAATCAATCGTCTTCTGTTCCGCTTGCGCCTCATCAACTGCACTGTCTAAAACGCGCTGTACCAAGCCTGATTGACCGTGTTGTCTGGTATTCCATGAGTCCATACCATCCAGCATAGCTTTAGGCTGACTTACTGCAAACACAGGACCTTCGCCAAGAATGTTTAAATGCGGATCTGTCACTACAGTCGCAATTTCAATAATTCGATTTTCAATAGGATCAAGTCCTGTCATTTCTAAATCGATCCAAATTAAATTATGATTATTTTTCATTTGTTTTCCATGAGTTTAATATCAATTCAACACAGGCTACCCGATGATCGTGCAACGCATGCTTAATGGCTTCACCTTTATAACCTTGTACAATTAGAGTTTGTACGTTTATTTTGCCACACTCAATTAAAATGTACGGCCACAATTTGCTTTGACCGTAGGTCACTGCACGGCCACAGCCCTCTGCATCAGCCTGACAGGCAATCAACATATTATAAAAAAGCTGCGGACGACGAAATGCATCTGCTTGTTCTAAAATTTGTACTATTGTATTGGCGCGTAATTCAGATAAACGATGAATATTTAAATGAAACCTTGATGTCATCACGGCCAAAGCTCGATACTCATTAGGAATGCGCAAACGCGAGCAAAGTGCTTCAATAATAGAAACCCCTCGTTCTTCATGCCCATGATGGCTGGGCCAATTATCTATAGGAGAAACTGCTTTGCCCAAGTCATGCACTAAAGCCGCAAAACAGGTAATGGGATCAGCCGTTAAAGCGACTGCTGCTTGCAATACCATTAAGGTATGCACGCCACTGTCTACTTCATGGTGATAACGATAAGGATTGGGTACGCCAAATAATGCATGCAACTCAGGCAAGATCACGCGTAAGGCATCACAAGAACGTAAAGTAATAATAAACTGTTCTGGATTTTTTTCCTCCAGACTGCGTTGCCATTCCTGCCAGACGCGTTCTGGTACCAAATGCGCTAATTCACCATTCTTCACCATGGAATACATTAAAGAGCGAGTTTCATCCGCTAATTTAAAACCTAAATGATAAAAGCGTGCGGCAAAACGTGCTACGCGTAATACGCGGACTGGATCTTCTATGAACGCAGGTGATACATGACGCAAAAGTTTTTTTTCTAAATCCTGCTGGCCATGGTAAGGGTCAATTAAATTCCCTTCGTCATCCATCGCCATCGCATTAATAGTCAAATCGCGACGTGCTAAGTCTTCTTCCAAAGTTACTGAGTCGCTAAAATCACAGGAAAAACCATAGTAACCCGGCGCTGATTTTCTTTCTGTACGTGCCAAAGCATACTCTTCATTAGTTTTCGGATGCAAAAAAACAGGGAAATCTCGCCCGACCTGACGAAACTTTTGTTGCACTAATTGTTCTGGGCTCGCCCCAACAACTACCCAATCACGCTCCTTCACAGGAAGCTTCAGTAATTGATCACGAACAGCACCACCAACCAAGTAGACTTTCATTAAATGCAATTTACCTTCATACTGTATAATTAAGTGAAACTCTGAAATTCAGACCGATTATAGTATAGATCATAACCATGAGTAAAAGACGTATTAATAAACAACAATCTGCTCGAATTGAAAAAATCCAGCAAACCTATCAAGCAAATAAAGAAAATCAAGACGATCTTTCTGATGGGTTAGTGATCACACGATTTAGTAGGCATGCAGAAATCGAAGACAATCAAGGCACGCGCATGCGCTGCTCCATGAGACCTAATTTGGAAACTTTAGTTGCTGGTGACCGGGTCATTTGGCAAAGCGAAGGCACGTCTCAAGGTGTGGTAGTAAGCATTTATCCAAGAAGTAGTGTGTTAGCCAAGCCAACCAGTGTCGGATTGCAAAAGCCCGTTGCGGCAAACATCACGCAACTGATTATTGTCATTGCACCTAAACCAGAAATATCATGGCCACTTCTTGATAGTTATTTGGTTATGGCTGAAACACTGCGATTACAGGCGGTTATCTTATTAAATAAAGAAGATTTACCGTGTGCGGCATTAAAAGAGCAATTAATCAGCGATTATCAACAACTTGGTTACCCTATTCTTTTTACAAGCAAAGATTCCTCTAAAAGTTTAGAACAACTCAAAAAAGTTTTAGATCAACAAATTAGTGTATTTGTAGGACAATCTGGTGTCGGGAAATCTTCTATAATCTCCGCGCTATTGCCCCATGAAGAAAATATTTCTACGGGTGAGTTATCTGAAGTTTCTGAATTAGGTCGACATACAACCAGCAACTCACGCTATTACCACCTACTTAGTGGTGGTGCCTTAATTGACTCTCCAGGAGTCAGAGAGTTCAGCTTATGGCATATTGATGCGACTGCAATTGCTCGCGGTTATAGTGAATTCAAACCTTATTTAACGCTGTGTAAATTTAGAAATTGCACCCATATTAACACACCTCATTGCGCCATTATTGATGCGCTAAACAAGCATTTAATTTCAACGAAAAGATATGGAAACTTTATTAAACTGTGCGCACAGTATGCTAAAGAGCCTTAAGAGAATAAGTGCATGTTAGTTAGGGGCTGTTGACATTTTCGCTAGCTTGAATCCAAATAGTAGAAATATCAACAGCCCCTGGAATTATCTAACTAACGTGCACCTTGAGGACCTAGAGTATCCTCTGTACCAACAACAGCTCGGTGAGCATCCCATATTTCTTTTTTGGTTAAAATGATATCTTTTAAGTCATGCAAATACAAAAGTCCGGGGGAGAACTGAGCCTCCGCATGTCGCTTTGCAAGTTTAGTTGTATACAAAGTTAACAGCGCAAGCATATTATCTGGATTACTAACGGCTATACTACTCGAAGCGAAAAAACTTGGGGACGCATCATCCAGATTCTCATCCAGTTCGCGCAAACGCCTATTTAAATAAGTAGTACAGTTATTAAAAAAATGTTCTTTTGCTTTATCAACATTACACGTTTCGATTAAAGACAGTATATTTTTACGTCTGGATTCACTTAATTCAGACATAAATTCTGAGAATAACTTATTTAATCTGAGTTGCTGCATAAAGTCACTCATTCTCATTTGAGAGTAAGTCCTAATTAAGCCATCTAAAAGTTTATCATTATGCATTGAAATAGGCAGCTGCAATATTGAATGCATTATCACCGAGGGTTCAAACCAATAACCCCCGACTTTAGATGGTTGTTCTGAGATTGTTATCTCAGAAATCCAATTAAATAACTCCGCGTTTACCGTAAGCCAGGCCCACCAACTCCCCGCAGGATTCGAAGGAAGTACAAGCATAGAAAGAATTTCCTTATATTTAGCCACATAACTTTTAGGAGTAAGAGTAATAGAACTTGTCGCTGCAGAATCTTGAGATGCTGCGCGTGTTTCAAGAATTTCGTTATATTTACTCTCATAATTGGGAGTGACTGAACATATGGATTTAAGGTTAGTAAATACCGGAGATAAAGCTGAAGGAATATGGCTGCAAGTATCCCAGGAAAGTACATATGCACCTGTGAAACGATATAAGTTAAAATCAGTTACTAATAAGGATACCAAAATGCTGTGCAATTTTTCATAAGCTAATAATTCCGCACTTTTTGCTGAACGTACAATACCCAACAAAATATTCATCTCTTGCTCCAGCGGCACATTAAACGAGCCTACCGTGGTAAGAGAAATTAATAAATCTAATAAATAGACATCAATACCCTGATATTTAATTTTCTGTCCATAGAGAAAATTGATATCGTCTAAGGAACTAGTCGACAACTTGTGAAAAAAATTTTGAATCGCTTCTTTAAACAAATGAATATTTTTTTGACTTTGTTTTAAAGAAAAATAGCTATGAAGCAAGTCCGATAACAGAACTACGACTTCCTCAGAAAGCTTACCGGATTGTGTTAAAAAAGGAAAAATTTCCTCTTTCAACTTCGTCCAAAAACTTGGTTCGTTGCAATTCTTTAAACTCTTTAACTCATATATTGAGGTCGCTTTTTTCCGACCATCTAAGCTACTGAAAGAAAACAATACATTGTCATGCTTAGTCATGTATTGAAGCCAAGGCAATTTCCGTTGCAACAGTAAATCATCGGTAATATAAAAATCAGATAGGGTAGTCGGACCAAAATCATTAATTTGAGAAAAATCACTCGGATCAACCAGATTAGTTACCGTAGGCATTAATACGGATCTAAAATCAATGCTCCGTTCTCTAGCTAAACCAACAGCGAAATTTATTAACTGTTGATCAAAACCGAGATTAGAACGCGTATATTCAGCATCCCTATATTTAGCATGAACCTCATTCCAACGTAGCGCATAGCAGTTTATTAAAAATGAAAAGTCTTCTTCAGATAACTCCTTAGAGTTTTTAGTATTACTACCAGAACTTTTCTGTGAAAAATAATCGGAAATGGATTTACGAAATGCTACATCACATTCAATGTGAACATGTTCATTACGCAGCCTATCAATAAACTCTAAAACCTGTTGGACTAACATAATAATTACAACCCATCCTAAATAAGGATAACTTAAACTAAAGCTCAGTATAAATCAATCCATGACGCACTAAGAGTGCAAAAATAATCCACTAAAGATATAATAAATACAGATAAAGTGAATTAAAATGCCTGTAATAATGATATAAAACTCTATAAACACGACGACATTAAACCATTTCCTTTATGGTTTAATGAGCAATATTTTTGTACTATAGAAAGTTGATTCGAAATTGTTTGCAAAGATGATCGAGAATCATAATGCATTAAACTCATTATTTGTTGACATTATAAAATAATGAAGAAATACATTCAAAGTATATTTACTAAAATAACTCTAAATTTGAAGCAAAAAAAGCGGCTAAAAAGCCGCTTTCGGAATAAAACCCTGGCGATGACCTACTTTCACATGAGGAGACCTCACACTATCATTGGCGCAAGCTCGTTTCACTTCTGAGTTCGAGATGGGATCAGGTGGTTCCAAGCCGCTA
>JARLJQ010000026.1 GCA_031291115.1 Legionella sp.
AACAGTGACAAGCCTGTAAAGGCTCATTCAATAGAGTCCAAGAACCAATAGTTGGCATCGTGCGTACTGTAGGGGATTAAACCGCAAGCCAATAGTGCTGCGGTTTGGTCCCAACACTGCGTGACGTATGCCAATAACAGTGCTTAACACAAATTTTAAACCTAGACGGGTTGTAAATGAGAGTGAAAATGCAATTTCATTATGAATTTTGCATGTAGATCCCGAAGAAATCCCGAAGCGGGTTTCTAGGGGTTGAGGGTATCAAGTTTAACTTATTGATTTTACTGGTTTTAATTGGTGGACCCACAAGGACTTGAACCTTGGACCAACGGATTATGAGCCCTTCATCTCGATTTGAAGTTAATAGATTGCAAATCTCACAATATTACTCAATTGGGAGTTCTTTTGAGTAAGGCGTTTATGTCTTTTAGGGCAGAAGCTACAGTGCTGGAGTGTGCTTTTTTGTTCGGTAGTATAACCAACCTTTTCTTTCTAAGTATAAAAAAACACGGTCTAGAACTAATAAGAAAACTACAATTAATAAGATTATTTTGATATTCATAATGATTCTCCTTGATAATTGTCTCATTTTTAAGTGCAGTTAGGCCATTTTTACATTTTGGTTTACAGTCAAAGCAATTATAATCCGATTAGCGCTTGCGATATGTGGTAATTTTATGCAATTGAATATGAATTTCCCAGCAAGATTTTGGGTTGTATTTTATTGAAGCTTAAGAGGGGGACCCAATACAGGCAGCGGCATTCCCATTAATACTGTTACGGGCTTGCCTGATATGACCTTCCCGAGGGTGAATGGAGATGTAAATGCTGTAGTTTCTGATGGCTTGGGGGTTGGTATATTGGCGGTGCATTTACTAATGTAGGCGGAGTAACGCGCAACCGCATTGCCCATATTTTATCTGATGGCACGGTAGATCTTAACTGGAACCCCAATGCCAGCGCTGCTGTAAGTTCCCTTGCGGTCAATGGCAGTATCGTTTATGCAGGAGGGGGCTTTACCGCGCTCAATGGCTTGGCTTTCCCATTTTTTTCAATTATTCCTATGGACTTAACATCTTAATGAAGACGTAAGCGTGGTAATGAAATTTTTAGCGGGTGTAATAGATTGGTGTAAAAGATTTGAAAAAAATTTCAGAGGGAATATCGGGTGGTAAAGGAGGTTAAATACCGTTAGGTCTCCTTCTTTAACCCCCTTTGCTGTTAGAAACTCTTTCTGAATATTTATTGATACGCGAGGCCAAAACATGCGACGCTATTTTTGTGGAATTAACTTGAGATTTTATTATACAGTGACCTATCAGGATCTATATCAACACCTGAATTAACCTTTGTCGTAATATCTCTTTCTCTTCACTACTTAATACCTGATTGTCCTTATTAGTAATATAAAACATATCTTCAGCCCGTTCACCTGCCGTAACAATCTTTGCATTATGAAGGTGAATATTTAAGGTCAATAAGACTCTGCTGACCGTCGCTAACAATCCAGGTCTGTCACCAGTTACTAAAAATAAATGGGTGTGATTATTTAGCAGATCATCATTATAACTAATCTGAGTAGCCACATTAAAATGAGCTAAAGCCTGTGATCTTCTTTTTTGCGAAATCACCGGAAGTTGATTTTTTTTGGCTAAATGAGCGCATAAAGCCTGTTGAATGTCAGCAGAACGGCCTGGATCTAAAAAGGCCTGATTCTGTTCGTCCAAAATAATATAAGTATCCAAGTCAAATTGATTGTTACAGGTAAGAATCATGGCTTCTTGAATCGTTACATGATGATTGCTTAATACCGTGGTCGTAATAGTAAAACGGGAGTCTTTATGAGGCATATAAATGAATACTTCCGTGCCACCCTGGCTGTGATGCGGCATAATCAGTACTAAAGGAAATTTCTTACAGGTGAGGATGGCTTTGGTATGCCTGGCAATGACCTCAGGGGATTCATGAAGAAAATATTTGTCTTTGAATTGAGTCCATAATTCCTCAACTGCTTTAGGCGGTACTGCTTCCGCAACCAAAAGATTTAAAGCATATTGTTTACGTACGCTGATTAACGCCGTCTCATCCATCAGCTCTTGTGCTTTATGCAATAAGTGTTTTGCGGCGCGGTATAATTCTTTGAGTAGCGAGTCTTTCCAGGCATTCCATAAATTAGGATTAGTGCCACAAATATCTGCTACGGTGAGCAAGTATAAATAATCTAAATAATGCGGCTGAGGTAATAACTGGCAAAAGTGCTTGATGGTGTTGGGATCATAAATATCCTGCCGTTGCGCGGTTTGTGACATCAATAAATGATTGCGCACAAGCCAGGTTAGCAAATCGCTGTCTTCTTTGTCCAGTTGGTGATTTTGTGCAAAATATTGCGCCTCAATCGCACCTAAATCAGAATGATCACCACCACGGCCTTTAGCAATATCATGAAATAAAGCGGCTAAGTAAAGAATTTCGGGTTTATCTAATGCGGGCATAATCTGAACGCAAAGTGGAAATTGTTGGGCGAATTCTTGTTGTTTAAAACGTGTGATGTTACGAATAACAAAGAGGGTGTGCTGATCTACGGTATAGACATGAAATAAATCATATTGCATTTGTCCGGTGACCATAGCAAAACACTCAAGATAATGGGCTAAAACGCCATAGCGGTTCATGTTTTGCAGGGCTTTATAGGGCCCATGTTCCGTTTTCAGAATACTCATAAATAACTCCGTTGTTTCAAGCGACATTTTAAATCGTTTGTTCATCAAATAGAGTGATTCTCTGATTAGGCGGATAGTACTGGCTCTAACTCCTTCAATATCCGGGTGTTGCGCTATCCAATGAAATAGTTTTAATAACGCGATAGGGTGCTGACTGAACACACGTGTAGTACGTACTTCAATGTAATGATTGGATAATTGAAACTCATTATCCAGACGCAGGAGTTGTTGTTTGGGTGATTGGGCGATGGTTTCATCAAACCATTGCAGCAGCATTTCGTTCAGTTCACGATTACTCTTAATTACTTTAAAATAGTCTTTCATAAACTGTTCGATGGCTAAAGAATGCGGTGCGTCCTTGTAGCCAAAAAAGTGTGCTAATTTAACCTGATAATCGAAAGAAAGTCGTTCTTCAGCTTTTTCTGCAAGACTGTGTAGGGCAAAGCGAACTCTCCAGAGAAAATGCTGACAATGCATCAACTTTTCATATTCTTTATCGGTAATAAACCCATAACCGATGCCATCCGCTAATTTTTTGATAGTAAAATGACGTTTACCAATGCTCAGTAAAATTTGCAGATCGCGCAGACCACCTTGGCCGTATTTGACATTAGGCTCCAGATTATAAGCCGTCTCGCCGTATTTGATGTCGCGTTTTTTTTGTTCCTGAAGTTTGGCTACAAAGTAATCCAGGCTTGTCCACATATGTAAAGGATGTGTTTGATAGAGTAATTCATCCATTAGTGCGCCACGGCCACATAATAGAAACATGTCCATAATACTGGAAATCACGGTTACATCATGGCTGGCAAGATTAGCGCAGGAAGAAACGGTGGTGATTTGATGACTTACTTCAAGACCTACATCCCAGCAATCCTGAATAAATGTTTGTGCTTGTTGTAATCGTTCTGGGGAGATTTTATCGTTGTGTAATAGGAGTAAATCTATATCGGAATAGAGTTGAAGTTCGCGTCGTCCATAACTTCCCAGAGCAAGGAGACAAAAATCATCTCCTTGATCGAGCTTGTTTTTGATAAAAAGATTAATTATCAGATCATCAATAAAGACCACTAATTTGCGAATAATAGTGCTTATATTGGTTTTTTGATCAAACTCTTCACGCAGCTTCTCTTTAAACTGTCTAACTGTATTTTTAATGAGCTGATTATCGTTCTTCATTACGCAGAGTCAAAATTTCAACACCGCTGTCAGTAACTAATAAAGTATGCTCCCATTGGGCTGAAAGACTGTGGTCTTTCGTAACAACGGTCCAATGATCGGGCAATAAGCGGGTGTGGTGTTTGCCAATATTTATCATAGGTTCTATGGTAAACGTCATGCCTGGTTCCAGTTTCATTCCTGTTCCAGGAACGCCGTAATGCAATACTTGAGGATCTTCATGGAACACACGACCAATTCCATGGCCGCAATAATCACGTACCACGGAGCAGCGATTTTTTTCAGCATGTTGTTGAATGGCATGACCGATATCACCTAGCAGAGCGCCTGGTTTTACCATCTCAATTCCGATAAACAAACATTCGTGAGCGATTTGGGTTACGTGTTTCCCTTTAACCGTAGGCGCACCAATATAAAACATTTTACTGGTATCACCATGGTATTCATCTTTAATGACAGTTACGTCAATATTAAGAATGTCCCCATTTTTTAAAGTCTTTTTCCCTGGAATTCCGTGGCAGACCACATGATTTACTGAAGTACAAATCGACTTTGGAAAACCATTATAATTTAAAGGTGCAGGAATGGCTTTTTGGACATTAACAATATAATCATGGCAAATAGTATTTAATTCTTCAGTGCTTACACCTTCTTGTACATACGGTCCTATCATTTCAAGAACTTCTCCGGCCAATTTGCCAGCAACACGCATTTTTTCGATTTCGTCAGGAGTTTTTATTGTAGCTGCCATGTAGTACGTCCAAAATTGTTATAAGATTTTGTTCCGAATAGTCTATTTTGGAACAAACAAGATAGTAGCATAACTGATTGTGGAGCAACAGTCTTTGCGGTTGAAATGAAGTGAGGGTAAACCTGAGCTGCTTTGGATAGCTACTCAGGTTTTAGTGTAATTAGGTTGGTTTAGGGCAGTCACCAATATGTTGGCGGTTTAAACGTTGTTCGTGTCGTTGTTCGAGTATTTGTTTTTGGCGTTCTGTAGAGAAAGCATAAAATCTGTACCATATTTCGCCATTTCGTGTTTGATTTGCGGGGTTATATTTTTGCGCAAATACACCCTGAACAGCTTCAGGAGTTTCCATTGTTGCTTCTTTTCCATTGCGGTTAGGCAGGTATTTAAGATACATTTCTAAATCATTTGGTGGTACACGAGAGTAGATCTCCAGTGGGGATTCTGGCGTAGTTTGTTTTATAGTTGCTTTATTTACATGCTGCAATATTGATTTGACTGCTTTTTGAATATCCAAAGGTTCTTTTTTTCCTTCTGGGTCTACAAAATAATCGCGTTTAGTCTCAGTATTATCTAGAGCCAGCTGTTTAAACTCCATACCCTCAGGAATTTTTATATAAATCATAATACCTCCAAAAATAAAAACGTCATAATTTTGTGTCGTTCTATATATGTACATAAATTCTATTTAATTAGCAACTCTTTTATGTCGAATTTATTTTCTAGTACTATACTGTAGTATCTGAATTTCAAAGGACTGATCATGAAAATGCACGCTCGTGTTTTAATTCCTTCTCTTTGTTTATTACTCAGCTCTGCTGTTTTTGCACATGGTGGTGGCGGTGGCGGAGGTTTTCGTGCCGGTGGAGTCGGTGGTGCTGGTGGTTACCATGGCGGTCCGGCGAATGGTGGGTATCATAATAATGGCGCTGATTACAATCACAATAATGGATGGTATGGTGGTGCTGTGAATAATAATGATCATAATGTTTGGTATGATGAAGGCGTAGGAGACGATGTGTCTACTAATGTGGTTGTTGGTGTGCCTGAGAGTGGGTATTATGACCCTTCATGTCAAACAGTCCAATCCTGTAACTCGGATGGTGAGTGTGTCACGCAACAAAATTGCAATTAAAAAGGATATTGGTTGGTAATTTATGAATAAAGAAACGTTTCAATGGGCAGTAGTTGGTGCGGGTCCTGCAGGTATTGCAGCTGTTGGGAAATTATTAGATAGTGGCGTGTCTCCTAAACAGATTCTATGGATTGATCCGCATTTTAAAGTAGGTGATTTAGGGCTGTTTTGGCGGAATGTTTCCAGTAATACGAAAGTGAAGTATTTCACTGATTTCTTGCTTGCGGTGGAATCATTTAATTATAGAAATGCGCCAGTTGATTTTGAATTAAATCGACTGCTTGCAGAAGAAACCTGCACCCTTCGTTTTGCAGTTGAACCTTTACAGTGGATAACTGAGCATTTAATGCAGCAAGTCAGCGCCATAAATACGACGGTACACTCCATGTTTTTATCAGAACGCATGTGGACTTTATGTTCTGATAAAGAGAGTTATCAAGCACGTAATGTAATTCTTGCTACGGGTGCTTTACCTTCTTCATTGAACTATCCAGGACTTAATGTAATTCCTTTTGATAATGGAATTGATAAAGAGAAACTGGCCTCGCTCGTGAAACCTGATGAAACCTACGGTGTATTTGGCTCGTCGCATTCGGCTATTATTATTGTGCGTTATCTGGTGGAATTAGGCGTTAAAAAAGTAATTAACTTTTATCGCTCGCCTTGTCGTTATGCTGTAGATATGGATGGCTGGATACTTTTTGATAATACCGGATTGAAAGGCCAAACTGCTGCTTGGGCGAGAGAGAATATTGATGGAGTCTTGCCTGAAAATCTTGAGCGTTATAATACTTCCGAACCTAATATTGCACGTTATTTACCAGAATGTGATCAAGTGATTTATGCGGTGGGCTTTCAGAAGCGGAAGAACATTGTAATTGGTGATTATGAGGACACACAGCATAACCCTTACGTTGGCATCATTGGCCCAGGTTTATTTGGTTTTGGTATCGCTTATCCTGAAACTAAAACTGACCCTTCGGGTAATGTAGAGTCTCAAGTAGGCTTATGGAAATTTATGCTTTATCTTAATAAAGTCATGCCGATTTGGTTTAAATATCCGACCTAAAAATGAGTGAGTTTGTTCGCATCTGTGGAAATAGTTTTTTGAAAAAAATGAGTATTTTTACGAAAATCCTGCAATAATAATTCAGAGGGTTATGGCACTAAGTTAACGCGAGTTCTGGATAATCGAGCCATAAGCTCTATCGCCTACCAGAGAACCGTTCGTGCTGAGGAGGCGTTTACGCCGTCTCGAAGCATTCGCACAAGGTTATAGTCTTGGTGCAGATGCTTCGAGACGTCGCTGTGCTCCTCCTCAGCACGAACGGTTAAAGGTAGAGGTTGGATCTAATGGCTCGATTATCCAGAACTCGCGTTAACTTGGTACCATTTGATTCATAGGGCTATGAATTACTAGTTGATTTTTATCGCCAAAATCCATTGACATATATGTGATGAGTTATTGATTTGATTCTACAAATGATTAAACCCTTATGGGCGTATCGGGCTTTTATTCTGGGAAGCGTTATTAGAGAATTTCAGTCTAAATATCGTAATTCTTTACTCGGGGCGGTCTGGACCATTATTAATCCCCTGACAATGATTTTTATTTATACTGTTATTTTTTCACAAGTGATGCGTGCCAGGTTGCCAGGCGTGGATACGGCTTTCTCTTATAGCATCTACCTTTGTGCAGGCATATTAACTTGGGGTTTGTTTGCTGAAATCACGATGCGTGCGCAAAACATATTTTTAGAACATGCTAACTTACTTAAAAAAATGAGCTTTCCACGTTTATGTTTACCAGTGACAATGGTAATCAATGCCTTGATTAATTTTGGGATTGTATTTGGCTTTTTTTCATTATTTCTGATGATATCTGGCAATTTCCCTGGCTGGCCTTATTTAGCCATGCTGCCATTGTTGGTTATTCAAGTGGCTTTTGCGATAGGACTTGGCATCAGCTTGGGAGTGTTACATGTTTTTTTCAGGGATGTCGGTTTGTTTTTTGGGGTGATTATGCAGTTTTGGTTTTGGTTAACCCCTATTGTTTATTCCACGGCCACTTTACCGGAATTCATTCGTCCGTGGCTTGCTCTAAATCCCATGACAAATTTAATGACTGCTTACCAAGCGATCTTGCTTAAGGGTTATTGGCCAGAATGGCAGACGCTTTGGCCAATCACCGTGCTTGCTTTACTCTTATGCGTTTTGGCCCTCCATCTATTTCGAAAGCATGGTAGCGATATGGTAGATGAACTCTGATGAGTATGATCACGGTTAGCAATTTAGGCAAAGCTTATAAACAATACGCAACACGATGGGGGCGTATCGCTGAATGGCTGCTCCCTGGTAAAACACTTTATCATCAACTCACATGGGTGATGCAGGATGTAAGCTTTACTATTAATTCGGGTGAAGCAATTGGCCTTATCGGTATTAATGGCGCTGGTAAAAGCACGTTACTGAAAATGATTACCGGCACTACTAAGCCTACGGTAGGGAATATTATTCTCAGAGGACGAGTATCGGCTATGTTAGAGCTTGGCCTGGGTTTTCATCCTGATTTTACTGGTCGGCAAAATGTTTACATGGCCGGTCAATTATTAGGTATGAGTGTTGATGAAATTAACCAATTGATGCCGGAAATTGAAGCCTTTGCAGAAATTGGTGACTACATGAATCAGCCGGTTCGCGTATATTCCAGCGGTATGCAAATGAGATTGGCTTTTAGTGTGGCAACAGCAAGGCGGCCGGATATTCTTATTGTCGATGAAGCTTTGTCAGTAGGGGATGTGTATTTCCAACATAAAAGCTTTGAGCGGATTCGCGAATTTCGAAAACAAGGGACTACTTTGCTTATTGTTTCCCATGATAAAGCAGCAATCCAATCTATCTGTGATCGGGTTATCTTGCTTAAGGCGGGTAGAGTAGCCATGATTGGTGAACCGGATGCGGTGCTGGATTATTATAATGCAATGTTAGCAGACCAACAAAACCAAGTAATCTCTCAAAAAAAACTCGACGATCGACGTACACAGACTATTTCTGGAACGGGTGAAGCAGCAGTGTCTTGTATTACTTTGCTAAACGAATCCGGTGAAGCTATTGATGTGGTAGATGTGGGGCAAGCCGTATGCTTGCGAATCGAGGTGAACGTTTATGCCGATATTGAGCGTCTGGTACTGGGTTATGGTATTAAAGATCGTTTTGGCCAAGTAATATACGGCACCAATACCCATTTAAAGCAGCAGATACTGTTCAATCTTAAAGCGGGAGCCATGCCTGTCTTTATTATTTCATTCCCAGCCAATTTAGGTCCAGGTACCTATTCAGTACAAACTGCTTTAACCAGTACAGAAACCCATCTGGTTAATAATTACGAGTGGCGCGACTTGGCCTTGATTTTTAGCATAGTCAACAGGAGCAAATCTCATTTTGCAGGGTGTGCATGGATTGATCCAACCATAGAGATTCAATCATGAAGTGTTTTATTTCTTATGCGCAGGCAATAAAATCGAAAAGCACCGGTAAAATTAAGCTATTGTTAGCGCATGTGACGCTTTATATCAAGCGACGACCTTGGCTTAAACGCGTAGCACTCGCACTATTAATGGCATGCTCTCTTTTAAAGCGGTGGATAATAATGGCCAGTCATCTATTCTCTCCTATTGATACCGAATTAACGACTCTAACGCCGCGCGCACGCCGAATTTATGCGAATCTTAAAGCGGCTAGAGAACATCATAAGAAAGAAGAGCTCTAATGCGAATTGTTATTGACTTACAAGGAGTTCAAAGCGCAAGCAGATTGTCGGGAAGTGGCCGTTCTTCACTTAATTTAGCACGCGCAATTGTGCGCAATCGTGGCGAACATGAAGTGCTATTGGCTCTCAATGGTATGCTAGCCGATTCCATCGAGGCTATTCGTGCTGAGTTCCACAATTTACTCCCGCAGGCTAATATACGAGTTTGGCAGGCATTTGGGCCTGTTTGTGACCTTGATCCAGCCAATACTTGGCGACGTCAGGTAGCTGAGTTGTTGCGTGAATCTTTTCTTTCTGGTCTTAAACCAGATGTTTTGTTTGTCACTAGTCTATTTGAGGGTTATGACGATGATGCCGTTACGAGTATAAGCATACCCCACATTTCCGAAAAATCACTGCTTGAAGAAATCAAAGCCTTATCTATACCAGCAGAGAACGTTATTAATATTTTAGCGTCTACTTCTTGGGATATAAGTGCCAGATGTGCCATTGCGGCCTTTGAGCAGTTACATGCCCAGCATCAGCACGAATCAGCTTTAACTAAGTTATCTGATCGCCGTTTAAAGCTAGCCTTCATATCGCCTCTACCTCCTGAACGAAGCGGCATTGCTAATTATAGTGCCGAATTACTGCCTGAGTTAGCAAAGCATTATGATATTGAGGTCATTACTCCGCGGAGGAAACACTTAACTCCATCGATTCAAGCTAATTATGTGGTGCGCGATGTAGCGTGGTTTCGTCTGCATGCAAAAAGGTATGATAGGGTTTTGTATCATATCGGTAATTCCTCTTTTCATAGCCATATGTTCTCTCTTTTGGCTGAATTCCCAGGCGTTGTAGTGTTACATGATTTTTTTATTAGTGACGTACAATGGCATGATGAAACACATGGTCTGCGTCCTCATGCTTTGACACGTGAATTGCAGCATGCTCATGGCTATTCTGCAGTGCAAGAGCGCTTTCAATCAACGGACCATCATATACTTTGGAAATACCCTTGCAACCTTACTGTTTTACAACAAGCACAGGGTATTATCGTGCACTCGCACACTTCATGCGCAATGGCCAATTTGTGGTTTGGCAATAATTTTGCCAATGATTTTGCCGTTATACCTTTATTACGACCTTCTATTTTAGATAAAAATACAAGCGAAATGAAACATGTGGCGCGTAGCATATTAGGTATTGCAGATGACGTTTTTCTGGTGTGCAGTTTTGGCTTATTAGGGCCTTCAAAACTAAATCATTTACTGTTGAAGGCTTGGGTAGCTTCCACTTTGGGACGCAACGCACAGTGTATGTTGGTATTTGTTGGCGAAAATCATGGGGGCACTTATGGTGAAGAGCTAACCAGGATAATAGGTGAAAGTGGTGTTGGTGCGCGTATCCACATTACGGGTTGGACAAGCAATGCGACGTTTGATCATTATCTGCAAGCCGCTGATCTGGCGGTACAATTACGTACGTTTAGTCGTGGTGAAACTTCGGCGGCGGTACTGGATTGCATGAATCATGGTCTCCCGACAATTAGTAATGCCCATGGTAGCATGGCTGAATTGCCCCAAGATGCGGTATGGATGTTGCCAGATGTATTTACTGAGGCGGAATTGGGCAATGCCTTGCAGATATTGTGGGATGAGCCATCTCGCAGAAAGGCTTTGGGGCAGCAGGCACGAAAAAATATTCTCTCTCAGCATACGCCACAAAAATGCACAGAGCACTATGTCGAAGCCATCGAGCGCTTTTATTCTAGAGGTATAAACGAACACGCTTTAATCCACCGTATTGCGGCATTAGATAATGCCTCATTATTAGAGAGCGACTGGCGACATCTTGCAAGTTACATTGCCCAAAATCACACAGTACCGTCACCGAAACGTCAACTGTTGCTTGATGTGACGGCAACGGCGCGCCATGATTTAAAAACAGGTATTGAACGGGTTGTACGAGCAGTGTGTCTTAATTTATTGCAAAATCCGCCAGCAGGAATGACCGTTGAGCCTATTTACCTTTCCAATGAAGGTAAGAGCTGGCATTACCGTTATGCAAGAAAATTTACGATGAACCTGTTAAATTGCCCCGATAATATTCTTAGTGATGACCCTATTGAATACCACAACGAAGATGTTTTGGTGGGTTTAGATATTTCTGGCGATATGCTGATTCAAGCAACACAGCAAGGTTTATTCAATGTTATGAAATCAGTTGGAATGAAGATTAATTTCATGGTCTATGATTTGCTGCCTTTACATATGCCTGATGTTTTTCCGCCAGGAGCTAATCAATTTTTTTCTAATTGGTTTAACGCGATAATTAACATAGCCGATACCATCGTGACTGGTTCAGAAAGTGTATCAAAGGATATTTTACACTACATACAGAAAAACAAGCTCCAGCCACCACAACTTGTTTGGTCTCATTACGGTGCAGATATTTCAACGTCAGATAAGGCCAGTATGTTTGATTTTTCTGAACATCAGATTATTGATCAATTAAAAGCAAAATCAAGCTTTTTAATGGTTGGCACGATCGAGCCTCGCAAAGGTCATTTACAAACCTTATCCGCTTTTGAAAAATTATGGGCAAAAAATAATGACATCAACCTGGTGATAGTTGGCAAAGAAGGTTGGCAGGATCTACCTGATGCCTCCAGGCGCACCATTCCAGAAATTGTTTCAAAAATTCATAGCCATCCGGAGTTAGGTCGTAGATTATTTTGGTTTGATGAAATTAACGATAATTATCTGGAACAAATATATGCCGCCAGTACATGCTTAATAGCTGCATCGAAAGGTGAGGGATTTGGTTTGCCGTTGATCGAGGCTGCCTTTCATCGACTGCCAATTATTGCTCGTGATGTACCGGTGTTTAAAGAAATTGCGCAAAATCATGCTTACTACTTTAGTGGTGACATGGCGGAAGATTTGGCTCAGGCACTCAGTGAATGGCTTGAGCTCTTTAGCAGGAAAACACACCCTAAATCAGACGATATGGCTTGGTTGACATGGAAAGAAAGCACACAACGATTGTTTTGCAATATATTATCAAAAGTGGAATTATGAGTAATGATTTAGCCTAATGAACATGTGAACTTTAATATGGAGATTAACGTCCTTGAACAAAGCAATTATAACGGGTATCACGGGTCAGGATGGCGCTTATTTGGCGCAATTTTTATTAGAAAAAGGGTATATTGTTTTTGGTACCTATCGGCGTACGAGTTCGGTCAATTTTTGGCGAATAACAGAGCTTGGTATTGAAAATCATCCTAATTTACATTTGATAGAGCATGATTTGACTGATTTGTCTTCTAGCATTCGTTTGTTACAGCGCACAGAGGCAACTGAAATCTATAATTTAGCAGCTCAAAGCCATGTTGCCGTTTCCTTTGATCAACCCTTAACGACTGCAGGGATTACGGGTCTTGGGCCGGTGCATCTGTTGGAGGCCATCCGAATTGTTAATCCTCAAATTCGTTTTTATCAAGCCAGTACCTCAGAAATGTTTGGGAAGGCACAAGCGATTCCACAAAACGAAGAAACCCCGTTTTACCCACGCAGTCCTTATGGCGCAGCTAAACTCTACGCTCACTGGATGACTGTCAATTATCGTGAATCCTACGGTATTTTTGCCGCCAGTGGTATTTTGTTTAATCATGAATCGCCTTTACGAGGTAAAGAGTTTGTTACCCGAAAAATTACTGATTCTGTTGCCAAAATTAAGCTAGGCAAACTGGATGTGCTGGAACTGGGTAACTTGGATGCCGCGCGGGATTGGGGTTTTGCTAAAGAATACGTAGAAGGGATGTGGCATATGTTACAAGTGGATAAGCCAGATACGTTTGTGCTAGCTACTAATCGCACCAAAACCATACGTGATTTCGTGCGAATGGCTTTTGAGGCTATTGATGTAGCCGTCGAGTTTAAGGGGGCGGAGGAAAATGAAACCGCCATAGATAGTGCAACAGGTACTGTTGTAATGCGAGTTAATTCTAAGTTTTATCGGCCTACAGAAGTGGACTTATTGATGGGTGATCCTGCTAAAGCGAAAGCGGTGCTTGGTTGGCACCCAAAAACCACGTTAGAACATTTGTGTCAAATGATGGTTGAGATGGATTTGCGACGTAACCATAATGGGGTTTCATTTTAATGTGTGCTGATAAACGCGTATTGATCACTGGAATAACCGGTTTTACCGGGCGTTATGTAGCCGCTGAATTGACCTCTGCAGGCTTTGAAGTGCATGGCTTAGGACAACATTCCTCGAATTTACCACGCTATTCTTGCGTTAATTTAAATGATCGTGAACTACTTCACTCTATCATCGCCGAGATCAACCCGAAAATAGTCGTTCATTTAGCTGGTTTAGCCTTTGCAGGTGCTGACAATGCAGAAGCTTTTTATCTTATAAATACAATTGGTACACTAAATTTACTTGAAGGAATAATGCATGAAGCTCCTCAGGTACAATGTATCTTGTTAGCCAGTAGCGCCTCTGTTTATGGAAACTCTACAGAAGGCATTTTGACCGAGATGGCTTTGCCAAATCCTGCAAATGATTATGCAGTTAGCAAATTAGCGATGGAGCATATGGCTCGCTTGTGGTTCGACCGTTTGCCTATTATCATCACCCGACCATTTAATTATACTGGCATTGGCCAAGCGGAACATTTTTTACTGCCTAAAATAATAGGGCATTTTCAACGTGGCGCGCAAAGCATCGAGTTAGGTAATCTAGATGTTTTTCGAGATTTCAGTGATGTTCGTGCGGTCGCGAATGCATATCGACGACTTATAGAGGCTTGTCCTATTGGCGAGACGATTAATGTCTGCTCGGGTAACAAATATTCTTTACGAGAAGCAGTAGAAATGGTGGCTAAAATTATGAATTATGATATCGAAATTCGGGTAAATCCTGCGTTCGTGCGAGCTAATGAAGTGCGTTCGTTGCAAGGATCGGTCCAGCATTTGCGACGCATTATTGGTGAATGGGAATCACCACCATTATTTGAAACCTTGAAGTGGATGTGCCACTCCTCACTTTCATGAACGTTTTATTGGGTACTGATGCTATTTGTTATCCTCTCACGGGGATTGGGCGGTATGCTTATGAATTGGCTAGACGTTTACCTCTGGCGGCCGGCATTGAAAGCATTCATTATTTGCATGGTAGTAATGTATCGAAATTAGTGCCAGAAAGACCCGTCGAAGGGCCTACTCAGCTTGTCAATCAGCGATTAAAACGCTTCGCGAGAAATCTTCCTCGTATGGTTACTGCGTACCACCAAGTGAAAACAATACGGCAAAAGCATGCGTTGGGTAAATTTGGGGACCATATCTTTCATGGACCTAACTATTATTTGCCGTTGCATAGAGGGCCGTGTGTGGCCACATTTCATGATCTGTCTGTATTTTTATGGCCCGAATGTCATCCTAAAGCACGTGTGCGGATCATGCAAAAAGCATTACCTGAAATGATTAAGCGGGCTCAAGTCTTGTTAACCGATTCTGAGTTCACGCGCTTGGAAATAGCAACCTATTTTAACTGGCCATTAGACCGAATTATTGCTGCACCCCTGGCGGCATCTTCTGAGTTTAGACCTATCAATGCTGTTGAGGCCGCACCTGTTTTAGCGCAATTTGGATTGAATTTTGGTGCTTATTCATTGTTTGTTGGAACGTTGGACCCGCGTAAAAATATAGACTTATTGCTGGATGCTTATGAACAGTTACCCCAACCCATACGAAGGCATAGACCTTTAGTTGTAGCCGGTTTTGAAGGATGGAACAGTGAGCGCACTATTGCTCGTTTAAGAGCTGGTGAACGTGCCGGATGGGCTCGGTATCTCAATTTTGTCGATGAAGCATCGTTGCCTGCTTTGTATGCTGGCGCAAGGGTTTTTCTCTATCCATCGCGTTATGAGGGATTCGGCTTGCCAGTGCTTGAAGCAATGGCGGCAGGAGTACCCGTAATTTGTTCGAACGTAGCATCATTGCCAGAAGTAACTCACGATGCGGCCACACTCATTGCTATTGAAGATATAGAGGCTTTATCTGTGGCTTTACTACGTGCCTTGGAAGATGATGTATGGTGTAAGGAAGCAAGTCAGCGTGGGCTGGAACGTGCCAGCAATTTTTCCTGGGATAAAACCATATCAAAAACGCTAACTGCTTATCAGTTGGCTAGCCAATGAAGGCGTTAATTTCATGAACGTATTACATTTTTACAAGGCGTGTTTACCCGATTCCATAGGTGGTATTGAGCATGTGATTAATCAAATTGCGAGGAGCACGAATAAACTGGGGGTGCACACGGAAGTATTGTCATTGACCCCAGGTCGTGCGGCTAGAACTATTGAATTTGATGGGTATCAGCTGCATCGTATCAAGCTTGATATTCAAATTGCCTCAACAGGATTTTCGTTATCCGCTTTCTGGCGTTTTGCCGAGTTGGCTAAAAAAGCGGATGTGGTTCACTATCATTTTCCATGGCCATTTATGGATGTGGTGCATTTTGCTACCAGGATGAAAAAACCGACAGTAGTAACCTATCATTCCGACATTATACGTCAAAAACACTTGCTTAAGCTGTACCGACCCTTACAGCATAAATTTCTCGCCAGTGTAGACCGAATCGTGGCGACTTCACCTAATTATTTCGTTACCAGTAATGTCTTAGAACAATTCGCTAATAAGGTTAGTGTGATTCCAATTGGGATTGATAAAGAGACTTATTCGCAAGCGGAACCTGACAGGTTGAACGCTTGGCGTGCAAAGCTAGGCAATAAGTTTTTCTTATTCATTGGCGTCATTCGCTATTACAAAGGACTGCATATCTTGATGGAAGCAGCTCAAAACACCAATTACCCTATTGTGATAGTGGGTGCAGGTCCTATAGAACAAAAGTTAAAAGCACAAATGGTAACGCTTGGCTTAAGTAACATTCATTTTTTGGGCTTTGTATCTGATGAAGATAAAATTGCATTGTTAACGCTATGCTATGGCGTTGTTTTTCCTTCACATTTACGGTCTGAAGCGTTCGGGATTTCATTGCTGGAAGGGGCCATGTACGGTAAACCAATGATTTCCAGTGAAATTGGTACCGGTACAACTTTTATTAATATAGCTGAGGAAACGGGGCTTGTGGTTCCACCTGGTGATCCTGCTTCGCTTCGTCAAGCCATGCAGTACCTTTGGGATCATCCATTGGTTGCTGCAGAAATGGGCAAGCGTGCCTTCGAGCGTTATAGGCAGCATTTTACAGCTGAAAAAATGGCAGAGTCTTATATTACTTTATACAAAGATTTGGTGTGATAGGAGAATTAATTTATGTTCTCAATTTAGTAACCTCCCGATAGCTTAAAATCGGTACTTTTTAACCGATACATCGATAAGCCTCCTCATCCTCCACGTTGTCCCGCGGCTTGTCCTCGGGATCCACGAATCTCGCTCCAGCATTAGATCTCTGGAAGCCGCAGGACGACGGAATGTTCACCTTTGATATTTTATTCTGATTCAAAAGTCGATATTTTCTTATTTTTTAAAATTATATAAATTTTTAGTGTATGGTTGGACAAAAGTTTGTAAACTATGCGCCGACATGAGGAGTTCAATTATTAAACTTAAACGCAACCCCCCAATTTATTGGTCCAGCGAGCTTATTACATTATTAGCCAGCGTTTTTTTCACCTTATTTTGTAACGCTTCTTTTTGGGTAGAGTTGGTGCGTGACAAAGAGTTAATGGTCGCGCATACTTGGCTCGTTATTTCATGCACTGCCATTGCAATCACGGGATTACAGTGGTTTTTATTATTATTGGTGATTAACCGCTGGACCTTTAAATGGTTCATGATGGCATTATTTCTGGCAACATCAATTGTAGTTTATTTCATGAGCTCGTTTCACGTCTATGTTGATCCTACAATGATTACCAATATGGTGAGTACGGATTATCAGGAAAGTAAAGAATTTCTTCAGTGGCGAATCATCCCTTATTTATTTCTCCTAGGTTTATTACCTTGCTGGCTTATTTGGCACAGTAGAATTTATAAAAGAAGTCTTCCCTCTTATTGGGCAGGGCGCTTTGGTACTGTATTTTTATCCTTGGCCATGTTCTTTGTTGGTGGCTGGGCTGTGTTTAATGATTTAGGGCCAATACACCGTGAGAGAAAAGAAATTGTATATCTGCTTACCCCCTTAAATTTGTTTTCATCCTCTGCAAAAGCATATATAAAATCAACTAAAAATAAAACGGCACATGTAAGAAAAGTGATTGGACGCGACGCAGAGCTTGCTGAACGCCCTAAGGGTAGTAAACCACGGGTTATTTTGTTGGTAGTTGGTGAAACCGTACGCGCTATGAATTGGGGGCTTAATAACTATGAGAGGCAAACAACACCTGAACTTGCTAAGCATCATGTTTTTAATTTCAGCCAAGTAACGAGTTGTGGTACTTCCACCGCGGTGTCATTGCCGTGTATGTTCTCGCCATATGGCTTTCATGCCTATGATGAACAGCGTATTAATCAAAGTGAATCCTTACTGCATCTTTTAAATCGAACCCAGGTTTCTGTATTATGGCGTGATAATCAATCAGGATGTAAAGGGGTTTGTGATGGTTTGCCTGTTGAGGAATTAAAGGTTGATGCTTTGTGTCAGGAAGGCAGATGCTTTGATGAAATTCTGTTACATCAACTAAAAGCGCGGATTGCTGCTAAAAATACAGACCAGATTATAGTCTTGCATATGCTTGGTAATCATGGGCCCGCTTATTATGAGCGCTATCCTGAGCGCTTTAAGCATTGGCAACCAATCTGTGATACTACGGATTTAGCCAGTTGCTCTCAAGAATCGATTGTAAATACTTACGATAATGCGATTTTATATACCGATATGATTCTTGCGCGAGCCATTGATGAGCTGAGCACTATTTCAACGCATGATACAGGATTAATTTATGTATCTGATCATGGTGAGTCATTAGGGGAGCACAATCTGTTTTTGCATGGTTTACCGTATTTTATGGCGCCTGACGAACAGAAAAAAATACCAATGGTCATGTGGCTATCAGAGGGCTTATCCCAACAGGTAGGATTACAAGAGCAGTGTTTAAGTGAGAAAGAGTCGGCTCCTATTTCTCATGATCATTTGTTTTCAACAGTGTTGTCTTTATTTGATATAAAAACCAAGGTTTATAATTCAAAATACGATTTACTGCACACATGCCGTAAAACAGCGTAAGCACTTATTTTGATTGATAATTCCAAAATTTTGGCAAGGAATAGCAACAAATAACGACGCCAAAAACACATAAAATGCCGCCTGAAATCACTGCCGTACCGATACCGAAGCCGGCAGCTACAAGGCCTGCTCGTGTATCACCTAATTTGGGGCCGCTCAAATAACTAATCATTTCAATGCCGGCTAATCGTCCGCGATATTCAGTTGGAATGGTATTGTTCCATAAGGTAACCCGGAAAATACCGCTAATTGCATCCAAAGCACCGGCGAGTGCCAGGAAAAGCAAAACAAGCCAGAGAGAGCTGGCCAAACCAAAGCCTATAATCGCAAGCCCCCAAAACGCAGCAGCGACAGCAATGGCTCGACCGTCATGCTTAATCTTTGCTGTCCAACCACTAAAAAGTGAAATCAACAAGGAGCCAACTGCTGGTGCTGCATAAAGTAAGCCTAAGGTTTTTGGACCTTCGTAGGATTGAGCAATAGCAGGCATTAATGCATTAGGCATAGCAAAAATCATTGCAAAAAAATCAACAAGATAACTGCCCATCAGTTCTTGCCGACTCAAAGCAAAGGAAATTCCCTGTTTTAGCGAGGATAAAATAGAGGGGTGTTCCTTTATCTCAGGTTTAGGTATCTGATGGATCTTAATCAAAGTAATTAGAGATATAAAAAAAGTAGCTAAATCAATAAGGTAAGTAATAAAGATACCATGATAGGCGATAATTAAACCCGCAATAGCTGGCGCTATAATCATACAAAAACTGAATTTGAATGCGGACAATGCCCCAACTGTTTTATAGTCGGAAGGCGCCACAATTTGCTGTGTAATACTGTCGTAAGCGGGGCGATGCAGCCCTGTAATTGCAGACATGAACGCCGCTGTAATAAAGATGACTATCAATGAAGGATTGGTTTGATATGAGTTAAATGCGAGCAATAAACAACCCAAAGCCAGTAGTAATTCACTAATAATTAATAAATTACGCCGATTGTAACGATCGGCAAAGACGCCACCCACTAAAGCCGTAATTAACAGAGGTAGTAATTGCGCCAGACTTAATAAACCTACCATAAGTGTGGATTGAGTAAGATGATAAATTTGGTATGGCAGGGCAACTCCGGTGATCATGGTACCAATAAAGGAAATAAATTGCCCTATATAGAGTAATCGGTAATCACGGTTTCTTTTAAGTAGAGAAAGGTTTAAGAGATGACTCATATTGGAGGATACCCAGATCTATAAAAACTCTATAAGTAGATTGTATGATTTTTAATTGTTCTGGTATAGAGCCGAATAAATATAAGCTTGATATACGGGATTATATTTAGGATATCAGCGCTTTTAGAGAAATCAATGAAATAGTTATGGATAAGATATTTGCATTGAATCGGATCGTTAAATAATGTACAATTGGCATGTTATTTGCCCATGGAGCTGCCGATGTTTTATTATTTTGACACCCCATCTCAAGTTGCAGGCGATGAAGCCCTAGAAAATAAAGATTATCTAACCGCACTTTTACATTATGAGACCGCCGCTGCCGCTTTAAGTAGCAGTATCACTGTCTTTACAGAGCATGGCTCTCATACTCCTTACATTCTTACTTATTTAATTCATGTGATTATTCAAACTCGCTGTGAACTATTTAAGTCACAAAAAAATGATGATGAAGGATTTAAACTTTTTTTAAGTTATAAACATGATGTGTTTATGGATTTTTCAAAAATTAAAAGATATGTCGATAAGTATTTAACGAATGTTCAACGCGATGCGTTAGCATTCTGGGATAATATCTCGCGGGCCTGTTTTTTAACTTCTTGTATCGATGCCTATTGGAATAGAGCTTTATATCTGACTATTGGTGCTGAAGTTCAAGTAAGTCATTTCGAAGAGGCTATAGAATGCATTCAAATCAGTATCAACTTAATAAATGACTTAACGAAATTAGATAAAAAATGCGTTACAAAAAAACTTACTGATGCATTGGCTTTTAAAAATCAATTGATAACACGCTTAAGAACTATGTCTGTTCCTCAAGAAAACGCAGAGCATTTTATTAAGCAGTTAAATCTGGAAGTTCTATATCAAACCAGTTGAGTTTTTAAGCGCATAGCGTGATGGTCGGCTGTATCATATAACCGACCATCACTGCCATTAAGTTAAGGAATTATCTTCGAGATATCCGTCATCCAGAGGCAGCGAAGGACCTCCTGAAGGGGAGATCCTTCGCTGCGCTCTGGACGACCAAATTTTCTTAACTTAATGGCAGTGAACCGATCAGTAGTTCTGAAATTATTTAGAGGCAACCTCTGGGAAATGCGCTCTAAAACCAATTAATACGGTATTTGTATAAGGTTTGTAGCTTCCTTTGAGCGAATCTTCTGTGATAGGTTCAACACGTGTTTTAGTAATACTGCCGTATTGCATGAATTGATAACTGAGCACTAAATCTACTGTATTATTTAGTTTGGTTATTGAACCAATTTTTAATCCGCCACCAGTTAACCATTTTTTGTAATTGGCACTAACCCCAATATTACCTGCTGAATGATTAGTTTTAATTGCAAAACGGTTCGTTGAAATACCTGGGCCTGCAAAAAAGCGTACTGAGTCATTATGTTGATAAGAGGGTAATGCAAAAAATGCGAAACCGTATTCTAATTGTTCTTCAGCTGAAATACCCTCATTAAAATACCAGTTATTTATTGTGTATCTTGATTTTCCTGTGAAGAAATCGGCATCAGCTTCAAACCCCATAGCAAGCTTTGCTGTAAGTGGTAAATCATAGCCTACCAAAAGTTGGCCATGAAAGTTCGTGTAAGCGTTACTAAAATGAGCTGCTCTCGGCTGATCCATTTCTAAAGGGTAAATTAAATCCTTCTTCGTAGTGACGGTGCTAATACCTAAGTTAACTCCTGTATATACACTAGCAAATGATTCAATGGATATCAGGCAAGCCAGGATGGATACTATAAAACATTTATTCATTATTTAAGTCCTTTTTATAAAATACTTGGGATAGTAATGGGGTTAGATGTCCTCTTGACGTTATTACTGTCGGTGGCCGTAATGGTTACATTTTTCACTCTTTTAGGCGTTGTAATATTGCTAATAACAAAACGTTGACGCTCCAGATCCAGTCGAACTGTTGCTCCTGGTAAGCCATTTACAGTATATTTGTCGCTAGATAGTACTGAAATACAATCACTATATAAAACGAAGGCTTCTTTAGGATTCATACCATTGCGATCGGCTGCTGTTAAGGTTGGTGCTTTAGCCGGTACCGCGATAATGGAGAAGTTATTTTGTGACATATTAAAAAAAGCTCCGTTACTTGATTGAACCATAATTCGAGCCGTATTTTGTTTTATAGTATTTTGTTTTATATTAGGAACGCAAAGCGTGTAACTTCCACTGTTTACAACATTCGATGCCAGAGTATATGGAAAGGTTTGCCCACCGTTCGTGGATAATAAAATATTCACCTTTAAAGCAGCAACCGGGGACGAATTAGTATTAGCAACATTCCAGCTCACGGTTTGTGAAGAATAACCGGTCCACTTAATGTTTGTTGCTGAAGGATAAGTCACTAAAAAAGGACCTGACATACTGTCTGTAATTAATCTCGTGTCTCTATAAGCATTACAAGAGCCTCCAGGTGTGTTTCCACGTACCGATACTCTAAAATTCATCACACGAGAAACAGAAGGTATAACTTCCCAAGTAAAAGGACCATTCTGACTTAATGCATTAAGATTAGGGAAAAAGCGCGTACCTGAAGTTTGAGGTGTAAAACTTCGAAAGTTTGGTCCGCCTGTTGCTGTACTTATTGGCGGTTGAGGCGTGATTTCATTATCCATTTGCTCCCAGCTGTAAGTTAATACCCCATTGCTGTCGTGGGTTGCCAGGGCGGTTAAGGCAAAAGGAGTGTTCGCGGGTATTGTAACATTCCCACTTATTTGATGAATTACTGGAGCATGAGGAATCGGTGTTTTTACCGGGCAAGTATGCCCAGGGCTTGAAACAAAATCGCCCATTTCCTGCAAGCTGATTCCATTAAAATAAGCATCTGAATGCGCTTGTACATTGGGTTTGCAAATTCCAGCATAACCCATAATTGTACTGCCGCTTCCAGGTTCTACAGCCGTCTCGTCATTACGGTTACAGTCATTATTTTGCACGTGATTGGCGCCAAATTGGTGCCCCATTTCATGGGCGACGAAATCCACATCAAAAGGATCTCCTACGGGTGCCGTGGTGCCGGTAACCCCTTCGGCTTTTAATTCATCATTACAAACAGAGCGCAGTTGAGCAAGACCACTTCCTGCAGAATCAACAACATGACCAATATCATAATGAGCAGCACCAATTACTTTCGTAACGTTCTCTTGATTTTCATTTATCAGAAGTTTTGGAATGCCATGAGTGTAGGGTTGATTATTAGGATCTGTATAAATAATCAGGTTATTATTAGGAATGAATTGTAAGGTGATTGCCATGTCGGTTTCATAGATACCGTTTACTCTATTTACAGTGGTTACCTGAGCACTTAATGCATCATTGACCGTACCTCCTGCGAATGCTGTATATTGTGCTGTTGCGGCCATGGCCAAACGATATGTTTTTAATTCACAAGAATTAAAGTCGGTGAAGGAAGATTTATCTGTTACCAGGGAGTTCAGCTGACTTTGACCATGTACCTCACATCTTAATTTACTCTTGCTAATAAAATTCTTTTTCTTATAAATTATATAATACTGCGTGGCGCCTCTTTTTAATGGATCTATAAATACAGGGCTTTTACCTGGACTAAGAATCATCGCGTGGAATCCATGATTTGTTAGATCAAATTTAACTAACTCCCCAGGATTATCTATTCCATATGCATCGTAGGTTTTTATGGTTGGGAATTTGATACTTAACTCAGGAGGCAACGTACTGTTTTCCATCACTTGATAACGTCTTGTCGAGCCATCTGCTTGAGGAAGCTCTATTTGAACGCCTGCTTGTGCTTTAAAGTCATTACGGTGGGGTACATTTTCTAATTCTGTGTACAGTTGATTCAGATCGATTGCCAGCACCCGAAATTGGTTTCCTTTTATATTATGTACGTTTTTAGAGGCGAGTGAAGATGCATCCACTTCTTTAAAAAAATTAGTAATTACTTTGTCTTGCGCTATAGCCTGTGAACAAGAGAGTAAAAGTAGTACTGTAGTAAACGTCCTTATCATTGCAAAATATCTCTAGTAATTTCAATCAGCTAATCTAGCATTATAGTTAGAGTATTTCAAACTTGAAGGGCTAAGCCATCATTCTCTGGACTATGGAATAAGGATGTAATTCATTGATTTTATAAGTTTTATTTTTTTTAATGTTTATTAATTTAAAACCTTAGTCTTGAAGTAAGACTCAGCTCCGATTATTCTGTATCTGGTTTCGAATATACTTAAATTTTCTTCTGCCGTGAATAATTGGTAACTTACAGGATTAACTAAATATGGATGTTAAACGAAATAAATTAGTTGTTTCTTCATGTGTTTTTTTAATGATCTCAGGGGCGGGATACGCTACTAAAATGAATCTTTCTGCTTCTGGAGGTCCTGATTTTTCAACGCTTAAAAATGAACGACTGGTACCAATCAACAATGTAATTACCAATGCTTATCAAACCAAAGAAAAAACAAATTGGCATGGTTTTTGGGCCGTAGGTATCAACCATACTTTTGAAAAAGCATGGTTTTCGTTTTATCAATTATCCTTAGGTGCTTCTGGGTATTTTTTTCATTTAGGCGACGTAAACGGAACTGAGTTTCCGTTTATTAACGAAGGACTCTTTGATACGCTTCATTATAAATTCAGTACCAAAAGTGCAACGGTTATGGCAGAAGCAAAAATAGCGTACTCGCAATATGACTTGAAGCCTTATGTTCTGGCTGGTATTGGTAGCGCCTGGAATCGATTTTATCATTATGATGAAAAGCCAACAGATCCTTCATTAAGCGCTGCTCCTGCCGCAGGATTTCCTGATCGTACCAAGCAAACTCTTTCCTACGAATTTGGCGCTGGATTACACTATCTCCTTTGGAATGATAAGGCACATGACGTCCAATATACTACTTCTTTAGGTTATCAATATTTTAATTTAGGTAATGGTGCCTTAGGTAATTCTGACGCTCAAACATCTGCTGGGGGTTTGAAAATCAAAAATCTTTATACTCAAGCTATTGTTGCTTCTCTAGCTGTATCTTTTGGTTAATCAAGGATGAATTAAGATGAAAAAATATGTTTTATTCGGGCTGTTGTCTCTGTCTGCTGCACAGGCTTCTTCAATTATAGATGTTGTACCTGCAAGTACCAGCCCCATTGTTATATCACCAACAGGCTTTACTTATATTGCTTATACCGCCAGAAACAATACTTCAAAAGCACTAAGCAATCTGACCATTGAGCCTGCTTATGGCGCAACAGCAAATATGAACGTATCTTTAAGCAGCAACAGTTGCACTACTACTTTAGCTGCGGGTGCCACATGTTCCTTTGCCGTGTCTTTACAAGGAATGAATCAACCGACAGAGCTCACTTTAACACCTCGAATTTGTGTTTCTAATAGAGCCGTCTGTTCGGTGCCTGTATTGAATAACAGAGTTAAAGTAGTGGCAACAAAAAAACTTCGTGGCAGTCAATTTCCACTTCCTTTCGCAGGCACTTTTTACCCAATCTATAACTCTGGTGCGGGTCAGTGGTTACCACCAAATCAAGCACCTATTCCACCATTTAACAGGGTAAGTGCGATTTTTGTCGCTTTTGCTCATGCGTATCCTAAGCAAAACGGTGCCATTTTTACATACGAAGCAGGTCAGCCTGATGAGCCCGCTCGATTAGCTTTACTGGTGAAGTCTGCACGTGCTGGCAATTCGAATTTGAACATTATAATGTCTTTAGGATGGGGCAAAAAAGACTGGGCTGCTATTAATAATGATTATGTAAATCATGCCAATATATTTGTGCCTAGTGCTATCCAGTTTATCCGCAGTAATAAATTGGATGGAATTGATATTGATGATGAAAGCATCGGTGCCTCCAGTGGCTCCATTTCACAGACTAATTTTGATGGAGTAGTGGCTAATTTAAGAAACGCATTAAATTACGCCTCCCTCCAAGATGGTAAGCCTTATTACCTGACCATTACACCCGCTGGAAATAATGATGAGCCTGGTGGAATTGAGTATACTCAAGTAGATGCTCAAAATGCTAAAAGCTTCGATCTAATTAATATCCAAAGTTACTTCAGCGAGGATTTTGCAAAAGACTTTTTTAATGCACTTGTAGCGATTGGCTATCCTAAAAAACAAATTGCCAATGGCATTGATACAGAACAAAATTGCTCTCCTTTGTATCCTCCTTATATCGGTTTGGCTGGAATCTTTAACTGGAACATGACTAAGGACAGTACGTGTAGTGACTTCGCTAATACGGTAACTATAGCCAATTTAGTTGGTTATTATGGGTCGTTTTAATAAGACGAAATGACGGTATAATCCAACATCTACTTGATGTAAGTTGATGTTGGCGGTCTTTTATATGGTTTGGAAAGGAAGATATATGTTTACAGTCCCTCTTACAGCGGAAGATAAGAACAAGTCAGCACAGCCCCAATATTATGATCTTACAGCTCCTATTACGCCTAATACGGTGGTGTATCCAGGCGATCCACGATTTAGCACTGAAATTGTTGTTTCATTGGAGAGTGGGGCGCCGTTTCATCTTTGCCATATGCATTTGGGAAATCATACAGGAACTCATATAGACTTTCCTGCCCATGTAATTAAGGGGGGCAAGACCAGTAGTGATTTCCCTATACAGGATTTGATTGATTCTGGATTGATAATTGAAGTTCCTGATACTGAAAAAGCTATTACCAAGGTATTTGTTGAGTCTCAACAATCTATTGTCCAGAATGATGTTGTATTTTTTAAAACGGCTAATTCAAAACTTTCAAAACAGGAACAATTTACCGCGCAATATGTATATATTGAACCTGCTGCTGCAGAAGCGCTTATAAATAGGGGAGTTAAAATAGTTGGAATTGATTATATAAGTGTTGATTCATATGAAGCGGAAGCTCTACCTGTGCATCATTTGTTTTTATCTAACAATATACTTATTGTCGAAGGTCTGGAGTTAAACGGTATATCCGAAGGGAGATATGAAATGTATATTATGCCAAATAATATTCCTGACATGGATGGGTTACCGGTGCGCGTTATAGCAAAGTGTAAAAAATTATAATAAAACGCCTGATTAATGGCCTAATATTATGAACTATAATTAAGTCTAAACCTTAGTGTCAAAATTACTAAAGGACATTAACATGGAAAAAAATTCTCTTCCTATATCTCAAATTTATAGTCTTTTAGAGCCAGGCCCCGTTGTATTAGTCACAACTGCGCACAAAGGACATCCTAATATCATGACTATGTCATGGCATACAATGATGGAATTTGAGCCTCCAATCGTGGGCTGTGTCATTAGCGAGCACAATTACACGTTTAATCTTTTGAAAACAACAAAAGAATGCGTCATTAATATCCCAACAGTGGACTTAGCAGAAAAAGTAGTCGGATGTGGTAATACGTCTGGACAAAACATAGATAAGTTCAAAACATTTCAGCTTACAGAAGTCTCTTCTCTTTGTGTAAAAGCACCACTTATCGATGAATGTTTTGCCAGCTTCGAATGCAAGGTTGTTGATATGAGCCTCGTGACTAAATATAATTTTTTTATTCTTGAGGTGCTTCATGCTTGGATTGATAGATCCAAAAAAAATCCTAAAACAATCCATCATCAGGGGTACGGTCAATTTATGGTTGCTGGAAAATCGATTAAATTGCCCTCTAATATGAGGTAATAGCCATTGTAAATTTTATGTACGAAGTATACATATTGGTAATAACCCATTTTTTTGCTTATTCATCAGTACCACGTATAAGCAGCACTGGTATTGTTGCAATTCGCATAACACTCTCTGCCACGCTACCCAGAAAGAGACGACTGAAGCCACGCCGGCCATGTGTTCCTATAATTAATAAATCTGCAGGCCATTCTTTTGCTGCTTCAACAATTACCTCCGCCACTCTTCCCTGAAAGGGTTTTAATTCCAAGATTGATGTCTCAGGCTTGATAGATGATTGCTTAGCTATTTTTTTTGCAGCATTATCTAATATCTTTTTCCCTTCCTTCTTATAAGCCGCAATAATTGAAAGATAGTCGAAAGAGGGCCCTTCATAGTGGACAAAGCTCTCATCAACAACGTGGATAATCCGCAAATTAGAGTTCTGATCTTTAATTAATTTAATTACTTCTTCTACTAAGGAATCAGATATCTTACTCCCATCAAGTGCTACCATAATATTCTTATACATTATAATGGTTCCTTGCATGTACAATTAGCTGTGATACTTGTAAGTATAGGCCACACAATTGGACTTGTTAAAGCAGCAGCGATCTTTTTTCTGGTGCTTTTTATGGCAAATGATTTAGTTGAAATTTTTCTTTAGAATAATATTTAAATAGAAGAACATTACAACATTTTAATTTTGGAAGGTTTTGTAATAATTTTCTTTTAACTCTATAAATGTCGTGAAAATAATTTTCATCAATGCTGTATATATCTTTTGGCTATGCCCGTCATTTAGAGTTAAAACGTTTTCAAGTAACTTGTAAACCATGTTTTTGCTAGACGCGCTACCTCCTTGAGCGCTCCTGGCTCCTCAAATAAATGAGTGGCGCCGGGGATTAGTTCTATTTTTTTAATACAATTTAATTTGGACATAGCCTCTTTATTCAATTGAATGACGATTTCATCGTGTCCACCTACAATTAATAGCGTGGGGGCTTGAACAATGGCCAAAGAATCACCCGCTAAGTCAGGCCTGCCACCACGAGAAACAACAGCACGGACTATGTCTGGCTCCATTGCTGCAGCAACAAGAGCGGCTCCGCCACCAGTACTTGCACCAAAATAGCCAATTGATAAAGGAGTCAGTATAGGCTGTTTGAGACACCATTTTGTCGCGTCCATTAATCGAGATGCCAAAAATTCAATATCAAAACGAAATTGCCGCGTATGACTATCAATAGCATCTTCATCAGGCGTAAATAAATCAAATAATAGAGTGGCAATACGACCTTTGTTTAAAACGCGTGCGACATACTGATTACGAGTACTGAAACGACTACTGCCACTCCCATGTACAAATAAAACAAGACCGCATGCATCTTTAGGAATATACAGCAATCCATCAAGTGAAACACTGTCACTTGGAATGGTTATGGTATGTTCTTTATCTAAAGTAAAATGTGCCATAATTCACCTTGAATTTTTATTCATCTATTATAGTTTGCTTACGACAACTGTAGATTACATTCCCGGTACTCATCTCTATTATCTGCCCCTCAGTGCCAGACTCTTCTAATTCACACCGCTCACTTAAAAATGCTTGTAATTCACTAATGTTTTTTCCGGTTACTGTGGAAATAATCTTATTTCCTATCCTAATTTGTGCTTCATACGGGTCTTTATCATTGGGTAGGTTCATATTACAACCTCTTTTTAGTCCTTATGGTTTTATTCTAGTTGGTAAACTGCCATTGCCCTTAAACGGTCATTTTAAGGGCCTATTACTTTGGGGCTTGTAATAATTTTCTTTTAATTTCAGAATGTCGTGAAAATAATTTTTATCAATGATGAGCTTATATTTGTCTGCTAAGTGAGCACGCGCAACGTCTTCATTTTCTTCCAGCATATTATCTTTATAAAGAAAGGCTAGAACATCCTCCGTAACTGCCCATTGATAGATTAACCACTTCCATTCTTTTATTTTCTCAGCCACAAAATCGACTTTTAATACTGTATTTGGTTTTTCATGAATCACTGCTGTTTTAAGTAAGGTAGGGTGCAGAGTCTGGATATAATCACGAGCAGCGATTAATGTTTTCCCCGTATCGTTGACATCATCAATAAGCAATATTTTTTTGTCTTTAACTACTATGTTAACTGGAGCAATAATTTGCATTTTTTCTACCTCTGTAGCTCCAGCGGTATAATGAGTTATTTGCACAGAACCTAAATTGTGAATGTTTAAAAAATCACAAATAAAGCGTGCAATGGGGAACCCACCCCGTGCAATAGCGATGACAGTATCAAAAATATAGGGTGATTCCATAATAAGTAAGGCTAGTTTATAACTTGTGGCATAAACTTCCTCTAAAGAGACTATTCTTGCTGAAAAATTCGGCTTCATATTATTTCCAGCAAGGGCTAGAGGGCTTTCGAGGAGATAGCGGTGTCGCTAGCCAACGATGATTGTTTATGACATCCATCACATTCATAGACATATTATTATGAATGATTTTTTTTGAGTGGGCCATAATTCGCTCCTTGCAAGTCATCTCGTGATTACTGCATCATATGCTGATGCAAAAATTCAGCTAACTCAGGTTCAGTTAAATTAAGTATGTCATTTTTTATATTATGGATTACTAAATCTTTTACGTGTTTATTGAGGTGTTGAAATAAGAGTCCATTCATACGGGGAGGGGCTATAATAATCAGTTTGTTGTAAGCCTCGATATTTCTATCCTTATTGAGCTCTTTGGCAATTTGCCTTGAAAAATCTTCGATTTGTATCTCTTTGGGATCTGATGGTTGCGTGAATGCTCCATGAGCCAAGTCAGCAGCTTCATAGCGACCAGGTTTGTCTGACGTTAATTCGATGTCCCTTAGTTTGCTTGCAGGATGCAGGATTTCTTTAAGTAATGTTAATTGATAAGGTTTTTCACTTAATTTATATATTCGGCAATCATTAGAGTTTAAGGTAAGAACCCATGTTGCAAGTTGATTATGTGACATAATTAGTACTCCATTTTGGACATTTAAAATCATCCGATGATTAGCTACATTTCCACTTTAACTCCAAGTGGTTCTACTGCGTTAGTTCTGTCAAAATGAATTAAACTATCGAATTGATAAGTTAAATGTGTAAAGAAATAATGACTAAGGCGCTCAGTTTCCGGTCGATAAATAACTCCAATTGCTCGTTGTAATCGCGGAATTTTGAGAAAGTGTTCTAATTCGTCATTATCAGACAAATGTAAAATAAAATTTTTATAAGCTACTTGATGAAATAATTCCTCATAACTTCCAGGAAGCCCAGGAACAATTTGTTTTCGCTGAGCAGGCTCATCCCAATTAGAGGCTGCTGTAACAAATCCATCATAGGTTGAAAATCCTATAGAATAAGTATTTGTATGTTGTTCCCTAACCAATTGTCCAATATTGACTTCACCACGGGCCCCCATTTCAGTAGCACGAGCATCACCAACATGCGAATTATGAGCCCAAATAATAATTTTTGCCGGTTTATTAAAACGCTCCTCTAAATGATCAGCGAGGATACTAAGTGTTTCTGTCATATGTCTATCGCGTATATTCCATGAAGAGATATGATCATCAAACATAGAGCGATAATAGGCTTCTGCATTTTTGACCAGACGGGCATTTTGTGTTGCAAAAAAATAGTCATCCTCTGCGACCTCATCTCCTTTATGGATAAGTTTAAAAGCATGGTGCTGTATTTCATTGAACACATCGATTACTTCTGCGATACAGGATTTTTTTATTTTCGCATTCGCTAAATAACCATACATTTGTGGATCAACATTTAAATGGTCAAAACATGCGTAACGGCTTTTGGCCTGCTCTGCAGCCATAGGGTCAACGTTCATCAAATAACGGATAACAGCTTGCATGGACCTATTAATGCTGTATAAATCCAACCCGTAAAAACCAATTTTATGAACTGTATTGGGTAATTCATTGTATTCACGTAACCATTTAATGAATGGGGGCAGAGTTGTATTGCGCCACATCCACGTTGGAAAACGTTTAAAATCATCTAAGGCACTCTCTGAGTCATCGATAGATCCTCTTCCTTGTATGTAGTGGTGGACCCGATAGGCATCAGGCCAATCACCCTCTATTGCTACAGCCATGAACCCTTTTTCCATGATTAGTTGTTGTGTAATCTCAATGCGTGCCTGATAAAACTCTTGTGTTCCATGTGTCGCCTCACCAATCAGTACATAGCGTGCATCTCCAATTTTTTCTAAAAATGAAGAGTAATCAGCGGGTGCTGAAATTGGTTTTGCTGCCTCATTGAGCACCGTAAGCAGCTTTTGTTGTGCCTCTGTGTTCATATAATTCTCCTTTTGCAGCTTTAAATTGCTCTAAAATCATATTGACAGCTCTATCCTTGCATTTGATTTTTTAAGCAATTCAATCACTTCACTATCAGAAGTCTGAGAGAAATTCTCATACCATAAACCTACGGCATAGAAATTTATTGGCTGAAGTGGACAAATAATTTTATCAACCAATCTCTTCATTTCTTCGCATGTTTGATGTGCAGCAACAGGTACAGCGATAATAAGAGAAGCAGGTTTATGTTTATGTAGGGCTTTTACTGCTGCGAACATTGTTGAGCCTGTGGCAATGCCATCATCTACGAGAATAATTGTTTTACCTAAAAGATTAGGAAAAGGGCGATTGCCACGATATAAAAGTTCACGACGCTGTAATTCTTTTTGTTCTACTTTTAAGACATTATCGATTGAGGATTGTTCCAAGTTTAACTCATGCAAAAGTGGTTCATTAAAAACAACTGTGCCGCCAGAGGCTATAGCTCCCATAGCAAACTCTTCATGACCAGGAACTCCTAATTTTCGAACAATAAAGACATCGAGTGGAATGCTAAGTGCTTTCGCAATTTCATAAGCTACTGGTACACCACCTCGAGGAAGTGCCAATATGATAATATTGGGTTGATTGGCATAATCTTTAAGATAGTCAGCTAGAACAGTGCCTGCTTCCTGCCGATCTATAAACTTATCCATAACTTCACCATTAAAACGATATGAGCTGTTTTTAAAAAATAAAAAAGATCCATGTTTTAAGTAATTAACTATTGAAATATAGATATCCTTAAATGAATCCCTTTCTGATTAATATTTGATTAATTAGGCTAAGTATAGGCCATTATTGTAATGGCTATCAGGTGAAAAAAAAGGTTTTTTTGTTTGTTTTCTTATCTTTATGATTTGTATCGGTTTTTTTCCATAATTAAAAATATGCCCTATGGATGAGAGAGTCTGTATTTCTATTTACTCTACTATCATCCATACGTTAATTAGCAGCATTACTCCCCAACGAATGACACTGTTCAATAATAGAATCCCTTCTTGATTTGGGGATATCTAATTCATCAAGAAGATGAATATTATTACTTATGGTCTTACAGATAGTAATATTTTTCTCAAGCAATTGTGATATTTCAGCTTTGGTAAAACTAGTAATACAGGTTATGGGATAGAGGCCTGAAAATTCTATTAGTTCTTTTAGGCTGCCTTTTGCCGGGAAATCCCAACCAACTAAATGTAAGCCAACGCAAAGTCCATATTGAATGGCATCTTGGGTAAATTGTGTATTCGTTACAAGCCATCCCTTTACTTTTTCACCTGCTTTTTTCTTATAAGACAGTTCAATATCCTGAAAACGTGCTTTAAAATATAAAGAAATTTTCACATCGCATTTAATTCCTAACCGATTGTGGTATTTGCATTCTATAAAAATTTTTTGATCACTGCGCTCCGCAACTATATCAACTTCGTGACTCACACAAAATCCATGGACTATTTGGTTATTTTGCGTTTGAAACCCTTGGTGCTGCAAAATTTCAGCGACATATTTCTCAAAAGGATAACCTGATAAGCCTAACTGCATAATGGCTCGTTTTAAATGATATTTTGCCGCTATGGTGCGTGATTTTTTGCGTAAAAGATGAAAAGCCATACGATAAATTGTATGGGTTGACATCCTATCTACTACGGAACGTGATACTTCATCTACAATTTCTTTAATGAGCGATTCATCTGCCCCAACTCGTTTTAATGACTGATGCAATCGATTTGAGTCAAATGGGACTTGTTCGCCAGATGTCTTAATAATAGTAGTCATAGTATCATTTCCCCGGCCATTGCCATGCTGAGATAAAATCATCAATAATCCGCTTCATTTCCTCAGTTGTCAGTTGATTACTATATGCTTTAGAATGAATGCAACTCAATGAGTCAAGCGGTATTGATACCTAAATATTTAAGACTTAACGTTGAATATTTATTGTTCATGTTAATTGCTCTGTTTGCTTATATAACGGCACTATACAATTCCAACCCAGTTCGGTTTCGATTTTAGTTTTTAAAGAGAGAGCAGCCTCGGGCTCGCCGTGTGTTACAAATGTTTTTATAGGAGGAGTATCAAAGTGTTTGAGCCATTGAAGTATTTCTGCATAGTCGGCATGTGCTGAAGTGCTTCTAATTGATTCAATTTGTGCGTTAACTGGTATTAAATCACCGTGAATTTTGATTTGTTTTATTCCATTGAGCATATCTGCTCCTCGAGTACCTTTAGCTTGAAACCCAGTAAACAATACCGTGTTTCTTGCATCAGAAGCATAAGCCCTTAAGTGAAATAAAATACGACCCCCACTTGCCATACCACTGGCGGAAATAATGATTTTAGGATCTTTTTGATTATCAATCAGTATCGATTCTTCAGAAGATCGTATGTAGTTAGCAATATTACATAATTCTTCACACTGTGTTTTATTCAAACGGAGATCTTCAATATGTTTCGACAAAACATTAGTGGCATTAATTGCCATTGGGCTATCTAAAAATATAGGGATGTCAGGCAGCGCGTTTTCCTTTTTTAACTCTGATAGGTAGTGCAATATGGTTTGCGTACGCCCCACTGCAAAAGCAGGAATAAGTACCGTTCCACCTCGTTGGTAGGTTTGATCAATAATACATTTTAGTATATTTTTTGGATGATCTTCCTCATGAAGACGATCACCATAAGTTGATTCAGTAACAAGGTAATCTGTTTGCTCTATCGGTGTTGGTGCTCGCATCACCGGATCATTCATTCTTCCTAAATCACCTGTGAATAGAATGGACTTGCCTTCAGATTGAATTCTGACCGATGAAGCACCAATAATATGTCCCGCAGGAATAAATTGGAAATTGATCCCTTTAATCTGTTCGACTATAGAATTATAAGGTTGAGGACGAAATAATTTTAATGCTTTTCTCGCATCTTTTATTGTATAGAGAGGAAGTGCAGGAGCATGCTTAGAATAATGATGACTATTGGCATGTTTTGCATCTTCTTCTTGTAAGTGTGCACTATCAGGTAACAATATGTCACACAAATCTTTCGTTCCTTGAGTGCAAAAGATAGGTCCTTTAAACCCATTTTTGACTAATAATGGTAGATAGCCCGTATGGTCAATATGAGCATGAGTGAGGATCACAGCACTTAGAATTTTGGGGTCGAAAGGAAGCGCGTTCCAATTGCGTAAACGCAATTCTTTCTCTCCTTGAAATAGGCCACAATCAAGCAAAATATTTTTTCCGTTATCAAAAGATAATAAATATTTTGAGCCTGTAACCGTTTCTGTTGCACCTAAAAAAGTAATTTGCATCGATTTATTCCATTAAATTAAGGTCCATACCATTTCCTGGAATGATTGACTAATTTTACAATCGATAACATCACAGGAACCTCTATTAATACACCAACAACAGTCGCCAAGGTAGCGCCTGATTTAATACCAAACAAAGTAATGGCTGTAGCAACTGCTAATTCAAAAAAATTGCTGCCGCTGATTAAAGCGGATGGGGCTGCTATGCAGTGTTGTTCGCCTGCTATTTTATTTAAACTATAAGCTAATATTGAATTAAAATATATTTGAATCAGGAGAGGAACTGCGATTAACAAGACAATAAAAGGCTTCTGGTAAATTTGATAGCCTTGAAAACCAAAAATTAAAAGCAACATGACGAGCAATGCAGATATTGAAATGGGGTGAATTTTCTTAATCACATACCCAATATCAATATTTTTTTTGTGAATAATCCAATATCTAAAAATTTGTGCTATTAAAAAAGGGATTAAAATATAAATGGTTAACGAGATGAATAATGTATTCCATGGGACAGTGAAGCCTGATATTCCCAGTAATAATCCCACGATCGGGGCATACGCAAAGATCATAATAAAATCATTAAGAGCGACTTGAGTTAGCGTAAAATGAGGTTCCCCATCACATAAATAACTCCAGATGAATACCATTGCTGTACCTGGTGCGGCAGCAAGCAATATTAAGCCCGAAAAATAATGCTCTATTTCAGAAGTTGGTAACCATGATGAAAACAAATGTTTGAGAAAAAGCCATCCTAAAAATGCCATGGAAAATGGCTTTATTAGCCAATTGATTCCAAGAGTAATAAGACTTCCTCGCCAAAATTTTCGTATTTGATGCATTTCGTTAAGATCAATTTGGAGCATCATTGGAATAATCATGATCCAAATTAAAATACCGACCGGTAGGTTTACTTGTGCGATCTCCAGGTTACTTAGTGTCTGAACACTATTCGCTGGTAAAATTGTTCCAATAATAATTCCTAATACAATACAAATCATGACCCATAGAGAGATATATCGATCAAAAAAACTTAATTGTTTTACTTTCTCCATTATTTTATCTCTTCATGATGAGTACGGCGTACTTTCTCAGTTAAAGTCTACTATACAAGAATAATAATAGCCCAACTAGAGTGAAAATGAATGGTGTTATGCTGCAATTAGGATTAGTAACAGGGGAAAAATAGGAGTTGTGGCTGAAAAAATCAAGGTTGGGTGTTACAAATTACTACACCCCTTGATTAAATGGTGCGCCCGGAAGGATTCGAACCTCCGACCCTTTGGTTCGTAGCCAAATACTCTATCCAACTGAGCTACGGGCGCGTTGACTGGCGGAGAGAGAGGGATTCGAACCCTCGATGGAATTTCTCCCATACTCCCTTAGCAGGGGAGCGCCTTCGACCACTCGGCCATCTCTCCAATCAATGGTTGCGGATTATATCAAGATTTTTGGGGGCGTCAATACTAATTTTGATTTTCTGTTAAATTAAAAATTATAAGGCCTATTTCATGTTTATATAGTAACTTTTTGATCTTTAATGAAACAATTTGTTTTCTTGTTCAAAAAACTATGCTAATAAGTTTGCATAACCTAATTATTTGCGCTGTCTATGTGGTATCTCACTTTCTCAAAACATTTAGCCAAAAATATTTGTAAAAAAGATCAGGAAGCGGCCGAGCAGTTTATTGAAAATTTATTTGAATTAGCAAAAAAATATTTCTATAAGCCTCTATCAGAACAGGACGTATTCGTAAGTGGTGAGCCAGACCTGAATGAGATTATGGGGTTTATTAAAGATCTATATAAATTCGCAAGTAGCAATGATCACCGGAATGTATCTTTACCTCAGTTTGCTAGATTATGTATTGCCTTGTTTACTCTTCATGTTAAATCATCTGCTGAGCATCTATCCATAATGAGTAGCGACGTTATAGACATTATTAAAGATGAACGGATTCGGAAGGCTTTAAATATAGAAGATGAGCTTATAAAGCTTCAAGTCGATTATGCAAACAGACATTGTGACAATCATCAAAAACGCGAACTATTTAAAGCAGAGCAGATTAGAGTGAAACAAGGGGAGCCATATGATATCCCTGATGTTGTATTTTTAAAAATGGTGCACCGTCTTGAAGTTCAAGAGTTTCGTCGACTAAATTACAATGTAGCGATTCATGTGGATGAATGCGCTATTGTGTTAGGCATGTTGCTGTCTCAAATTGAGAATGAATATGAAACGGTTTTAAATTTATTGGCTTTTCTTGAACCGTATAAGAATAGCGTGGATGAATTTGATGAGTTGACTGCAGCTGTAACAAGTATTGCCGTATGTATCTCTTTAGAGGAAATTAAAACACCACTCAAGGAATATGTTCGTAAAGGTAATGCAAGGTTCTTATGGTTTTTTAATTGCAATTCACTAAATCAACATGTCAAAGAAGTGGATTTTATTCTAACCCAAATTAATGAAAAGAAACTTCAAGATATTTTTTCTGTTATTGAACGATTGAAACAAATTAAACTGCATCAAGAGAATGATGAGCTTGTAGCAATTATTGATGTTTTTGAAAAACGTTATATGAATAATTTAAGCCCACTTAATGACCTGAACTGTTAAGAAAATTTAGGGTCTGTTGATATTTCTACCATCTTGGCCGAAATAGGCCGATTTTCTCCGCTCCGATACTCACATACTCATGTATGCTGCGTTTCGGTGCTCGCAAATCAGCCTATTTCGGCTCAATCTAGCGAAATGTCAACAGACCCTCACCAAATCAGTTTTAATAATTTCCAAATTTATAGGTTTACTGCTACTCTTTATCACTATAAAAATCAGTCCCTGGCAGTGCAATGATCGAATATAATTTTAAAGGAGGATCAATGAAACAGAAGTCGAATTTAAGTGGTCGAGACGTGTATGTTGTGGACGGAAGTCGGACTCCATATCTTAAGGCCAAGGGAATAGGTCCTTTTTCAGGATCTGATTTAGCGGTAGCAACGGGTACGACTTTACTTAATCGACAACCGTTTTCTCCATCCGAGTTGGATCAAGTAATTCTAGGTTGTGCAATGCCTGGGCCAGATGAAGCGAATATTGCTCGTGTGGTTGCTTTGCGATTAGGTTGTGGTGATAAGGTACCTGCTTTTACTGTGATGAGAAACTGTGCTTCAGGCATGCAAGCATTGGATAATGCTGCTATGGAAATTGCCAGTGGCCGCAGTGAGTTGATTCTTGCTGGTGGTACCGAAGCAATGAGCCATGCTCCTTTGCTGTTCAATCAAAAAATGGTTTCTTGGCTCGCAAGTTGGTACGCTTCTAAAAGCGTTGGCCAAAAACTTGGTCTGGTTACGAAATTCAGACCTGCTTATCTTGCCCCTGTAATTGCTCTTATGCGTGGGCTAACTGATCCTATTGTTGGCTTGAACATGGGACAAACTGCGGAGAAAGTCGCTTACCGTTTTAATATTACACGCGAACAAATGGATGAATTTTCTGTCCAAAGTCATTTGAAATTAGCGAATGCTTATGCTGAAAATAAAATGTCAGAAGTTGCTCCAATTATTGACTCCAGAGGTCGTGTTTACTCACAGGATGATGGCGTTCGTGCAGATTCAACAGTAGAAAAATTAGCTAAACTAAAGCCTTATTTTGATAAAAAATACGGTATGGTCACTCCTGGAAACAGCTCACAAGTTACCGATGGTGCTTGTTTATTATTATTGGCTAGCGCTGATGCAGTTAAAAAGCATGGTTTAAAAGTAATCGGCCGAATTGTTGACTCTCAATGGGCAGCCCTTGATCCCTCTCAAATGGGACTTGGTCCAGTTCATGCTGTAACACCAATTTTAGAGCGTCAAAAATTAAAGCCAAATGATGTGGATTGTTGGGAAATCAACGAAGCATTTGCCGCACAAGTTTTGGGTTGTATCGCAGCCTGGAATGATGATGACTATTGCAAAACTCAGCTGGGTCTGGAAAAAGCATTAGGCGCACCTTCCCTGGATAAATTAAACCGTGAGGGCGGAGCAATCGCGGCAGGACATCCTGTAGGTTCCAGTGGGGCGCGGATTGTGCTTCATGTATTAAAATCATTAGAGCAAAGAAATGAGTCGCGTGGTATGGCCTCCATTTGTATTGGTGGAGGACAGGGCGGAGCAATGTATCTTGAAAGAGTGACTGAGGTGAAAGGACATGAATAATTACAAACACTGGGATTTACAAAAAGACAGCGACAACATCCTGTGGCTAGGACTTGATAGAAAAGATACCAGCATTAACAGCATGAATGAAGAAGTTTTAGATGAGCTAAACAGTCTGCTTCATGAAATTGCACAAGATAAAAATGCCATTGGTTTGGTTGTTTATTCAGCGAAAGGTAAAGGGTTTATTGCTGGCGCTGACGTTACTTTGTTTTCTAAATTTGAAAGTGCGGCTCATGCCGTGGATTTCCTGCGTAAAGGACAAGCAGTATATGCTCGTCTTGAAGCGTTAAGCATTCCAAGTGTTGCCATGATTGATGGTTTTTGCATGGGTGGTGGTTATGAATTGGCTTTGGCCTGTACTTACCGTGTTGCCAGTGATGAAAAAGACACGCGTATTGGCTTGCCTGAAGTGATGTTAGGTATTCATCCTGGTTGGGGTGGAACAGTTCGTTTACCAGAACTTATTGGTGGTTTTAATGCCTTATCACAAGTCATTTTAACTGGAAGTGCATTGGCTGCTCCTAAAGCGAAAGCCTTAGGTATGGTTGATGATGTTGTTCCTGTACGTCAATTAAAACGTGCGGCGGTTTATTTTATTAAAAACAAACCACCAAAACATAAGCCTTCATTCCTGCAGGGATTAACTAACAGTGTTTGGCTCAGAAAGCCTCTGGCTGCCTTAATACGTCATAACGTTCAAAAACGTGTACGTAAAGAACATTATCCAGCGCCTTATGCCATTATTGATTTATGGGAAAAAGAAGGTGGCATAGGTGATAGAGCTTATCTGAAAGAAATTGATTCTGTTGAGCAATTAGTTTCTCATGGTGGCACTTCAAAAAACCTGATTCGTGCGTTTGGTTTAAGAGAGCGATTAAAAGGTTTTGCAAAAGAGAGTGATTTTAAAGCGCAACACGTACACGTTATTGGTGCTGGTGTAATGGGTGGTGATATTGCGGCCTGGTGTGCCTTACGAGGTCTTCGTGTCACCTTGCAAGATCAATCTTATGAAAAAATTGCTCCTGCGATTGGTCGTGCTGCGGCTTTATATAAGAAAAAATTACGTAAGCCACGCTTAATTCAAGCTGCAATGGATAATTTGATTCCTGATCCAGAAGGCCATGGTATTGCTAAAGCGGATGTCATTATTGAAGCAGTTTTTGAAAATCTTGCGGTAAAACAAGAGATTATGAAAAAAGTAGAAAAACTAGCTAAAAAAGACGCGATTATTGCTAGTAATACATCCAGTATTCCCTTGGATGAAATAAGCACAGTGATGAGCAATCCTGAGCGTCTTGTAGGCATTCACTTCTTTAATCCAGTGGCGAAGATGGATTTGGTTGAAGTGGTATGTAGCGCTACAACAACTAAAAAAGTCGAGCAGGATTCTTGTGCTTTTGTGGGCCAAATTGGCAAATTGCCATTGCCTGTTAAATCCAGTCCAGGCTTCTTAGTGAATAGGGTGTTAATGCCTTATTTAATGGAGTGCGTGCAATTATTGGAAGAAGGGTACAGTGCTGAAACGATTGATGAAGCTGCATTAGAGTTTGGTATGTTTATGGGACCAGTGGAGTTAGCTGATACTGTAGGTATGGATGTCTGTCTGGCAGTAGCTGAAAATTTAACCAGTCATTTCGGTGGTACGGTTCCACAAAAATTACGTGATATGGTTAAGGCTGGAACGCTTGGTCGTAAAACTGGTGAAGGTTTTTATCAATACAAGAATGGTAAACCAGTTAAGAAAAGTCCGGGAACACATAAAGATCAACATATCGCTGATCGCTTAATTCTGCGTATGGTTAATGAATCTGCTGCTTGTTTACGTGAAGGTGTAGTTGCTGATGCGGACTTGCTTGATGCAGGCATGATTTTCGCAACGGGATTTGCACCGTTCCGTGGTGGCCCAATGAACTATGCAAAGGATTTTGGAACAAATAATTTGGAAAAATTATTTAAAACCTTTGAAAGCAAGTACGGCGAGCGTTTTAAAGTAGATGAAAGTTTGTAATTTTGATGTGGCTTGCTAACGCAGGCTCTCAGATCCTGCCGTCCAGAGCGTAGCGAAGGATCTCCTGAATGTGGCTCAGTGCTATTTGAAAGGAGGTCCTTCGGCTTCGCTCAGGATGACGGAATTTTGAAATTGAGATGTACTCTTATGCAAAAAAAACTAAAGCATTTATTTCTAATTAGCGGCTGTTTTCTCCTGGTAAATACCTATGCAACTACTCTGGTCTTACCCTCATCCGGAGATTTGGTTGGTGAGGTTCAGTATGTGGCAGCAGAGCCTAATGAAACCCTTGATGAGCTCAGTAAACGTTTAAGTATTGGTTATTCTGAATTGCTACGAGCTAATCCTAATGTTGACCCTGCTCAGTCGCTCTCTGAAAACACACAACTCATTATCCCATCACAATTCATTTTACCTGATGTACCCAGGAAAGGAATCGTAATTAATCTGGCTGATTATCGTCTGTATTATTTTCCTGCAAATGAAAATGTAGTGGTTACTTTCCCAGTAGGTATCGGGCGTGAGGGTTGGAAAACCCCGTTAGGTTTGACTAAAATTATCTCAAAAGAAGCTAATCCTAAATGGCGTCCAACGGCGAATGTACAAGCTGAAGCCATGAAAAATGGTGATTCTTTACCCGATGAATTTCCTTCTGGTCCTAATAATCCATTAGGAAAATATGCTTTACGTTTGGGATGGGCAACCATTCTTATTCATGGTACAAATAATCCGAATGGAATTGGGTCTCGAGTGAGTGCTGGCTGTATTCGCATGTTTCCTGAGGATATTGAACATTTATTCAGTCTGGTATCTGTAGGAACACCAGTTCGAGTGATTAATGAGCCTGTGAAAATAGGGCGGCAGGGTGGATCTTTATTTTTGCAAATACATCCTTTACTCATTGAACAACGTCATCAATCTTTAAAGATTATGGTGAGTAATAAATTAAAGAGACTCCAAGTAGCTCAGGGATCGCAGAATAAAGTGATTCGCAGTGAATTAGCTTATCCTTCTGGATTGGTGAAAAAAATTTAGGGTCTAGTGTAGTTGGCAACGTTTCAAAAAATAATAGCTGATTAACAACACCACTAAACTGCCAACAATATCAGTACAATAATGCCAACCTAATAAAACACAGGATGCAATTAGCAAAGTATTCATGATGGCTAATAGAACACAGGGAATTAGCCACTCTCGAAGCAGATTGACGCATAATATTGCCCAAATGGCATGAAATGAAGGAAGTGCGATTAAGCCCCCGGCATTGGTTGTTGGGTTAATGTAGTGATGAATTTGGTTGAATTTTAATCCAGTTGCAATTTGGTCTACAGAAAATAATGAGCTGTTAATCATGCTCGCTGGCGCTGTTGTAGGGAAAAAATAATAAAAACCAAAGCCTAACAAAGTCGTGGATAATAATAAAAAGTAATATTCTCTAACCAGATAAATTCTGCAGCTGGCAATAACCAATAAAGGCAAAATACTCATTTGATAGGGCAGGCTGTCATAAATAATAGCGAGCAAATTTTTAAACTGTGGGTGATCATCAGTCCAATTTAGAATGGCTTGCATGTTAATATGCAGTTGTGTTTCGAGTTGAATGATGTACTTATCAATTATTGGGAAAGGCGTTAATTGAATCGCATTAGTCGCAAAGGCTATGAGTATCATAATCCCCAAAAAATAAATAAGCTCCCGACCTATTTGACAGGGTTTACTTTCTTTTAAAAAACATAGTCTTAGTCCTGTATTAATAAGAATTAATAATAGGGCAAATAAAGGAATATTTTCTGGAAAGTAATTATTCCCCTGAAATTGATAAACCAAACGATTGGTTAGCAATATTATAAGGGAAAAAAAGAAGATTATCCCTGAAAGGGATAAAATGCATCTCGGGGATACGTGGTTCATTTAAGAAAGTTATTCAGCCATTTCTAAAAGCTGTTTTTGCTTAATTGCATGAAAAATCTCTTCTCGATGAACATTTAGTGATCTGGGTGCTTCAACGCCAAATTTAATATTTCCATGCTCTTGAGTTTTGAACGCTAAAATTTTAACGGTTGTGCCATTGATATTAATCATTAAAGGTTCTTCAAATTGAAGAGAAACTATATCCATTAAAAACCTCATTATTATGGGATAACTGCGTTGTTGATTTACAACGTTTATTTTTAAGAACGTTACCTTAATTTATAGAGACTTGTCACTATAAATTATCTGAAATATATAAAAAAAACTGAGATTGGATGACGTAAGTTCATTGTAGGAGATAATTATGTTTTATCATTGTCACCTGCGGTTAAAAGAGTTACAATTGGCAGCTTTTTAAAACCTTGCCTTACCGTTCATTTGTCGTTCGGAAGGCTTAATCCACGAGGAGATACCATGAGACATTACGAAATTATGTTTCTAGTGCACCCAGATCAAAGCGAACAAGTACCAGGAATGGTTGAGCGCTATGAAGGGATCATAACGAAACACAGCGGGTTGATACACCGTAAAGAAGATTTAGGTCGTCGTCAATTAGCTTACCCAATCAATGACGTACACAAAGCTCATTATATATTAATGAACGTTGAGTGCTCTCTTGAAGCACTGGAAGAAATTAAAAATGCATTTAAATTTAACGATGCAATTTTAAGAAACTTAATCACTCTTCAAAAACAAGCTATTGCTACTGAGTCTGTTTTAATGAAGAAAGAAAAAGACGTCAGAACAGCTTAAGAGGAATACTTACATGTCAGCTTATTTTCGTAGAAAAAAAATGTGTCGTTTCAGTGCCGAAGGCGGCAACGAAATTGATTATAAAGACATCAATTTACTGAAAAATTATATTTCTGAAACGGGTAAAATCGTACCAAGTCGTATTACTGGTACACAAACTCGCTTTCAAAGACAATTAGCAAAAGCAATCAAACACGCTAGATTCGTTGGTTTGTTGCCTTATTGCGACAGTCACGGTTAGTCATGATGCGCACCGGCGACTTTTTATCCAGACAATGTACGGCATTACTTGAGAACAAGCGGCAGGCAATTATGTATGCCGCTCTTCTTTCAGTGATCCCCTTTGCCTCCTGGCTTTCAGTCGCTTTGGTTTGTTTGGTAACATTACGAAAAGGCGCTCGTTCAGGCTTTGATGTTTTGTTACCTGCGCTCGTAATTCATTCGGTTCCATTGATGATGTTAATACCATCGTCCAGTGCAGTAATTAACACTCTAATTGCGTACCTCCCTTGTTATTTCGCGGCTTTAGGCCTGCGTAGAACAGGAAAATGGCAGGTGGCGGCTGGTGTTTTTTTAATGCAGGCGTTTTTGGGATGTTTGCTTATTCAGCTTTTGGTTCCTGACTTTATTATCGTGCAGTTTAATCAGTTTAAATCTGTGTTGATTCAATATCAGGAGCTGGTTGATGCCGGTATGGACAGCATCAGCTCAGTGAGTTTGGCACAATTGTTTTTTGGCATTCAAATATTAAGTGCTCTAGTTTCTGCACTCATATCGTTAATGTTTGCTCGATCAATTCAATCCAAATTATTCTTGCCCGAAGGGTTTAGAAATGAGTTATTGGCTTTTCGTAGTGGCAGGCTTTCATTATTAGTATTTATTGGCGCTTCATTAGGTACCTATTATGAAATTCCTTTAGCTATTAATATCCTTCCTTTAATGCTTTGTTATTTCCTGGCATCTGGATTTGGTCTGGCTTATTTTATATTTGCACGCAAAAGCCAAGTTAAGATCTTCGTATTATTAGTGTTATTAATATTATTGAAGCCAACTTTTGTGTTATTTGCCTACATCGTTTTTGGTTCATTAGATAGTTTATTTAATTTTAGATCGTATCTCCCAGAGCGGGCGAGAGAGTCAATTTAAGGGGTTATTAAGATGGAAGTTATCTTATTAGAAAAAGTGAGAAATTTAGGTAACCTGGGTGACAAGGTACAAGTAAAATCTGGTTATGGCCGTAATTACCTAATTCCCCAGAATAAAGCAGTTTTTGCAACAGCTAAAAACATCGTTCAATTCGAACAAAGACGTTCTGAGCTTGAAGCAAAAGCATTGCAATCTTTATCAACTGCAGAGCAACGTGCTGCCAAGTTTAATGATATTACTTTGGTAATCAGTGCGTTAGCTAGTGACGAAGGTAAATTATACGGTTCTGTTGGCGTGAACGAAATCAAAGATGCTTTAGTAGAAAGAAGCATTGACATTTCTAAACGTGAAATCGTTATGCCAGAAGGTCCTTTACATTCAGTTGGTAATTTTGTTGTTGAAATACATGTACATAGCGACGTTATTGCTAACTTGCAACTTGAAATTGTTGCATCTAAGTAATTCGTAGCTTGGTAGTAAAACAGGTCTTTTTTTAAATTGATGTTTATCTTTTTAGGAAAAGGCCTGTTTTTTTATCAACAAGATTAAATAATTTATTTAGATCTTATTCGTCCTCCCAATCCCGCTAGTTCGTTACAATATTACTATATGAAGTATTTTAAGAATACTTAAACCGTTCGGCCTGAGGAAGCGCCTCACTATGTGACGAAATTGATTTATATGATTTTCTTTTTGAAATGAGTTATTCTATTTTGATGGCATTTTTAAAAAATATTGATTAATTTATCTTCCGATATTGAATAAGGATTTCAAATGTCGTCTGTATCAACAGATCAAAAAATCACAATTATTTCTGTACATCCATCTTTTGTTGCTTTAACTCAACTCGAGGTTGCAGAACTGGCGCAATTTTTTGTGGAAAAAGAGGTTCCTGCTGGGACAGATATTGTTCGTCAAAATGAATTAATTGATACCATTTATTTTATTGCTGCGGGTATAGCTGAAGTAAAAAAAGTTGATGAGAATAATGGTCAAGAACAAGTGGATATTCTGTCAACCCTTTCAGAGGGGGAGGCAATAGGTTTAAGTGGCTTGGGTTTTTATTCTACAACTGGGCGACGCACCGCAACGGTTACCGCAATTAAAGAGTGTGTCTTACTGGAAATTAAGCTTAAAGCACTTGAAGAATTTTTAAAAAAGCATCCTCATGTTAATGAGTCCATGCAGCACAATGCAGAAGTAATGCTACGTATGCAATTGATTAAGAAAGCGGCTCCATTTGCTAAAATCAGCATGGATAGCTTACATTGGTTGGCTCAGCAGGTTACAGAAACTAAATTGACAAAAGATACTGTACTTTTTCAAAAAGGAGAGATTGGTGATTGCTGTTACCTTATTCAATCAGGGCAGGTCGAAATTTACATACCCAATCCAGATGGTAGTGAGGCCTCAATCGCAAAACTTGGGACTCCTTCTGTATTTGGCGAAACAGCCTTACTTTTAAATTTGCCACGTACTGCTTCAGCCCGTGCTCTTGAAGACAGTCAATTACTTGTATTAAGTCGGGATGCATTAGAGAAAATTACTAAGTCAGAGGCGCGTGCTGCAGCTTCGCTCGAAAATTTGGTTAGATTACGAAGCCGTCCTATGCGTATGCCTCATGTTGAAATTCATCGTCAACAAACAAATGATGGAGAGGAAATTATTACGCTTAAAAATAGTATATTAAATGATTATTACCGTTTACAGGAAGAGGGGCTTTTCATTTGGAATATGCTGGATGGTAAACATACATTCAGAGATATTACTTTGGCGTTTAATCGTGAGTATGAGATTTTTGATTCAGCCATGGTTTCAGAATTTATTATGGATCTTGAGGAAAATAAATTCATTGAAAGTTTAACAAATGAAGATCTTGAGCAAAAGAGAAAAGCTTATTCTTGGGCGAACATTTTTACTCATATAAAAAATGTTATGGAGGTAAGCGTTTGTTTTGGTGGTGTAGATGCATGGATGACCAAGACATTTGATGATGGTATTCATTATTTATTCAATAAATTTACTTTTTGGCTTTCAACCGCTTTAATTCTTGGTGGATTTATTTTGTTTATAACAAATTTCAATCATCACATCGAGTTGTTTCGTCATACGCCTAATTCTGGTTGGCTGCTTGTAATTACATTGATAGCTATTAACTTTACCATCGTGGTGCATGAATTGGCGCATGGATATACGACCAAATTTTTTGGAAAGAAGGTCGCTAATTTTGGAGTGGGATGGTTTTGGATTGGGCCGATTGCCTTTTGTGATACGAGTGATATGTGGCTGGCAAGTAAACAGCAACGGGTTGCAGTAGATTGTGCTGGAATATTTGTTGATATGTTGTTAGGAAGTCTGGCTGCCATTGCTGCACTATTGGTAACAAATCCGTTTTTAATTATTTTTTTATGGCTCTTTGCTTTTTATAAGTATTTATTCGCGTTTGTTAACCTGAATCCTATACTTGAGTTTGATGGGTACTATCTGTTGATGGATATTTCCGGTAAAGACAATTTACGTGAATCATCACTCGTATGGTTAATTGGTCGTTTTCGTAGTCAGAAAGATAAATTAATCCGACAAAATAGCAGATGGTATGCACTTTATTGGATTATTTGTATTTTTTATATCTGTTTAAATATCGTAGTTAATTATTACGTGATTAATATCTTATTAGCAGGTGTTTTAAGTGCCAGACAACCTCTACTGGCTTACTCGTTGACTTTTTTTGCAGTGCTCGTATCTCTGTTATCCACTTGGGGGAAAATCAAGAGCAATTAGGATATATGTGCCCAATCCCAAGTATTACTTAGAATTGGGCATCATTGATGCTTAACCTACAGCACCACCGCCTGCTTTACTTTTTCTATTTTCAAGTTTATTTCCTAATTTACGAGTCTCTTTTTTATCTTGTACATCCACATTTGCTTGTTTATTTTTGTCAGTATATGGTTTAGAATTTTTCATATTTAAACTCCACTTGATTTTAGATTTAATAACTGTCGCTTTGTATTAAATATAGCTCATATTTGAGAGATGATAGTAATTTATGCACTTTATTTTTGTGTGGATTCACGTTTAGAAGAGGGACAATAATAAAATACGGCCATTAAAGTTAGTTATCTATATTAATTTTCATGGCCGTATGAATCAATCTATACCGCTCTTGTTAAACCAGGAGCTTGAGTACTTGACGGTGGTGCTTCCTGTACAAGACCGGACAGGTTAGAAAGCAAAATTAATGTTTGCTTGGTGCTACTGTCTGAGTCACTGATGTAATACCATCTTCCTCGATATGGAATAGACAAAAAGGCATTTTGGGGGCGAGTATCACTATAATGTATCGTCATGATTCCAGTGACTACGTCCTGCCAATTAAAGATTTTGCCATTGCGGTACTTGGTTTGTGTCAGTACTTTTCGTTGTGCATCAATAGGCGGAACATCCATGCCTTTAGATAAATAATTAAGTACACCAAGCATTGAACGAGTAACTACGTATACTTTATGAGGCTGTGGCTTATTTGTGAGGGTAATTTTATTATGGTAAATTTCTATACCTGTTTTTTTAAATAAAGCCTTCTCTTTGGCATTTAATTTATAGCCATGTCTAATTACAAGACTTAGTTCTTCGTGATCACCCTTATTTTTATAGTATTGAATCAATGAATCATTAACTTGCATTCTTCGTAATGCAGCTGCAACAGCCATAAAATCTTTATAAACGGGAATGTGTGAAGAGGTCGGACGCGCAGCACTTGGAGCGTTCACTGCTGTTCCTATGCTTTGCAGGCTGAGTCTAAATAATCGTGAAATACTCCAGGAGGATTGAAGTAATACGTTAATATCTGATAAATCCAGAGCTCCTAAAAATGCTAAGGTGTATGCTGCTCCATCTAATGGGGTATAACTGATAATTGGGTTATCGAGGATCAAGGTTTGAGCCCCTATGGAAGTACTGTTCGGCGAACCGAACTTGGACGATGGAGAAAATAACGTTGTCCCAAAGGAAGCTTGTTTTTGCCACGTAGTACTACCAGAAATATTTCCTACTTTGATTGCCATAGGAGCTTCATTGTAGCGCAAGCGAACCATATTAAATAAAAGTTCCTCATTGCTGGTGTCGCGCATTATCTCGTTGTAGCGGAGTCGATCTTGCTGTAAGACTCTTGGCCCTATTGAGGCACATCCGGTCATTAACAATGCCAAAGTGAGGCTGCATATTTTCCGTGAAAAAGGAACAAAAGATTTCGTCATTATTATAATCATTTTTTGAGAGGTACACGTAATATTACTCATTTTCGAGTAAATTACCAGAAAATTAAACGTGTTTTTTCATAAGGTTAATCACGAATTTATTGACAAAAAACGAGTTATAAAAGAAATATCTTATAAAGAGCAAGAAGTGCAAAAAATGTATTTAATGCCGCCCAAATATAGGCCGGATATTCCCCTCTATACCCACTGTAATAGGCATAAATGGCAATAAATAAGCTTCCGGAAAAAAAGATCCATTGGTTATTATAAGAAAATCCTACTGACAGAAGTGCTATACCGCTTACGCCAAGTATTATAAAAAAGCTTTTTTCCTTGCTGAATATCAGGAAAAAAAGCAAAAGCTGGAAGCATAATAAAATGGGTAAGGTAACTCGAGTATAAGGGCCACTGCCAAGTAGTACTGCTGCATGACCAGCAATAAGGATTAACTCAAGGGCTATAAAATAGATAAGATTGTAGTGGAAGGCTGTGGCAAGAAGTGCCGCAGCTCCACTGACGTAATAGAGCTGAGGTGGATTTTGAGTGATTCCAGTAATAATGAGCAAGGCTCCAATCACTCCAAGAGCTATGAATCTATGTTTATAATAAACATTAGGCACGTATCACCATTTTAAGTAGATTCCTTTTGCAACGGATTCTTGAATAACTGCTGCTTGCGGTTTATTGAAAGCAATCCAGTAATTCCCCATATTACTTAAAGCAAAGCGAACGCGTGGGTATTGGCAGATGTCTAAAACATCACGACAATCGACAGCTGTAGTGTTTTCACCTACATGTTTATAACACTTAAAATCTTGATTTTTCATATCTGAAGCAAAGGCACCCCAGGTCTGTGGATCAAAAGTTGCGTGTAAAGGTGGGCTCATAAACGCTTCATTTGATGATTGATGTTCCATTTCAATTTTTGCATCAGAATGATTTTGGATTAAATAATAAGCCTGTTTACCACTTTCATTTAATATTAAATAACTTTGATTAAAGCCATATCCTGAGACTTCACAACCTCTAGGGAATTGGCTTGCCGCATGTACGCTGCTGATTAAAGCAGCCGATAAAAAAATGGATCTATTCATATGATGAAACAGTGACATAATTACCTCAATTAGCAAATTTTGGCTGCTATTTTAATCATAAATAATCCAATGTCCATGCTGAACGAAAAAAATAGAACAATTATTACTTATTTGCAGCAATTTTTGCTTTTATCATAGGATAGTAGGTTCTATAAAAGCTTAGAGACAGATACATTGTCAGATAAGCCATTGATAAGGAAAGCCAAATCGTATTTGTATTTGGATAGTTTATTAGTAAGCAAATGGAGCTCACACCATAAATAATAGAACAGCAATGCATTAATATTTTAAGTATTCGAGATTCAGTTAAATAGTCCAGACGTGAAGGGTAAACGTATTTGACGGGGACGAAAATGAGAATGCAAAAAATCGTCAGTATCAAGGCATTTGTAGAAGCTGAGGTTTCAAACAGGAACATATAAAATATGGAGAAGTTCCAATAACAGGGAAACCCTTTAAAAAAGTGATCCGGTGTTTTTGCATCGTCCTGACAGAATTGATAAGCAGAGGTTATGGTAATTGCCGCTACAATCAGTACAGAAAAATGTTCCGGCAGCATGTCAGGTTTAACCAATAAGAAAAAGCAAGGTGTGACTACGTAGTTGAGGTAGTCGACTATATTATCAAGTAATGCACCATCAATTTTGGGAAGTACAACTTTTATATGAACCAAACGTGCAAGACTTCCATCTACGGCATCGATAAAAACGGTAGCTGCCATCAGCCATAAGGCAAAAATGTATTCGTGTTGGTATATTTTTTGTAAGGTGAAGATACCAATGCATGCGGCGCTTGCTGTAAATAAATGCACTGACCAAGCCGCTACATATTGTAATGGTTGGAAATGTGGTTTGCTTAAGTTCATTAATTGTCCTAGTGTTAATTAATTATATTAACATATTGATTTGGGACCGTTGATATTTCTACTGTCTTGGCCTATTTAGGCTCAAGCTAGCAACGTATCAACAGTCCCTTATATTACTGTTGCTTCTTATGAAGCATCATAGAATATAAAAATAGTATCAATAATCAAAAGAACTGCGCAAGGAAAGTTGGCAAATTTGTTAAATATAAATTTCATATGGTGATTTAATGATAATTCAAACTATAAATCCTGCAACTGAGCAGGTAATTAAAAGCTATAATTGCCTTAATGAGTCAACCGTTCAGAATAACCTTGAAGAAGGTTATCGTGCTTTTGGTCAATGGAAGCTAACTTCTTTTGCTTATCGAAAAAAATTGATGTTGCAGCTTGCGCAGCTTTTGCAAGATAAAAAAGAAGAGTTGACTTTATTGATGGCTACAGAAATGGGTAAACCAGTTACTGCAGGTAAAGCTGAAATTGATAAATGCGTGTGGTTGTGTGAGCACTATGCAGAACAGGCAGAAACCTATCTGGAACCGCGAATAATAAAAACTGAAATGAAGTCGGCAAAAGTCTGTCATCTTCCTTTAGGAGTGGTTTTTGCAATTATGCCTTGGAATTTTCCATTTTGGCAGGTATTTCGATTTGCCGTACCTACAATGATGGCAGGAAATGCTGCTGTTTTAAAACATGCACCGGTCTCATCTGGTACAGGTAATCGAATTGAAGAGCTGTTTCTTGAAGCAGGATTTCCAAATTATTTGTTTCAACACCTTATTGTTGATAATGAAGGGGCTGCAAAAATCATAGAGCATCCTCATGTGGTCGCGGTCACTTTAACAGGGAGCGAGCGAGCAGGAAGTGCTGTCGCGGCACATGCTGGCGCATTTTTAAAAAAATCAATGCTAGAACTTGGTGGGAGCGATCCTTATGTGGTCCTTGAGGATGCTGATTTGGATTTGGCTGCACGTTGTATTGTTACTTCACGGTTGTCTAATTCCGGGCAAGTGTGTATTGCTGCAAAACGTATCATTGTTGTGGATTCTGTTGAGAAAAAATTGATTCAGAAGATCACAGAATGCATGTCTTTATTTAAAATGGGCGATCCTTTGGATCCTAACACCAATCTTGGACCGATGGCACGTTCTGACTTACGCGAATCAGTGCAGAAACAAGTAGAAAAATCGCTTAAACAAGGTGCTAAATTATTGCTTGGTGGTATAATTCCTGAAATTCAAGGGTTTTACTATCCACCAACACTATTAACACAAGTTACGCCCGGCATGCCGGCTTTTGATGAAGAGGTATTTGGACCTGTTATTGCTGTTATTTCAGCATGCAGCGAAAAAGAGGCTATCGCCTATGCTAATCAAAGTCGATATGGTTTGGGTGCTGCAGTGTTTACACGGGATTTGGAGAAAGGCGAACGTATCGCAACTTATGAAATCGAAGCTGGCGTTTGTTTTGTTAATGCTTTGGTTGCCTCCGATCCACGATTACCTTTTGGTGGAATAAAGCATTCGGGCTATGGGCGCGAATTATCAAAAGAAGGCATATTAGAGTTTGTAAATACGAAAACCATAGCAGTTAATGATTCATATAAATAATAAAACTTGCTTTAGGGCAAAGGCAAAACTGACGGGGTTAAATAATGTCATATAAATTTGAAGAAGGTAAAGACGTATTAATTGGCGACATTGTTGATAGAATCAAGCATTCTATGAATGGCGGTCAAGCTCAATTGTGCGCTGAATTTGCCAAACAATTATATGGAACTGTGGCCATGGAAGATCTTCGTTCATGGGAAGTTGATGATCTTTATGGTGCTGTAGTTAATTTTTGGTCATTAATTCATGAGCGCGCGCCTCACGAGACTAAAATTAGAATTTATAACCCTGATTTCGAACGTCACGGCTGGCAAACCACGCATACAGTGATTGAAGTGATTGGTGAGGACATGCCATTTCTCGTTGACTCAATTCGTTTAGTGATCCATCGCATGGGATTAGCGTCTCATTTAACCATTCACATGGGTGGCATTCGAGTTAAACGGGATAAAAATAACCATATTTCTGCAGTTTTAACTCGTGATGAAGCGTCTAAAGATAAAGACGTCTTATTTGAAGCACCGCTGTTCCTGGAAATTGACAGACAAACTGATCCTAAAATCCTTGAAGAACTCCACAAAGGTGTGGAGCGTGCTCTTGAAGACAATCGTGTAGTTTATGAAGATTGGGACAAAATGCGCACTGAGGTTAGAGAAGCGATTGCTGAGATAGATAAAGTTGCTTCTGTACTTGATTCAAATGAAGTAGATGAAACCAAGGCCTTTTTAAATTGGATTGAAGATCATCATTTCACGTTTTTGGGTATGAGAGACTACGAATTAGTGGTCAAAGACAAAGAAACCTTATTGCAAGCAATTCCTCACACTGGATTGGGTTTATTGCGTGATAATATAACAAAATCAATGACGCGTAATATTTCTGCAATGACTCCTGAAGCACGTGAATTCACTCTGTCGCCGCGTATTTTAGTGATGTCAAAAACCAATACTTTAGCCAGTGTCCATCGTGATGCATATACGGATTATATCGGTATTAAACGCTTCAACGATAAAGGAGATGTGATTGGGGAGCGACGTATTATAGGTCTTTATACCTCAGCCGCTTATCATACGAATCCAAAACAAATTCCATTTTTGCGCCGCAAAGTTGCTTTAATTATGGAAAATTCCAAATTAAATCCACGCAGCCATGCCGGTAAAGTATTACTTAATATCCTTGAAACCCTACCACGCGATGACTTGATTCAAGGCACTGAAGATGAGCTTTTAGAAATTGCAATGGGTATTTTTTACATGCAAGACAGAAAGCGAATTCGCTTGTTTGCCCGCATGGACGTGTATCGTCGTTTTGTCTCTTGTCTGGTCTATGTTCCTAAAGAACGTGTGAATACCGAATTAAGACAAGCGATGAAAGAGATTCTTGAAGAAAGTTTTAACGCAGTTGAAAGTACGTTCTCCACACAGTTTACTGAGTCGGTTCTTGCTCGAGTTCATTATATTGTTAAGTTGGATGCAGATAATATTCCTGAATACAATTTAACTGAAATTGAAAAGAAACTTATAGATGCAGGACGTTCTTGGACTGATGATTTACAATATCATTTATTTGAGGCCTTTGGTGAAGAGCAAGCTAACAGTCTGTTTGCGCACTATAGAGATGCCTTTCCTTTAGCGTATAGCGATACGTTTACGCCAAGAACAGCAGTTTATGACATCAAACACATTGAAATGCTTTCGTCTCAGGAGCCTTTGGGGATTAATTTTTATAAGCCTTTGGATGAGTCAGAAAACAGTTTCAGGTTAAAAGTGTATCAACATGATACAACCATTCCCTTATCTGATGTATTGCCTATTCTGGAAAATCTTGGCTTGCGCGCTATTAGTGAGCGTCCTTATGCGTTGAAATTTGAAAACGATAAAGTGACCTGGGTTAATGATTTTGCGATGCAATACAATAAAGCCATTACCTTTAATCTCGATGAAATTAAGGAACTATTCCAAAATGCATTCACTCGTGTTTGGTTTGGGGATGCAGAAAATGATGGTTTTAATCAGCTTGTTTTAGCCGCAGGCCTTAATTGGCGTGAGGTTGCAGTGTTACGTACTTATGCTAAATACTTTAAGCAAATGGGCTTTACCTTTAGCCAAGAGTATATGGAACGCGCTTTAAATAATAACGTCAGTATTGCGAGAAAGTTAGTTAAACTTTTTGAGATTCGTTTTAATTCAGCACATGTTGCAAACAGAGACGAGCAATTTACTGCTTTGTCTGCGGAAATTTTAGCTGATTTAGATAATGTAGCTAATCTTGATGAAGACAAAATCATCAGACAATACATTCAAGCGATTGCTGCTACCTTACGTACTAACTTCTATCAGGTAAATAAAGACGGCAGTTACAAAAATTATATTTCAATTAAATTAAACAGCAAAATGATACCTGGGTTACCAAAACCCTATCCAATGTTTGAAATTTTTGTGTACTCACCACGTTTTGAAGGCGTTCACTTGCGTTGCGGTAAAGTCGCGCGTGGGGGATTACGTTGGTCAGACCGAAGAGAAGATTTCCGTACCGAAGTGTTAGGCTTGATGAAAGCACAACAGGTTAAGAACTCGGTCATTGTACCTTGCGGTGCTAAAGGCGGTTTTGTACCTAAAAACTTACCAGTTAATGGTTCTCGTGAAGACATAATGGCTGAAGGCATTAGCTGTTATCAATTATTTATTCGTGGCTTGCTGGATATTACCGACAATTACGTTGAGGGCGTTTTAGTTAAGCCTGAAAACGTTGTTTCATACGATGAGGATGATCCTTATCTTGTGGTTGCAGCAGATAAAGGTACCGCAACGTTTTCAGATTTGGCCAATGCTATTTCCTTGGAATACGGTTTCTGGTTAGGTGATGCGTTTGCATCGGGTGGTTCTGTTGGCTACGACCATAAAAAAATGGGTATTACAGCCAAAGGCGCCTGGGAATCGGTTAAACGCCATTTCTATGAGTTAAATATGGATATTCAAACCAATGACTTTACAGTGGTTGGTATTGGTGACATGGCGGGAGATGTTTTTGGTAATGGAATGTTGCTATCGAAGCACATTAAATTAGTTGGTGCTTTTAACCACATCCATATTTTTATCGATCCAGATCCTAATGCCGAGCTTAGCTTTAATGAGAGAGAGCGTTTATTTAATTTACCGCGTTCTAACTGGACCGATTACGATAAAAAATTGATTTCCAAAGGCGGTGGAGTGTTTAACCGTAGTGCTAAATCCATTCCGGTCAGTAAAGAAATGCAAGAAGTTTTTGGCATTAAGCATACTGAAATTGAGCCCACTGAATTAATTAAATCCATTTTAAAAGCTAAAGTTGATTTATTATGGAGCGGTGGAATTGGTACTTACGTGAAGTCCAGCTCTGAATCTAATGTCAGTGTAGGTGACCGCGCGAATGATGCAACGCGAATTAATGGTAAGCAATTACGTTGTAAAGTAGTTGGTGAGGGCGGTAACTTAGGTATGACTCAGCTGGCTCGTGTTGAATACACGTTGAACGGAGGATTGGTTTATACAGACTTTATTGATAACTCTGGTGGTGTGAATTGCTCTGACCGAGAAGTTAATATCAAAATCTTACTGAACGGTATTGTTGCTGTTGGTGATTTAACGCCGAAACAAAGAAACGAATTGCTTACTGAAATGACTGATGAAGTAGGTAAATTAGTTTTGCGTGATAACTTCCTGCAAACAAGAGCTATTAGTTTGTCTGCGTCACAAGCTTTGCAAGCACTGGGCTTACAAGGTCGTTATATTAAAGAATTAGAACGCACTGGTAAAATTGACAGAGCCTTGGAATTCTTGCCTGATGATAAAGCTTTACAAGAACGCAAGCTTATGGGACAAGGCCTTGGGCGTCCGGGAATTGCGGTATTGATGTGTTACAGTAAGTCTATCTTGAAAGAGCAAATTTTGGCTTCAGGCGTTCCTGAAGAAAGTTATATGGAACAATTTTTAATTCAATCGTTCCCTAAACCACTGCAAGAGCGTTTTAGCAAGCAAATGCAAGATCACCCATTGAAACGGGAAATCATTGCAACCAAGCTCAGTAATATTATTGTAAACGAGATGGGCTTTACCTACGTTTACAGATTGCAGGATGAAACAGGAGCACCTGTTTCTGCAATCGTTAGAGCGTATATGATTGCGCGTAAAGTACTGAATTTGGAATCTGTTTGGAAGCAAATTGAAGAGTTAGGCACTAAGATCAGTTCACAAAAGCAAATTGAAATGATGATGTTGTATGTTCGACTTTCAAGACGAATTACTCGTTGGTTCTTGCGTAATCAACGCCGTTCATTAGATATTACTGAGGTAGTAAATCTTTATTCACAAGGTATGGTTGATCTGAAAATGTCGATACCGGCAATCTTAAGTGAAGAGCGACGTGTTAAATACGATGAGCATTATCAGGAGCTTATCAGTGAGGGTGCTCCACCTTCTTTGGCGCATGAGCTGACCGTAACACGTGGTTTATTCTCGGCAATGGATATTATTGAAATTGCTCAAAAGAGAAACATGAAAGTAGCGCAAGTTGCTGAAATTTACTTTGGTATTGGCGAGTTCCTGGATCTTGCTTGGATAAGAAATCAAATCATTATGCATCCTACTGAAAATCATTGGGAAGCTTTATCCCGTGAAGCATTACGTGATGATTTGGATTGGCAACAACGTCAATTGACCGATGGATTGATTAATTTTGATGGCGAACATACTGATTTGCAGGCGAGACTGGCTGCATGGGGTGAGTCTCATCTGGCATTAATTGAGCGCTGGCGTTATATTTTATCTGACTTAAGATCCAGTACAGTATTAAATTATACTATGTTTTTTGTTGCGATAAGAGAGTTGTTGGATCTGACACAAACTACATTGCAATCCTATCCGGAAGCGGCTCAAGGAGTGTGATCGTAGCCCCACTGCCATTAAGTTAAGGATTTATTTCCCTTCTCCCGTTTGGGAGAAGGGAAATAAATCCTTAACTTAATGGCAGTGGATCGTAACTCGGGTTACATTATTTTATCAATCTATTTGAAACTGCACTAATTGACTGTGTCCATCAAACCATACAGATGGCTCAATCCCTTTAAGAATACTCACGGCAACCACATAACGGTTATTCCCAAGCATTGAAAAATCAACCAATTCTCCAAGCTCCGCTCCACCTTGTTCTTTTAGCAGTTTTTGGCCCGAATAAATCGTCTCATCGGTACTGACCGTATAAATCTTCAACTCATGCTTTATAGTAGCCTTATAATGCATTCTGGCAATGATTTCCTGGCCTTTGTAGCAGCCTTTATTAAAACTAAGGTATGCTGTTTCATGCAAATCCAAACGATGTGGCAAAAACAAACCTCTGGATTCCGGATAAATATCAAGTTGCTGCTGCGCCAAGCGCAAAGTGTGCCAGGTTAAAGAGCCTAATAATTGATTCTTTGCTTCAAAATTCTTGAATAGCTCTTCTGCAAGTGTGGTTTCTGCCAAAAGGATATAAAAGCCTTTGCCCAGATGATAGCAACAATAATTTGTGCCATAACTAAGCGCATAAAGTGAATCTGGAAAGAAGCTCACACCAGGTACAGCCTCTTGCTTATTCTGCAAGTAAAAGCCAAACACTTTGACATCATGATTTATCGTAAGTGCTACCCTGGAAAGCATGGCTGTCTTATTTAATGAATTAATAGTCGCTTCTAATAAATCTTGCGGTAATACTAATTTTGCACCATTCCATAAAAGTACATCCATTAACGCCAGAATGCGTCCTTTAAGGTTGCATTGAGCGCCTTGGACAATTTGTATATCTGATACGGACTGTACGTCACAAGTTAATTGCCCTTGAAGAAATTCAAGTGCGTTTGCACCTTGAACATCAAGAACACCAAAATGCGATAAATCAAATAAGTAATTTATTTCAGGATTTAATTCCAGTTCTTTATCCACGGCATTAAAGGCCGTTAATGGTCGTTTATTAATTAAGTAGGTATTGGGGGTTTTCATAATAATTAACGGTTTCCGTTTGCAAAGACAGTAGTGTATCATTTGCACGTTCATTAAATCATTAAGAGATTTACAATGTTGTCTGCCCCCGAAAAAGCAAGACTGGTATGGCATTGCCGTCGTGGAATGCTCGAGTTAGATATTATCCTGCAGCGTTTTTTAGAAAAAGGTCTGGATAAGTTGTCTGCAAAAGAATTAATACAGTTTAATTCATTATTAAGTTGTCCTGATCCAGAGTTATTTTCCTGGCTTATGGGCGCTGAAGAGCCTGAAGACCCAGAGTTAAAAGAAATTGTTGCTGTCATCCGAACTATCGATTAAACCAGAACATTCAAAGGTTTATCTGAAACTGATCTTGATAATCTATTTGTTAAGCATCAGCCTCGTTATCTATTCCTCTTTATATCTATGGATTAAAGTGCCATTTATAATGGCTCTTTTTTTCTTTTTAAAACGAGATTGGACCAATAAAAAGCCTACTAACGCACCAATTGAAATCAGTTTTATTAATGGTGAATGGGTTTTATTTACGAATAAGGACAGCAAGCAACGTTATGCGGAAGCCCGTATTTTACTGCACAATGAGTTGTTCCAGCTGCTCCAATTAACCAATGCCCATCAAAAAAGAATAATCGTTCTATTCCAAGATCAGGTATCAACGAATCAATTGCGTTTATTACATCTAAAAATTGCTCAAAAGTAGTATATAATAAATCATATGGATTAAATTAAAGCCACTTTGCATAATGGATTGAAGAGAACGAATGAATAATAAAATTTCTTATAGCGATGAAGAGTTGGTCAATTTAGCACAACGAGGGGATGTGGATGCCTATAACCTCTTGTTCGCACGATATAACGATAAAATACAGCAAATTATCTATTTTCATATTAGCGATCAGGCCAACGTACATGATGTAGCGCAGGAAGTGCAGCTTAAAGTGTATCGTTATCTGCATTCGTTTAAAGAACAGAGTCAGTTTTCCACTTGGCTGTATCGAATTACCCACAATACTATTAAAAATCATTACCGTACGGTAAATCAACGTCTGAGTCTCGAAACTGAATTTGCAGAAAATCAACATCACTCAGTGCATCAATCTCCAGAAAATACCTTAATCAATAGTGAATTCGATGAACAATTAGAATTGGCACTGTCTTTATTGTCCAATGAATTACGCCAGTGCTATGGCATGCATACGTTTGATGGGCAAACTTATGAAGCTATTGCCAAAAAAATGCATTGTCCAATAGGAACTGTGCGATCACGAATTTTCAGAGCTCGAAAATTATTAATGGACTCAGTAGGGGCTTTTGTAGGATAAACATTTTCAAATCTCCCAAAGTATGTTATAAATAGCACCGATTGATTATTTTGAGATCAATTGAGTGATTTTTGTTCTAATTTTAAGAGATAAACTATGCCTAAAATATTAGATAGACGTATGGTAGAATGTGGTGATAAATTGGCCTCATTGTTTACTAAAATTTCAATGAATGATGAGATTGCTACAGAATTAAAAGCATTACACGTTCAATATACACGATTATTGATTAAGGACTCAGACAGAATCAAGTCTTATGAGCTATTTTTATCTGGTGTAGAATCTATTGATAGTGGTAGTGATACTCTGCAGAAAGTGCTGAACGATTTGGAAGAAATAGGGAATAAAGAGAAGATCGGCGTTGTTCTTTATAATGTATTAAAGGCTCTAGAGCAATTATTCTGGCTGGCTGCTGCAGGTGCTTGCGTCGCTATAGCGATTATGGCTACTCCAGTTTTAGCAATGGACCCTTATACAGCAACTGTTGTTATGACATTACTTTGTGCGCAACTTCTTGCGTCAATAATAAATATTATGAATTGTTTTAGTGAATATAAGTCTTTTACTCCAATTAATGAACAGCTTACAAGAGAGAAAGATTTGTTGACATTTTTCAGTAAATCAAAAGCGCAACCAATCAATGGGCTCCAGCCACAGGTTCAGGCTCAGAATGATGAGCAGGTTTCGGATGATGATCAAGATCCGAATGATCCATTTTATGATCACAGTGCAGCTTCAGCTATTTTGTCATAATTTGTCTAAACTAAGTGCGTTGTGTTGAGCGCACTTAGGTTGTTTTGAAACTGGAGGCTTGGATAAATTGCCTGCATGTTTATTTTTCTTCAGATATATTCAATAAATCAGCTGCTATTAAAAAAACATATGTTAAAATAAGTCCTTCATCTAATTTCTTGATAAGACCTTTATGCTGGAAAGTGATCGCCTAATCAGTACGCAAAGTATTGTCTCAGAAGAAGCCATTGATCGCGCGATTCGCCCCTTAAGTCTTCGTGAATATATAGGGCAAGAAGCGGTCAGCTCACAAATGCAGATCTTTATTGATGCTGCAAAGAAGCGTAATGATGCTTTAGATCACGTCTTGGTTTTTGGCCCTCCAGGTCTTGGTAAAACAACCTTAGCCAATATTATCGCCCATGAAATGGGTGTCAATCTCAGACAAACTTCAGGACCTGTTATTGAGCGCGCTGGTGATATCGCGGCGATACTTACTAATTTACAAGAAAACGACGTATTATTTATTGATGAAATTCATCGACTAAGTCCGGTAATTGAAGAAATTCTCTATCCAGCCATGGAAGATTATAAATTAGACATCATGATAGGCGAGGGGCCTTCTGCGCGCTCTATCAAGCTGGAATTACCGCCGTTTACCTTGATTGGTGCCACTACACGAGCAGGTTTGCTCACTTCCCCTTTACGTGATCGCTTTGGTATTGTACAGCGTCTGGAATATTACTCCGTTGATTCTTTAACTCAAATTGTCGCACGTTCTGCTCATCTATTAAATGTTACTACCGAGTCAGAAGGGGCCAGAGAAATTGCCATGCGCTCAAGAGGTACGCCTCGTATTGCTAATCGCTTGCTGCGACGTGTTAGAGATTATGCTGAAGTAAAGGGTACTGGCGTGATTACTCTGGATATTGCGCAAAGAGCTTTAGAGATGCTCGCGGTTGATAAGTACGGTTTTGATCTGATGGATAGAAAGCTTTTGATGTCAGTAATTGAACAGTTTAGTGGTGGTCCAGTGGGTGTTGACAGTATTGCTGCGGCAATTGGCGAAGAAAGAGGGACTATTGAAGACGTTTTGGAACCATTTTTGATACAAAAAGGATTCCTTATGCGCACGCCAAGAGGTAGAATAGCCACTCCCAGAGCCTATGAGCATTTTGGTTTAAAGGCTGTAGAACAGGAATAGCACATGGATAATGCAGACCTACATCAGTTTAAATTGCGTGTTTACGTCGAAGATGTGGATTATATGGGAATTGTTCATCATCCAAACTATCTTTGTTATTTTGAACGTGCAAGAACCGAAATGATGAGGCAAAATAATCTGATTCTTAGTGATTTGATTCAATCAGATACTTTATTCGCAATCACTAAGCTAAATATTAACTATTTGGCTCCAGCACGATTAGATGATGAACTGACTGTGAGTACACAAATGAAGAAGCTGGGTGCCTGCAGTTTTGTATTTGAGCAAGAAATTAAAAATCAGCTAGAGAAAATAATAAGCAAAGCACAAATTAAAGTAGTCTGTGTTGACAGTAATTTGAAACCCAAACGATTTCCGAATTAAAACGTTATATAAAATCTTGGTACTGGAGATAAAAAAAGATGAGTGGTCAAGCAAATGTGTTGATGTATTTTATGCAAGCAGGTTTGGTAGTTAAATCAGTGATGATTTTACTTGCTGCTGCGTCCATCACGTCCTGGACGTTAATTTTTCAAAGAGCCTGGTTTTTTAACCGTAAAAAACAGGTTACTGATGCATTTAACCGCAGATTTTGGGACAGTGGCGATCTAAGCAGACTGTATGCTGATATTGATAGCAACTCTGATGACAGACACGGAATGGCTGCTATTTTCCATGCTGGCTTTAAAGAATTTGTGCGTTCAAGAAAGCAGGGCAATGTGGTGATTGAGCCGATTCAACGGGTAATGCAAATCAGCCATGCTAAAGAAGCAGAAAAACTTGAGCAACATTTGCCATTTTTTGCATCGGTAGGCTCTATTGCACCTTATGTAGGATTATTTGGTACGGTTTGGGGTATTATGACTTCATTCCAGGCATTAGGACACGCACAGCAAGCAACAATTGCAATGGTTGCTCCTGGTATTTCTGAAGCCTTGGTTGCAACGGCTTTAGGATTGTTTACTGCGATCCCGGCGGTTATTGCCTACAACCGTTACACCACCAGGGCGAATATTTTATTGAATCGCTTTGATTTGTTTCAGGAAGAATTAATATCACTTATAGAACAACAAAACAGTGACACTGTAAGAGGATAAAGTACAAAATGATCAGAAAAAAGACCAAGCGTGAGCTTCCTATATCTGAAATTAATGTGGTGCCTTACATCGATGTGATGTTGGTTTTGCTGGTTATCTTTATGATTACAGCACCCATGTTAAGCCAAGGTGTTACTGTAGACTTGCCTAAGGCTGCAAGTCAGACTTTAGCGCCTACAGACAGAGAGCCAATTATTGTTTCAGTGAATCAGGAAGGTACTTTTTTTCTGAATATCAGCAGCAATCCTGCGGATCCAATGGAGCCTCAGGCCATAGCGATTCGTGTTGCGGCAGAATTAGAGTTAGCAAAACAATCCAATCAAAGACTTAATGTTTTGGTTAAAGGTGACCAAGGAGTTGCTTACGGTAAAGTCGTGCAGGCAATGGCTTTATTAAAGCAAGCAGGTGCAGAACAAGTAGGATTACTGACTGACTCAGAACAAGAAAAATCAGAGGGTCAAGCATGATAAGCACTCCCAGTTACCGTAAAGCTTTTTTTTCAGCAGTTGCTTTGCATCTTTTTTTAATCGTGATGCTTTTAACGGACAGTACATCCAATCAACGACCTGTATTAACTGCAGAAGATAAAAACACACCGGGCATGGATCAGCCACTTGCTGTTACTACACCGCAACAAGAAGTAGTTAAAGCAGTTAGCGTGGATAATAAAGAAGTAATGGAAACAGTAAATCGCTTGAAACAAGAGCGTGCGCAACAACAACGAGCGGAAGTGAACAGACAACGAGAGTTAAATCGTCAGCTTGAGTCGGCAAAACAGCAAAGAGTAAAAGAGCAACAACAGCTGGCGCGACTAAAGGAAGAGTCTAATCGAATTGCTATTGCCCGTAAAAAACAGGCAGAAGAAGAGAAGAAGCATCTCAAGCAATTAGCCGAACAAAAAGCAGCTGAAGCCAAACGCATCGAAGAATTAAAAAAACAAAAAAATGAGTTGGTGAAGCAACAGAAATTAGAAACTCAAAAGCTTGACGATCTGAATAAGAAAAAAATAGCTGAAAAAGCTAAAGCAGATAAGTTAAAAACAGAACAGGCTGAATTGTCAAAAGAACGCTCTGAACAAGAGCGTGCTGATTTGGCAAAAGCAGACATGGAAAAAAAGAAACAAGCACAGGCCGCTGCCGCACAAAACGCTGAAAACCAAGCTCGAATTGCTGGTGTAGTGGACAAATATAAAGCGCTTATCGTGAATGCTATTGGTAGAAACTGGATACTTCCTGAAAACGTGAACAGTGCGCTATCCAGTCAATTTAGAATTCGCCTTGCTCCAGATGGCATGGTATTAGAAGTTACTTTAACGCGCAGTAGTGGCGATCAACTTCTTGACCGTTCCGCTCAAACCGCTATTTATAAAGCATCACCACTTCCTGTACCTACAGATGCTGAAACATTTAATATGTTTCGTGATATTAGTTTAACCGTTCGTCCAGAACAAGTTAGGGGGTAAAACGCGTGATTAATCGAATTACTGCACTATTTCTCTTGCTGTTGACTCAGCAAGTTTTTGCTCTTGATTTAGAGCTGACACAAGGTATCAATTCCGCTTTACCTATTGCGATTAATTCCTTTGGGTCTGATAGCCTTTCTCAGGAATTAGGCCAAGTTATTGAAAATGATCTGACTTTATCAGGACAATTTCGAATTGTTTCTGGACCTCAAGGTGCTAATGCCCAATCCTCAGTAGGCACCTTACGCCAACTGGGTGCTGACAGTGTTGTAGCCGGTCAAGTTACTCGCGTTGGTAACCATTATGAAGTGAGTTTTACTCTGAGAGATGCTGTAGCCAATGGCACTGTTTTGTTGACTAAGAGCTTCCAAATCAATCCGAATCAATTAAGACCTTTGGCACATCATATCAGTGATGAAGTGTATCAAAAGCTGACTGGAGAGCGCGGTATATTCTCTACGCGTATTGCTTATATTGCGGTACAAAGAACAACGCAAAGAAGCAGTTATACTTTAGAAGTAGCTGATGCAGACGGTCATAATCCAAGAAGTTTACTGATTTCTTCTGAGCCGATTATGTCCCCTTCATGGGCACCAGATGGCAAGAACATCTCTTATGTTTCGTTTGAGAAAAAACGAGCTCAAATATTTACTGTATCGGTTGAGTCAGGTCAACGCCGTTTAATTACCAGTTTCCCTGGAATTAATGGTGCTCCAGCTTGGTCACCTGATGGCCGTCAATTGGCAGTAGTTTTATCTAAAAGTGGCACGCCAAAGATTTATAACGTTGATGTAAGCAGCGGTACTATGAAACAGCTTACTTTTGGTGACGCAATTGATACCGAACCACGTTATTCTCCTGATGGTAAAAGTTTGTTATTTACTTCGGGTCGTGGCGGTTCACCACAAATTTATAAACTGTCTTTAAGTGATGGCCAGGTAAGCCGTATTACCTTTGAAGGAAATTATAATGCGCGTGCTTCTTATACTCCCGATATGAAAAATATTGTGATGCTGCATCGTGATGACCGACAATTTAATATTGGCCTGCAAAACGTGAGTGGCGGTTCTATTACCAGTTTAACGTTCTCGGGTCGTGATGAGTCACCTTCTGTTGCGCCAAATGGTCGTTTAGTTCTGTATGCAACCCATACTCAAGATAAAGGGGTATTAGGTATTGTTTCTCTTGATGGTCGTATTCGCATGAAGCTCCCTTCACGCGATGGAGATATTCAAGAGCCTGCATGGTCTCCTTATTTGGGTTAGTGCTTTAGAGCGTAGCGAGAGAATTCCTTTTGCCGTCATCCAGAGCGTAGCGAAGGACCTCCATCTCGAGTGGCACTGAGCCATCTTCAGGAGGTCCTTCGCTACGCTCTGGACGACGGCGACTTACACGGAGTCACCGTTTACTATGTCACGTATTATTAGTACATTCATTCTCCTTTTCATAACGCTAAACAGCCACGCATGGAATATGCAAGGGCATCAGGTCGCTGCACAAATTGCCTTTGATAATCTAACACCAGCTGCAAAAGAAATGTGTTATAAACGCCTTCATACACGTTCACAGCAATCATTCAACGCTCATTTTATTAAAGCTGCAATTTGGATGGATTTAATAAAATTAAAGAATATTCATTGGTACGACACCTTTCATTATATCGATATCCCATTCTCTAATGACGGCACTACCGTTCCTTCCATAGAACGCATTAATGCAGTTTGGGGAATCAATAATGCGGTTACTGTACTTTCAACTAAAAAAACAAAACCTGCGGATAAAGAATTGGCGTTACGCATTTTGATTCATTTAGTTGGTGATATTCATCAGCCGTTACATGCTGTGACAAGAGTGAGTACTCAACTGCCTAATGGTGATCGCGGTGGTAATTTGTTTCCTTTAGGTAGAAATAATGTTGGTAATAACCTACATAAGTATTGGGATAATGGAGCGGGTTTCTTTACCGGTAAAAATAAACTGCACTTGATAAAAGACAAAGCTCAATTATTAGAAAAAAAATGGCCTTGCTCGAACTTTGGCACACAAAAAAATCCAGAGATATGGGCAAAATCATCACATGAGATAGCAGTTAATCAAGCGTATCAAATTAAACCTAAAGAAACTCCGAATAAACGATATCAAATAAATGCGCAAAATACAGCACAAAAACAGGTCGCAATGGCAGGCTGCCGATTAGCATTATTACTTAATGATATTGCTAAGTAAGATTTTTAATTCAATGAGCCACGCGCTAAATTGTGGTATAATTTCGCATTTAGCATAGATTGTTTTCAATTGGAGTGGCTGTGGATAAAAAAAATCAAGCAAAAGCGCTGCGCGTAGTAGAAAATATTACTAATGCACTATCAGATGAGGCATTAGCTGAGGAAGAAGTTTATATTATTATTAAAGCAAGAATTAAAGAAGGTTATAATGACGCGGGTCCACAAATTTTTAATTCTTTGTCTTTAATTTTTCATCCTGATAAAACAGCCAGAACAAGCTCTCCACTGCTCGAATATTTCAAAAGAAACCAGTTACAATTAGATCTTCAAAACATTGTGAATGAAGTGAAAAGTGAAATAAATGAAGCCAATAATGAACTAGCTAAGGAAATAGCTGCGAAAAAAAAATTACAATACAGTTCTTCTGATGGGTTTAATCGCTACGTGCAGCCGTTCAGATTTATTGTAAATGCTATTTACTGGCTGGTCGTTTTTACTTTATTTCTATCCTCTATACCCTTGATTCTAGTTTCGTTGGGGCTTCTTGTTGTAACTAATGTTATTGACAGCATTAGTAATTTTCTAGTGCATTTATTGGCAGGAATCCATTATAACCTGTTATTGAAACAGTATCAGGAGGAGCATTTTGAGTACTACAAAAAATCTTATTTATCCGAATATAGAAAAAAAGCCAATCTAAATTTGGGATTCACGCCACAACAATTAGCAGAATTAAGTGATGAAGATTTTTTTGATATATACATACAAACACAAGTTAATACTAAATCACAAAGCTCAGGATTTACAGAACTCGATCAAGCACAATATAAGCAATCAATATTGGACATACATAATATAGAAATAAATAAGCGTACTACTTCTAATAATTTTAATCGATTTATGTTGGCTTTTAGAGCATTGTATGCTGACGTGACTCAGCCATTAGATCGCAGCGCAGATTTATTAATTAGAGCCATAAAGGTGCTTATATCCCCGAGTATATTACTTTTCGTGGCTTTTAATGATCTACTTAATTTAAGTGTGAATAAAGGAACAATCCTTGTAGCTCAAGCGGTGAAGGGAGTATATATTGCAACTGTATATGTTTTAAATAGTCCGTTTTTTGTATACGACTATATTAAGCCTTCTCTGAGAATTAATTCATTATCTAGCAAAAACTCCGATCGTGAGGAAGCTATTGAACGTTTACACGATGTAAATAATCCATTGCGAAGAGTGATTCAATATCCAGGAAGACAGAATGATCTAGAACATGAGGAGCTGGCACAGCATGGGTCTTTATTTAATTCGAGAAGTAGCGAACTTCGGTGTGCGCATTTAGAAATAGATGAACCTGATACCAGTCTTTACCATCCAGATTAACTTTTTTGGTTTCAGTAGCATACTATAATAGGTTTATTGGTATGCTATATGAATCAATAAAGGATGGTATTGAATGATGGATTATCACATTGAGCTATGCAGGGTTTACACTCCTCCTGCACACAAAGAGGGATTTTGGATACTTGTAGACAGATTATGGCCCCGTGGCCTTAAAAAGGATGAGTTAGCCTTTGATTTATGGCTAAAGGATATTGCACCAAGTCCTACGCTGCGAGTTTGGTTTAATCATGATCCTAGTAAATGGAGCGAATTCTTTGCACGTTACGTGCTTGAATTACAAAGCAAAAAAGAGTTGGTAGAGCAGGTTTTGGATGAAGCAAAACACGCTCCAGTTACCTTATTTTATGCTGCAAAAGACACGCAACACAGTCATGCTTTGGTGTTGCAGGAAACTTTAAAATCTTGGCCTAAACCACCTAAATGAATGCCAGTTCTGGATAAATGACGAGCCCAACCTATAACGATAGTTTTGGATGAGAGGCAATTACATCTACAACTTCTTACATAAAGCTCACGCCGTTTCGAAGCATTCGCCGGGTATAGATGTTTCGAGACGTCGCTATTGCTCCTCCTCAGCACGAATGGATCTGGGGCTACAACTACAACTGCTTAATATTTAAAAAATTGTTTAATTCGGTCTTATTTTGTATTACATCAGCTAGAGTCAGTTGATTTAAAACATTCATAAATGCTTTCTGTGCTTCATGAAGGATTAATTTTAGTTTGCAAACAGGCGCGATGTAGCAATTTGCTTTTTCTTTATTAAAACAGGGAACTAAGTCAAAATTTGATTCCAATTTTCTTATCAGCTCTCCTAAGTTGACGTCTGCAGGATTGACCGATAGCACTACACCACCATTTTTTCCGCGCGTAGTTTTGATTAGTTCTAATTTGGATAAATTATGAATAATCTTAATCATATGATTGCTGGAAATAGTATACACATTGGTAATGTCTTTAATCGTGCACTTGCTTTGATTTAACGAAATATAGATTAATGCTCGTAAGGAGTAATCCGTAAACTGAGTTAACTGCATATTAAATTTCCCAAATTAAGTAGTAACTCATAAGCATTAAGTTCTGAGACGCGACAGTAACAGAATTTTTAATAAGTGACAATAAAGTAAATTTGAATTTAAAGGGAGCAATATGTATGACTATAGGGTTGATGTCTTGAGTAGAGAGTAACTAAAATACGGAGAAATCATTACAATTCAACCATCAATGAAGAATCTGGGGGCCGCCGTGTTTAATTATTGGGAAGCAATTTTCAACACGCCTTAAAGAATTTTAAATTTTAATTGCAAGTAGTTAGCATTTTGGGACTTAAGTTATATTTGAGTATGCCGATACCAAACTTAAATAACTGTATTGTAATTGCCAAGGATTGGTTTATGAATGCTAATGAAGATGATGAAATCATAAAAGATTTTTTAATCGAGTGTAATGAGCATTTGGATCTTCTCGATACAGGCTTTGTGGCAATTGAGCAAGATTATTCGGATTATAAAACTCTCTCTGCAATTTTTCGCTCTATTCACACAATTAAGGGCGGGGCTGGAATGCTTGGTTTCCATAAATTGGAAAAATTAAGTCATGCAGCCGAAAATTTATTGTCATCCTTGCGTGATGGTAAATTAATGATGAATACTCATATGACCACTGTGCTGTTACAAACAGTGGATGCCATACGTTATATGTTGGAGTGTATTGCACAAACATCTGAAGATGGCGAAGAGGAGTTTTTAGAGTTAATAGAAATTTTACATCAATTGTTAACCAATCCAAATGAGGCAATTGTTTCCCCATCCAAGTCTAAAACCGAATCAAAAACTGAAGCAAAGAAAAGCACTAATGAAAAATATGGGGAAAATAATGAGCCTCAGTATGCTGAACTTACTGAAGAGGTCTTATTTGAAGAACATATTGAGATGGAACGTTTAATACCACCGATAAGCGTTGAAATGAATTCTGCTGAAAATGAGGCGCCTAATGTGCAAGTTGCCTCTGAACACTCTCTGGCTTTGGAATCAAGAAATCTTCAATCAACAGAAGCATCGATTCGTATTAATATCGATCTGCTGGATAAACTGATGAACCTTGTAGGAGAACTTGTTCTTTCACGTAACCAGGTATTGCAATGTATTTCAACTCAATCTGATTCTAATTTTATTGCAGTGTCACAACGTTTAAATCTTATTACCTCTGAGTTGCAAGAAGGGGTTATGAAAACAAGAATGCAACCTATTGGTAATGTGTGGAGTAAGTTTACGCGAGTAGTTCGTGATTTATCGATTTCACTGAATAAAAAAGTTAATCTTGAAATGTATGGTAAAGAAACCGAGCTTGATAAAACGTTGATCGAGGCCATTAAAGATCCACTCATACATATTATTCGTAATTCTTTGGATCATGGAATAGAAATGCCTGCTGATCGTCTTGCCGCAGGAAAATCGGAAGAAGGAACCTTGACACTTAAAGCGTATCATGAGAGTGGTCATGTTCATATTGAAGTCACAGATGATGGTCATGGCATAGCACCTGATAAAGTAAAAAATAAGGCGCTTTCTAAAGGGCTCATAAGCGCAGAACAAGCGGCTCGAATGAGTGAGCATGATGCGTTGAATCTTATTTTTCTTCCTGGATTATCTACCGCTGAAACAATCACTAATGTCTCTGGGCGCGGTGTAGGCATGGATGTTGTCAAAACGAATATTGAACGAATTAATGGTACCATTGATCTTCAAAGTGTTATTGGTCACTCAACCTCACTTAAAATTAAAATCCCCTTAACTTTAGCCATTATTCCGGCACTTATTATTACTTGTTGTACTTACCGTTATGCTATTCCTCAAGTCAGTTTGTTGGAGTTGGTTCGACTTGAAGCGAATGAAGTGAACCAAAACATACAATTTATCATGGACACTCCTATTTATAAGCTACGAGGAAAACTACTGCCTTTGGTGTATTTATCAAAAGAATTTAATTTGACTGTTGAGGGCAACCAGGAAGTTCAGGACGACTCAGTGAACATTGTGGTCTTACAAGCTGGTGAAATGCAATTTGGCTTAGTGGTCGACTGTATTAATGACACTCAGGAAATTGTGGTTAAGCCACTAAATAAGTTATTAAAAAATTTATCGATATATTCCGGTGCTACGATAATGGGGGATGGGAACGTATCGCTCATTTTAGATCCAATGGGCCTTGCGCGTAAAGCGGGATTACTTGCCGCTCAAGCACAAGCTGATAAATTGAAGGAAATAAACTCCGCGAATACTAATATGGATAAGCGACAAACATTATTATTGCTGCGATCAGGTGAAAGCAGTTTAATGGCTGTTCCATTAAGTAAAGTGGAGCGTATTGAAGAGTTTCTGGTGGTAAATATAGAAACCGCCGGCCATCAAGAAGTCGTTCAATATCGCAATTCAATTATGCCATTAGTATGGCTAAATCGCAGTATTAATACCCAATCTATGGATACTTTAAACATTAAAGATAAAGTCCAGGTAATTGTGTACTCACAAGATGATAAAAATGTCGGCATCGTAGTGGATCATGTCTATGATATTGTTGAAGGAGTATTTACCTTACATGAAAAATTCAGTCAGGTAGGTGTAATAGGGACAGCAATTATTGAAGATAAAGTCACCGAGGTGATTGATATTGAAAATATTATTCACACAGTATTACCGCATTATTTTGATAAACATGCTGTTATTTAAGGAGCATCAATGAGTCTTGAGAGAAAAATATGTACGTTTTATGTGAGGAAACATTTTTTCGGCATTGATGTGACTAATGTACAGGAAGTCATTCGCTCTCAAAAAATGACGCATATCCCCTTAGCCAAACAAACAATAAGTGGCTTAATTAATTTACGAGGGCAAATTGTAACGGTCATTGACATGAGTGAGCGTCTCGGTCTATTGCATACAGAAGAGAGTGAGCAATTGATTCACCTTATTGTTTGTACTGAGGATGGTCCAGTAAGTCTTTTAGTTGATGATATTGGTGATGTTATTGATGTGTCTAACGATGTTTTTGAAATACCGCCTGAAAATATAAAAGGCAATATTCGTCATATGTTAAAAGAGGTTTGTAAATTGGATGAGCAATTGTTATTGCTTTTAGATCTGAATAAAGTACTTGTTATTGAACAGGAAGAAGCGTGATACTTTTTGTAGGTATATGAAAAAAAATTGTAATTTCTCAATATGTCCGCGGGGTCCAGTAATCTCGCTTTGGGACTGGATCTCTGGATCCCGCGGACAAGCCGCGGGACGTAGGAGTTTTGAAGTTTCCCGAGGTTATTGAGAAGTTACAAAAAATTAAAATAACTTATTCATAAATAGGGAGATATTATGAGCAGCATAGAAGAGAGCGTAGAGACTTTTGAGCAAAAAACGGACGGTTCTCCAAAGCTTAATGGCAAAAGTGCAAAGAATTCAATTCTTAGTGATGAAGAAATGCACCGACGTGAACAGGAAGCTCTATTAAATATTATTAATTTAACTAGTATCGTTTCAACAGCAGATAAACGTGGGGATGTGCTGAGTGTGAACGATAAATTATGCGAAGTTTCTCAGTATGAGCGTGAAGAATGTGTTGGTAAACCGCATAATATGTTCCGGCACCCTGATATGGAAAAAAGTGTTTTTAAAGAAGTCTGGAATACCATTGGGCGAGGAAATATCTTTCGAGGAAAAATCAAAAATAAGAAAAAAGATGGTTCACCCTATTTTGTGGACGCAGTGATTTGCCCTATTTTAGGCGATGATGGTAAGCCTGTTAAATACATTGGTGTTCGTTATGAGATAACAGAAGACGAACTTGCGCGACAAAATATGCAAGGCATAATTAATGCTGTTGATGCGGCTTATGCATTCATTGAATTTGATCCCACCGGAAGGATTATTACTGCTAATGAGAATTTTTTAGCAACCATGGGTTATACGTTGGATGAAATTCAAAATAAACATCATCGTATGTTTGTGGAATCAAGCTATGCGAATTTATCTGAGTATGCAAGTTTCTGGAAGGATCTTGCAGAGGGTAAGACCTTTAATAATGAGTTTAAACGAATTGCCAAAGATAGTTCTGAGAAGTGGTTGCGTGCGGTTTATACACCGGTTAAAGACGACATGGGACGAATCGTGAAAGTAGTAAAGATAGCAACCGACATTACGGAACAAAAACGCAAGGATCTTGATTTATTACATAAAGTCGACCTGATTTTAGATGTAGTTGATGCGGCTTCTAAAGGTGATTTAACTCGGCAAATTGATGTGGCTGGTACAGAGCCTATTGATAAAGTGTGCTCTGGATTAAAAACATTTTTTGAAACCTTGCGTGAGAGTATCCAATCGATTACTACAAATGCTGAAACATTGGCCTCTTCTTCTACGGAATTATCTTCAATTGGTCAATTGATGGCGAGCAATGCGGAAGAAACCTCAGCTCAAACTAATCTTGTTGCTTCTGCAGCCGAAGAAGTGAGCCAAAATATCCAAACGGTCGCAGCAGGAACAGAAGAGCTCGATGCCAGTATCAAAGAGATTGCAAAAAATACAGTTGATGCGGTTCGTATTGCGATGCAGGCGGTAACCTACACGGAAGATGCGAATTTAACTATGGAGAAATTAGGAAATAGCAGTGCTGAAATAGGTAATGTCATTAAAGTTATTACATCGATTGCACAGCAAACTAATCTGTTGGCTCTCAACGCTACAATTGAAGCGGCTCGTGCTGGTGAAGCAGGGAAGGGGTTCGCTGTTGTTGCGAATGAAGTGAAGGAGCTTGCAAAAGAGACAGCCAAAGCTACTGAGGACATTAGTCAAAAAATTGCGACAATTCAAAGTGCTACTAAGGAATCAGTGATTGCTATTGGAAAAATCAATGAAATTATCAAAGAGATAAGTGAAACCCAAAATACCATTGCAAGCGCCGTTGAAGAGCAAAGTGCTACAACTAATGAGATCAGTCGTAACGTCTCCCAAGCGGCAAAAGGTGGTTCAGAGATTTCTGAAAATGTCATTAGCGTGGCTCAAGCAGCTAAAGAGACATCTGAAGGGGCAACCAATAATCAATTAGCCGCATCTGATTTATCGCGTATGGCAGTTGAACTTCAGAAAATTTTGGCACAATTTAGATTTTAATTTTCTAAAGATTTGAAAGGTTAATGCTGATTTTAGTGACGAGAGGGAATAAATATGAGAGTGATATTAGTTGATGACTCTAAAACGGCAAGGACGCTGCTCAAACGAGTTTTTAATGAGCTAGGGGCTTGGGAAATCATGGAAGCTGAGAATGGACAAGATGCTTTAGATAAATTAGTTGGGGTTGATTCTATCGATCTTGCTTGTATTGATTGGAATATGCCAGTGATGAATGGTTTGGATTTCTTAAAGACAGTAAGAAAAATACCTGAATTTTCACACACTTGGTTTATGATGGTCACCTCCGAAACTGAGATGGATAATATCACTAAAGCAATGGTATCTGGTGCCCATGAATATGTAATGAAGCCTTATACGAAAGAGATTATTTTAGCAAAGCTTGAAATGATGGGGCTTATTCAGTGATTTTGCAGATAGGGCTTTATAGCTATTAGTGGAGAAAATCGTGTCTAAAATTCGTGTAATGCATGTTGATGACTCGGCACTGATGAGACGTGTAATAGCAACTCTCCTTTCGCGTGATTCCAGTGTTGAAATGGTAGGCGCCTATGCTAATGCGAAATTCGCGTTAGCAATGATTAATAAATTGCAACCTGATTTAATTATTCTGGATGTGGAAATGCCGGAAATGGATGGTCTAACTGCGCTTGTGGAGATTCGAAAAAAATATCCTGTTCTGCCGGTCATTATGTGTAGTTCCTTAACGAAACAAGGAGCGGAAACAACAATAGAGGCATTACTTCGCGGAGCAAATGATTATGTAGCTAAACCTTCGCAAGGTGGTGTACGTGATGAAATTTTTCAAAAAATGAGTTACGAGCTAATTTCTAAAATTAAAGCTTTAGTCAAATCAAACGTAACATTAATGCCGCCAAAGCTAACTCCGGTAGCACCTAAATTATGTACGAAACCCTTCTCTTTGACAGAGCGTGTGGATATTCTTGCTATAGGGGTTTCTACTGGAGGGCCAAATGCCTTGGTGGCGTTGCTTCCAAAAATTGCTATGGATTTTCCTGTTCCTATTTTGATTGTTCAACATATGCCACCTGTTTTTACCAATCTTCTTGCTGAAAGTTTATCGTCAAAATGTAAGATTAAAATTAAAGAAGCAGCAGATGGTGATTTTTTAGTACCAGGGCAGGCATTGATTGCTCCGGGTAATTATCATATGACTATCGAGAATCATAAAAATCGTCAGGTGATTAAACTAAATCAAGATCCATCTGAAAATTATTGCAGGCCAGCAGTCGATGTTTTATTTCGTTCTGTTGCAAAACAATGGACTTCTAACGTGTTGGCGGTGGTGATGACCGGGATGGGGCAAGATGGGCTATTGGGTTGTCAAACTATTAAGGAACATGGTGGTCAAGTAATTGTGCAAGATGAACCGACTAGTGTTGTATGGGGGATGCCAGGAGCTGTTGTAAAAGCGAGTTTAGCTGATCAGATTGTTCCATTGAATGAGCTTGCTGGGATTATTACACAACGTGTTCTGCGAAAAAGAGTGTAACTATGAATAATACTGATTTTGAATTTATCAGGCAGTTTATTAAAACAGAAGCTGCTATTGTAATGGAACCGGGAAAAGAATATTTAGTGGAATCCCGATTAATGCCCATAGCTGTTGAAGAGGGATTAGTTACATTGGAAGCTTTAGTTAAAGAAATGAAATTTAAACCTACAGAAAGCTTAAAATTTAAAGTTATTGATGCATTGACAATTAATGAGACTTTATTTTTTCGTGATATTCATCCGTTCGACGCTTTAAAAAATGAAATCTTGCCTGCGGTTTTATTAAAAAAACAGAAAGAAAAACGACTGAATATTTGGTGTGCTGCCTCCTCAAGTGGACAAGAACCTTATACCATTGCCATGATTTTAAAAGATCAATGGGCTGATTTAGAGGGTTGGACAATCAATTTTATTGCAAGTGATATTTCAGACAAAATGATTGCCAGAGCAAGAGAAGGTATTTACAACCAGATGGAAGTAAATCGTGGTTTGCCCATGCCTTATTTGCTCAAATACTTTCAGAAAGTAGGCTCGAACTGGCAAATCAATAAAGAGATACGTGACATGGTGAAGTTCCAAAAAATTAACCTGATGAACTCTTGGGCCTTCCCCCCCATGGATTTTGTGTTCATGCGTAACGTGTTGATTTATTTTAATGTAGAAACAAAAAAAGAAATTTTTGACCGAGTCGAAAAAACGCTGGATCCAGAAGGGTATTTCTTTTTAGGTGGATCGGAAACAACATTAGGAGTCAGTAATCGATTTGAGCGTATAGGAATAAATAGGGTTCCTTGTTATCAATTGAAAAAATCCTAATTAACTAAGGAGTCTTAGATGGCAAATAGAGCTATTTTAGAGGAATGGATTCAGGCACAAGCAGAGGCTGTGGCCGATTTCTCTCAAGAAATACTGGGGGTTCCCGGAAGTATTCATGTGGCTCCGATAGAATGGATGGATAAAGAGCTTTGCCTGTCATTGATGGGAGCCAGTTTGGAGTTAAGTAATAATGAGCAGCTGATTAAAATCTTACTTTTATCCAATGAAGAAGTATTAACCAAGATTGCAAAATTAATGTTAATGAGTACTCCTGGTGAACTATTATCGCAAGCAGATATGATGGATGCGATTAAAGAAGTAGTTAATATTATATCAGGCGGAATAAAATCAAGAATGAATGAGCGTATGGGAGGGGGGATTTTATTAGGCTTGCCTTATTTTTCACAAAAAAATCTTATTTCCCAAGAGGCAGATGTGTTAATTGGAAAAGTGTCAGTGGCAAATATGCCTATATATTTAGCAGTGAGCATTAAGTAAAAATACAGATTTAAGTGGCTTAATTTTGGATTATACAGAGGAAGTTTGATGACAAAACGATTATTTATTTTTTATGCCATTTTATTTTTTAATTTTTTTATGGTTTTGTGTGTCAATGCTACTTCTGCGCAAGAGCTGCCAGAGATTCATTTACTTGTAGATACTTCTGGAAGTATGAAACAAACAGATCCTCAAAATCTTAGAGTCGTTGCTGTACGCTTATTTGATTATCTTGTTAGTGAAAGAGCCGTAATGAGTGTTAGTACCTTTGCAAATGATTTAAAACAAGTCATTCCACCTCAGACGGTAACGTCTAAATTTCAAGAATTTTTTCTAAAAAATAGGAAAAAAATCACCTCCGATGGGGAATGGACTAATATTGATGCGGCTCTAATTGGAGCAAATAAGTCTTGGACTAAAAAGAAAAAAGTTATTATTCTTATCACCGATGGCATGCTGGATTTGGGATCAGAGGTTTTAAATAAAAAATCAACCCAACACTTAAATGAAACAACCATTCCCGCTTTACAAAAAGACCAGGTACAAGTTTATACTATAGGTTTATCTCATCAAGCGGATATGGAGCTTTTATCCAATATTGCGTTAAAAACTAATGCCTTATTTCAACCGGTTATTTCTGCAAAAGATTTAGATAATGCTTTATATGCAATTTTTTCCTCGGTGATTTCTGCTCAAGAGGCACCCCTGGCCACCAAACAAACACAGGATAAAAAAGCAGTTTCACCAGATTCGATAAATACGTCTGCTAATACAACAGATAAAGATGCAACATCAACTATATTAGTAGACAAGAGTATTCATCAGGTTACATTAATTTTTAAAAAAAATGAGGACACTCATCAGTCAGCTATTCTTTTATCAAGTCCGGCTGGAAAGACGCAAGATTTAAATGCGAGTAGTGGAAACGCGGTTTCTATTGGTCATTATAAAATGATTAATATTGATAAGCCTGCGCCGGGAAATTGGATATTAAAAGGACCATCACAGGAATTGAAACAAGTTCTTATATTGACCAATGTTAATTTAATAACAAATTTTTCAAGTGGGGTCTATTTCAATGATGAATTGCTTTCTTTAACCAGCCATCTGGAGGAGGATAATAAGTTAATTGCTTCAGATATATTGCTGGATACGATGCAGATGAGTTTCGAGCTTGAAGGCAAGACGAAACAATTTTCTTATGTGATTCCTTATAAAAATAAAGCATTTCAACTGAGTTTATTACTGCAGGTGCCTAATGGTAATTATGTTGCAAAATTGACAGCAAAGAGTGGTTTTTTATCCAGAGCGCGTCAATTTACAATGTCAGTTCAAAGCTCACCCTTTCAATATCATTTTAATTCAGATTATTCATTAAAAGTTGAATTAATTAAACCAGATTTAATTGATGAGGGGGCAGTTAAAATAACAACTACATATCAAAATAAAGAGCTTAATATTCCCATATCAAAAAATAATAATACATGGGATATGAATTTAAGTTCCTTGTGTCAAGAACCGTCTTTTTCGCTAAAGGATGTGTTTATAAGAATTAATGCTTCGTTACGTAGTGGTCGCTCCACAGCGTTTAATGTGCCGATAGACGCTGATTTTTGTCCACCAGCACCAAAACAGCTAGTAAGCCAATTACCACCCATTAATTTAAAGCCAGTGGAGGCTCTGAACGTAAAAAAAGCGGTTGCCCCCCCCAAACCTGAAGAAAGTAATTTTAAATTTAGCTTGATATTTTTAGCATTTATCCTATTGTTTATATTAATAATATCTATTTCTTTTGTGATGATGAGAATTAATCATCGCAAGAAAATTGAAAAAATCAGAGAACAAACATTATGAATATAAGTATTTTTGATTTAACACTCATCTGTTGTACTGTTTTTTTTGCAACACTAATGATTATTTTAATGCTCATTCAAAACAGGAAAAAAAATATTATTTTGAAAGCCTTTGAAAAGAGTAAAAATTCATTAAGAGCGCAAATAATTAATGATGAAGCCCATCTAAAAAATACTTTAGAGCCGCTAACAACACCGGAATTAGAGAAAAAAATAAGCGACATTATTGCTACTGAAAAAGATTCGTATACTAACGTCCTTAATCTTTTTATAGATTATCAACCTGCCGCAATTGAAATGATGCCTGTTTTCGTAAGTAAGATTACTGATTCTTATGTTGAGTGCTTTAAGCAGATAGTAGTCTTACGCCAAGCAGAACAAAGTAAAGAGGCTAATTCTCAATCTGAAGACAGTCCTCGAGAAGAGGTTTTAGAAGGAGATCCTAGTGAAGATATTTATCAATATGAAGCTTTAATTGAACAGTTACGTTTTGAAAAGCAGGATTATGCAGATAAGTATAAGAATGCACAAAAATTATTGGAAACAATATACTTAACTTACAAAGATAAATTAGAAATTAAGGGGCCTGATACATTAACAAATATGAATCTAACCGAGATAGCTAACCTTTTTGCAACTGAACTGACGGTTACTTCGTCTTAACTGGCTATGAGATCGCTCATAAGAAAAGGATCGACTGATGAAAATTTTAATAATAGATGATTTCGCAACAATGAGAAAAATTGTTTCTAACTATTTAAATCAGTTAGGTCATACAGATATTACTCAAGCTGAAAATGCCCAGCTGGGGTGGGAGATAATTCAAAAAGAAGATTTTGATTTAGTGATTAGCGATTTTAATATGCCTGAAATGAATGGGTTGGAATTACTTACGAAAGTAAGAACCGAGTCGCGAAATAAACAGCAAAAATTTATTATGCTGACGGCAGAGACCGATACAGACTTAATAGTCAACAGTAAAACCTTAAAAGTTGATGGTTATATTTTAAAGCCATTCAAAATAGACGTGCTTGAGGCAAAACTTAAATCTTTATTTAATTAAAAGAGAGCTACTGTCAACTTTTTCTGACAGTAGCTAGGGGCTGTTGACCTTTCGCTAGATTGAGCCGAAACAAGCTGATTTTCGAGCACCGAAGCGCAGCATACACTAGTATGTGAGCATCGGAGCGCAGAAAATCAGCTTGTTTCGGCCAAGATAGTAGAAATGTCAACAGCCCCAAGCTATTAAGCTTGTTGTAATGACGCCATTACTGCGCCTAAAAAGCGAGTAGCTTCTCCACCCGTTGCGGCACGATGATCAAAGCTGATTGATAAAGGAAGCATGTTATGTACTGCAACGTCTCCATTAGCGTCAGCGACAACACCTTTATACAATTTTCCTACCGCTAATATGGCAACCATTGGTGGCACAATAATAGGGCTTGCAAAACGTCCAGCAAATTTTCCAAAATTGGATAGGGTAATTGTGGCGCCTTTTAGCTTATCAGCGGTAATTTCACGTTTGCTTACTGCAGTTTTGAATTCATTAATAATTTGACGTAGATCGGCATCCGAATGCTTTGCTGCATCATGTATAACTGGCACAAATAAGCCTTCATCATTATCCATAGCCAAACCCAGATGAACTTGCTCAAAACACTGACGTGCACCATGTTTTGTATCAAACCATGCATTTAATGCAGGTTCTTTTTGAGCGGCATCAGTAATGGCACGAATTAAGCGAACTGTAATATCGGTGCCAGGTTTCCAGCTGCTGATGTCTGCTTCATCAAAAATGCTCACTGGAACCACTTCTGCATGAGACAGAACCATGCTATTGAGCATGGCGCGTCGTACACCGCGCAATGGTTCATAACCTACAGGAACTTGAGAGTTTTTATCTGCTTGCGCTTGAACGTCTTCACGAGTCACTACCCCAAATTCACCAGTACCTTTTAGGGCGGATAAATCAACGCTTAATTTTTTCGCCAGCATTTTAACAGCTGGTGTTGCTTTAACACGTGCTCCGGCAGAGCGTTGCGCGCCAATGATGAAGTTATCTTCAGTAACTTCATTGCTTTCTTCAAGTTTACCTACGACTGTTCCCTTATCAACTGTTTTTGCAGCAGTAGAGGCAAAAGCAACTAAAGGCTCACCCGTTTTAATAACGTCACCAGGTTTGCCGTATAACTTACTGATTGTTCCACTTTGTGGGCAGGGAACATCAACAACAGCTTTAGCTGTTTCCATTGAAACCAGCGGTTGGTCAGCAGTAACAACATCACCTTCTTTAACAAACCATTCATGAACTTCCGCATCAGGTAAACCTTCGCCTAAATCAGGCAGATTAAAAATATTCATTATTACTCCATTATGCTCATAACGCTGTTTTTAATACGTGCAACGCTTGGTATGTATTGTTTTTCCAGTTGAAAGTAGGGCATTACGGTATCGTAACCCGTTACGCGCTGGACTGGAGCCATGAGATCAGACATTGAATTTTCCATGATCAACGCAGAAATTTCAGCGCCAACACCGCAAGTTTTTGCTCCTTCATGAATAATGACACAACGTCCTGTTTTTTCAACGGATGCAAGAATTGTTTCAATATCCAATGGCTTAATGGTTGCCACGTCAATTAGTTCACACGAAATACCTTCCTCTTCTAATTGTTTCGCCGCCTGTTGGGTTTCATGCAGACTTGCCCCCCAACTGATCAGAGTGACATCTTCACCTTGTTGTAGGGTAAAGCATTTGCCAATAGGAAGTGCTTGACCATCATCTTCAACCGGTTGTTTGACTAAACGATAAATTCGTTTTGGTTCTAAGAAAATTACGGGATCAGGATTTCTCATTGCTGCTAAAAGTAATCCATAAGCACGTTTAGGTGAAGAGGGGATCACTACTTGTAAGCCAGGAATATGGGCAAATAACGCTTCAGTACTTTCTGAATGGTGTTCAGGAGCTCTTATTCCACCACCAAAGGGCGCACGGAATACCAATGGGCAGGTTAGGCGTCCACGTGTACGATTTCGCATACGGGCTGCGTGTGAAATGATTTGGTTCATGGCAGGATAAATAAAACCCATGAATTGGAACTCTGCAACAGGTTTTAAACCTTGCATCGACATCCCAATAGCCAGACCTGCAATCATGGACTCAGCAAGTGGGGAGTCAAATACTCTTTTTTCGCCAAAGGTTTCTTGTAAGCCTGCAGTTGCGCGAAATACACCACCGTTTTTACCTACGTCTTCACCAAATACAACTACATTTTCATCATGTGCTAACTCGTAAGCTAAGGCCTGAGTTACTGCTTCAATTAAGGTAATATCAGGCATGAGACGCTTCCTCCATTGCTATTGCACGTTGCTCAATCAAGTATTCGGGTAGCTCTGCATAGTGGTAATCAAAAATACTGCTAATAGGTTGTGGTTTGGTATCCAGGTATTCACCTACCGCTTTTTCCACTTCATCAGCACAATGGATTACTAATTGTTCTTCATCTTCAGCATTCCATATTTTTTCATGCACCAGAAACTCTTTAAAACGGCCTATTGGTTCTCTGGGCTTCGCGTTCTCGACTTCTTCACAAGGCTGATAGCGTGTTGCATCATCTGCTGTGGTGTGATCCGATAGACGGTATGATAAGGCTTCGATTAAGGTTGGGCCTTCGCCGCGTCGCGCTTTTTCAATGGCATCACCTACGACTTGTCGCGTTGCTAAAATATCATTACCATCAACTTGCAGGCCTTCAAATCCTGCGGCAATAGCCTTCTGTGCGATGGTTTCTGTTCCGGTTTGTTTCTCTCTGGGGACTGAAATTGCCCATTGGTTGTTATTAACGACAAACACAACAGGTAATTTCCAAGTGCCGGCCACATTAATGGCTTCGTAGAAATCGCCTTCAGAGGTACCGCCTTCCCCAATACACACTACAGCAACACGTGCTTCGTTGCGGTATTGGAATGCAAAAGCAACACCAGTTGCATGCAAGCATTGGGAGGCAATAGGAACGCAAATAGGTAAATCTTGTGAGTTACATGCATATTGACTGCCGCGCTCATCTCCACCCCAAAATGAAAGGATTTCTGACATTTTAACGCCGCGTTGAATTTGAGCTGCGTAATCACGGTAATAAGGGACTAATACGTCTTCAGGTCTCATGGCATGACCAATGGCGGTAGAAATAGCTTCCTGACCATTAATAGGGGCATAAGTACCCATTTTTCCAGTTCGTTGCAACGCGATGGCTTTTTTATCAAAAGTGCGTGTAAGAACCATGATTTTATACAATTCTTTTAATGCTGAATGGTCTTTGGCAAAGGCAGGTAATGGTCCGACTAATGTTCCTTGTTCATTGAGAACTTGAGTGTATGTTATGTTAAATTGAGCAACTGTTGCCATAGATGGCTCCTTGTCAATAAAGCGTTTGCATAGCATACTCACAAATTAATTTAAAAACCAGTAAATTAGAGTGGAATTACGGGGAATACTTTGAGTCAATTTGTTTCATTGTCGCTGGATTATTGTTCTGCTTTGCAAGAGCAATATCAAAAGCTATGTCATTTGCCAGGATTTGTGCTTCTTGAAAGCACAGACTGTTCCAGAGGCCGTTATGATATCGTGAGTGCATGCCCTTATGACGCTATTAAAATCGATCAAAACACGCAAAATTTATCTGTGTTAGTAGGTAAATTAAGTGATACTTTAAGCGTGCATGATTCGGTTATCGATCTTCCTTTTCAAGGTGGCGCACTGGGTTATATTTCTTATGATTTGGGCGCAAAATTATTGGGTATTGAGTCAAAAATTCAACCCTCTTTGGCGGGAATGCCTTTATTGGATCTTGGTCTTTATGACTGGGCTATTATTGCTGATCATTTTTTGAAAAAAATTACTTTATTTGCTGCCAATACCCAAACCGATACACCCAAATTAGTCGATGAAATTTTAAGTTTATGGAATGGTCAGGTGAGTGAGCAAGCTCAGGCTGTATTAAACGGTGATTTTACTCCCTTAATGGAACAATGCGATTATGAACAGTCGTTTATAAGGATTCACAACGCATTAATGAATGGGCGAAGTTACCAAGTTAATTTTACGCAGCCTTTTCATGCTCGCTTTGAAGGAGATACTTGGGCGTTTTATAGAAAAGTAAGTAGAATTAATCCGGTTCCTTTTTCTGCTTTCTTGCGAACTGAAAATGCAGAGATTTTAAGTTTCTCACCGGAGCGGTTTTTATCTTATGACAACGGCCATTTACTAACGTCGCCCATAAAAGGCACGATAGGGCGCTCTGGCGATCCTGTTGAGGATGAGCAATTAAAAGCGCAGTTATCCGCTTGCGAAAAAAATAAAGCTGAAAATGTGATGATTGTTGATTTATTGAGGAACGATTTAGGCAAAATTGCGGAGACTGGCTCTGTGCGTGTCAGTTCTTTATGTGAGATTGAAAGTTATAATTCGGTACATCACCTGGTGAGTACGGTAGAGGCTCAATGTCTACCTGAAATTAAACCTTTTGATGCGTTCTTATCTTGTTTTCCAGGCGGTTCGATAACTGGGGCACCAAAAATTGAATCTATGCGGATTATTGACGAAGAAGAACCGTATGCACGAGGTATTTATTGCGGATCTATTGGTTATTTTTCACGTCATGGGGTTTTTGATACTAATATTGCTATACGCACGATAACAGCTAGAGAACACCTTTTGCATTTGGCTGCTGGTGGTGGGATTGTTATTGACTCAAACTCTGAGGATGAATATCGTGAATGCTTCATTAAAATAGCGGCGGTTATTAATGGACTTAAATGAATTTGAAAACAGACCACTGATTCAAGCGGCTGTTATTGTTCTTTATGAACGTGCATCTGACTCTTTGATTCTCACTAAACGTAGTGAGCATCTTCGTGCTCATCCGGGAGAAATTTCTTTTTCTGGAGGAAGCTGGGAAGAGGGCGATGAAAATTTATATGCTACTGCGCTAAGGGAATTAAATGAGGAAGTAGGAATTTCTGTTGACCGTGTTACTTTAATTCGAGAGTTAAAAACAGAGCAAACTCTTTTGGGAAGTATCATTCATCCGTGGTTTGCCAGTATTGAGTCGATTAATCCCTATCATTTAAATCCAGATGAAGTAACTCGTATAATTGCTGTACCTATGTCGCTCGTGCAATCCGCGCGGAATTATCAGGATATTTTTGTGGAACGTCGTGGTTTTCGGTTTAAGACGTGCGAGTTTATTTTTAAAGATGATTGGATTTGGGGCGCTACGGCTCGTATTATGAGGCAGTTGAGCCGTCGTCCAGAGCGTAGCGAAGGACCTCCTTGATGTGGCTCAGTGCCATTTGAGGGGAGGTCCTTCGCTGCGCTCTGGACGACGGTGTTATTTTATTAGCCTACTATCTTTTGCTCTGCTTCTTCAATAGTTACATTATCCTTAAGTGCACGACGCAGAATTTTACCTACATTAGTCTTGGGCAGTTCATTAAAAAACTCAACTACTTTAGGCACTTTATAAGCTGTTAAATGCTCTCTGCAGTAAGCGATGACCTGTTCTGCGGTCAGATCTGGATCGCGTTTGACAATACACGCTTTAACACGTTCGCCAGACTCTTTATCCATGACACCAACCACGCCAACTTCTAGTACCCCAGGATGCATTGCGATTACCTGTTCTACTTCATTAGGATACACATTAAATCCTGAAACAAGCAGCATGTCTTTTTTACGGTCTACCAGATAGATGTAGCCTTCTTCGTCCATTCGGCCAATATCGCCAGTTTTTAAATAACCGTTTTTAGTAAAGACTAAAGCGGTTTCATCAGGACGATTCCAATACCCAGGAGTGACTTGTGGGCCTTTAATGCATATTTCACCACTGGAACCGATAGGAACTTCTTGCTCTTTATCATCCAAAATTAATATGTCAGTAGATGGGAGTGGTAAACCGATACTTCCATTGTATTCAGAAAGGGACAGAGGATTTATGGTTGCGGCAGGGCTTGTTTCTGTTAAGCCATAAGCCTCCAATATGGGGGCTTTTGTCACTTCTTTCCAGCGCAGCGCCACACTTTTTTGCAATGCCATGCCTCCAGCTAAAGAAACTTTTAGCTTGCTGAAATCAATTTCTTTAAACTTAGGATTATTTAATAAGCCATTAAATAAAGTGTTTACACCGGTAATTGTAGTGAATCCACTGTTTTTAATTTCATTAATAAAATGCGTCATGTCCCGAGGATTAGTAATCAGGATGTTTTTAGCACCTATTTTTAAATAAGTCAGACAGTTAGCGGTTAATGAGAAGATATGATACAGCGGTAACGCCGTAACAATGATTTCATTTTCACCTATACCTCCAGGAGCTATCCATGCATAAGCTTGCAGCACATTCGCAACCAGATTGCCATGAGTTAAAATCGCACCCTTCGCAACACCTGTTGTTCCGCCGGTATATTGCAAAAAGGCAATGTCATCATGCGTTAACTCTACATGATGCATAGTAGACTGTTTTCCTTCAAGCAAAGCGTAGTTAAAGGCTACTGCATGAGGAATGCTGTATGCGGGAACCATTTTTTTAACGTATTTAATTACAGCGTTAAACAGGATTCGTTTCAATGTTGGAAATAAATCCCCAACCTGGGTCACAATGACATGCTTTAATGCAGGAACTAAGGGAAGCGCTTTTTCAACTGTTTTAGCAAAATTAGCCAATACAACAATCGCTTCGGCTCCTGAGTCATTCATTTGGTGGACGACTTCATCCGTTGTATATAGTGGATTGGTATTAACAACAACATAACCTGCGCGTAAAATGCCAAATAAAGCAACAGGATATTGCAATACGTTAGGAAGCATAATTGCGATCCGGCTTCCTTTTTTTAGTTTTAATTGCTGTAGGTATGCAGCAAAATCACGGCTTAACTCATCCAACTCAGCAAAAGTAATAGCGCTGCCCATATTGGTATAGGCAATTTTTTCAGCATAATTAGTACAGGATTCTTTAAATAAAGCTACGAGGGAAGAGTATTGACTTGGGTCAATTTCATGTGGCACGCCATTTTGATATTGTTCAAACCACCTTTTATCCACCTTAATGTCCTTCTGTTATTGTTTTTCACATGTTAGTATAAACAAAAATTTTGGTTATGGATATCATACTCATGAGTGAAAATACAACACAAACTCAAGCATTTAAGTTAAAAGGTAGGCTTTATACCTTTACTGTTTTACAAGTATTGCATACTGACAATGATATTTTTGCACAACATTTAATTGATACGGTTAATCGTGCACCAAAATTATTTGAGCGAACACCCGTGGTTTTTGATTTATCTATGGTGCACCATTTAGAATTTGATTTGAATGCGTTACTGAAAACAGCTCGTTTTTACGGGATGATTCCTGTTGCGATACAAGGCGGAAGTGCTTTACATGATACTTTAGCTCAGTGCGAAGGTCTGGCTGTATTGCATGCTTCAGCAACTCAAGATAAACCTATTATAGAGCAACCCATAGAGCAACCTGTGGAACACACTCATGTTGAACCCGCAAAAACAAAATTAATAACTACACCAGTGCGCTCCGGACAACAATTTGTAGCAAAAGGTGCTGATCTTATTGTTGCTTCATCAGTAGGTCATGGAGCCGAGTTATTAGCTGATGGGTCGATTCATGTGTATGGCGCTTTGCGTGGCAGAGCCTTGGCTGGTATTTCTGGTGATAAAGAGGCGCGAATTTTTTGTCAATCACTTGAGGCAGAGCTTGTATCCATTGCTGGATTTTATCGTTTAAGTGATGCTATTGAACCGCATAGTGGTCCATGCCAGATTTATTTATTGGATGATCATATTCAAATCGAGCCTTTATGATTGATGCTGTCTTTATCTCTGATCTTCATTTACATCCGCAAGAATATGATATTCAGGAGCGTTTTAATACCTTTCTTGAATGGGCGAAACATGCAACAAAAAATATCTATATATTAGGCGATTTTTTTCATGCGTGGGCTGGTGATGACACGGTTAATGATTGGAGTAGGGGCATTGCAGAGCAGTTACATGCATTAAAAAAAGAAGGAATTAATGTATTTTACATGCAGGGTAACCGCGATTTTTTATTAGGCAAGGCCTTTGCTGAGCTTGCTGGTTGGACCGTTTTATCGGAACCCACCATCATTTATCTGAATGATGAAAAAATAATGCTGGTGCATGGTGACCGTTACTGTACTAATGATGTAGCGCATCAACGGTTTAGATTATTGACGCGAAACAAAGTTTTCCCAGCATTATTTTTAAGTTTATCTTTAAAATACCGGGAACGATTAGTAAATCAGGTACGTAATCGCAGTCAAAATAACTTAAGTAAATCTATGGCACAAATGGATGTGGTCGCAGAGTCTGTAATTCGGCATATGCAAGAGCATGGAGTTACCAAGTTAATCCATGGCCATACTCATAAACCGGGTATTACAAAATATACTGAAAATGATGAGGAGCTAACCCGTTATGTGCTTAGCGATTGGGATGACAGCCCACAAATATTGTGTTATGATAATACAAAGGGAATCTATTTTATTCATCTTTGATTTCTTTAGGAGATAAGTATGACTGTAGACAAAAGTGACGAATTAAAAATACAAAATTTAAAGAAAAATTATGAGGATAAATTAGCCCGTGAGAATATAGAGGCTACGCTGCTGGCCCGAGAAAAAACACAAGCTATGAAACGCGCGCAAGATGAGCAAACTCTTAAAGATATCATGAAAGCGGCCATGACGAAACATGAAGGTCATGAGATGGCTTGGTGGGATAAGTTAGACTTGGAAGCTAATAGAGCAATTCATTCGGAGCAGAATGCTTATAATGACTGGCGTTCAGCCATGATGTCTTTATTATCAATGTTTACTACGTTGGTTAATGCTATGAGTAATTCATTTGAACAGAAAACTGGGCCTCTCTCTATGAAAGCAAAGCGGTGGATTAGAGAAAATGCTGTTGATCCTATAAAACATAGGATTATAGATTTGGCTTGGGGCGATCAATCGCATGATGTACCCGCCTTATTGCATAACGTTACTTTATCCGATGATGATAAATTAACGATTGGTGATGTAAGGCGTGCTGATAATGGTGATATCGTATTGGCGCGCGGTGTTGATGGTAAAGTGACTGATGATTTTAATATGCCTTATAAAACACTTGTTACCCTATGGTTAAATACTCACGGGTATCAACTTGCAGAGCCTGACTTAGGGCCAGATAATGTAAATAGAAACGCAGACGTTTATGTCGATGCAGCTGGAGCACGATTAACTAAAGCTACTTTTGAGGGACTTAAGAACGATAACGAGCACGGTCTTACTGCATTCATGCAACGACAATCTGGTGTAGAGTTTAGACCGGATCCAAGCTCGCCAACAGCGTCTCCTGCAGTATAATTATTACTTGAGATTCCGTATTAGCTTGAGCTAATACGGAATTGCATCAATTATTCTGGTATACCGCTATGAAAGCGGAATGTTTTATCTTTAGATAAAATAAATTCATTTTCAAGCGCTAGAAATACAGCTGCACGTTCGCTGATATCGCCGCCATATAATTTGGCCAACCGTAAATAATCCTCAAAATGTCGTGCTTCCGAGCGCACCAGAGTTGCATAAAACTTGGCTAAATCCTGATCTTCCAAATAGGGAATAATGGCGCAAAAACGCTCACAGGAGCGTGCTTCGATGATTGCTCCTATGATTAGTTGATCGCATAATCGTTCGTCACCATCTCTTCTAGTTACTTTTTTGTGCAGTTGTGTGGCGTATCCTGATGGCTGTAATGGGCCGAATTCCACGCCTTTTTTATTCATAAGTTGAATTATTTTTTCAAAATGCAGTAATTCCTCACGCGCCAGAGGAGACATGACTTCAACTAATTCTTTTCTGTTTGGGTACTTACTTATAAAGTTAATCGCAGTCGCTCCTGCCTTTCGTTCACAATGAGCGTGGTCGATTAATAACAGCGGAATATTTTTTGCGACATGATCCAACCATAATTGCGGTGTTTTTACCTGAAGAAAATCATTTAACATTTGTAAATCAGTATCTAATCGTTTTAACATTTGTAAAATACACTATACTTTCAAATAAATAGTCTTATATCACATACTTTGCATAAATTAAATTGGATGAAAAATGAGCGCAGAAAAGTCAGAGAATGAATCAGGACAATGGTTTTCAACCTACGGGCTGATCACTGCCGAGCGTATTTTGGGTAAATATAAAATTAAACTGGTACATGAAGATTTATTAAAAGCGATGAAAAGCCCGTTCAGTTTTTATCATAAGATATTAGAAATTCCTTTAAAACATGTACTTAATGGAATCGTATTGCAACAAGCTAACGATTATCATGTGTATGCTCAGAAAGTACTTATTGATTATTTACTGTCAGGCGAAAATGCTAAAGATGAAGCGGCACAGGGCGCTGCAACACGTGAAGAAATTGAAAATGAACGTCAAAAACTAGTGGATCTTGGTGAGGAATATCATCATACGGAAGGGGAGCATAATAACTTAATTGCAGAGAGCCAATCTGCATTAATAAAAATTACTGCCGAATTTAATACCGCTTTAGAAAATGGGGTTGAATCTGTAGTTAGAACGTTGAAAAACGTAGGGCTTATTGAAGATACAAATAAGGTTCGGCACGCGGTTATCCATGCTTTAATTTACTGTGATCTAGTAGATCCTCAGTTGCAGAGCAATGAGTATCTTTTTATAGATAAAATGAACGATGTCTTTCAGCAGTCTTTTAGCCGTGATGTAAAAAAGAAAATTACGGATAATTTGTATGGCGTGTTGAACATAGTGCAACATTTTGGTGCTGATATTCATATTTTTAGAGAGCAAACGAATGAGATGACTGTATTAGTCAATTCTTATCGAACGCAATTTTTTGAAACCATTCTTCGATTGATGAATTTAATTTCATTGCTTCCCGAGTATAAGATTAATCCTATACAAGACGTGATTAACAGAGAGTCCTTGTATTTTGACAAGAGTATAGGTGCTCTTCTTTGATGTGATTCTACTAACAAAATGAATTTATATTAGCCATTGCCCCTACACTTCATGTATAATGCGCACTTTCAACTACTAACCCCTATGGAGTGTATAATGGCAACAGAATTCACCTTGTCAATTATTAAGCCTGATGCTGTAGCTAAATCAGTAATCGGTCAAATTTACAGCCGTTTTGAAAACGCTGGTTTAACTGTTGTTGCTGCTCGTATGGCGCAATTGTCTCGTGAACAAGCAGAAAACTTTTATGAAATTCACCGTGCACGTCCATTTTTCAAGGATTTAGTTGAATTCATGATTTCTGGTCCAGTAATGATCCAGGTTTTGAAAGGCGATAACGCTGTAATAAAAAACAGAGACATTATGGGCGCTACTAACCCTAAAGAAGCTGCTGCTGGTACTATTCGTGCCGATTTCGCTGACAGCATCGATGCAAATGCAGTACACGGTTCTGACAGCGCAGAAAATGCTGCTCGTGAAATTGCGTTTTTCTTTGAGCCACATGAAGTATGTGACAGATAAGAACAGGTTGGAGCGAATATGACTGAGCAAAAAGTTAATTTATTGGATTATAATTACCAACAAATGCGTGAGCTGTTGACGTCTTGGGGCGAAAAACCCTTTAGAGCGCAACAAATAATACAATGGATTCACCAGGCTGGCTTAGTCGACTTCGCTCAAATGACCAATCTTGGGAAAGCGCTCAGAGAGAAGCTTTCCCAACTTTCTTTTATTAAGTTACCTGAAATTGAAACCTGTCAAAAATCCAATGACGGTACACATAAATGGTTACTTAAACTGGAATGCGGTAACTGTATTGAAACAGTCTACATTCCTGAAAAAAATCGTGGAACCTTATGTGTTTCATCGCAAGTGGGCTGTGCATTAAACTGCTCTTTTTGTTCTACTGCAAAACAAGGTTTTAATCGTAATCTGAGCACTGCTGAGATTATTGGTCAAGTTTGGTTAGCAGTAAGAGAACTCTCTGCAAATCAAGGCACCCATGACAAACGCGTTACTAATGTGGTTATGATGGGTATGGGTGAGCCTTTGCTTAATTTTGACAACGTGGTTTCCGCGATGGATCTCATGATGGACGATTTTGCTTACGGTTTATCAAAACGCCGAGTTACTTTAAGTACTTCTGGAGTTTTACCCGATTTAGAGCGTTTAAGAGAAGTCAGTCCTGTGGCCTTAGCCGTATCTTTGCATGCGCCTAATGACGAATTACGCAATGAATTGGTGCCAATCAATAAAAAATATCCTTTGGCTCAATTAATGGCTTTATGTAAAGCTTATTTTAAAGACGAACCACGAAGAAAAGTAACTTTTGAATACGTGATGTTAAAAGGGGTGAATGATCAACCCGAACATGCGAATCAATTAATTAAGTTACTGCGTGATGTTCCTTCAAAAGTGAATTTAATTCCTTTTAACCCATTCCCCATGACGCAATACCAGCGCTCTTCTCAGGCAGCTATAGATGCTTTTAGAGACACGTTAATCGCTCAAGGCATTAATACAATTACGCGTAAGACTCGCGGTGATGACATCGACGCAGCTTGCGGGCAATTGGCTGGTGAAGTAAAAGACCGAACAAGTCGCGCGCAAAGATGGCAAAAATTGCATTTTATACCTAAGACAGGTGCGTAGTTTAACTGTTTTATTTATTACTTGCGCAAACATGTTCCCCAAATTCCTCATCATCCGTTCGGCCTGAGGAAGCGCTTAAGCGCTGTCTCGAAGGCTTGGCACAATTGGTGCAGACAGTTCGAGACGGAGCTTTGCTCCTCCTCACTGCGAACGGATTGGTGGTGTGAGGAATATCAATAATTAATGAAGCCTGGGCTGCAATCTGATTCTGAATAAGTATTTATTTTCGTTTGTATTGTTGCGTAAATTTTAAATGGTTTATGCCACCTTGCTTTGATTAAAAGCTTTTCTTCAGTTTATTCTCGACAAATCATTTTTAATTTATCAGTAAGCGGTTATAATGCCGAATTATTTCTAATCTTAATATGTGAATATAGTGCTAAAAGCGTTTTATCTTTTGCTCATTACGGCTTGTTTGTTTTTACAAGCATGTACCACGCATACTGACGAAAGTGATAAAAGCAGTATAAAAAAGCCAAATCTTGGTAAAGCTGCAGCTTATAACGTTCAATTAGGATTAGGGTATTTAAAACAGGGCGACAGACCCCGAGCAAAAAAGAAGTTACTTACTGCATTAGAGCAAGAGCCCAAATCTCCCGATGTTAATTCAGCAATGGCCTATTATTTTGAGCAAACTAATGAATTGGATCAGGCAGAGAAGTATTATTTAAAAGCTTTATCGCTGACCACTAATGGCGGCGCGCAGCTTAATAATTATGGGGCTTTCTTATGTCGTCAGGAAGAGTACCAAAAAGCAGAGCAGTATTTTTTAAAAGCAGTGAATGATTTGCAGTATGTAAATACCGCAGCAGCTTATGAAAATGCAGGGCTTTGTGCTTTATCGGTTCCTAATAACGAAAAAGCAAAACTTTATTTTACAAAAGCTATAAACCAAGATCCTTCAAGAAAAGATTCTTTTTATGAATTAGTTAAATTAGAAGTTAAAGGCGGACATGATGCAGACGCATTTGCATTAATGCAAAAACATCCTGATTTAGTTTTAGACGATAAAGTTTTATTGTCTTTGGCTCAGGAAATTTCAGAAAAAATTGGCCAACATGATGTAGCTGTAGCGTATGGAAATAACCTTAAAAAAATAGATCCAAATCTCGATAATGGTGGAGAAAACAATGAATACAATAACCACGCTTGATGATAATCCAATGATAAACGTCATGAATTCCGGCGAACATCTTGCAAGCATCCGTGAACAAAAAGGATATGCTCTTGAGTATGTCGCCAGCAAATTGCATTTGAGAGTTCGAGTGATTGAACTGCTTGAAAGCAATCAATACAGCTTATTACCTGGACCTGTTTTTATTAAGGGTTACTTACGTGCTTATGCTAAATTATTAGAAGTATCACCTGAGCCTTACCTGGCTTTATTCAACGAACAATACGTTGTTGAGAAAAAGCCGACTGAACGTGCTTTATGGCAACAAAGTAAACGTGAAACACATAAAGGTGAGCACGTTATTCGTTGGTTTACTATTTTATTTGCAGTAGGTGTTATGGTTGCTGTAGGTGTCTGGTGGCAAAAAAATGCAGACAATCAGCAGCAGGAATTTGCAGATAAAAATAATGCAGCTGAAGTATCAATAAACGATGATACAACGACAACAGAATTGAAATTGACTGATATTTCTAAAATGCAATCTTTGTTAGATCCTAAGCCAACTATGTCTCCTTTGGAGAAAACTGGTGGCTGAACGAATTCAAGCAATCCGTGGAATGAATGACATTTTGCCTGAAAGGACTGCTGTATGGCGTCAAGTCGAGCAAACTTTCATTAATGCACTTACTTGTTATGGATATCAGGAACTGCGTTTTCCGTTGATTGAAAGCACGCAGCTTTTTAAGCGCACTATAGGTGAAATCACTGACATCGTCGAAAAGGAAATGTACACTTTTAACGATTTAAATGGTGACAGCCTGACGCTTAGACCAGAAGGCACTGCTGGTTGTGTGCGTGCTTGTCTGGAACATGGTTTGCTTTACAATCAGCAACAAAAATTATGGTATATGGGACCGATGTTTCGTCATGAACGTCCACAAAAAGGGCGTTACAGACAATTCACTCAATTAGGTGTTGAGGCATTTGGTATGCCCGGTGCACACATTGAGCTTGAGCTGATTTCCCTATGCCGTAAATTTTGGATGCAATTAGGTTTTGCTGAGCTGGTTCAATTAGAAATTAATACTTTAGGTGAGTTATCTGAACGTCAGGAATATAAAAACATTCTGGTTGAGTATTTAACGGCACATGCAGATCAGTTAGATGAAGACAGCAAAAGAAGATTAACACGCAATCCTTTGCGTATTTTAGACAGCAAAAATCCTGAAATGCAAAAGCTAATAGCTGACGCACCAAAACTGATTGATGTACTTGGTGAAAAAAGCAAAGCTCATTTTCAAGCTTTTTGCGATGGTCTGGACGCATTGAATATTCCTTACGTAATTAATCCGGTTCTAGTCAGAGGTTTAGATTACTACGGACACACCGTTTTTGAATGGGTTACGGATAAATTAGGCAGTCAGGCAACAATATGTGCCGGTGGTCGTTATGATATATTGGTAGAACAATTAGGCGGCCATGCCACACCTGCTGCAGGTTTTGCTTTAGGTATCGAACGAATTATTCTCCTTATGGAAACATTAAATCTTGTGCAACAGGAGGTTGAAAGGAATTCTTTATTTATTATTGCTGTAAATGAAGAGGCCATAGTTAGAGGTCTTGTGGTTGCTGAATCTATTCGTGCACACTATCCAGTACTTGAAGTTATAGTCAATACGGCTGGTGGTAGCTATAAAAGCCAATTTAAAAAAGCAGATAAAAGTGGTGCACGTTTTGCTTTAATTTTGGGCGAAGATGAAATGGCTAATCAGAAGATCAGCATTAAAGATTTACGAAATGGGACAGAGCAGATTACAGTAGAGCAAAATGCTATTAATCAGTTCTTGAATGATTATTTAGGGTAAGTGCAGGAGAGTGTTATGTCAGTGTATATGACGGAAGAAGAACAATTAGAATCGATAAAAAAATGGTGGAAGCGACACGGTAATATGATTACTTTAGCGATATCACTTATATTGCTTAGCATTGCTGGGTATCGATATTTCAATTGGCATCAGGAGAAACTGACACAACAAGCTTCTACTGTTTATGAACATATGATGGTTTCTTTGTCGAATCAAAACATTAAAGAAGTAAAATCGTACGCTAATGAATTGATTAAAAACCACAATCATTCTGTTTACGCTGATGTGGCACACATGACTCTGGCAAAAGTTTATATAACGAAAAATAAACTAGAGCAGGCTCAAAATGAATTAAAAGAAGTCGCGTCTAATAGCAAAGTCAGTTCTTTAAAACAAATTGCCAAAATTCGTATCGCGCGTATATTAGCTTCAGAAAAGTCCTATACAAATGCATTAAGTGAATTAAGCCAAGTTGAAGATACTACTTATTTGCCTGTAATTAATGAATTAAAAGGCGACATATATGGCGCTACTGGCCAGTATAAAGAAGCAATGACTTCCTATAAATTAGCGATTGATGAAGTAAAAACTAATGGTATGGGTAATTTATTTCTGGAAATGAAAACTAATGAAATTGCAATTAAGACGCAGTCCAAATTGCCGGAAGATAAGACAGTTCAGCCTGCATAGTTTAATGATTAACTCACCTCTAAGGCTAACGTTTTAAGGATGATTTGTTGTTGGGCGGTAACGCCCAACCTTTGTTTTACTGATAATGAGGTTTTAATTTCATGAAGATCAAATTATTTATTTTAATTATCTGTACCCTGATTCAGAGCTGTTCCAAGCTTGATGATTACATGTTGGGTAAAGATAATACACCTAAGCCAAAAGAATTGGCAACGATTCAGGATAAAGTAAAGGTATCAAAAAATTGGAGCGTGTCCTTGGGGAAAGCCCCTAAAAACAAAGAATACTTAAGATTAAAACCGGTAGTGAGTGGTGGCCTGATTTACGTTGCTGATGCAACGGGTTCTGTGCATGCGGTTAAAAAGAGTGATGGTACTATTAAATGGACTACACCTTTGAAACACAGTCTTGTAAGTGGTCCCACTTTATCACACGGTTATATTGCTGTAGGCACAAGTAACTCTTCAATTGTGGTGCTGAATAAAGCAGATGGCAAACAATTATGGAAGACCAAAGTTTCTGGTGAAGTATTATCACCACCGGCTATTTCACATAATAAAGTAATTGCTAAAACGATTGATGGTAAAGTGTTTGCCTTTAATCTTGCTGATGGCAAGCAATTGTGGATGACGGAACATGGCTCACCCAGTTTGGTATTAAAAGCCAGTTCATCGCCTGTGGTAATGGGTAATCTGGTTTTAATTGGGTTTTCTGATGGTAAATTGGACGCGCTTGATTTGAGTACTGGTCGATTAGTATGGCAACGAAGTATTGCTTATGCTTCTGGATCGAGTGATGTAGAGCGTTTGGTTGATATTGATGCTGATCCGATTATTGAAAATAATGTGGCTTATTTAGCAAGTTATCAAGGATATATTGGTGCTTTATCATTAAATGATGGGCAATTTATCTGGAGAAAACCAGGTTCTGTTTATAAAAACATGCTACTCAGTGGTAATACCTTATATGTAAGTGACACCCATGATGTTTTGTGGTCAATAGACAAGCGGAGTGGTCAAGTGAACTGGAAGCAAAAAGCATTAAAAGCCAGAGGACTGACTGAGCCTGTGCTCATTGGAAAAGACTTGGCTGTGGGCGATAAAACAGGTTATCTGCATTTTATTGACGCACAGACAGGTGAACAACTAGGACGTTATAAAGTTTCCAGTGGAGTGAGTATTTCTCCAAGTGTGGTAGGAAGACAACTTTATGTGTTAACAGACAATGGAATGCTTAATCAATTATCTGTGAGTTAATAAATGATCCCTGTGATTGCGCTCGTTGGGCGCCCAAATGTAGGCAAGTCGACTTTATTTAATCGACTGACTAGAACACAAGATGCACTGGTTGCTGACTTTCCTGGTTTAACCCGGGATAGGCAATACGGCCAGGCAGAGCACGAGAATAAACCTTATATTGTTGTTGATACTGGCGGTATTGGTGTCGATGATATTGAAGTGGACAACTTAATGTCCCGGCAATCAGCTATTGCTTTGAGCGAGGCAGATATTGTTCTTTTTTTAGTGGATGGACGTTCTGGTTTAACCGGAATTGACACAAACATTGCTAATAATTTAAGAAAAATTAATAAAAAAGTTCATCTGGTAGTGAATAAAACCGAAGGGCTGGACGATGATGTTGCCTGTGCTGACTTTCAATCTTTAGGGATTACGGACATTCATTCCATTTCATCATCACATGGTGGTGGAATCTATACCTTACTTGATTTGGTTTTAGCTCCATACTCACCACCGGTTGAAGAAGAAGCTGAAGAAGGCAAAGCGATCAAAATCGCTTTTGCAGGTCGTCCTAATGTGGGCAAATCGACCTTAATCAATAGGATTTTGGGTGAGGAACGGGTTGTTGTTTATGACATGCCGGGCACAACCAGAGACAGTATTTCTATTCCTTTTGTCAGAGACGGACAGTCTTATATTTTGATTGATACGGCAGGTGTTCGTAGAAAATCACGTATTGATGAAAAAATTGAAAAATTTTCAGTAATTAAAACCTTACAGGCTATTAAAGAATCTAATGTTTGTTTGCAACTTCTGGATGCGAATGAAGGGATTACCGACCAAGATATGAACTTGCTTGGTTTTATTATTGAGTCTGGAAAAGCTTTAGTTATTGCCATTAATAAATGGGATGGGTTGGATGAAGAGCACAAAGAGCATGTAAAAAGCGAATTATCTAGAAGATTACATTTCGCTAATTTTGCTAAAATCCGATTTATATCTGCTTTACACGGCAGTGGTGTAGGAACTTTATTTAAAGATATTAATGAAGCTTATGCTTCTGCAACCCAATCTTTTTCTACACCTAAATTAACTCGTTTATTAGAAGACCTCAGTACAAAACACACACCACCTTGTGTTAATGGACGTAGAATCAAGCTTCGTTACGCACATATTGGTGGACATAATCCTCCAGTAATCATTATTCATGGTAATCAGCTTGCTGACTTGCCTGAAAGCTATAAACGTTATTTAAATAACGAGTTTACGAAGCATTTAGGTTTAGTAGGTACGCCATTAAAAATTGAATTTAAAGGTGGAACCAATCCTTTTGCTGATAAGAAGAATAAACTGTCACAACGTCAGGTGAATAAGAAACGACGTTTGATGAGTTGGAAGAAAAAGAAGAAGGATAAGAAGTAAATTTTTAGTGGAATGATTTAATTCTTACTATGCAAGATGCGCGCTAAATACAGGAGCCTCAATTTTTAATGAGGGCATCTTATAATTGCTGTTTAGAGCACTCGTGATAAAAAACGAAGTGCTCATCTTGCAAAACCAGATATTCGATTTGGTGAGGTAGAACTCATACGCGCTACAGGTTGTACTGATAAAAATACCCATAAAAAAATAAAATTAAGCGTTGTTGATGTCTCAGAACACTTCTGATAGAAAAATGGCTTAAGCCAGTAATTTTTGGAATCCCAGATTATTCTAGTTATCTACATATAAATTGAGTACATTTGTTTTTAATCCCTGAGTGATCCAATATTAATCTATACGATCATTTTTGATCACATCCGTGCGAAAATGAAATGGAGTGTGAATGATGACATCACAAAGAATATCTGCTGAAAGAAGAGCGGAAATACTAGCTACCATGCGCAAAGCACATTTATTACACAGAGATGAAAACAGAATAGGGCTAACAAATTTTTATACTTTAGAAGGTCTTGATCCACAACATAGGGATAAAGTGCAATTAAATACTTATTTTGCAGAATGGAAGAAAACTCCTCAAACACAAAAAACTCAAAATTTTTTTACATGGGTAAATAGTACCTATCCGGAATTTGCAAAAAAGCAAGGGGTAATTTACCTGGAATCTTCAGAGAGAATTAAATACCAAATTTCTGTGAATAGCCAAGGAGTGATTAGAAGAGGAACGGAAACGGAGCCTTATGATACAACTGCATATGGTGGTAAATCTCCTGGAATGGCTGCGTATGTAATAGACACTAAGGGAAATTTGTATATTGGTGAACATAAGTCACATGTCATGCATCATTCCTCATTTCTTGCTGGAGCTCTAGTTATGTCGGCAGGGATGATTAAAATTGAAGAAGGTAAAATAACCCATATTGATCACAAAAGTGGTCATTACATTCCTACTAAAAGACACCTTGAAAATGCTTTAAAAGTAATTCCTAAAGAAGCTTTTGGTGATAAAGCCGTTATTGAATTTTCAACTAGCAAAAGTGTCGTAGCAGATTTTTTTTTAAACATTCGCAACAATTTTCTTTTTAAATGGTTACCAAACCTAGTTCTTGAAAAATTAGTTCAGTTTGGCAATTCCCTTCTCAGCAAAAGTAGGAAAACAGAAGTTCACTCTTCCTCTGATTATTATTCCCAGCAAAGGAGTATGAAAGATACTTTAATAGAAGCGAGAGAAACGAATACAGCGGAAGCTAAAAAAGAAGACAAGCAAGAAGAGAAACGAAAGAAAACACCGACCTGTAACATGGGATAAAGTATTACTTTAAAATTTCGAAAGACAGGGGAAAAAATGTTATATTATACGAAAGATACTACTTTCGAATTGGTAACTTCGCTTGACAAGATTATTGGCTTTAATAAACTTGAAGCAAGTCAACAACTTATCTTATATAAAGAGTATTTTAATAATATCTCACCCTTTATTGAATCGTCTGAAGCAGAAAACATATTAGATGCATTAATTGAGATTACTGATTATTTATCAGCTGCACTTGTAGACAGTCATTTAGGCATCATCATTACTAATGAAAATTTGTATAACACTTATAATTCCATTCAAATTTTTGCTCAAGAATTACTGGAATTAGAATTTTCTGACAAAGAAAATCTGCCTAAAAAAGAGGAGGAGAGTTTACATAAAAAAACGTAACTCCCCAGGTACCGACTAAACTGGAACGGGAATATTACCTGTAAATACCGCCTGAATTGATTGCATATATTATATTCCAACTTTGTTTTCGAGCGGTTGCAATAAAACCTCTTATACGTGCGAACTGATTTGCTCTATCGACTGACCGGAACCCCCCGATATTTTTTGCTTACACTTAGCCATATGAAGGTCACGCTCAGCATCATTATTGGTGAATGGGACGGCCGAATCATTTAGAAAGCGCAATACATCTTGTTTGTAATGAAGTAAGCGAAACAATTCAGATGAAAGTGCAGTGCTGCAGTTGGGGCAGTGCTAACACGTGTCGTGTAATAATATCCGGATGGAGCGTGTGTTTTACCCTTGTGACCTAATTGACCACCACTTTTATTTTTGCCATTTTCGCGTAACGACATAGTGCGTGGCGGTTTTGATATCCCATCACTAGAGGGAGGTTTAGAGCTGTTTCCACTATTTTTCTTTGTCCGCTTTTCTAACTCCGTGATTCTCAATTGCAGACGCGCAATTGTCGCGGCTTGCTCTTCAATTTTTAACGCTTACACAATTCTAGTCCGAGTATATCAATAGATATAGAAAAGGTACTTTGTTTTTGCATCGAGCCATATGCGGGAGATCCTTTGCTGCACAGAGTTACGTCGTCCCGAACGTAGTGAGGGATCTCCAATTACTTGGCAGCGAGCCACATTCAGGAGGTCCATCGCTTCGCTCTGGATGGCAGTTAGGCTATACTCAATGTGCTTTTTTCGACATCCTGAATCAAATTATTACATTGTGTTTTGGCAAAGAAAACATGTCCTGTATGTAGATAGTGTATGCCTATAGCAAACAAGCCGATGCCAGTTAAGGCAATGAGTACATTAGCGACAAGCACTTTCCAATAAGTGCGGTGCTCCGACATCAGGTTGTCTTTGGAGTGGAGTTTCGTAATGAATTCTTTTTTAAATGTTTCTTTTTGAGCAAGCTGCTGCGCTTTGGGGTATTCAGTAAAGGCTTTTATATCTCCTTTTAATTCTAACGCCAGCCCCATTATCGAGTTACCTTTTTCCAAACCGTTTTTGCAGCTCAACAAATAAAGACCGTAGGCAAACATTTGATTGAGATGAGTGCATAAATGGTTGAATTCTTGAGGTGCAACCCAATGTAAAAGTTGGGTTTTATTGTGTGGCAGTAATTCCACTTGACGGGCACTTGAGGAGGCTTCTCTTGCAGGGGTATTTGACGATGTTGCTTCTGCAGAGAGAATTGAGGATGTTATTTCATTGAGTGCTTTTTTTAAGATCTCATACTCTTTGGGATTTACTGAACTAGTACCTGACTTTCCAAAACCAGACTCTATAAATTCTACAAGAGTTTTCATGAGAGGATATTTTGTTTTATCAGTTTTAGTTATACGAGGTTTAATTGTTTCTATACTAAGTTTTATTGTGTTTAATTGTTCTGCTGCTTGGATTTTATAGGAAGTAAACAGGGTATATTGATCTCTTGTTGCGGATATTGCCCCCCAACACTCACTGTGCATTTTAATTTTATTTTGTGTGAATTTAGCGTCAAAGAGAGCGATTGTGGTGTTAAAAAAGGAACCTAATGACTCGTTTAACTTTTTTGTCATTTCGTCTACTATATTAAATAGCATAGAAAGCATGGCTTTTCCTGTTGTATTATTATACGACCATACTTCACCATATATAGGGGACATTTGCCGAAATTTTGTTAAGAGCTCGCGAACAGAATATAGTTTTAAAATATCTCTATAAATGTGTTGTATGTTCTTGGTAGTGGCGCTTATGTCTCTTGGAGAGCCGTCCAAGTTTGTTAACATAAATTCCCAATGCCCCCAATCGGAGTGATTAGGGTTCTTCCTTAACTTTGGCGGCAATGTACACGGTGTATCGTCAATGTATTCTCCATGAAGATGATTCATGGCATCCTCAAATGATATTGATTGGTGCGCTATAAAATCATTGTTTCTAATACCCGCTTTCAATAATGTAGTTTTTAACCAGTGCCCCAATCTTTTTTGTTTCAATTCATTTATTTTGGGTCGGTAGGTCTGGGTATCGTCTAAAAGAAGACAAACCGGTAAGTCCCCTTCGTTCTCTTTATCCCCCTCAATCGTGAGGTGCAGGACTTGAAATGCCTGAGCGGCCATAGCTAAAATAGCATCATCGACTCGTGCATTATATTTGTGAAATATCGTAACTTGGATTAAATCTTCAGAGGCCTCAATGATTGCATCAAGAGAAGCTATGATTTCACTTAAAGCGCACATGGGATTATTTCGCCCCGTTTGGCTGTCCGGTACAAAAACTTGGAACTGTACGTTGTCACAATACATTCTTCTTGCTTTAAGTATTTCTAAATCTTCTTTTGTATCAAACTTTAACGAAGGCAACTCAATCACAATCCAGTTTACAAGCTCGTAGAAAAACATTCCTTCAAGACTTCCTTCTGGAGGTTTTCCCTGAGTTCTTTTTGATAACGAATCAAACAATTTTACAATGGTACTTAACATACCACGTGCGCTAAGATGGATACTGGCTGGACGTATGTCGAGGTATTTAATGTGGAATGCCAAGTTATCCCTTTGGGTCTTTAAATTAAAATCTCTCAATGGGCGAGACTCTTTATCCAATTTCCATACGTCAGGGAATATATAATAGGGCTCAGCTTTCAAAGCGGGATTGCAAGTAATACACAAGTTATGATATTCGCTGATTAGTCGTGAATGACGTTCTTTGTAGTCGGCAGTATACTGTGGCGGTTTACCCAATCTTATAGAAGGAGCCTTGTTTAATGTGAGCATTAGGATATGAGCGGTTGCTATAGCGCTAGAGCGGACAGCAGGAGCATTTGCGGCCATATCTTGAATGATACGCTTTTTTACTTCTCCTTCTGTTTCCATATTAAATCCTTGGCTGTATGTCACTTGCTTTAATAATGTCTTTAGGTAATAACAATTCTTATCAACCTAAAGTTCCCCATCTATTGATTTATCTTATGGCATCCTGTGATACTTCTTGGGATACCATGTGACCAATTTAAGGAGCATAGATTATACGCTAATCGGGTCTGATGTATTGAGATACCAGTTCCTTTTTTTGTGTAAGATATTTCTCAAAATTATTGCACTTTGAGAAAATTAAAGGCGATCTTCGGGGGCTTCTTTGTTGCACAGGGGTACGTCGTCCCGGGCGTAGAGAGGGATCTCCAATCAATTGGCAGCGAGCCACCTCAGGAGGTTCTTCGCTTCGTTCTGGATGACGGGGGAGGTTTAAATCCGTAAAGTTAACACATCGCAGGGCGCGTGATTCACTGTTGCATGGGCGGTGCTGCCTAGAAAGGAATGTAATCCAGTGGAATGGCTTCCTAGTATGATAAGCTGGCAGTTTAATTCTTTGACCTTGTTAAATATGTGTTCTTTAACTGAGCCAATATCAACGAATTGTTGTTCTCGCGGAATGTTAAAGTTTTCGCCGATTGTTGATAAAACAGTTTCTGCATCGTCTTTTGCGGGATTTGCTAACTCAGTAAATCCTAACCCTTGAGCTAATTGAAAGCTTGCGGGCAGTTCAATTACATGCAAAAGATATAATTTAGCGTTAAATTTCTTAGCAAGCTCAACGGCTTTTTCTGTGAGATGATTGTGTTCGCTAAGCAAATCCGTTGCAAATAGAATATTGGTATACATGGCATCCTCACAATAAATGTGTTTATTATTCTGAAGTTTAGTAGATTATTGAGTATAAACAATATTTTTTTATCAAATTTGCAGTCATTAGCTCATTAATTTCATTAAACACTAGCGGATATTATGCTCAATATCTGCGTTTAACTCTCTTAATGGATTAAGGACAAAATCTCTGGATAAAATACGTGGATGAGGAACTATAAGATTATTAAGTTTAATTGTTTTATCGCCATAAAAAAGAATATCAATATCGATTACTCTGGGACCCCAACGCTTTTTACGTACTCGGCCTTGCTTTTTTTCAATTTTTTGACAGGCAATTAATAATTGTTTGGGAGTTAAAACAGTCATCACTTCAATAACTGCATTACAAAAATCCTGTTGGCTATGTAAACCCCACGCTTTAGTCCAGTGAAAGCTTGAGGTTTTAGTCACCGATGTGGCAGTTAATGCTTTGAGTGAACGAATGGCTTGCCTGAGTTGGCGTTCAGGTGATTTTTGATTTGAACCCAACCCTAGGTAGCAGATATTCATTCTGTATCTTTTGGTGCACTATCTATTGGTGCTGCAGCAGCAGGTTTTGGCTTGCGACGACGTTTGCTTTTGGCCGCTGGAGCAGGACCTGATAGCTGAGCTACCATTTTAGTGCGTCCTTCTTCATCGGTTTCTTGAAACGATGTCCACCATTGTGCTAATTCCATCGACTCATCGCCAGCAAGTGCGCGCAGTGCCATGAAATCATAAGATGCTCTGAAACGTGGATGCTGTAACAGGTTAAATGCTCTTCCACCCTGACGTTTATTAAAGCGATATTGTAATAACCATATCTCGCGAATAATTTGCGTGTAACGTTTAGGGATCATGATGATTTTATTTTGTTCGCTAATCACCAGAGACATCGCTTTCTCTATTGCTGGAAGCGGATCCATTCCCGATTCTTGAAGCTGCTTGGAGCGCTCTATCATTGGGAACCATAGAATGACAGCAAATAAAAACGCAGGTGTAACTGGTTTGTCATCACGTATACGTGTGTCTGTGTTTTCAAGAGCAATAGCCAATAACGCATTTACTGGATAGGTACTGTCTAGTAATGCTGCTGTTTGCGGGCATAAGTGATCAAACAAACCATATTGCACTAGAAGCTTTTGTACGGTTTCTGAATTACCACATTGATACAGTTTCGTCATTTCATCGAATAAACGTGAATTGGAAACGTGGGTAATCAGGTGGCTGATTTCAGGGAAGGGTGCTTCTGTATCTGGTGCCAATTGGAAATTTAATTTAGCACTAAAGCGAACTGCACGCAGCATACGTACAGGATCTTCTTTATAACGTGTTACCGGATCGCCAATCATACGGATGAAACTATTCTGAACGTCTTTAAAGCCGCCCGTAAAATCAATGATGGATGAGTCGGTAATATTGTAATAAAGCGAATTGACCGTAAAATCACGTCTCCAAGCATCTTCGTCCATAGAACCGAAGGCATTGTCGCGGACGAGCATACCTCGTTCATTGGTTTGCTGGCTTTCGTCAACTGCTTCATTGCTACGAAACGTAGCTACCTCAATTATTTCACGATGAAAGAGGATATGGACTAATTTAAACCTGCGTCCAATAATGCGCCCATTTCTAAATAGGTTTTTGATTTGATTAGGTGTTGCATTAGTTGCAACGTCAAAGTCCTTAGGTGCTTTATTGAGCAGCAAGTCCCTTACACTGCCACCGACAATGTAGGCTTGAAATCCGCCACTGATTAAACGATTAAGCACTTTAAGCGCATTATTGCTAATGTCTGCTTTAGAGATTGAGTGCTTATTCCTTGGAATAATATAGGCTGTATCAACAGGAGCGACAGGCGCTCTGTTTCTTTTTAACAGCTTTTTGATGAATTTGATGATTATTTTTTCTCTCAAGTTTCTGATTCAAGAATAATTATAACGAAGCCAACCAATAAAGTGAATCTTTTGTCTTTATAAATATTGGCTTATAAGTGTATATTGGTTTATTTTCTATAAAATATCGGGGGATAGATGGAGTTTTTTGATATTGGAGCCAGCTTAATTGTCTTAATTATACTGGAGATTGTCCTTGGGATAGACAATTTAGTCATCCTTTCTATCTTATCTGAAAAATTACCACCTCATCAAAGAAAAAAAGCAAGACGCTGGGGATTAACTTTTGCATGGATGACTCGTTTGATGCTGTTGTCCTTGGCTGTTGATATGATTAAATTAACCAGGCCTTTATTATCCTTATTTGAGTTCAGCTTTTCTGCGCGCGATATTTTTCTGATTTTGGGTGGTCTTTTTTTAATCTGGAAGGCTACTGATGAAATTCATCAGGATGTGGCTGATGACTCCGATGATGAGTCCTCTGAAGAAAAAGTTACTGTGTATAAGACAACCTTTAAAATGGTTATTTTTCAAATTGCGATTATGGATGTTATCTTTTCTTTAGATAGTGTGTTGACTGCTGTGGGTTTGACCACGCGATTTTGGGTTATGGCAGTCGCTATTTCCTGTGCGATTTTAATTATGATTTTTGCCAGTGAAGTGGTAAGTGCCTTTATTAAAAAGCATCCTACGATTAAAATGTTGGCCTTGAGTTATTTGATTTTAATCGGAACTGTGTTGGTTGCTGATGGTTTTGCGTTCCATATTCCGCGTGGCTATTTATATTTTGCGATGGGATTCTCTTTGGCTGTGGAGTCATTGAATTTGATTAAACGTTCAAGGAAAAAAAATAAGATAAAATCTTAATCCGCACCGCTTGGGAGAAGGGAACTAACTAATCACTCTAGGAAATTAAAATGTTATACGTTAAAGCGTTTCATATTATTGCTATGGTTGCCTGGTTTGCTGGGTTGTTTTATTTACCTCGCTTATTTGTTTACCATGCACAAACGACTGATGCGATAAGCATTGAGCGCTTTAAAATCATGGAGCGGCGTTTGTATTATGCAATCATGTGGCCTGCGGCACTGTTCACGAGTGTTTTAGGCTTGTGGTTGCTTAGTTATAATATGGACTATTACCTTAAGGCGGTTTGGATGCATGCCAAGCTTGGTCTTGTTGTGCTTTTGTGGGTTTATCATTTGTTGTGCGGGCATTATTTTAAAGCGTTTGCACGGGATAAAAATTGCAGAAGTTCGAAATTTTTTCGTATATATAATGAATTGCCCACGCTGTTGCTTGTAGCAATTGTATTATTAGTTGTGGTGAAGTAAGCAAGGAACTGCATCTCACAGTCAGGCTGTGAGATGCGTATGAAATTAATTCATTTCAACCATTTCAAAATCTTCTTTACCGGCGCCACAATCAGGGCAAAACCAATTCTCAGGAACGTCAGTCCATAAGGTACCTGGTTCGATTCCATCTTCAGGCCATCCTTCTGCTTCATCGTAAATAAAGCCGCAAATGACGCAAATAAATTTCTTATATTCTTGCATGATAGATAATACTCGGTTTAAAAAGCGATAATTTATCGGCTGAACGCCTTGATGTAAAGTTAAACCTGACTTATTGAAAGATTTTTTGCCATTTAGTCTGATTAATTGTAGTATGACGGCAAAAATTATGGAGATTTATATGACTCGCTCAGCAGATTTATTTCATCAGGCACAAACTCTTATTCCTGGAGGAGTTAATTCACCTGTTCGTGCATTTAAAGGAGTAGGTGGAGATCCTATTTTTTTTAAACAAGGTAAAGGTGCTTATTTAGTTGATGTAGATAATAAAGAATACATTGATTACGTTGGATCCTGGGGTCCTTTAATTCTTGGTCATTGTTATCCTTCTGTGATTGATGCGGTCAGTAAGGTCTTGCATAGTGGCATGAGCTTTGGTGCGCCAACAGAGCTTGAAGTTCTTTTAGCAGATAAAATTTGCTCGCTGATTCCTTCGATTGAAAAAGTGCGTATGGTGAATTCAGGTACTGAAGCAACCATGACAGCAATTCGCTTGGCACGTGGTGTAACTGGCCGTAATAAATTTATTAAATTTAATGGCTGTTACCATGGACACAGCGACAGTTTACTGGTTAAAGCAGGTTCTGGGCTTTTAACATTAGGTATTCCTTCAACACCCGGCATTCCACAAAGTGTTACAGAACATACTTTAACGGCAAACTTTAATAATCTGGAACAAACTGAAGAATTATTCAAAAAATATCCTGATGATATTGCGGCGATTATTTTAGAACCTGTTGCTGGAAACATGGGCTTTGTATTGCCTGAGCCAGGTTTCTTAAAAGGTTTGCGTGACTTATGCGACCAATATAATGCGCTGTTAATTTTTGATGAAGTGATGACTGGTTTTAGAGTCGGCTTAACTGGCGCACAAGGTGTTTTTGATATTACGCCGGATATTACTACCTTAGGTAAAGTAATTGGAGGTGGTATGCCTGTTGGTGCTTTAGGTGGTCGCGCTGATATTATGGCGCATTTGGCCCCAGAAGGCCCAGTGTATCAAGCAGGAACTCTTTCTGGAAATCCGCTGGCGATGGCTGCAGGTCTTGCTACTTTAAATGAAATTGCAAAGCCTGGCTTTTTTGATGCGCTGTCTCATACAACACAAAGCTTAACTAAAGCTTTGGCGACTGTTGCTGAATCCTTACAGGTTCCATTTTTTACGGCTTCATTGGGCGGTATGTTTGGTTTTTGTTTTACAGAAAACACGCATATTGCTGATTATGCGGATATTGCGGCATCAGATGAGGTGTTATTTAAGAAGTTCTATCATGGAATGTTAGAGCAGGGCGTTTATTTTGCTCCATCTATGTATGAGGCGGGATTTGTTTCGAGTGCTCATGGTGTCCATGAAATCAATAAAACTCAGGAAGCTGCAGAGCGCGTGCTGCGTGGGTTAGTTTAATAGTTCTGAATAACGACAGATTGGATGTTCATCTGTCTTTATTTTTTTATTTAAAACACTAGACTGTTATTTTACCTCATGTCATTCTTGTTTTAGAATTTAACCAACAAAAGGCGGTATATAATGCTGAGATTGTCTGGGAAAAAAAGTGTGTTAAGTTCAATGCCTGAAGGGATATTTCCCATCTTTTCAATTCAGACGGTTTCAACCTTAAGTTACAGCGTTCTTTATTCAACACTTGTTTTATACATGCAGGGCAAATTAGGTATGGAAGTCAGCTCTGCTCATAATGTGATGGGTGTGTTTATTGCGTTTAATTATGCCTTGCATTTGCTTGGCGGATTTATGGGCGGTCGTTTACTCTCTAACCGTGCTTTGTTTTGTGTGGGTATGATCTGCCTGGTTATCGGTTGTTTTTTACTGTCCATTGGTGACAAGGCACTGCTGTATTATGGTCTGGCCGCGTTTTTAACCGGTTCGGGCTTAAATGTGACGTGCATTAATTGCATGCTCACGCAACGTTTTTCTCCTGATGATTCACGACGTGAAACTGCATTTTTTATGAATTATGCGGGAATGAATGTAGGTTTTTTCTTAGGCTTTACTTTGAGTGGTTTTTTTCAGTTGACACAAAGTTACGGGCAATTGTTTCTGATTAGCAGTCTCGGTAATTTATTGGCTATTTTTATTTGCCTGTTTTTTTGGAAGAAATTAGCTGACCAAGATACTTATTATTCTCAAAAAGATAAAAAGGCGCAAAAAAAATCCATCCTCCAGGGATGTGTACTGATTGCTATACTTCCTATCGTACTAAGTCAATTATTGCAATACGCTGATTGGGCTAAAATGCTGGTGATGGCTGCAGGTGTAGTTATGGTAGGTGTGGTCTGGCATCTCGCAAACCAACAACCCATAAAAGTAGCTCAGGATAAAATGAAGGCTTTTGCTGTGCTGATGGTTGTTGGAGTAGTATTTTGGATGCTTTATCATGTTGCGCCAATGGGGCTTACCGTATTTATTAATAATAATGTGCAACGAGAGTTCGCTGACTTGATTATCCCGCCACAATGGTTCCACAACATTAATACAATAACCGTTGTTTTTGGTGGGCCATTACTTGGATTTATTCTGCTTAAAATGCGTCAGCGTGGTGTACAAGTGAATATTCCTACGCAATTTGCTATGGCTTTACTGTGTATCGGTCTTGCCTTTGCTATTTTACCAATTGGAATCGCTTATGCGAGTAATACTGGACTGGTTAATCCATTGTGGATTCTAGCCTGCTATATCTTGCAGACTTTTGGCGAGCTTTTAATTAACCCGATTGGCTACGCCATGATTGGTTATTTGGCGCCCACTTCATTACAGGGTACGATGATGGGTACGTGGATGATGGCCTCCGGAATTGGTGGCGCATTATCGAGTTACAGTTCTAATTTGATGGTTGCAGGGCAAGACAGTGTCGCGCCTTTAGTGACTAATAGTGGTTACAGTCATGTATTTTTAATGTTAGGTTTATTCGCAATTGGTTCTTCGGTAGTACTTTTTATCCTGGTTCCCAAATTGCGGGCTTTGATTCAAGAACAAAAGACAGACGAAATTCAAGACGGAACAGTCGTAGTCGCGGAGCGAGTAGCTGTATGTGAGTAATCTTTTTGTACCTATTAAAACGGCAGACCTAAATTGGTATCAGGGGCTGCCATTCTCTATTCAATACGATGATGTGTATCATTCTTTTGCTAGCGGGATTGAGCAAAGTCGGTATGTGTTTGTTGATGGAACTAATTTAATTCCACGTTGGCAGGCTTTACCTCAAGATAAGGCCGCACGTTTTACCATTGCTGAAACAGGTTTTGGAACGGGTTTAAATTTTTTACTCAGTTGGCAGTTATGGGAGCAATACGCTCCTAAAGATGCCTCTTTGCATTTTATTTCTTGTGAAAAAAATCCTCTAACGCACGATGATTTAATAAAGTCTCTTGCTGCTTGGCCTCAATTTGCAAAAGAAGCGCAGCAGCTTATAGATAAATATCCTATATTAACGCCGGGTTATCATCATCTGAGCTTCGGCAAGGGGCGTGTTACTTTAACTTTAATGCTAGGTGATGCGCTGGAGTGCTATGAGCAATTGCTCCTTTGTGGCGATGCAAAACTCGAGCCAGAGCTTCGTAGCGCATTTGTTGATGCATGGTTTCTGGATGGCTTTGCCCCGTCAAAAAATAAAAGCATGTGGTCGGAGTCATTAATTAAAGTGGTGGCTTTGCTGTCAAAAGAAGGTACTACTTTAGCAACGTATACTGCAGCTGCTGTGGTGAAGCATGGTTTGCACCAACAGGGTTTTATTGTAGAAAAAAAGAAAGGTTTTGGTCCCAAACGCCATATGATTAGTGCCTATTTTAATCCGGGCTCCGCACAGAGTAGAACACGACGTCACACGCCATGGCATGTGGGGCGGCTGCAACAGAATACAAGTAAGTCGGCAATTGTTATTGGTGCCGGTTTGGCTGGATGTTTTACCGCTTATTCCTTGGCTAGAAAAGGCTGGAAAGTAACGCTTATTGATGAATTAAATGAAGTCGGTCAAGGTGCTTCGGCAAACCAGCAAGCGGTTTTATTTCCCAAATTATCAGCCTACAATTCGCCCTTAACTCAATTAATGCTGTCCTCTTTTTTATATGCCAGTCAGGTTTATAAAGAGATTTTAAATCAGGCTCCCCTAGGTGAGCTTCAAGGTTCTTTATTGCTTGCATACAATCAAAAGGAAGAGGTGGCGCAATCTGGTTTGGTTGATTGGCTGGCGCATTATCCTGAGCTGGGCTCTTTAGTTGATGCGGCTGAGGCTTCCGAATTGGCAGGACTTCCATTACAGCAATCGGGTTTGTTTATTCCTTTATCGGGCTGGATTAATTCCCCGGCTTTATGTCAGTTTCTCATCAAAACAGAAGGTATTACTTTAGTAACTGACTGTGTTGTAGAGCAATTGGTTTATGATAAAAAATGGATAGTAAATGGCATGGAAACGGAAACATTGATTCTTGCCAACGGCTATCAAATCAATTCATTTCCTGAAACCAAATACTTACCGGTTAAGCCTATTCGTGGTCAAATGACGGTTATTTCCATGACTCAAGAAAGTGCTTTATTAAAACTGCCTTTATGCGCTGAAGGACATGTTTTGCCGGCACTTGATGGGATGCATTATTTAGGTGCAACTTATGAATTAAAAGCTGCCGATTCGCAAATTAAAAATCAGGATGACACGCTTAATTTAGCGAAGCTCAGTCAATTGACACCTGATGTTTTATGGTCAGAGACGGTTATGGAGCATTGGGCGGGCGTGAGGGCGACTACCACTGATTATTTGCCAATCGTTGGGCAAATCCCAATTCAGGATGCGTTTACTCATTTATATGCAGGATTAGAGAGCAATTCAAAACGTTGGGTTGCCGCAGAAGCACCTTGTTATCCCGGATTATATGCTTGTGCAGGATTTGGTTCTCGTGGACTGACTACTGTTCCTTTATGCGCTGAATGGTTGGCTTCTTTAATTAATAATGAAATAGGTTTTTTACCGCGCACACTGGTACAGGCTTTATCTCCGGCACGTTTTTTACGTAAAAATATAATTCGAGGTCATGTTAAAATCGATTGAGATGCAGCATAATGAAGGAAATTTCGTCGTTCAGAGCGCAGCGAAGGATCTCTCCCTTAAGCTAGCACCGAGCCACCTTCAGGAGGTCCTTCGCTGTGCTCTGGATGACGGTATGTTTGGTGACGACGGTATTGGATCAAGGAGTGATAATTAATGGCCAGTTCTATGGGCAAAGTATTTAAACAGGCAGTTAAAGACAATAAACCCTTACAAGTATTAGGCACCATCAATGCCTATTCTGCAATGCTTGCACAGTCTGTTGATGCTAAAGCGATTTATCTTTCCGGGGCAGGAGTTGCTAATGCCTCTTACGGTTTGCCTGATCTGGGTATGACCAATCTAACTCAAGTCCTTGAAGACGCACAACGTATTATTGATGCTTGTCCTTTACCGCTGTTGGTTGATGTGGATACTGGATGGGGGCATGCTTTTAACATTGCACGAACAGTGAAGCTTATGGAAAAAACAGGCGTTGCCGCGATTCATATTGAGGATCAGGTGCTTGCTAAACGGTGTGGGCACCGACCTAATAAAGCCATTGTGTCTATGCATGAAATGGGTGATCGCATTAAAGCGGCTGTTGATGCGCGCCAGGATCCTGATTTTGTTATTATGGCAAGAACCGATGCTTATGCGGTTGAAGGAATGAATGCAGCCATTGACCGAGCCTTGCTTTGTGTTGAATTAGGCGCAGATATGATTTTCCCAGAGGCCATGACTAGCCTTACTGAATATCAAGTGTTTACAAAAGCCGTACACGTTCCTGTGTTGGCTAATATTACCGAATTTGGCAAAACGCCTTTGTTTACTCAAGAAGAGTTAAAGCAAGTGGGGGTGTCTTTAATTTTATATCCTTTGAGTGCATTCAGAGCGATGTCACAAGCTGCATTAAATACTTATCAGGCGATTATTCAAAACGGTACGCAGCAGTCCATGATCGATAAAATGCAAACTCGCGAAGAATTATATGATGTTCTGGGCTATCACCTTTATGAACAGAAACTAGACCAATTGATGGAGGAAACAAACAATGAGTGTTAAGAGTGGTGGTTTAGCCGGTATCGTTGCCGGGCAGTCAGCAATTGCTACCGTTGGGCTAGCGGGTAAAGGTTTGAATTACAGAGGTTATTCTATTGATGATTTGGCAGAGCACGCCACTTTTGAAGAGGTTGCTTATTTGTTGCTTTATGGCCAATTGCCAACTCAAAAAGAATTAAATGAATACACGAAAAAACTGGTTAGTTTGCGAATGCTGCCAGAGGCTTTAAAAAACGTATTAAAAGCAATTCCTAAAGATACCCATCCAATGGATGTATTAAGAACGGGCTGTTCGTTTTTGGGGAATATTGAGCCTGAAAAGAATTTTGCTCAAGAACACGAAATTGCAGATCGCCTACTCGCTGTTTTTCCAGGAATGATGTGTTATTGGTATGCCTATCATTTTCAAAACAAAGAGATCTCTGGTTTAACTGATGAGCAAACCACCGGTGGCCATTTCCTTACTTTATTACATGGTAAGAAGCCAGAAAAGCTGGATGCAGACATGATGAACGTCTCTTTGATTTTATACGCAGAGCACGAGTTTAATGCATCCACTTTTGCTGCGCGTGTGACCGCCGCAACGCTTTCAGATTTTTACTCAACGATTACCAGTGCTATTGGTACCTTACGTGGTCCTTTGCATGGCGGAGCTAATGAAGCAGCTATGGAGCTTATTGAGCAGTTTAAAACGCCTGATGAAGCAGAGACTGGTTTGAAAAAAATGTTAGCTAATAAAGATTTAATTATGGGATTTGGTCATCGTGTTTATACAACCTGCGATCCGCGTTCTGACATTATTAAAAAATGGTCTTTCCGTCTGGGAGAAGCAAAGAACGATCTGGTTTTATATAATATCTCTGAACGTATTGAAGAAGTGATGTGGGATGAAAAGCACCTATTTCCTAACCTGGATTTTTATAGTGCTTCTGCGTATCACTATTGTGGCATTCCCACATTTTTATTCACGCCAATTTTTGTGATGTCACGAATTACTGGATGGGCAGCACACGTATTTGAGCAACGCGCCAATAACAAATTGATTCGCCCCACATCTGAGTACATTGGGCCTGCTCCCCAAACTTTTCCAGCTATTGAAACAAGAGGTTAATATGCACAGTTATGTAGAAGATAATATTAAGCCTGATTACGATCAGGCAATTATTGATATTGCTGATTATGTATTAAATAAAAAGATAGACAGTGTCTTAGCTTTTGAAACAGCTCGCTTATGTTTAATGGATACATTAGGCTGCGGTATTTTGGCGCTGAATTTTGCTGAGTGTACCAAATTAATGGGACCAGTTGTCCCTGGTGCCACACTTTCTGGTGGCGCGCGAGTTCCTGGTACTGCATATGAACTGGACCCAGTTCAGGCTGCATTTAATATTGGTACTATGATTCGTTGGTTGGATTTCAATGATACTTGGTTGGCTGCTGAATGGGGTCATCCTTCAGATAATTTGGGCGCTATTTTAGCTGTTGCAGATTATATGTGTCGCCAAAATTGCTCTCAAGGCAAAGCACCAATTCTAATGCAGGACGTGCTTACGGCGATGATTAAAGCGCATGAAATTCAAGGCTGTCTGGCTCTTGAAAACAGTTTTAACCGGGTTGGTTTGGATCATGTCATTTTAGTTAAAGTTGCCAGTGCTGCTGTAGCTGCTTTATTATTTGGTGCTGACCGCGACATGATGCTGCGTACTTTATCGCAGGTTTTTGTTGATGGCCAAAGTCTTAGAACGTATCGCCATGCGCCTAATGCCGGTTCGAGAAAATCATGGGCGGCAGGAGATGCTACTTCACGCGCAGTGCGTTTGGCTTTAATTGCTCAAACAGGCGAAATGGGTTATCCCAGCGCATTAAGTGCGCCGACTTGGGGTTTTTATGATGTACTGTTTGGTAAAAAACCATTTAAATTCCAGCGCTCTTATGGCAGTTACGTCATGGAAAACGTTTTGTTTAAGTTATCGTATCCTGCAGAATTTCACGCACAGACGGCGGTTGAATGTGCTGTAGCTTTGCACCCATTAGTGACGAGCCGTTTTGATGATATTGCTAAAATTGAATTGGTAACGCATGAGTCTGCTATTCGAATTATTAGCAAGCAAGGTATTTTGCATAATCCTGCAGATAGAGATCATTGTCTGCAATACATGGTTGCGATAGGTCTTTTATTTGGTGATTTAGCAGCGGAACATTATGAAAATGATGTTGCTGCAGATCCACGAATAGATGCTTTGCGCTCCAAAATGCAAGTTACTGAAAATGAGCGTTTTTCTAAGGAATATCATGATCCTGAGAAGCGTTCTATTGCGAACAGTATTAAATTGATTTTTAAAGACGGCACTGAAAGTGAGCAGATCACTGTTGAATATCCTATCGGTCATAAACGCAGACGTGAAGAGGGTATTCCTGTTTTATTGTCCAAATTTAAAAAGAATTTGAGCACGCAATTTACTGCCGTGCATGTTGAGCGCATTACGCAAGCTATGAGTGATACGAATTCACTTGCCGCTATGAAAGTTGATGAGTTTATGGCGATGTGGGTGGTTTAAAAATTAGATCATAGCTTAGCGTCACTGATGTTAAGTTAACGCCAATTCTGGATAAGAACGCGATTAAATCGTTGTAGGTTGGGCTGTAAAGCCCAACAAGTGACGCGCGGTTAAGTAGTTAAATGCCAATAAGAAGTCGCTGCGCTCTTCTGTTGGGCTTTACAGCCCAACCTACAACGATTTTGACTGCTCTTATACAGAACTCGCGTTAAGTTAACGTAAGTTTCGGATAAGAGGGGTATTAGATTTACCATCTCCAGTAGAATCGTTCGTGCTGAGGAGGCGTTTACGCCATCTCGAAGCATTCGCACAGGGTAATAATCTTGGTGCAGATGCTTCGATACGTCGCTATTGCCCCTCCTCAGCACTGAGAAATCCCCTCAAATATTTTTAGGTGTAAATTGGAACAAGCTGTTTTAAAATGATGTCATTCCCGCCTTCGCGGGAATGACACGATTAGACCCATACTGGGTTGTTGATAGCCATGTTTAGTTCATGTAAATATTTGAGGGGATTTCTCAGTCCTCAGCACGAACGGATCACGATAGAGACTAGATTTAAAGGCTCTCTTATCCATAATTGACGTTAAGTTAAGTCGCTACGCTTCTGGTTTTTAGTGCCACATAATTCCCGGGTTACACTTCGCTTCATCCGGGCTACTTATCCGCCATTTTTATCCGAAATTCACGTAAATTTATCATGCTGTGGAAGCTGCAGAGACAAATGAACTTGAGGCGGCAGAAGGTTCGTTCGACTCAGAGATCTGCGGAGTAAAAAAGCCAATAGTTCTGCGTTTTTTTCCTGATGGATACGATTCAATAAGTTCTTTTAATTGTTTTCCATCGGGATCATTTTTAATGTGGTTCTCTGTAATGAATGCAGAAAAAGTCGATTCCCAATGAGTGGCAATCAAGCGTCTCCCTTGGGCTGATTGGCATAGTAAACGAAAAGGAGATATCAATCTTTGAGGGCCATAATTGCCTACTGGGGTAAATAAGTTTTCGGCATTCATGTATTCTTTAAAGTCGTCCCAATGAACGCTAAGCAAGGGGTAGTCGATAATATTGACACATAATGCTATAAATGGGGTTAGTCCTGGCTGGAACCCTGAACTGCTTATTTTTGTAAATAAATCTTCTTTAGTTAGGTGTTTTTTAAAGTCACTCCAATGCTTCCCCATAAAAGATTGGGCTTCTGGGAGAGAGCATAATGCTAAAAAAGGAGTCATCCCTGTAAGATCAGCGCCGATTACTGGTGTAAATAAACCTTCTTTAGTCATGTGTTTTTTAATGTCGTCCCAATGGCGGTCAAGAAAATATTCGCCATTGGGGTGAGCGAATAATAATTGAAAAGCAGTACATCCTTTATGCGTGCCACTGATAAGTATAGTGAATAATCCTTTAGTACTTAGGTGCGGTTTAAAGTCCTTCCAATGCCTGTCAAGAAAAGCCAAACCTTTGAGAGAATCACTAAATCCAGCAAAGGGCGTTGTACCTTTCAACGGGCCTTCACTGGTTATGGGGGCAAATAACCCTTCTGTATCAAAGTGTGCTCTAATATCGCTCCAATTGGCGTCAAGAAAATTGAGACCGATGGAGGTAGTACTTAATCTGTAAAAAAGAGAACCAACATCTGATGGGGCAAACCATTCGGAAATTTTAATATTTAGTTTGCTCTTTATCAGACTCCATTTTGCCACAGACAGTAAAATATCTAAGGTTGATTCCGTAAAGCAATGTATCACTGCTTCAGGGGGTTGTTTATCTAGATTCTTGATGAGGTGATTTAAACTAAGCTCGGACAAATAGGTGCCTTTATTACACAGATTGATAAATAGGCACTGACCATTAGCCATCTTATGATAAAAGAGTATAGCCGTCGCATTAGGTGCCCCTAAGAGTAAATCAATATTTTTAATCGAGAGATTATTCAAAAGCGCCTCAACCCACTCGGCTTTTTTTGCGGAGAGTATTTTTACGGTTTTTTCTTTTGGCTCTTTAGTTTTTGGATCTGTTTTTAATGAAGTTAATACCACTTTAGTCGGAGTAGTTGCTGGAGCTGATGAAAATGCTGGAGCTAATGAGGATGCAGGAGGCTCGGCTTCCATAGCGCCTTGTTTCGCCTGCATTGCAGAAGATGATGATGTACTCTGGTCGACCTGTTTTCTCTTATGTAACTCGCCTACGCTTTGGTAGCGCTGATTGATGGAACAATGTAAGTATTGTTCGGCTTCTTGAGCACTGAAATTAAAATGCAGCATTAAATTAGATTGAGCCTGGGCGAATTTTTTTTGGTCAATAAATGCATGGATTGTGGTTAACCATTCTTCCAGACTACTGGTTTGTACATTTAATGGCAGTGTTTCTTTTTGCATAAACTTGGACTTGAGCCAAGACAGAAAAGGGCTGTGCCTATGAGCTTGTTGGTTTTCTAAGGGTTCAATATAAACCCATGCATTACCAAAAGTACGAGACAATGCAACATAGAATCGGGATAGATGCTCTAAATGTTCGCCATCAATAATTCCTTTTTGTGCGGAAAGATGTTTCTTTTCCCCAAGTACTGTTTCATGATTAATGCCGTGTTTTTTCATAGCTGTACTGATGGGAAGAAAGGACGACATGGTTTCTGCAGATACATAAAGAAAGAGATCTGAAAATTCCAGACCTTGGGCTTCTTCTATTGTAAACACGTTCTGACTGGCAATAAGTTTTTTGGCGACTTCACGGTCGCACTCATCAAAAATAAGCGCTGCAGCACGCGCATTTTTACCTAAGCGATGATACTCATCCGTACAGCGAGCCACCCAGTTTAAGGAGTTGTCCCCCTGTGAACCCGCCGCGTGTGCGCTTAGCGATGAGTATGAGGTGCTGTCAACTAAACCACCTTTGATGTAAGTATACAAGCTCACTAAATCATTGGCCACTGCGGCCACTGCTGGTTTTAAGCGATGAGTTCCTGGTAATTGATGAGTTGTGAGCTTAATACCCTGCTCATGCAACGCCGGGCCTAGAAGAGGCAGCGAGGAGACTTTAATGGCTCCTTTTTGCAAGCTGTCTCCCAAAAATAAGATTTGCTTGTTTTTAGTTCTATGCAATGCATTTACTGAGTCAGTAAGTGGGTTATTTTGCGCCTCATCTACCACTGTACTATCGAATTGATTTTCTTCATCTTGCGCTGCGAGTATAGAAATACCGACAATGCATTCCTGCGTTTCATTTATTTGGGCATGAACTTGTGCAAATAGATGATAGACACGCTCTAGGTGCTTGGGGTCTAATGATGATTTATTAATTCCTATCTTACTGTAGTTTGATTGTGCAAAGGCTCTTTGGACTGAGCCGGACAAGTCGTTCATTAATACATGGGCATTAATTAAAAATTCTGCAAAAACCTCCTCTGCAGTTAAAGTGCAGGAAGTGTTTTTTATTAAAGCACGAATGCGTTCGATGGCATCCTCGTGAGAGAGCAGGCGTTGATTGGCGTTTAATGAAGCACGTACTTGGTCTTCAAAGGTTGAAAACACAACGTGTATTTGTCTTGGTGGTGTAGTGCCAAAGGAGCTGTGTATCCAATTCTCCCATGAGCGTGCGACGGAGTCTTTAAGGACGGTATTTCCCGTAAGGTATAATAAGCGCAAGGGCTCATCATTACCTTCTTGCAGCTTTTGTAGAACGCGTTCTTGGAAAAAAGCCAGTGCCGTTAAGGTTTTTCCAGAGCCCGGAGGGCCTATAATTAACTGGGGAAAGGTGGTGCACTTCAGTATATCTGATTGAATCGAAGTCAATTCATACCAGCAATTGTTGTAAGAAACTAAAGGTGTGCCTGCTTCCTCATTAACTTCTTCTATATCATTCGCCCTCACTGTAAACAAGGAACTCATTTCAGCGGTGAAGGGGGAAAATTTAAGGGCTTTGTCATAATCATGGTTCCAGGCAATAGACCTTAATACATACTGGGATGTTTCATCAACTCGTTCAAAGACTAAGCGGTGAAAATGACGGCCGTAATTTGCATCGCAGGTGTACACGGTTTTTAAGGCAAAATGTTTTTTTTCTAAAACAATTTCTCCGGACGTGACTGCATTGATCTTCTTTAAAATCAACGGCCAATGTGCAGCGTCTGGACAATTTCGTTCAAGAGTATCTAGGGCTGTAGGAATAAGATATTGAGGCATAATAATCGAGAAGAGATATAATCGCTCTTATAGTATTAAAATTAGTCCAAAAAGACAAGTATTCGTCTTGCTCTATGCGCAGTGGTGGCGAAGTTAGATCCTGCGTTGCAAACCTGCTGATGCTAGAATCTTGGTTGAAATTTCTTCTATGGAATATCGGGTTGAATTAATAAAGGGAATTTTTTCTTTCTGATACATGGCTTCCACTTCATTTACTTCTAAGCGACATTGCTCTGCAGAGGCGTATTTGCTGTTGGGTCTGCGTTCGGTTCTGATTTGTTGCAGACGAGGTACGTCAATTGTTAAACCAAAGAGCTTATGTTTGTATGGTTTTAATACTTCGGGTAATTGAAAGCCAAAAATTTCTTCTTCAGTAAAGGGGTAATTGGCGGCTAAAATCCCGTATTGTAACGCCATATACAAACAGCTGGGAGTTTTTCCACAACGAGAAACGCCAATTAAAATGATATCCGCTTTATCATAACCCCGTGTTTTGACGCCATCATCATGGGATAAAGCAAAATCAATGGCTTCCAATCGATGCAAATACAGTTTGTTATCCACGACTCCATGCGTTCGGCCTACAGTGTAAGAGGATTTTTCATTAAGCTCTTGCTCTAATGGGCCAATAAAGGTATTGAATAAATCAAAGAGACTGGCATTGGCTTTTTTAAAATGATTTCTTATTTCCTGGTTCACTAAAGTCATGAATACCAGTGGTTTGATACCGGAGTCTTCATAAGCTTTATTGATCTGCAATACCACTTTTTCAGCTTTTTCAATCGAATCAATATAAGGAATAGTCAGGCGTTCAAAAACAATATTTTCAAATTGCGTGATCAGACTGTTTCCCAGCGTTTCAGCGGTGATCCCCGTACCGTCTGAGAGCATAAATACATAACGTTTCATAGAAAGGCCTTAAGTGGCTATAAAATAATGGATTTATTGTAAAGTGAATTTCACTGTAAGTGTACATATTTATATGCATCTGCTATCTTAAATTAATAAGGAAAATATATTTAAGGCTTTATATGGAATACGATAAAATCGGTAAAAGCAGTAAATTATTCTTCTTTGGGATCGCTTGCCTTGTTATAAGCTTGGGCTTATTTTTCTTTAGTATGTATCTTTTGCCCTATCTTTTTTGGGAGCTAAGTTATGATATTCCTGATTTTGTTTTAACTCTTATAGCAAAATATCAGGATGATTATCATTACAGTTCTGCTGGCAGCAAGACCATTGTTTGGTTAATGTTTTTTATACCTTGCGTCATTATAGGATTTATTTCCTATTTTGTTTCCAATTATCTGGATAAAAAAGTATACGGTATTGAAGAGCCTACTTCAGAGGAAACAGGACGACCTGCTGACGAAATTAAAAAAGAGATTAAAGAATCTGCTGGTTTAGGGCTGCAAATTTTGGGATTAATGATTATTATTGTCGTTGTTATTTTATTACTGCAGTATTTTATACAATCAACGTCTTAACATGACAGGAGCTTTTTATGTTTAAGCGATGGAAAATTAAAAAAATAGTTAAAAGGCTAAAGGCTCTGCAATTAAACAGAGCGACTAATCAGCCAGGTGAAGAGCTGGTTAAAAAGGAAATTGCTTATTACATCGAGTTGGCGGCAATTTATAAAGGCTTGCATGGTAATAAAAAATATCCTTACGCACAATTAATGTATGAAGAATGCCTTCGCGCAGCAGCTGGTCTTGATGATGCAGAGGCAAATTATCAATTAGGATACACCGTTCTTGAGGAAGCAAAATTCAGAGCCAACTTGGAAAAAGAGGGTGTTTTTCAAAGCGAACTTAATAGGAAAAAAAGTGAACAACTTTATGGCGAAGCGCATGCTTATTTATTAGCCGCGATAAGCCTCGGCCACGTTTCTGCAAAACGATTACGCGGACTTTGCTTTATTAACGGCTGGGGATTAGAGGTCGATAATAAAGAGGGTTTTGAGTTGGTGGTTGCCAGTATTGAGCAAGAAGGCTCATGGGATAGGGTGCCGCAAATATTTGCTTCTATGGGGCTTAATAAACCTGAGTTTTTTTCAGCAATTATGCAGCGCAAAAAGACTTTGTAAAAATACCGTCATCCAGAGTGTCGCGAAGGATGGCGGTGGTTTTAACTGAAATCCATAGAAATAAACTCATCAATGGTCATTTCAATAAGCTCCGCCTTTGAGGATGCTCCAATTTTAATTCTTATATTTACCAAATATTCTTCGACCGTGCGGTGTGAAATACCTAGTTCACGACCAATTCGTTTGGCAGTGTAGCCTTTTATCGTTAAATGCAAGCACTCTAATTCGCGTTTTGATAAGTAGGTTGTAGTACTTTTTAAATTACGTGTGGGATTTGTAGTGCGCGAAGGTATGGTGTCGTAATCAAAGAGATTCAATTCCATTACGGCGGACAATGAGGCGGCAAGGCTGTGTGTGCCAAGGACAATAGAGCATCCAAAAACACCGATAATCTCATTTGTCTCATCATACCAAGGGCATTTAATCGATAGAAACTGCAGACTTAATCCGTCTTTGCGGATATTCTGCTCTTCAAATATTTTAGCGCTGTTACTGTTTATGACTTCGGCACAATTATTAATTAAATGAGTCGCACTTTTTTCATCAGACACATCAAATAAAGATTTGCCAATGGCGTCGTTAGCGGATGTAAAACCGCACATTAAGGCGCTTTCTTCATTCATTAACTGGGTTGTACCTTGAGTATTCAGAAAATAAAAGTTGAAAGGGAGTGAGAGAACACTGCCTACAGTGTGATTTGTTTTTTGTCCTGGCTTAGTGACAGCAAGAGGGCACTTTGGAGTGATAAGTTTAATGCCCTGTGCAAATCGATAAATTTGCAGGGTGTGTGCTAATTGATTCATTTATTGCTCAATCCTTATTTAGGTACATAGTATACTCACAAATTCCCGTATTTGTTACGGGAGCAAAAAAACATAGAAGAATAGTATTCTCTACTCACTGATGACAGATTATTAGAGTGAGAAAATTAAATGAAGATTGTATTATTAGCTGGCGCGCCTGGTAGTGGAAAAAGTACTCAAGGAAATGCTCTTGGGAGTATGAATAATTCTATTAAACATCTCTCTTTAGGCGAAGTAGTGCGTGATATTTTAAAAAATCCAGAGCATTTACTCTCACGCAAATATCAAGCACTGATAAGCAGTGGAAATTTACTTCCTGATGACGTCATATTGGAAATATTAGAGGTTGAGCTTGAAAAAATACAAGATAAAAATACGGTTTTATTACTTGATGGCTATCCCAGAACGCAAGCACAATACGAGCAATTTAAGGCAAAATGGGGAGTGCCTTCAGGATTGATTCATTTGGTTTCTGATGATGAGTCGCTAAGTCAACGCATACACGAACGGAACAGCTCACGTACTGATGGTAATGAACATGCTGTTACAAAACGCCTGGATTTTTATCACACAACCACCAAGCCTTTATTAGATATTATAAAAAATGAATTACATAAAAAAGCGATTACTGCAGATACCCGTGAATCAATTAAGACAACCAGCATGTTTCTTTACAGTCAGTTGCAGCGAATTCCCGAGATTCATGATGTATTACGCAGTAAGTTTGATAAAGATGTGTCGTATGCATCTGATAAATCTTCTGTTAAACCTGTTTGGGCTTATTCTGTATTGTCCCAACTATGGCAAACGGGCAATGAATATCCTGCCATTGAGGCGGTACAAAAGGATTATCAAACCCAGAATTTTTCTTTTTCCATGTTGGGTAAAAAAATTGTTTATCTGGAAACTAAGGAGGAGATAAAGGCTGTTTTAGAAGCACGTGCAAGTTTGGGCACTGTATACCGACATTTTTCTATGGCCGCAGGCTTACATTATGATTTTGTTGCTACAGACAGTCATGATCCTAATTCTTATCACTTGCCAAATAATCAGATCAATGTCTGGAAGCTGATTCATAATGCTTTTGGTTTTGCGGTCAAAAGTGACTCTGATCGCATAAAAACGATGATGGATAAGCATTTGGATCAGTGTTTTTTTGCTGAAAAAACCTTTGCTTTGGATACTCGTTTTGATGAGTTTTTTTGCTCTTTTTGGTCTGATTATTTATTTGGTCCGAAAGTGTCTGTATCCAGTTATATGGAAAATAGAACGAGTTTATTGGCGGCAATGAGGCAGTGTTTTTACACTAATAATTATAAAGGGATTGATCCCTCTGGTTTATCCAGCTACTTATACAGCCATGCTGTTCGTAATGAGTTGCATCAAGCAAAAACTAATATTAATGCATTTATGAATAAAGCTTCTGCAGATTCCTTGGTACAGCGTTTTAAAACCGAGTTAAATAAGCTGAATAAAGGGGAACATTTAGGTTTAAGTGACGCAGTTATTAATGAGATTGTGGCTGATAATGTTTTTGATTTAATTTTTGAACCTGATTTTCTGGAAAACGTTATGTATGAGGCTTTAGTTACAGCAGTAAAAGAAAATGCGGATTTACATGAGAGTAAAGAACGTGATTACGTGTATGCACAAGGATTAAAACAAGGCTTTCTTTTTCCCATTCGCTCAAGAGTATTAACTGAAGCAGTAACTTTAGCTGATGGTAGTGTTATTCCTGAAGGCAGCAGCGTTTATTTAAATTTAAAGAAAGCCGGTCTTTATCATTCATCTGGACCACGCCGTTGTGTTGGCCAGGCTTATACCCATTATTTTAGAGAGCATTTTTTCAATCGTTTGCAATCGATTGAATTCAAAGTGAAATCTGTGACCCAACCAGATGACCGTAACGAGGGTAATGAGAATGTACCTGTATCCCCAGAGCGTTTTCAAGTGAGCTGGCGTTTAAAACGTGATGAAGCGATGCATAATTTATCTTTTCATCAATATAAAGAAACGAAATTTTTTGATGTATTAAGTCTGCATCAAAATCCTGGTTTAAATGCGCAAATGGTGCGCCAATGTGTGCTTAAAATTACGCGCTTTATGCAAAAAAATGATTTAGAACTGAAGGATATGGTGATTGTGACTCCTGAAGTACGGGGTGTGCCTATCGCATCGCAAGTGGCTAATCAACTCAATCTGCCTTTGTATGTTATTCGCAAAAAAGGGGGCTATAAAATGGCTGATCATGAGATGTATAGACAATCTTATGATAAAGGCTATGGTGACTCGGATGCGGTGGAATTACCTAGAGAAACGGTAAAGAGTCTGGCGGGGAAAACAGCCGTCTTTATTGACGATGGTCTTGCTAGTGGTAAAAGTGCGATGGCTTGTGTCGATTTGCTAGAGCAACATAGTGAGCAGGGTAACAAAGCAACAAAAGTACCCATGATCCTGACGCTTTTAAAGCATGATTACACACCGGTTGATCCTAAATTATCAGCTCATCGTTTGGTAAAAACCTTGTTTGATTGTAAAAGTGGGGCACGTGAAGTGACGTTGCCTTCGGATTCTGTGCATAAACCATCCATGTGTTAGTTATAACCTATACTATTTAATAGCAAATTACTTGAGGATTTTCATGATGAATAAAGCGCCATTAAGTAGCATATTGTTTTGTTTTGCGGCATATGCTTTTGCTCTTGATGGGACAGACTCTAACACACACATGCTGCCATCTCCTTTTCCTGTCTATGTTATAGAAAATGCCGGTGTAATAAATCATCCTGCTCCTGGAGCTGTGCAGGTTTTTTTGCCAACGGACAACAGTTATGCTGAAGCGCCAGGTTGTTATATTGCTTGTTATTCACATAAATCGGGAGTTTATTCTGTTGGACCTGACATTTCTGTTATGGGGCAGATACGAGTTAAAGGGACTTATGAGAAACGAATTTGTCAGCCTGATGGGTTTCAGCACCTGGATATTAGCAAATCAGATCAGCTCAAGGGTCTTTGTGCTGAGAAAATAGAGGCGTGTCGTGGTGCTAATTGTTGGGCTGGTGGTGATACGGGGGGATGGTTTGGAATTCAGTAGTACAACACGAATTTCGGATAATGGAGCCATTAGATCTAGTCTCTCCTTAATCGGTTCGAGAGGGATAAATTCTGTTTTGATTTTTATCGCGAATTTACATTACCTTCATTAACTTCACGATTTATATGAATTTTTTGTTGATATATCCTTATTGGCGCTCTATGATAAACTGTTATGATTTATATCATGCAGTGGACGCAGGCTGAACAATAAGGAGTCTTCATGTTAAAGCGTGACATTTCGACAACGAATATCTTAATTGCTGCGGCCGGTGGCATGGTAGGTTCGGGATGGTTATTTAGTCCGTATATTAGTGCGCAAATGGCGGGAAGTAATGCGCTTATTTCCTGGGCTATTGCCGCTGTATTCATGCTTTTTATTGCTTTGCCTTTATGTGAATTAGGTACGATGTTTCCTATTTCAGGTGGGATGTCTAATTATCCCACCTTTACGCATGGAAAAGAGGTGGGTTTTTTATTCGCCTGGACTTCCTGGCTCTCTTATGTGGTGATGACTCCTATAGAAATACAGGCGATTTTACAGTACGCCAGTCATTTTTTTCCAATTTTGGTTGCAGGTAATTCCATTACCTTACAGCTTTCTGGTTACGGTTATGTAGCCGCAGTAGCTATTATGCTGTTTGTTGTTTTATTAAATTCATACGGTATAAAACTGCTTGCTGAGTGTAATAAATACGCGAGTATTATCAAATTTATTTTACCCGGCATTGCGATCATCTCTTTACTGCATGTAGCGCCCAATATGAATAATGTTGCAATTAATATATCTGATAAAGAAAGTTGGGTTAATATCTTTAGAGCGCTTTCAGAAGGCGGGATTGTCTTTGCTTTTGCTGGATTTCAAAATGGTTTGGTTTTGGCAGGAGAGGTTAGAAATCCGCAACGCAGTATTCCTATTGCTATTTTAGGAGCGGTTTTTATAGGCTTTATTCTTTATTTCTTACTGCAATTAAGTTTTGTTGCGGCTATACCTCAACAGTATCTGGCGCATGGCTGGTCTGGCTTAACTTATCCAGGCGATAGCGGACCTTTGGTAGGATTGGCTTTGCTTTTGGGCTTAGGCGTTGTTGCTACTTTATTAATGATTGATGCCTCTTTTTCACCTTTTGGTACGGCTTTGGTTTATACCGCGGCAACTTCGCGTATTTTGTACGGTATGGCACAAAATGCTCATTTGCCCAAAATATTTCTAAAGGTTAATCGCCATAGAATACCGTATATAACACTCTATACTAACTTGTTAGTTGGGATGTTTTCCTTCCTCCCATTTCCTGGTTGGCAAAAACTAGTGGCGTTCCTATCTTCTGCAAGCATTCTTTCGTACAGTATTGGCCCGATTTGTCTTTTAGCCATGCGTAAATTACAACCGGATACACCTCGCCCGTTTAAGCTTTCTGGCGAGTTAATTTGCTCTCATGCCGCGTTTTATTTTTGTAATTTAATGTTGTATTGGTGTGGCTTTAACATTATTTGGAAACTTGATGTTGCTTTGTTGCTAGGAATAATTATTTATTTTGTGTCACATCGTAGAACTACCTTTGATAATGGTTTATTGATGTGCTGGTTCTTATTTTATATGGGCTCTATGTTACTTATTTCCTATTTAGGTGTCTTTGGCGGAATAGGGGCTTTGGAGTTTCCTTATGATTTAATCTGCATTCTTCCTTTAAGTATTTTTGTTCTTTGTCTGTCACAGGCTTTATTAAAGCCCGTGGATCATGAATACGTTGTCAGTGATTCTGAAGATCTTATCCTTGGAAAAAAAAATGAAATTTTAATTTAATTTGGATTACCGCTCAATAGAATCTATTGGGCGGCCAGCCTGCTAATAATACGAATACATTTCCTTCTGTTATTTAACCTCAAATAGCTTAATTGCTCAGATTGATTGATCGTGATCGGCTCTGTATGTGTATATATGGTCCACAGTACGTCATGGCCTCACATGTTCATAAAGAGAGCAATTAAAGTATTTGTTGAGTTGCTAAAATAGAGAAAGACTTGCACTTCTGCCCAGAATCAGAGAAGCTATGATCATCAATTTAATGGATTTTAAGGTGAGTTCCAGTGAGTTATTTAAATTATACGTGGATCGGCGCTGTATTGTTCTTTAATCAAATGGCTTATTCCCAAACTTTATCAGAAAAAATTGACGAAATTATTGAACAACAGCTGCCTCAGGCAACCGTTGGCGTCCTTATTAAGGATGTACAGACGGGCGATGTAATTTACAGCAGAAATGCGAATAAATTGATGTCTCCAGCGAGCAGCATGAAACTATTTACGGCTGCCGCTGCATTTTATCAATTCAAACCGGATTTTCGTTTTTTAACTACCTTATCTCAGAAAGATCAAAACTATTACCTTACATTTTCTGGTTCACCTTCATTAACCGATACCAATTTAACAGCCTTATTAGATAATTTGAAAAAAAATAATATAAAGGCTATTAAAGGGAATGTCGTGATTGACAGTACTCAATATCAAGCACCGCATTACCCAAGTGGTAATTCTTTTGATGATTTAGGTTGGTATTATTCCGCACCGGACACGGCAGCGATTCTTAATGAAAATGCAGAACGCTATGAATTAACCAGTGCTAAAATATTGGGACTGCCAGTACAGATTAAGCCTAAAAAAGCCGCTTCAAATGCGCTTACGGTGATTAATCAGGTAACTACGGTTAATCGGGAAGAAGAAAAAAATTACTGCGGTTTGAATGTTGAAATTAAACCGAATAATACAATTAGACTGTTTGGGTGTGTGGTTCAAAATAAAAATCCACGTACACTGGAGCTGGCAATACCTGATCCGCTTCTATATGTAAAACAGGTTACAAAAGCTGCGCTGGATAAGAATGGCATTGTCTTGAAAGGGCAAATTATTGAGGGTCAAACACCTGCTGATACAAATACTATAGCCAGCTTTCAATCAGCTACTATGGTTCGATTAGTGAAGCATATGCTGCAATTGTCGGATAACTTGTACGCTAACAGCCTGACCAAAAAATTAGGTTATGCAGTAACTGGAAAGGGGTCTCATAAAGCAGGTGCTTTTGCTATGAAGCAAATTCTTACAAAAAATACGCATCTTGATATGACTCAAATAGAGCTTATTGATGGTGAAGGAACTCGTTATAATCTGGTGTCTCCAGAGCAGTTTGTCGTGTTATTAACGGATATGTATCATGATAAAAACATGCAGCCTCTTTTATTAAGTACGTTGCCGCAATCAGGTATTTCGGGTTCTTTAAAAGACAGAATGAAAGAAAGCATTTTGGAGAAAAAGGTTTTTGCAAAAACAGGAACCATGCATGATATTTCTTCTTTATCAGGTTTTGTGATTAATCCTAATGCTAAGTCATTTGTTTTTTCTATTATAACCAATGGTGTTAATAAGCCGATTGGAAAAGCTAAAAAACTGGAAGAAGAGATACTTCGAGCGGTTGATGAGCACTATTTAGAATCTCCGAGCGCACCGGTTACGGTGCAGAAATAATTTTCTGTCTTTGCCAGACGGATGTGCCGCCGGAGTGTAGGTTGGGCTTTTTAGCCCAACAGTAAATTTCCTTATAAAATGAAGTCGCGGTGCTTCACTTGTTGGGCTAAAAAGCCCAACCCCAACCTACTACTATTTAATCGTGTTTCTATTTAGAATTGGCGTTAACTTAGGATATTGATGCCCTATGTTCGTCTTTAACCCATCTTAGCATGCATGCCCCGATGATTTGGTACAAAGGCAAAATAGCTAATGCTATGTGATAACTAAATAAAGAGAAATCATGCGTGTTGGCTGTGGGTTTGCTAAAAACATCCAGAATCATTCCTATCGCCGGTTCGGTGATTGCGTCTAAAAATGCATCACTGGCGTTAATCAATGACACCGTAGTACCGGCAAGATGTAAGGGATTTAATTCTTTCCCAATTACAAAAACCATAGGAAAAGCACCAAGACTAAAGCCAAACAGGAATAACAACACACCCAACAACCAAACCGGCATTGGATGAGCGTAGAGTACCAAGCTGATGCACAACGCTGAGAATAAGGTGCTATAAAACATAAAGGAGCAGCGATTTCTAACACGATTGGCAAGCAGCGCAAACAATGGACTTGCTATTCCTAAACCTACAAATACCAATGAAATCAGGCTGGGTGCAGTTAACTCATCCAAGTGATACGCCTTTTGTAAAAACGGATTGCCCCATAAACCACAAAAAATAACAATTGGAGCAAAGGCTAGTCCACTGTATGCCGTTAATAACCAGTTTTGTTTGTTTTTTATAATTAATGAAATATCTTCCCATAAATGCTGTTTTTCATGCGTTGCTTCTTTAATTAGGGTTGTGTCAGGCTTATCTTTAACAAAAAGAAGAAACAATATCGCCAATGCAATACCAAGCCAGGCTAAAATAACTAAACTTTCTCTCCATCCTGCGTGCTCAACCAGCCATGCCAAAGGCATTTGACCGCATACAGCGCCAATCATTCCTGCCGCAACCAATAAAGACGTCAGAAGGGCGTAGTGCTTTTTGGCAAACCATACTGATGCCAATTTAAGGTAGGATATAGTGGCAAAGGATACGCCTACACCAATTAATGTGCGTCCCCAAATAGCTGTATTCAGATGTTCCGTTTGTGAAAAAATCCATACACCGGCAACACAGCATAAAATAGCCACGGTGGTTATCCAACGTGTACCGTAGTGATCCAGTACAATACCTGCAAATAGGGGAACTATAAGATAAGCCCAAAAATAAACCCCGGATAATACCCCAAGGCCTAAACCTTGCAGATTAAAAGAATCCATCAGTTGTTGCGCCATAACGCTTGGGAAGTTTTGTAATATGTATTTATAAAATAAAAAAGCAGCGCATAAGCCAACGACCAAAATGGCACGACTTGTATTGGTCTTTGTATTATTTAATGCCTCTGTACCATAGGTAGATTCCATGGGTTATCCTCCGGGTTGTATTCATCGTTCATCCGATGATTATTCTGCTCCCCTCCCTAGAGAGGTCGAATAATCAAGGACGCAACTCTAGGGACTAAAGAGATAGAGAATGACGACCACAGAAAATAAAGCAATAGAAGAAACGGCGTGCAGCAACGCAGAAGAGTTGTTTGAAATACAATGTGGTTGCTGGCAAATAATCATTTGTTGTTCAATATAGGTAATGATTTAAACTGACTTCATACTAACCTCATGTTAAAGAATATGTCAAATGATTAATCATATCAAAACTCTAACTTGACAAATTAATTCTTTAGCCCAAACTTAATAGACTGATTAATAATTAATCACCTATATCAAAAACATGGAGGCAAGGATGAAAGCTCTTGTATATCTGGGCCCAGGGAAAAAAGCTCTGGAAGAGCGTCCCAAACCGACTATTGCACGACCTACAGACGCTATTATTAAAATCTCTAAAACAACCATTTGTGGTACGGATCTTCATATCCTTAAAGGCGATGTAGCTACCTGTACTCCTGGACGTATTTTAGGGCATGAAGGCGTGGGCATTGTGGATACGATTGGCTCTGCCGTTACCGAATTTCAGCCTGGCGATAAGGTGGTTGTTTCTTGCATTACCAGCTGTGGTAAGTGTGAGTATTGTCGTAAAGGCATGTATTCGCATTGTGTGAATGGCGGCTGGATATTGGGCAATACTATTGATGGCACTCAAGCAGAATACGTACTGGTTCCACAAGCTGATACCAGCCTTTATAAAATTCCTCCCGAGGCAGATGAATCTGCATTGGTCATGCTTAGTGATATTTTGCCTACAGGTTTTGAATGTGGCATATTAAATGGTAAAGTGCAGCCTGGTAATACCGTCGCTATTGTAGGTGCCGGACCAATTGGCTTATCTGCCTTGTTGTCTGCTCAATTTTATTCGCCTTCAGAAATCATTATGATTGATAGTGATGCGAACCGTCTTGAAGTGGCTAAGCGTCTGGGAGCTACTTTATTAATTAATAATAGTGACGGTAAGGCTGCTGAAAAAGTAAGAGAGCATACTCAGGGGCGAGGTGTGGATACCGCCATTGAAGCGGTTGGTATTCCGATTACCTTTGTTTTATGCCAGGATTTGGTAGGTCCAGGAGGTACGATTGCTAATATTGGGGTGCATGGTGTTAAGGCGGATTTACATTTAGAGCGTCTGTGGTCACAAAACATTACCATTACAACTCGTTTGGTGGATACTGTGTCGACACCCATGCTACTAAAAACAGTATGTTCGCACAAAATCGATCCCAAGTTGTTAATTAGCCATCATTTTAAATTTGAGCATATTTTAGAAGCGTATGAAACCTTTGGAAAAGCTGCAAGCACCAATGCACTTAAGGTAATTATCGATGTTATTTAGCATTTCTACTATCTTGGCCGAAATAGGCTGATTTTCTGCGCTCCGATACTCACATACTCATGTATGCTGCGTTTCGGTGCTCGAAAATCAGCCTATTTCGGCTCAATCTAGCGAAATGCCAACAGACCCTAATCATGGACAGACTATATGAGTTACATTGAAAATCGTGTTTTTGATGAATTAATTGTGGGCGAGTCAGCGAGTCTGAAGCGTACTTTGACACGTGAAGATATTGAGTTATTTGCAGTCATGTCTGGTGATGTAAATCCAGCTCATGTAGATGTGGATTATGCCAAGAATGATATGTTTCATAAAATCATTGGCCATGGCATGTGGGGGGCGTCACTTATATCTACTGTTTTAGGAACCGAGCTTCCTGGGCCGGGTACAATTTATTTAGATCAAACTTTAAAATTCGAACATCCAGTTACTGTGGGTGATATCGTGACTGTGACTTTGACGATTCAGAATAAGGATGCGGAAAAAAATGTGGTCATCCTTAATTGCCTCTGTGTGAATCAAATAGGAAAAACAGTGATTAGCGGCATTGCAACGGTGATTGCTCCTACCGTAAAAGTAAAAAGAATAAAGATGGAATTGCCTAAAGTAGAGTTAAGGCATCCAAAGGAACATTGGTATCATGATTTGCTTGCCTCAAAAAACGCATTAAAACCGCTCACAACAGCAGTGGTCCATCCTGTTGATGTGCTTTCTTTAAAAGGTGCGATTGCTTCTGCAGAAGAGGGTCTAATTATTCCCATTTTAATCGGGCCAAAACAAAAAATTCTTGATGCAGCCAAAGAAGCCGATATTGATATTTCGCATTATCTTATTGTGCCTACGGAACACAGCACGGAAGCCGCAGAAACTGCAGTAAAAATGGCGGTAAATGGTGAGGTTGAAGCGATTATGAAAGGCAAATTGCATACCGATGAATTAATGTCACCAATTGTTGCTAAAGACAGTGGACTGCGTACCGGGCGACGTATGAGTCATGTATTCTGTCTTGAAGTGCCTAATTATCATAAGCCTATTTTTTTGACGGATGCAGCGATTAATTTATTTCCTAATCTTAAAGAGAAATGCGATATCGTGCAAAATGCAATTGATCTATTTCATACTTTAGATTTTGGTATTCCCAATGTAGCTATTCTTTCAGCGGTTGAAACAGTTAATGAACGAATTCCCTCAACACTTGATGCTACTGCCTTATGCAAAATGTCTGAACGCGGGCAAATTACTGGTGGTGTTTTAGATGGGCCATTGGCTTTTGATAATGCAGTATCTATGGAGTCAGCACGTGAAAAAGGTATTTTTTCACCTGTAGCGGGCAATGCTGATATCTTGGTGGTTCCTGATGTGGAATCAGGAAATATGCTGTACAAACAAATGACTTATCTTTCTGGGGCTGAGGCTGCAGGAATGGTTTTGGGAGCGCGAGTTCCTATCATTCTTACTAGTCGTGGCAGTGATGAGTTGTCGCGTAAGGCATCTTGCATTATGGCTTTATTGTATGCGCGCCGTAAAAACAATGGGATTAAATAACATGGATGAGGCGATATTAGTTTTTAATGCCGGATCTTCGAGCTTAAAATTTGCATTGTTGGCCTGTAAGGATTTGGCTCTGATTTATCAGGGGAAAATAGAAAATATTTTTGATGAACCGCAATTTACTGCGGTTAATAAAGCGCAAAAACAGATTATAAATGAATCTATTCTTGTAGCTGGATATGAATCGTCTCTAACGCATTTATTTGATTGGTTAAGCGATTTACCTATTCGTTTTACTTTAAAAGCAATTGGTCATCGTGTGGTGCATGGAGGTGTTTTTTTTAATGGTCCATGTTTGATTAATACCGAAACACTTAAAAAAATCAGCTCGCTTATTCCGTTAGCACCTTTGCATCAGCCATTGAATATTTTAGCCATTGAGAGTATTCAAAAAATTTACCCTTCTTTGCCACAAGTGGCTTGCTTTGATACGGCCTTTCATCAAACTCAAGATTCCTTGGCAAAATTGTTTGCGATTCCACGAGAGTTAAGTACAGAAGGTGTTATTCGTTATGGATTTCATGGCATTTCTTATGAATACATTGCTTCAGTATTGCCCGAATACCTTGCTCATAAAGATCAACATAAGGTAATTGTGGCGCATTTGGGAAATGGCGCCAGTCTTTGTGCAATGAATAATGGTAAAAGCAGGGCTACGTCCATGGGCTTTACTACTTTAGACGGTTTAGTGATGGGAACGCGTTGTGGGACCATTGATCCGGGTATCATTTTATATTTAATGCAGGAAAAAAAATATTCAGCAAAGCAGGTCAATGAGCTGTTATATCACGAGTCGGGATTACTGGGTGTTTCTGGAATCAGCAGTAACATGCATGAACTTGAGTCAAGCAAGGATCCTCAAGCAATTGAAGCAGTAGACTTATTTTGTTATAGAGCGGCTTGTGAGTTGAGCTCTTTAATGGTGATTTTAAATGGTTGTGATGCAATTGTGTTCACAGCTGGAATTGGTGAGCATTCTGCGGTGGTCAGAAAAAAAATATGCGCTTACTTGGAGTGGCTAGGCCTTGTCTTGGATGATGGCGCTAATAGAAGTCATGCACGGATTATAAGTACTAATCAAAGTGCTGTTAAAGTATGTATTATTCCTACGAATGAAGAATACATGATAGCTCGGCATACTATGAGTATTATCCAGAACTAATTGAGTAGTGGAAAACAACCTATAATTAAAGGGAGTCCAGATAAGAATTTGATTTAAACCTTATCTCACCAGCCCCGTTCGGGTTGAGGAAGAGCGAAAGCGATGTCTCGAATAGATAAACCACCGTGGTTGTGCTATCTACAACGCCATAAAAAATCTAAAAATCAATGATCCGCTTTGCGGATCACGCAAAGCAAGGTCAAAAGAAAAGAGGTTAATGGGTTAAAAAGCCCGAGAGCAACGAATCCCTATATACGAATTGTCCTTATAGTCTCGGCCCTGATTGCTGCCGCTGCTGGAGATAAAGTACTGCCACCACGCAAGGTTCTGAGGATCACTGGAGGCCTCAGTAGAACTCCAGTAGGTGCCTTCAAGTCCGCCAAAACCAAGCTGAACCAAGTTGGTATCAATATTATTAGGAATAGGAAGATCAGAGGAGCACCCAGCTCCTTGTCCTGAGCCACCCATTTGACAAATCGCGGGTAAATACCAAGTACCAGGAGGTACCTCACCGCTATTATCCGATGTTATTCCATAACAAAGACCGGCAGCATAATAGGTATAAGGGGTATCAATATATTGAGCTATAATCTTCCCTGTATCACAGCTGCCATCAGTTGCGCCATTACAAGCATTCCCAGTCGCTACAGTGGATGTCTCGGTTATTCCAGGAATGTTGAAGAAATCAACGCTCCAATATACTGGTGTACCGTCAGCATCACTGGTTGCTATAACTTGCGCTGTTGAGCCAGATACGTCCCAAACCAAATAATTGTTTATGGTAAATGCCAATGCCGTTGTTGGCGGTGAGCTGATATTATCGCCACTTATAGAGATATTTCCTCGCGCAACATAAGGAATGGTTGATGTGAAATTCAGTGTACACGTGTCACCAGGAGCTATTGAAGTGCAGCTAGTGGCGTCTGGTGCGCAATCGGTGCAGGCGGCCTTTTGTGTGACACCAATCCAGATATCGGGAAGGGATGCGGAAACATTATAAGCTGTATTTGCCCCTGTGTTGGTCACGATGAGTGTGCCTGGGGTGCCGCTGTCCGAATATACAGGAATGGTACCTGTTGAGTCTACCGATAAGTAGGTGGTTTCCGCAACAAAACTCACCGAGCAATCAGCTGTAATCGCTCCGGTCGTATAGGTGTTCTCTGACCAGGAGCCGGCAGGACAATCGCCACCGACTGTTGTGGATAGAATGTAGCTCGCATTTGCGGTGACCGTGAATGCTTGCGTGGTGCCATAAGCCACAGTCTGGGCCGAGTCCGGAGTAATGGTTTCATTCCCATCGCCACTTGGAGTGACGGTAAAACTGCTTAAGCTGGAACTAAAGCTTACCGAGCAATTGGCAGTTACTGCTCCGGTAGTGAAGGTATTGCCTGATAAGGTTCCTCCACACGAGTTGCTCGCGATCGCAGCGGTATAACCTGGTGCAACCGTCAGTGTTATCGTGCCAGTCTCATTATAATTTACTAGCTGCGTGGTGGGGCTTGGCGTTATATTTGTATCACCACTCGCGGTAACCGTAAACTGCTCCAGGCTGGCACTAAAGCTCAGCGAGCAATTACTCGTAACTGCTCCAGTCGTGTAAGTGCTCCCAGACCAGGAGCCGGCAGGACAATCGCCACCGACTGTTGTGGATAGAATGTAGCTCGCATTTGCGGTGACCGTGAATGCTTGCGTGGCGCCATAAGCCACGGTCTGGGCCGAGTTCGGAGTAATGGTTTCATTCCCATCGCCACTTGGAGTGACGGTAAAACTGTCTAAGCTGGAACTAAAACTCACTGAGCAATTGGTAGTTACTGCTCCTGTAGTGAAGGTATTGCCTGATAAGCTCCCTCCACATGAGCTGCTCGCGATCGCAGCGGTATAACCTGGTGCAACCGTCAGTGTTATCGTGCCGGTCTCATTGTAATTTACCAGCTGCGTGGAGGGGCTTGGCGTTACATTCGTATCACCACTTGCTGTAACCGTAAACTGCTCCAGGCTGGAGCTAAAACTCACCGAGCAATTGGCAGTTACTGATCCCGTAGTGAAGGTATTGCCTGATAAGCTCCCTCCACATGAGCTGCTCGC
>JARLJQ010000027.1 GCA_031291115.1 Legionella sp.
GCCATATTTGGCGCATCTTGAGAGATCTTGATTCAAAAAAATGCTCACATACCTCTGTATGCTGCGCTTTTTTTGAATCAAGATCTCTCAACCTGCACTCAAATCTGACTTTTTCCCTAAAGCATTCAAAATGTGGTGAATGGTTACGAAATTTCTTTAATAATACAATGAGCTTAAGTACGATTATAAATGGTTACATTCTTCACATTGATCATGCAAATAATTTAAAATCTGCTAGTCTTTAAGATAGATAGTAGAATTTTATGGAGAAAATTATGTATAAAAAGGTATTGTTTGCGACTGACTTTGATGAAGTCGGTGTGTTGGCCGCTCATAAGGCAAAGAAAATTGCTGATGAAAATAAGGCTGACTTGATATTGGTGCATGTCGTTGAGCCAATTCCTGCTTATGCATATCCTGGTTTTGCAGGCTTTGCTGAAGTAGAGCTGTCTATACGTGAGCAAGCGGAAAAGGAACTGAACGAATTGGCTGATAAATTGGGTGTGGATGCAAAACACCGTTTTATCGAGTTTGGGTCTACCAAGAGTGAAATACTAAGAGTAGCTGAAGAGCGCAAAATTGATTTGATTGTGACTGGAAGTCATGGCAAGCATGGTCTTTCTTTGCTGTTAGGATCTACTGCAAATTCAATTTTACATGGCGCAGAATGTGACGTGTTGATTGTTCGTTCTCCATCTAAAGCAAAATAATCTGATCCGTCACTCGTTCACTTGTCATTCAGGGCGTAGCGAAGGACCTCTATGATGTGGCTCAGTGCCATTTATCGAGGTCCTTCGCTTTGCTCTGGACGACATTGTTTGCCATAATTAACCCTTATTATTTCTCAAGAGACCAGAAAACAAGTATACTATTTGGCTTTGGTTTACGTGATTGAATCGTTCAATGAAATTGTTACGTGGTGTTCATCATTTTTCTGCTTTTGATCAAGGTGTGGTTGCTACCATCGGTAACTTTGATGGAGTGCATTTAGGGCATCAAAACTTGATTAAAACGTTAAAAGAGAAGGCCGATGCGCTGAATCTTCCTTTGGTTCTGATATTATTTGAACCACAGCCTAGAGAATATTTTCATAAAGAAACGGCACCGGCAAGGCTTTCCAGTCTGAGAGAAAAGCTGGAGGTATTTCGTCACTGCCAGATTGACTACGTTTACTGCGTGGCATTTAGTGATGTTTTGGCGCAGACTTCAGCCACTGATTTTGCACGTAACTATTTATTTTCAATGTTACACGTAAAGCACCTTTTGGTTGGTGAAGACTTTCGCTTTGGTAAGAACAGAGCAGGAGACGTTGCTTTACTAAAAGACTTGAGTACAGAGTACGCTTGCGACCTGCAAATTTATTCGGATTTTTGCATTAATGAAGACCGCATCAGCTCTACAAAAATTAGAGCTGCCTTACAAGAGGGTGATCTTAAAACCGCGGCTAAATATTTGGGACGGCCTTACAGTATCTGTGGGCGTGTAATTTATGGTGCTCAGCGCGGTCGTCAGTGGGGTATTCCTACGGCAAATCTGGGATTACATCGTGTGTCCGTGCCTTTACAGGGTGTATTTGTCGTACAGGTACGTATTGTTGCTCAAACCATCTATGGCGTGGCTAATATAGGAAAACGTCCTACCGTGGATGGCAGTAAGAGTATTTTAGAAGTCCATTTATTTGATTTTGATCGGTCGATTTATGGGGAATTAGTACAAGTATTTTTCTTGCACAAATTGCGTGATGAGGTTAAATTCACTACGGTGGATGCTTTGATTGCGCAAATACATGAAGATATTAAGATGGCGAAAACATTCGTCCAGAATTTAACGACGTCGCAAAATGGTGAGCAGTTATGGCAGAATACAAAGATACATTAAATCTACCCAATACTTCATTTCCAATGAAGGCAAGTCTGGCAACTCGAGAGCCAGAGGTTTTGGCTCAGTGGCAGGCAAAATCAGTGTACGAAAAAATTCGTAAAGCTCGTGCTGGTGGTAAAAAATTCATTTTGCATGATGGTCCTCCTTATGCAAACGGCCATTTGCATTGCGGGCATGCCTTAAACAAAATTCTGAAAGACATTATTATTAAATCCAAATCATTAAGTGGCTATGATGCACCTTTTGTGCCTGGTTGGGATTGCCATGGTTTACCTATTGAATTGAATGTTGAGAAAAAAATAGGCCGTGCTGGTGATAAAGTTACTGCCAGTGAGTTTCGTGCTAAATGTCGTGAATACGCGAGCAGTCAAATTGATATTCAACGCGACGAATTTCAGCGTCTTGGAGTACTAGGTGACTGGTATAACCCTTATGTGACGATGGATTATCGTTATGAAGCCAATATTGTTCGTGCTTTAGGTTTGATGATTAAAAATGGCCATTTGCAACAAGGTTTTAAACCGGTTCATTGGTGTATCGATTGCGGTTCGGCTTTAGCTGAAGCGGAAGTGGATTATGAAGAAAAAACATCGCTTTCTATTGATGTTGCATTTACTGCGGTAAACCCACAAGAATTTATCGACCATTTTAAAGTAGATGCTGAACTTAAAAAATTAAGTGTACCTATTTGGACAACAACTCCTTGGACTTTACCTGCTAATGAAGCGGTCTGTCTGCATCCTGAGATTGACTATTCATTAGTTGATGCAGGTGATTTTTATCTGGTTCTTGCCGCTGAGTTACTTGAGTCTGCAATGACGCGTTATGGCATCAGTAACTACACGGTCAAAGGTACTGCAAAAGGTGCGGCTTTTGAAAACCTAAAACTAATGCATCCTTTTTATAATCGCAGCGTTCCTGTTGTTCTTGGAGAACATGTGACTACCGAGTCAGGTACCGGTAGTGTGCATACAGCTCCTGCCCATGGTCCAGACGACTATGTGATTGGTAAGGCTTATAATTTGCCTTTAATCAATCCAGTAAAAGCAAACGGTTGTTATGCGGATGATGTGGAATTATTTGCAGGGCAGCATGTTTTTAAAGTAGATGGACCTATAGTTGCGCTGTTAGCTGAAAAGGGCGTGCTCTTGGCCAAAGACAGCATCAGACACAGTTACCCACATTGCTGGCGCCATAAATCGCCGATGATTTTCTTAGCGACACCGCAATGGTTTATCTCAATGGATAAAAACGCGCTAAGACCGACCATTATTAGTGAAATTGATAAAGTGAATTGGGTTCCAGATTGGGGCAAGGCACGTATCAGTAACATGGTTGAGAACCGCCCTGATTGGTGTATATCAAGGCAAAGAGCCTGGGGTACGCCTATGCCTTTGTTTGTGCATAGTGATACCCGTGAACTGCATCCCAACACTTTGGAATTTATTGAACAAGTTGCTTTGCGTATTGAAGAGTCAGGAATTGATGCCTGGTTTGAGATGGATAAAGCAGAATTGTTGGGTGATGATGCACCGTTTTATGACAAAATTAATGACACGATGGATGTTTGGCTCGATTCTGGGGTCTCTCATTTTAGCGTTTTGAAACAAAATAAAGATTTAGCATTTCCTGCTGATGTGTATTTTGAAGGCTCAGATCAGCATCGTGGCTGGTTTAACTCCTCTTTAACTACCTCAGTTGCAATGTATGGTGTTGCACCTTATAAGACGGTATTGACGCATGGTTATACGGTAGATGCTGAAGGTCGTAAATTGTCTAAATCCAAAGGAAATTATGTAGCTTTAGATCAAATGGTAGGTCAGCATGGCGCGGATATTTTGCGTCTGTGGGTTGCTTCGACCGATTATCGAAATGAAGTCAGTATTTCTGATGAAATCATTAAACGTACAGCGGATGCATACCGTAGAATTCGTAATACATCCCGATTTTTATTAGCTAATTTATTTGATTTTGATCCAGCGGTCGATTGTGTTGATGGCAAAGATCTTTTGGAGTTGGATAAATGGGCTATTAAGCGTTGCCAGGAGCTTCAGGAAGAAATCCTTGCTGCTTATGAGAACTATCAATTCCATGTGATTTATCAGAAAATTCATAATTTCTGCGCTGTGGATATGGGTAGCTTCTATCTGGATTTAATTAAAGACAGACAATACACTACGGCAAAACAAAGCAAGTCACGACGCTCCTGCCAAACAGCGATGTATCATATCATTAGAGCGTTTAGTCTTTGGTTGGCACCTATATTGTCATTTACCGCTGAAGAATTAGTGCGTTACATCCCAGGTAATACGAGTGAGTCAGTCTTTACCGAGCTTTGGTATAATGCTTGGCCTGTAGTTGATGCGGTGAATATGGCTGAATGGAATGAGTTGCATTTGGTTCGTGATGAAGTGAATAAAGCTTTAGAAGAAACGCGGCAAAAAGGTGAAATTGGTTCGGCTTTGGCGGCAGAAGTAACTTTATACGCTGACAGCAAAACCTTACCGAAATTAACCCGTTTGGGTGAAGAGCTGCGCTTTTTATTAATAACCTCAGGTGCTACAGTACTACCTATGGATTCAGCTCCTGCTGGATTAGTAGCAACAGAATACGGTGTGTCGATTCAAGTGGCACCAAGTACTCATGAGAAGTGTGCGCGCTGCTGGCACAGACGCTCTGATGTAGGACAAGATGCGCAGCATCCAGAGCTGTGTTTACGCTGTGTTGGGAATATTAGTGGACAAGACGAAGTGAGGCAATTTATATGAAAAAATGGCATTGGTTTATGCTAAGTATTTTAGTTATTGTTTCTGATCAGGCAAGTAAATATTGGGCTGGCGTTGCATTAATACCGTATAAACCGATGCCCGTTTTTCCGATGCTTAATTTTACTTTAGCATTTAATACGGGTGCTGCCTTTAGCTTTTTGAATGGCGCTGGAGGTTGGCATCGTTGGTTTTTTGCAGGTTTTAGTTTGTTGATGAGCATCGTGCTTATTGTTTGGCTTTATCGTGTTCCTAAAGAAGAGCGTTTATTATCTGCAGGTATTAGCCTTATTTTAGGTGGTGCTGTAGGTAATTTGATTGATCGTGCTTTTTATGGGTACGTAGTTGATTTTATTGACGTTTATTATAAGTATCATCATTTTGCTACTTTTAATATAGCCGATAGTGCGATTTGTATTGGCGCTGCATTTTTTGTTTTGGATGTGTTGATTAATCATAAGTAAGTTCTTACTGTCATCCTCAAAAACATCGTCATCCAGAGCTTAGCTCTGGATGACGATGTTTTTTAACCACCTAGATATGGGCTCTTGCCGGGTTAATGTCTGGAGATTCCTCTTCTTCTGCTCCTGGTTCTTCTTTAGCTGTGAGCTGTGGTTCAGATTCAATTGTGGGCGAGATAGATGCTTCTCTTTGGGGGTCATTATCCGATAGATTATTAATTTTTGATTGCCCTTGTTGCATATCCAAAGGATCAGGGATGGCAGTTAATCCTGGTTTGTTGGGATCCGCACCAAAGCGAGCCATATTTTTCAACAATCCTTGCATTGTTTGAAAGGGTATTGGTGCTGTTGAGGGTATGCCTTGCAGTTGTGATGCAAGAAATTTTTGCATTTCTGCTTTTTCTTGCTCATTTCTAGGCCCTTTTTTATTTAAAAGATCAGATAAGGAGTTTGGGGTCATCTTTCCATCAAAACAGGCTTTGTGGTTGTCATCTATGAAGGTGCTTACGGCAGCTGAAATTTTTGGTGATGATTTAGATGAGGACGGTGCTGACATGCTTGGACTTGGAGTAGGTGCACCACTTGGACCTGCACCAGGGCTTTGTTGTTGCGCTGCAGCCTGAGCTGCTGCACGAGAAGATTCAAGCAGGCGGATTTGATTTTGAATTAGTGATTGTTCGGTCTTATTTGCATCTAATTTTGCTCTCGTATCACTGACTCGTCCGTTGAGAAACTTCATTTCTTCCTTTTGTGCATTTTCAACAGCTCCTTTTACACTTAAAAACCCATTCATTGCTTTCAAAAATTTTATTTCACGTTCAATTTTCTGCACTTCAGTTAAATTACTTTCATTTGCACCCGCGCGGTGTAATGTGTTGTTTCTTTCGAAAATTTGTTTGTCTTTATTAGGTACCGCGTAGGCTGCATCATTAGCTGAGATTTTATTACCATTTTTATCAGAATCTTTGCCATTTGCATCATAAAATTTTAGCGCATTTGCTCGTTCCGAGCGGATATCATTCAGGCTTATAAGTTTAAGGTTCAGGGCATTTTGCTTGTCTAATAGAACGCGCGCTTCATCTTCTCTGTCATTATCCATTAAATCAGCTATTTTATCTGTTTGAGCAATGACCTCTGTTTCCAGCTTTTGAATTTCGCTATCTAATTCTTTATTACTTAATTTTTCATAATCAGCTGCGGATTTATCAATCTCCTCTAAACTGTCATTGTAGGTTTTGTATTTACTATTCATTTGAGTTGTTTGTTTTTCCAGCTTTTCTGATTGCTCTATAAGTTTTTTCTCCTCCTGAACAAGATTCTGATGTTGCTCTTTGTGTGATTTAATTGCAGTTTCATAATTCGCTAAGGTTTGTTGTAAGCCTGGATCGGCCTTTTGTTCGGCTAATGCTTTTTGCGCTACTTTGGGGTCGGGTGCACTTTGTTTAATTGCTTTTTCATTTTGCTCCGTAACCAATTCCTGAAGCTGCTTGGCTGCGTGCGATTCCTTTTCTATTAAATAAAGAAACAGCATGGCTTTGAGACGGTGTTTCGTCTCTTCTTCTTCGCGTGAGTAGAATTCTTGTTGTTTCTTTATTGTTTCATCAAGCTCTATTTGAGCTCCAATGTCTGCTTTTACAGTGTCCCCAGCAGGGGTTAATAAAAATGCTTTAAGATCATTAGGATTTTTAAAACCAAAACGACCTAAATTAATTGATGGGTTGGGATCTTCTTTTTGGGCGTTTGTTTGCTCGGGATTATTTTGTGGGTCGCCAAATGTTAGTCCGCCCTCGTCAACTTTAGCTTGAATCGCAGCGTCTAACCATTGCTCAAGCTCAGGTGTCCTTTCAAATGTTCTGGGGGTAGTTGCGACAGAGGTAGGTGATACTGTTTTATCTTGAGTCATAAGTATATCCAGATAGCCCATTTAAATTAATTATATACAGTATTGAGTAATAAATCACCAATCTATATCCAAAATGTAATCTATTCGTTATTTTTACTATGTTTTAACTGTTTTTTTAACATTAACTGTCTGATTCCAGTCGCTTAACTAAATAGTACTGTTAATTTCATACTGTTGTGAAGTAGCTTGAGTGTTAGCAGGAGTAAATAAATTTGAAGAAGTGGGCTCAATACAGGGTGCAGGGCTTACTTGAGGTGTACCTGATCCGAGTAAGGCGCTTAAAAGGCAATGGCTGCTTTGATGGGGAATTCGCTCACAGCGCATGGGATCGCTGGAATAATAGGTTTCATCAGTTAATGAAGTATGTAATTTAATATCTTCTTCAGCAAAAGCCCAATGAAATAGATGGGCACGTTGGTTTTCAATACGTGATAACAGATTTTGTTTTAGGTCCCCCGCTCTATTATCAATCCAGTTAAACAGTTGAGTGAGTCCATGAGCACTTGCTGTAAACAGACGCCCTATAGAATTATCCCAGACTGTACCAATGCTAACGAGCATCTGGCCTATGCCGTAGGCCAATGTTCGGCTTAAGGGATTCATCAAGGTTATTCCAATTCGTGCAATTAAAGATATAAAGTCGGCTAAAGGTAAAATGACCAGGTTTTTAATTAATTGCATTAAAGGGAAGAAGACTACACTCAGACAATTCAAACCTATATTAATGAATCGATTGGTTGCGTAATGGCCTAAAGGCGAATTAAATCCATAGAGTGGTGATACTCTAAAACGGGCTAAGAGATTGGGTACTGGTGGGCGTTGCGTAAAGCTAAGCAAGACTTTGCCTATACTGCTGAGTGAGCCAATGCTTGCCAGTGATTTGGTGAAGAGGTTAGTTAATCCGCGAAAGGGTACGTGAATAAAAAGAGCACTTAACTCGAGTAGAGGAATAGTAATCAGTGCCAGAATAAAATCAGCGCTGGCAGCTATAAATTGTTTGCTGGTTTTGCTTATAAGAGGACTGTTTTTTTTCCAGCCGCTTAAAAAGCCTTGGTGAAATCCATAATAATAGCCTTCCATACAAGGCGCTATAAATACTTTACCCAGTAATACAATGCCTTTGCACAACCATTTGCAAGTACCTAAAAACCAATCATCGCCAGGATGCATGATCGTATCATAAAGTGCTGCACCGCCTTTGCCTCCTAAAGCGGCGTAGTTCATATAAGGAAAAGTGCCCATTTCATGTTCTAAAGGCGGTATGACTTTGGTTAAACCATAGCCTAAGCTCAGTGCTAAGGCTGCGATAATAGCAATTTCTGCTGGGTCGTCTTTGAGTAAAGCAATTGCTTCAACAAAAAATTTATCAAGGTTGCCACCAACCACGGTGCATTGCCAATAGAACACGGAGGCTGAAACCGCCTCAGAAAACGCGCCGTGATTCATCAGGTGCGCTAATCTTTGTGTGGGTTCAATACCTGCAATTAAGCCACTTAAATGAAGTTTGTTAAGCAGATTGGCTAGGGCATCAGGTGCAAGTACTGCACCACCGCCGTATGCATAAGCTGCTATGGATAGGGTGCCGATGATGGGATCACGTTCACTGGTGTCAATAAAAAAAGCAGCGATATGGCGCACTACATTCAAAAGTCTATGGAACGGATTATCGTATGCAGGAGGACTTTGTGGATGCTCGGCTTGTGCAATAACGTAAGGACTGTTTTTTATTTGTTCTTTAATAAATTCTTCTAAAGTTTGGCCGTTAGCTAAAAAGCCATGATCTTCTAAAGCTAGAATTACAGAGTTGTGTCTGCTGTGTGTTTCTTTAGGTTCCTGTACCTCGTGCGGCTTTATTTCTGGTTGATGTGAGGCATGGATATGATTTACAAAGTCTTCATGCAAATCATGAATAATAAAGTGACGCATGCTTTGATAAAAATGAGAAAAAAGTCTGGGAATGCGTGAAAGAAAGGCTTTAAATTTTAGGCTGGTGCGTTCGGGTAAATAAAGATGTTGTCTGCTGAGTTGTCCTAACGAATATAAATCCTGACCTGTAGGTAAGGGATAAATGCGGTCCTCATGAATAAAATAGCGCAAGGGAATTAATTTATTTTCTATTTTCAAGAGGAGTATTTGTTCATTGGCACTGTGTGCCCAATGGCCATGCACCATTGGAGCTAGTACTTTTAGAGCTTCTGCATGATTTATGACTTGAATTGGTTTTTTGGCATTGGGAAGCAGATGGGCAATCAATGTACTTAAATCAGGATAGTTTTTTTGTGTTAATCCCTGCAGGGTGTAGTAGGGCGTTATTTTGGTAAGGGTCACGCCATCAGCGCGTTGTTCTATTTCAGTTTTATGTTGGGGTTGAATGGTATTTGCCAAATAATTCACCCAATCATGGCCCTCATGCCACAGTTTTTGAAAAAAAGCGGCCGTCTTAACACCGCGATTGGCTGGAACTTGATTTAAACTTTTAGTCGGAATTAATTGATAATGCTGACAAATGACTCTTAAGGCATCATCCAAATCTTTACGATTATGACCTACATGCAATTCACTATCCCAAATAAAGCAAGGTGATTCATCAGGGTTTTTCCTGATGTTGCTAAAATCCATTTGGTCTTGCTCTGAGACGGAATAGACGCGATTAAAAGCATAATGTTGGCTTGCTATGTGCGCATCGTAGAGTGCATTACCTAATGTCCCTTCAGAAACCAAAGGATTATTGGCTAGCAAGCGATTTTTATCGCGGTGTTGCTCAATGAGTACTAAGACTTTTTTTCTTAATTGTTCTTGCCTTTCATGCTCATGACTGTTTAACTGGCGTTCTTCGTGCAGCAGTTCTTTGAGAGAATGAATGCATTGATTGGCAATTTGAAATTTTTGCTCTTGATCCGGAGTAAGCGGGCGTTGATAGCTTTCAGAACGTATTCGATAGCGATGAATCATGCTGATACATTGCGCTACTAAAGAGGACGGTCGTTCTCCAGGAAGTAGTGTGATGAGCTCAGCTTGGTGGGTAAAGAGTAGAAGTTGTACGGTTTTTTTATCATGATTTGCTATTAAACGCAGTCGGTCACCTCCCGGAAGGAGATATTCCATACTATAATGACCGTATAACACAGTACCTGCTTCTTCACTGAACAGGCTTCCTGTTATCGTTGGTAGCGCTTGATGACTAAATGGTGTAATCGTCAAGGGAACGATAATTTGAGTGTGTCCGTCTGTTGTTAGATAGTCGGTCATAGGTATCGTTCTTAGTCCTATATGATTCAGCATACTTGGTTTTTCTGGTGTATGGCAAGTAAAGCCATGCAGAGATACCTGGAAATTTAACGGTGTTGCTGATAAAATGTTTTAAAAGTATACAGGAATCAATTTTAATGACTAGTTATTGTGGTTATATCGCTTTAGTCGGTAGACCAAATGTAGGTAAATCAACGTTGCTTAATAATATTGTTGAGCAAAAAGTAAGTATTACGTCTAAAAAACCGCAAACTACGCGGCACAGCATCTTGGGTATTCGTACTGAAGATGAGTATCAATTTGTTTATGTCGATACTCCAGGGATTCATCAGGGCAATAAAAAAGCCATGAACCGCTTGATGAATAAAACAGCAATAAGTGTTCTGCGTGATGTGGATGTTGTTGCTTTTGTGGTTGATGGAACTCATTGGGAAGAAGAAGACGAATACGTTTTGAATTTAATTAAACAATCCAAAATGCCTTGTATTTTAGTGGTCAATAAAGTCGATAAAATTGACGATAAATCGCAATTATTGCCTTGGATTGAGCACATGAGCCAACAGCATGAATTTGAGGCAATTATTCCTGTATCAGCCAAAACAGGCATTCAAGTTGATGAGTTAAAAGAAAAATTAAGGAAGTATTTGCCAGAAGGTCCGCATTTATTCCCTGACGATCAGTTGACCGATCGCTCAACAAAATTTTTATGCGCTGAATTATTGCGTGAGAAAATTTTTCGTTTCTGTGGTCAAGAATTACCTTATTCAGTGACTGTAGATATTGAGTCGTTTAAAGATGAAGGCGCTTTAGTGCGTATTCATGCCTTGATTTTGGTTGAAAAAGACAATCATAAGCGCATGATCATTGGCGATAAAGGTCAAAAATTAAAAGAAATGGCGACCAGTGCGCGTTTGGATATGGAAAAATTATTAGGTAAAAAAGTCTTTCTACAATGTTGGTGTAAGGTGAAATCAGGCTGGGCAGATGATGAGCGCCTGTTGAAACAATTAGGCTATGACCACTAAGGCGATAGAAGCTTGGGTGTTACACAAGCAATGGTCTGGTGACACCAGTGCCAGAGTGAGTTTTTTTACGCGTGAATCAGGATTGATTCATTGCCTATGCAAAGGGGGGCGCACTCCTAAAAAGCAAGCCCTTTTGCAGGCCTTTACTCCTTTATGGATTAATGTCGACGAGCGTTACGAGCGATTTTATACGAATAAGATTGAAAGCACGTCCCCCGCATTGTGGCTTGAAGGCCATTCTCTTTTTTCAGCTTTGTATGTTAATGAAATTCTTTATTATGCATTAAGTCCACATTCCCCTGATCCTGCTTTATTTGATGCCTATTTATTTACGTTAAACAAATTGGCGACAACGAACGATCGTTTGGCACTAGAGCCCTTATTAAGACGTTTTGAGTGGACTTTATTAAATGCTTGCGGCTATTCCTTTTCACTTACTCATGAAGCTCAAACTGAGCATTTAATTTCTGATGAGTTATGTTATCAATTTATTGCAGGCGAGGGTTTTGTTGCTCATAATAAAGGGATTTCTGGAGCGCATATTCTTGCTTTGGCTGAGGATAATCTGGAGGATGCTGCTTATCTTCAATCGGCAAAAATTATTATGCGTCAGGCGATTGATCATTTATTAGGTGGTCGTGTGGTTAAGGCACGAGCCTTGTATCGTTCATCAGGCGCTGTTCGTTCTTCTCTGGAAAAAGCAGGAGTTGTTCTGAAATAAGAATGTATTAAAGCGTAATTACAATTCAGACCGCCTGCGCGCCGTTTTATCCGCGACATCCTAGCCTCCAGGAAATCCTATGCAGCTATTTATCTTCATGCAAAAGCTGAGGAAAATTTAAATAATTTTTTGAGATCGTAGGAAATTCAAAAGGGCATTTAAATGTCTTAAGATTTGAATTTTGAACTTTCGGCAGAGTTGTGCGACTCTGCCGAAAGTTCTATAGGAACCATGCGATAATTTATTTAATGACGTCTCAATTAGCCTCGTCGTCCAGAGTGCAGCGAAGGACCTCCCTTCAGATAGCACCGAGCCACCTTCAGGAGATCCTTCGCTGCACTCTGGACGACGAGGTTAATAGCACGCTACTTGTTCCAGTTTTCATTTAATAATTTCTTAATTAATTTGTTTTATAATGCTGTTAATTCATTTTATTGTGAGCATTGATGCCTGATTTAAACCAAAAATTTAGAAAAGCGTTTTTAAATTATTTAAAAAATCCTCATCATGTTAAAAACCAAAATGACTTAGTGGGTTCTGCTGCTGCAATCTATAAAGATACAGTGAGTCATTGTGGTATAGAGCCAGATAAATACATACCTCCTCTGTACGAACTAATAAAATCAGCTACAAAAAGCATAAAATTAAGTCCTGACCTTGCAAAAATATTAGATGAATTTATTCGTAATTTAAGTGATTCAGAGTTACCAGAAAAGAGTCAAGCGTTCGTTGTCTTGAATATTGCCCATAATTTAGCTAGCCCGAAAAAATCCTGCTTGAGAGAAGTAATTAACAATTTTTTGATTACACAAGATGTGCTTAAAAAAGAAAATAACGTAATAACCAATAGAAATTTTGCAGGCTCATTTTTTTTAAGTAATGCGGATGTTACCAATATAAGGGCAAAAAAATCAGTTATAGATAATCTGATTCAATCTGTTTCTGACGGAATTTTTAGTAAATCAAGACATGATGGGCAGAAATTTTTTCCTAATGTTTATGATATTGAGGATAGCATTAAACATATCGAAAAACACATTGATACTTTATCAGAAAAGCAATGTGAGAACATATTATCCAGCCTGCTTCAAAAAATAAATCCTATATTGAGCGCCCAAGCTAATCCTTATGATAGAAGGGAGCAAGCTGAATATATGACTGATTGTGGGAAGCGCAGTGCATTGAAGGTTCATTCGTTCAACGATAACTGGTTTTTTAATTTTCTTGCCAAGATGGTTAAAAGTATTCAAGAAGCGATTGGAATAAAAACTTCTGCAGAAGAGCTTCTTGAAAACTCAGTCAATGAGGCTGAAAAATCAGGAATTACTCTGAAATAAACCCTCACGAAACGATGGGTATTTTAATACAATATTCAACTCATTCTTTATTTTAGTGTTGGCAATACGACGATTATTGGAATAAAAAGCATATTCTGCTGCAGATAATGAAGCTTCTGCAAAAGGTATTAAGGCTAAGGGCTTTTGATTCAGTAATTGGCTCGCATACGCATCAACGAGATGAGACGGTGCGGGTTCGTCATCTGCAACATTATAAATTGATAAGGCTTTAGGGTGCTGGATAGACGCCATTATGACCGATGTAATATCTTCTACATGTATCCTTGAAAAAAAATGTCCTTCTTTATAAATAGAATATTTTTTACCAGCCATTATACGTTCAAGCGCGTTTCTTCCTGGGCCATAAATGCCTGCTAATCTAAAAATAGTTAATGGAATCCCAAGCTGTGCTGCAAGAATCGTCCATGCGTGTTCGGCCTTGAGTCTTAAAATTCCTGATAGACTTTGTGGGTTACATTGAGCGGATTCATCGACCCATTTCCCCTTATAATCGCCATATACACCAGTAGAGGACAGATAACCAATCCATTTGATGTGTGTGCTGTGATGTTTAATTAAATCAGCGTAATGGGCTAAAACAAGATCTCCAGCTGCTTCTGTTGGCGGAATGCTGATGAGAAGATGGGTTGCTTTGCTTAAATAGTCGCTGAGTTCCGGATCGTTAAAATCAATTAGGGTATAAGCAGAGCGGGTTTGCGGTTTGACGCGTTTAGTTCCAATAATCTGATAGCCTAAATCAGTGAGCTTGGGGGCTAGAAATTGGGCTGTATAGCCAAAACCAAAGATAAAAAACGAAGTATTCATAGCCAGCCTTTCTTATTGAGGATGATGATCTTGATGATAACAATGATGCGCTTTGTAAACGAGACTAATAGTTTATAAAATCGCTGTCAATCAGGGATATTTTCCGAACTTCCTATTGGTTTTCAATGTGCATACAGATTGAAATCAGTGATACAAAAACCTTAACTGATAGGCCGAATGCGACCTATCAGTACCCTAAGGGCTTAAGGAGTAAAACTGCGTACACAACGTACATTGTTAGTAGTATTTTTAGATTCCGCTTGTTGACTACCACTGGTGAAATCGATTGAGAACGCAGCATCTGGGCCCTGTTCTGTGGAGCTCCAATAATTAGTTACATTAAATCCGCCAATAGTAATCTGGTTATCATAAAGACAAGTAAGTTGAGCTGTCGCAGGTAAAAACCAATCGCTGTAGCAAGCATTGCCTGTTTGACAGGGTGTGTTGCCTTGCGAGTCAACTTGGTATGTATCGCAAAGTTGTGCCGCATAGGGTGTACCGCCATTATTACCTACAACGGCCACAATAGTTGTTGTATTGGCAGCGCCATCAGCGGTGCTTGGTGTATTGGTAAAAGTACCAGCACCACCCCATTCAATGCTGCTGCTGTTGTTGGAGGAGGCGGTAATCAGGTTTTGCGTTCCACCACCAAGACAAGCAACTATACCGCCACTGGAGGGTTGTCCTACAGTTGTAGTCACGTAAGTGTACCCATTTGCCAAGCTGCTATTTCCTGTTGGAGCAGTGATTTGCACTGTAACAGAACCGACAGCATGCGCAGGTGTTACGGCGGTGACTGTTGTAGCGTTTACTACATGGACATTGGTTGCGGGCACTCCGTCAAAAGTTACTGCAGTTGTGCCGGTTAGACCTGATCCTGTTAAGGTGACTGCGGTGCCACCAGACGCAGCGCCTGTTGTGGGATTAATTGAGGTCAATCCTAATGATGAATTAATGGTAATTGCAGCTGTTATGGCGCTGGTATTTTTGCCTTTAATGGTAAAGTTTGTTTGCGGTGTTACAGTGCCTCCTGGTGTGTAAGTTAAAACGCATGTTTTTTGAGGGGCTAAGAGGGGGACACAACTGTTTCCTGTTTCTCTAACCCGACCGGAAAGTGCAGTACCTGTAAAGTTTGAAGTAATGCCTTTTGCGGTGACTGTAGTTGAATTATTAAAAATGGTGAATGTACCAGTTGGCCCATTTGTAATTAGGCTTAAGATGCAACTGACATAATGAGTTGAGCTGGTGCAGGGATTACCCATAAGTATTTGAGCGGGCTTTTCAAGGATCGAAAGAATGGCTTTTTCAGTCGGCGGTGCTTGCTGAAGGTTCAATTGATTTTCTTTAGCAGGCTGTCCACAAGAATAAACTGGCTTTTTTTGGCAAATAATAGGTTTATTGGCATGCGTGCCCCGAAGCTTATCGCCTTCGATTCGTAAAGATAAAATACAAGAGGGATTTTTAGCGTCTAAAGTGAAGGTTTTGCCACAAACAGCCGTTCCTTTTGTTATTTGAGTGATGCCTTTAATGGGCTTCATTTGTAGTGTAAGCGTTTTTTTTGATTGGTTGGTAATGTGATAGAGAACAGTAGCACTGCTGTTGGTTGGAACGGACAGTGTGGTTTCAGTTAAAGGAATTATTTCCCATAATACTTTGTTTGCTTGTGTTGCACCTATGAGAAAGAGTGAGGCTATTCCTACGATTATTTTGGCGGTAAGCAGTCTACGTTGCATGGTATCGTCCTTGATTATACTTGAATTAAATTATTTTATGGTAACAAACTTTAATGGATATGAACAGTTATGACTTCCAGTTCTGGCTTGGGCAATCGATGTATTTATTCCTCTTTTTCCGAGTGATGCTGGATATTTTTCAATGTCTGGTAATATTCAAGCGCTTTTTGACGTGCTTCATGGTGCTCGACTATGGGGGCAGGATAGTTTGTTTCTGTATGTAATTTTGTGCAGGTCCAAGGCTTGTGAATTTCTTTGTTGTCCATGGCGGCAAGTTCGGGAATCCATTGGCGGATGTAAGTTCCATTGGGATCAAATTGCATGCTTTGCTTCACGGGATTAAAAATACGAAAATACGGTGCTGCATCCGCGCCACATCCTGCAACCCACTGCCAGCTGGCGCTGTTATTTGCCAAGTCTGCATCAAGTAAGGTATCTAAAAACCAAGCAGCCCCTAAACGCCAGTCAAGTAGCAAATCTTTAGTTAAAAACGAGGCGGCAATCATACGCACACGGTTATGCATGTACCCTGTTGCCCATAACTCTCTCATTCCAGCATCAACAAGGGGGTATCCTGTAGTACCCGTTTGCCAGCGTTTTAATGCGGATTCATCTTGATGCCAGGGGAATGCATCAAATTCTTTTCTAAAATTTTTATGGGGCAAAGTAGGCACGTGGTAGAGTAAATAATAGGAAAATTCGCGCCACCCAAGTTCGGATAAAAAATGCTCTGCCGAAGGTAGGTCACAATCTTTATCTAATTTTGCCAACGCTACAGCAGACCAAATTGCCCAAGGACTGATTTCGCCAAAATGCAGATGGGGTGATAATCGAGAGGTTGCGTTTTTTTCTGGAATATCACGATTGCTTTTATAATTTCTAAGGTTTGTGTTAATAAATTCCTCAAGTTTGTTCTGGGCTCCTTTTTCTCCGGGTTGCCAGTATTGAGAAAATGCAGAAGCCCAATTAGGTTTTTGAGGAAGCAAGTTCCATTTCTCTAAAGTATCTCCTGATGTATCGATGTTTTTTGCTTGATTGGAGGAGAGGGGGAGAGTTGGCAGAACTGTATTTTGTAAACAGTGCTTCCAGTAGGGCGTAAATACTTTAAAATAATCACCGGCTTTATTTTTTATTGTCCACGGCTCGTTAAGCAGACTTCCGTTACAACTGGTTACGTTCACTTTCCGTAGTGCCATGTGTGCTTTTATTTGGGTGTCTCGCTTTATTGCTGCAGGCTCATAGCAGCGATTCCAATAAATGGTGTCGATTGCAAACTGCTGGGTTAATTCTTCTATAATTTGAAGTGGGTCGCCTTGTCGAAGCACTAAATTCAAGCCTTGTTTTTTTAAAGAGTCAGACAGTGCTTGAAGGCTGTGATGCAGCCACCATTGTTGCGCTCCTCCTAAAGAACTTGAGGAGCTGTCATAGATGTAGAGGAGAATAACTGCATTATGATAAGTAAGCGCTGCGCTAAGCGCGGGATTATCAGCTAGTCTTAAGTCTTGTCTAAACCATACCAGTGCAGTGTTCATAAAATCCTTGGAATACCATTTTGATTTAGCCAATGTTTGTTTTTCATAAATTATAAAATGAATGCATTATTTTAGCATCTATTAAATAGATCTCTTAAATAGTCGAGAAACTTGAGTTTATCTCAGTAGGAACATTATAATCTTCGTTTTGGATTGTGTGGGACAAAATGAGTAAGCTGATATTATTAGGTGTAAATATTGATCACGTCGCCACATTGCGGCAGGCACGAGGCACGCGTTATCCTGATCCGGTTCAAGCGGCTATAGATGCAGAAGAAGCGGGTGCAGATGGCATTACCTTGCATATGCGCGAAGATTTGCGGCATATTCAGGCGCGCGATGTGCGGTTAATTAAGCAAGTAATACAAACCCGAATGAACCTGGAATTAGCGGTTACAGAAGCAATGCTTGATTTTGCGGAAGAAATTTCACCCGAACATACCTGTTTAGTTCCTGAAAAACGGGAAGAATTAACTACAGAGGGTGGTTTGGATGTCTTAAGCCATCAAAAAACAGTGGAACATGCGGTAAAGCGTTTGCAGCTTATGGGAAGTGAAGTATCTTTATTTATTGACCCAGACAAAAAGCAAATTAAGGCAGCTGCAGATATTGGTGCTCCTGTAATTGAATTACATACCGGTTGTTATGCCGATGCAACTACTTTGGAACAACAACAGCATGAATTACAACGGATTAAGGAAGCTGCGGAATATGCGGCCAGCTTAAATCTTATTGTGAATGCGGGCCATGGTTTGCATTACCACAACGTACAGCCTATAGCTGCAATTAAAGAATTATTGGAGCTTAACATAGGCCATGCCATTATTGCCCGCGCCTTATCCTGTGGGATGAAAGAGGCAGTAAGACACATGCGCCAATTAATGCTGGAAGCAAGACTTTATGTTAATGACTGAGGGCTAAGGTCAGTTGTGAAGCACAGTTAATATAAATACCGTCATCCAGAGCGCAGCGAAGGACCTCCTGGAGGTGGCACAGTGTTATTTGATGGGAGGTCCTTCGCTGCGCTCTGGATGACGGCGGTTTGTTCAGAATAAAAAAATCCCGGCAAAGGCCGGGATTAGATAGTGAAGAGCCGGTATTAGTCGCGGCTTGAGAATGCACTTAGTATATTGAGCAGGCTGACGAACAAGTTGTAAATGGATACAAACAGTCCTACCGTAGCTGAAATATAATTTGTTTCACCATCATGAATGATTGCGCTGGTTTGCATCAGGATTAATCCTGATGAAATCAAGATGAATGCAGCTGAAATGGCCAGTTGTAAGGCTGGAATCTGAACGAATATTCCGGCGATCATTGCTAATAAAGCGACCATCATCCCAACAAAAAGAAATCCACCTAGGAAGCTGAAATCTTTTCTTGTAGTAAGCGCGTAAGCTGATAAGGCAAAGAAGATCATCCCTGTGCCGCCTAATGCAGTAGCGACCAGCTGTGGTCCATTAGAAAAATTATGGATGTAAAAATTAAGAATCGGACCTAAGGTGTAACCCAGAAAGCCAGTAAAGGCAAACACACTGAGTAAGCCCCAGACGCTGTTTCGTAAGGCCTGAGTTAAAAACATCAAACCGTAAACGCCAACTATCATCAGTATAGGGTTCATTGGACGAGCGCCACTTGCCATAGACATATAGGCAGTAAAGGCACTGAATAAAAATGTTAAGCCAAGCAATAGATACGTATTACGCAGCACTTTATTGCTGGACAATACAGAATCCCTGTTTTGACTGAGCACTGTAACATCATTTCGATTCATAGTTTTAAAACTCCAGTTTGTTTCTATTTAGTTTAGCATATCTGTGGGCAACTTTCCTATATTTCAAGGTCTAGCCCCAAGGTAAAAGCATGAGTGTGTCAAAAACTAACATTTAGAATTTTTTTAGCATAATCAGGTTTAAATTGCTACAAGAATCGCATGATGGCCGTATTGCAAGAACGGCGTTTGTCATTATCGAGAAAGAACACGCATAGGCCATACTTTTAAGAGATTTTGGTGGAGCAAATAAATAAGCGTGATAACAGGTACTGATTTTTCATCATTTACAGCTTCATGCAAATTGAACAACAGATTTGAGGACGTCATCATATAATTATTTCTTGATAAATTCGAGACTTAGATATTTATAAATATTTTTTTTCTAACGTACGCTATAGTGATATGATGAGACAAAAGTGTATTTAAACGAGGTTATAATGGCGCGTGTCGCGTTGGTGCAGATAGTCTCTTCAGCTAAAGTTCTTGATAACCTACAGGAAATTGAACGTCAAATGGAGCTGGCACGTGAGGCTGAAGCAGCACTTGTAGTATTGCCTGAAAATTTTGCTTTAATGGGTAAAAATGAAAGCGATAAATTACAGATTTGTGAAGATTATGGCCACGGCCCAATACAGGACAAAATAAGCCAATTGGCAAAACGTCTGGGTCTATGGGTTGTTGCTGGGACGATGCCTATAAAAGCAGGTCCTGCAAAAGTTAGAGCCAGTTGTCTGGTTTATGATGATAAAGGTTTATGCGCCGCACGTTACGATAAAATCCATCTGTTTGATGTCTGTGTCTCACCTCAGGAAACTTATCAGGAATCAGCAACGATAGAACGAGGGCATGATCTTGTAGTCGTAGATACGCCAGTGGGTAAAATAGGGTTAACCGTTTGTTATGATTTGCGTTTTCCCGAATTGTATCAGCAATTGTCAGAGCAAGGCGCACAGTTGTTCACCGTTCCCTCCGCATTCACTGCCGTAACTGGTCTTGCTCATTGGGAGGTTTTGCTCAGAGCACGTGCTATAGAAAATTTATGTTATGTGTTGGCGGCAAACCAGGGTGGGCATCATGAAAACGGTCGTACTACTTACGGGCACAGTATGATTGTTGAGCCTTGGGGCAAAATTTTGGCACAGAAAGAGTCAGGAACAGGTATTGTGACTGCGGATATTGATTTACAGGGTCTACAGAATATGCGAAAGACTTTTCCATGTGTAGATCATCATGTATTAAATTTTAAGGGTAATTAAATGACTGAAGTACTCAAGACAGCGAAACAGATTTTATTGGCTCCAGCATCATTGGATGAACGTGGTATTGAGCAATTATTTAAAACAATGATGAATCATCACATTGATGATGCGGATCTTTATTTTCAAAGTTGCAATTATGAATCCTGGTATTTGGAAGATTCTGAAGTGAAAAGCGGTAGTTTTTCTCTTGATAGAGGTGTGGGTATTCGTGCTGTAAGTGGCGATAAAACCGGCTTTGCTTATTGTGATGATATTTTATTACCTTCCATGTTACGCGCGGCAGATGCTGCACGCTCCATCGCCTTGGCGGGTTCTAAAGTCATTCAACCAGTTCGGGTAACCAGCGTTGTGGAAAGTAAGTATAAAAGCTTCAATCCTATTGAGGGGATGAGCAAGCAAGAGAAAATCGCATTATTAGAGGCCATTGATAAAGAGGCGCGCAGCATTGATTCTCGTGTGATTCAGGTGAATGCCTCTTTAAGTGGTTGTTATGAAGTCGTCATGGTTGCTGATATGCATGGACACATGGTTGCAGACGTCAGACCTTTGGTTAGCGTGAATGTGAGCGTTATTGTGGAAGATAAAAATGGCAAACGAGAATCTGCGCGCTCTGGTGGCGGTGGGCGGGTTGCTTATTCTTATTTTACAGAAGAGGAAAATGCCTTAAGTTATGCGCGAGAAGCTGTACGTGAGGCTTTAATTAATTTAGATGCCCAACCCGCGCCTGCAGGCACTATGCCTGTTGTTTTAGGCCCAGGTTGGCCTGGTGTTTTATTGCATGAAGCAGTAGGACATGGTTTGGAAGGTGATTTTAATCGTAAAGGCTTGTCTGCTTTTTCCGGCCGTATGGGACAGCAGGTTGCGGCTCCCGGAGTGACTGTGGTTGATGACGGTACTTTAAAAGATCGACGTGGTTCATTAACTATTGATGATGAAGGAACGCCTTCTCAATGCACCACGTTGATTGATAATGGGGTACTGGTCAATTACATGCAGGATAAATTGAATGCTAAATTAATGGGCATGCAATCTACAGGAAATTGCCGTCGTGAGTCTTATGCACATATTCCTATGCCGCGAATGACTAATACGTACATGCTTGCAGGATCTCATGAGCCTGAGGAAATTATTAAATCTGTCAAACGCGGTTTGTATGCTGTGAATTTTGGTGGAGGACAAGTTGATATTACTTCAGGTCAATTCGTGTTTTCTGCTAGTGAAGCATATCTTATTGAGGATGGCAAAATCACTGCGCCAGTTAAAGGAGCTACCTTAATTGGTAACGGTCCTGATGTAATGAAAAAAATCAGCATGATTGGTAATGATTTAGCGCTGGATCGTGGGATAGGGGTTTGTGGTAAAGACGGGCAGTCAGTCCCTGTTGGCGTTGGACAGCCCACATTGAAAATAGACGCTTTGACGGTCGGTGGTACCAGCTAAGGGAGATGCAAATTTGGCACTATCTGATTTTTTCAATAATTGATTGTAATGTAATGCTTTATTATTGCATAACAAGTATTAGATGGTGCTAATCACTGTATTGGACGTTTTAGGCTACTTTAATTTATTGGGTCGAGCCTAATTATGAAATTTTAAAACCAGAATAATTTCGAGCGGCTTCTGTATTTTCTTGAGGCGGTGATAGGATTATATTAATAGCGTGAGCGTATGCAAGCTGGAGACTATACAAAATAGTATATTGAGCATTGTACCAATCCGCTCCTTTTTGTGTAGTAGTTGCAGTTATAAACGTACTATTTACTAGGCTCGAATTTGCTTTGGTTTTTTTCTCTTGGGCTTGCATATACTCTAAGTAATTTGGGTGCGATTTATTAACGGAGTCTACTAGATCACTAATTATTATTTGGATCACTCGTTCAGAATAGCTTTTAAAAATAAATAAAAAATCATCCTGTATTCCTTGTGGTGTTGGTTGAGGTCTATTTGGATTAATGTAACTTCTAATAAACTTGGAAATGAATGTATCGTTCAAGACAGGAATAATCGTGTAATTATTTATTTTCTCCAAAGAAAACAAGACTCGCAATTTTGGGTTGAGAAGCTGGGATTGGGTTTCTTCAAACTGCTTTTTCGAAGTTGCCGTTACAGTCTCTGAAAAGAAACCAGATCCTTTTTTATTGATAGATTTATTTAATTCCACAAGTTCGAACAGTAACGGTAAGTCGTTATTATCTGCTAGCACCGTTGTTTTTGTATGATTGGAATAAAGGAGATTTCCCAGAATAAATGGATTTAGGTGGGGAATGAAAGCACGGCTTTGATGAATCGATAGATCAATGCCTCGAGCACTCCAATGTTTCATCATAAGGCTTTTTAGTAAAGGGCAACTTTCGAAACAAAAAATCATCAGCTGATTAGGTTGAATCATAAGTCCGTGAGTATTTAATTTTTTGTTAATGTATTCTTTGAGTTGCTCAAATGTAAGTTTAATATCTTCATATAAGTTATCGCATAATTTAGTTGCAATATGAGACATTACTTGGTTTAAAGTGACTTTAAATTGCCCGTTGGCATAGGTGAAATTGACTGTATTAAGGTCAAATTCTGCTCGTTTAAATAAAAAAAGCAATGCATATGATGTGAGCATTGCAATTTGGCCGTTGTGAAGGTTTGGTGCTATATCTTCAAATTTAATTTTTAGAAGATAAGCAAGTTCAGAGCTTAGATTGTTCGGTAGTGTTACTCCGAGATTAATAAGTATTTCTTCCAAATCAGTATAATTTTTTATAAATGAATTCGGCTTTTCTGATGCGTGACACTTAAATGATTTTACTTGGATTTTAGGGTTAAAACGAATCGATTTTTTTGCTGGAATAAAAGGTGTAGGGATTATGGCTTGGTTTAATGAGTTCATTAAAGTGACATACAGTGGAAATTGGCTTAACCAATAAGTAACGTGCCGAGAATTGGTTGTCGGGTATTTTTCAATAATAGATTTAAGGCTTCGTTCTTTTGGTTTGTCTGTATTGGCAGTTTTTAATATTAATTTTGCTTCAGCATATAATGATTCTGCTTCAATACATAACTTGGCATATAATTCGGTCATCTGAACCTGTGCTCTTGAAGCGAATATTTTACTTAATTGTTCAGACATATCAGGAGTGCAAAAAAGTTCCAAGTCTACTAAATTTTCAGTAAACAGACCGATAACAACAAATATACCTGGACGTAATGGTTTTTCAATTGAGGATAACTTGGTTGCAAGGAACGGGTGTCCTCGAGGAATTTTGTGCTGAAAATTAACGCTTTGTAATATATCTGAGATGGTTTTTGACATATACACAACTTATTTTATTGTTTCGTTTCAGTGAAAATCGGCTTTATTGTACACTTAATGATCTTGGGGGTCAAATTACGATCATTCTTGGTTTGAGAGTTTTGTTAATCGTCGCTTGTATCTCCGCCTTTGCGGACGTAGTGAAGCAATCCAGAGTGCTGTGCTATACGGTACACTGGATTGATTGCTTCGTGATGTTCGTAAAGACGGGAATTTAAACCAACGGAGATATACGATTGTAAGTAGTGTTTAAATTAAAATCGCAAAGAAATGCCAAAAAGGAATAGAAGCCACGATAATCCCCAATTTTAATAAGGAAAACCAGGCGTTGAGCTTCAACAGAGGATTGAGTAGAAAATTGTTATTGGGTTTTAGTAATTCTTCAAAGCAAAGAAAATAACTGGATTGATAGGGAAATATCCAGGCTTCAGTTGCCATTAAAATCACAAAGGCAATGACCCAATTGTTGATGGCACTTTGATTGGCAATGGGAATGATGAGTGTAAACAATATAGCAGGAGCTATCATCGTGCCCAGTATTAAACCTGCTACCCAACTGATAATGTAGATGATCACAATAAAATATAAAGAGCTCATCTCTGCCAATTGATTAAGCCATTGAACATGTTGTATCAGCCAGTATTCAAGTTCACTATTTTGCAAGACGCGCATGATGCCGATTATGGCACCAAAATAAAATAAAAAATTCCAGTTAATTTTGGTACGCAACTCGTTTGTCTTTAATGCACCAGAGACCCAAATCAATGCAAATATAGCCGCGCAAGTCCATAAAATAGAAGTGTTTTTCCATGCAGATAATATCGAGCCACCTACAAACAGAGTTAGACTGATCAGTGAAATGCGCTCATCAAATGACAGCGTTCCCAGGTTGTTTAATTCTTTTTTTAATTTGCCGTTATCCATAGTTAATTTTTTTTGAGGCTTAAACAGAAGTGACTGCATCATAAAAAATATACTGACCAGTAAAAAACCGGGGAAAGATGCTGCCCATAACCAATGCAGCCAACCACCTTGCCATTGATCTTGTTCTGATAAGAGGCCAAAGACGATGAAATTGCTCGATTTTCCAGTGAGAAAAACTGTAGACAGTAAAATACAGCCATTAAATGCAGCATTAGCCAACGCATTAGCTGTATCGCTTTTGGGGCGAATGGTGCTGCTTTCAAGAATATCATCCAATAAAGGCGCCATTAAAGCTACTCGTGAGCTTTGCACACTCATAATAGGGGTGATGAGTGCACCAAAAAGAAATAAGAATTTTTGCAGTATGGATTGCTTGGAGGGTAAATAAATTAATAACACTAGGGACAAGCGATAGAACAGGCGTGATTTGGTAATGAGTGCACCTACAGCAAATACACTGACTGCGATAAAAAAGCTGTTGGAACTGAAACCTGAGAGGATAATATGTTCTGGTGCTATATGTAGGAATAGGGCTGCAGACAAGATAAGTAAAGACGGAAGGTACTCAGGAACAAGACGAAAAACCCACATGACGAGGGCTGCGGCTAATACAGTGAGAAAGCTTGCATTGGGCAGATTTAATGTGGTTGTACTGTTTAAATATAAAGTTAAGAGGCCAGCGAGGAATGTGGCAATAATTAATTCAGTTCCTGGTATTTCCAGTATTTTTCTATCGAGTTGAGTCTGAGTCCGTTCTGATATCATTCGTTTTAATTATCCTTATCCCGTTAATTTATACAGTAAAGCGCTGATTTCAAAAATACGTTCTTCCGGAATGGTACTGTCTAGCGTAAATTTTAAGCGTTGTGGTCCTTCCATTTGGTAGCGTTTGGCATGAACCTGAATCAAGTTGATTAACGCTCCAGGATCAATGGAAGGATTTTCACCGAACTCCAATTTACCCTGCTGTGCTCCGGCACTGATTCTTTGAATCCCTAAGGCGCAAGCTTTTAATTTTAACTCAGTAATTAATAATAAATGTTTGACGGGCTGTGGTAGTAATCCAAAGCGGTCGATTAATTCAATTTGCAAGTCATGTAATTGCTCTGTGTTTTTTGCATTGGAAATACGCTTATACATGATTAAGCGGTTGTGAATATCCGCAATGTAGTCTTCAGGAATAATGGCACTAATTCGTAAATCAATTTCGGGTCCTTGATACATTGGTGCTGAAAGTTCAGGTGTTTTGCCTGCTTTCAAATCATTAACGGCACGGTCAAGCATTTCCATGAATAAATTAAAACCGATTGCGTGCATATTACCGCTTTGATCTTCACCCAAAAGTTCTCCAGCACCACGAATTTCCATGTCATGTGTTGCCAAGGTAAAGCCTGCGCCTAAATCCTCGAGAGAAACGATGGCTTCCAGACGTTTTATTGCATCTTTGCTTAAGAGCTTTTCATCGGGGGTTAATAAATAAGCATATGCCTGATGATGCGAGCGTCCAACACGACCACGCAATTGATGTAATTGTGCCAGACCAAATTTATCAGCTCTGTCAATAATAATGGTGTTTGCTGTAGGAATATCGATACCGGTTTCGATAATGGTGGTACATACTAAAACATTAAAACGATGATGGTAAAATTCAGACATAATGCGCTCCAGCTCACGTTCACGCATTTGTCCGTGTGCACTGCGTACTTTTGCTTCAGGAATCAGGGTCTGTAGATCCTGACAAATGCGCTCAATTGTGTCTACATTATTATGCAGGAAGAATACCTGACCACCTCTTAATATTTCTCGCAGTATTGCTTCTCTGATGATGGGGTCTTTTCTTTCTTGCCAGAATGTTTTAATCGCCAGACGTTTTGCCGGAGGTGTAGTCATCAGTGAAATATCACGGATTCCTGCCATAGCCATATTTAATGTTCTGGGAATAGGAGTTGCAGTCATAGACAAAATATCAACATGTGTGCGTAACGATTTAATGTGTTCTTTTTGTTTTACACCGAAACGGTGTTCTTCATCAATAATTAATAATCCTAAATTTTTAAATGCGATGTTTTTTTGGAATAATTTGTGAGTACCAATAACGATATCAATTTGCCCTGATTTTAACCCATTTAATACGCCTTCAGATTCTTTGGCGGAGCGAAAACGTGACAGTAATTCGATGTTAATTGGAAAATCAGCAAAGCGGTCTCTAAACGACTCAAAATGCTGCCCAGCTAAAAGTGTAGTGGGCACAAGGACGCATACTTGTTTGCTGTTTTGTGCGGCTACAAAGGCCGCCCGCATGGCTACTTCTGTTTTACCAAAGCCTACATCGCCACAGATGAGTCGATCCATAGGGCGTGAGGATTGCATGTCTTTGATGATTTGTTCTATAGCGCTTAATTGATCCACGGTTTCTGTAAAGGGAAAGGCGCTGGCAAATTTGATGTATTCACTGTGCGACAGTTCGTATTGGTGTCCGGGTTGTGCCTCTCTTTTGGCGTAGAGATCAAGCAATTCAATGGCCACGTCATGGATTTTTTCAGCTGCTTTTTTCTTTTCTTTTTGCCATTGATCAGAACCTAATCGGTGTAAGGGGGCGTGTTCGCTGTCCCCACCTGTATAGCGGCTAATCAGATGCAATGAGGTTACCGGGACATAAATTTTATCTTCACCCGCATAAGTCAGAACCAGGAATTCACTGGCTGCACCGTAAGTGTCAATATGTTGCAAGCCTTGATAGCGTCCTACTCCAAATTGCAGATGAACTACAGCGGCTCCCGGACGCAGTTCAGCCATATCGCGAATAATTAAATCTGGATCTACTGACTTTTGTGCTGTGCGTCGTTGCGGTGTGCTTTGTTCACCAAATAATTGGGATTCAACAATCAAAACGGTATTGCTTTGCGTTAGTTCACAGCCATAAATTAACGCACCAGTGCTGATATTAATTGGCGCTGTATCGTTAATAAAATCCTGCCAGGACGCTTGTATTTTAGGGGTTACGCCACTGGGTTTGAGTAAGTCCAACAAAACTTCACGGCGTCCCGCACTTTCCACCACAATTAAGTAGCGACGTGAGTCATCAGCGCTGTATTCGCGTAATTTACTTAAAGGCTCTTCTGTTTTTCGGTCAATTGGTAATTGCGGTGCGGGTGAAATATTAAAGTTCAATGCGCCTTTTTTGTCTGAGACACTAGAGAACAGGCGTAATTGTTCGTATTCATTGGCTTTGGTTAAGAGTTCGGTAGGTGTAATAAAGCAAGTAGTTGGTGTTAAAATAGGGCGGCTGACGTCGTAACGTCGTTGCTCGTAGCGCTCACTCAGCTCTTGCCAGAATTGTTCGGCATTATGTTGAATGTTCTCAATCAGACATACTTTGGCATCGTTAGGTAAATAATCAAAGAGGGTGACTGTTTTTTCAAAAAATAGCGGCAGGTAATATTCAATTCCTGCGGGAAATTGTCCTTCGCTGATGGCTTCATAAATAGGGCATTGGCTGGGATTACCAGGAAAAAGCTCTCTAAATGCACGGCGGAATAACAGTTTGCTTTGCTCATTCAGTGGAAATTCACGCGCTGGTAATACATTAATTTCAGTGATTTTTTCGATGGTGCGTTGTGTTTCTGCATCAAATTGTCTTAAGCTTTCGATTTCATCATCAAAGAGTTCAATACGAAAAGGCAAACCAGAACCCATAGGATACACATCGATGATGGAACCACGTAAGGCAAATTCACCATGCTCTAATACTTTATTAACGCAATGATAACCGGATTGTTGCAACTGATTTCTGAATGCGCCAAGGTCAAGCTTTTGCCCTTCCTTGAGCATGAGGGCGTAGTGATTTAAAAACTCAGGCGGACAGAGTCGATGCATCAACGTACTGGCTGAGGTGATCACAATAGCGTTAGTAACTTGCTGTATGCGGCTTAGCGTATAGAGTCGCTCGGAAATAATATCTTGATGCGGTGAGAACTGATCGTAAGGCAAGGTTTCCCAATCTGGGAAAAATAATAATTCTTGCGCTGCGTTTTTTGAATCCAGGAAAAACTCTAACTCCGCTTGTAATTGATTGGCGCTGAGGTTGTCTTGCGCGATAATCAGTTTGATTCCAGGAGTTTGTTGACAATATTCGGCCAATGCCAACGTTAAACTGCTCCCATGAAGCTGTCCCCAAATTTGTTTGTTTTGTGTGGGTTGGTACAGTAACGTTGTTTTGATCATGATTTGTTCAGTCGGCATTAAAAAATATCTATTATACCTTTGTATTGTGTTTGATGCATCCTAAAATTTTTAAGGGTGCATTTTGATTGATCTGTTCATTAATTGATTAAAAATAAGGAGCATTTAGGATAAGAAAAACCATTAGCCCCAGTCTTTCCCGTGCTCCGTTCGTGCTTAGGAGGAGCAATAGCGACGTCTCGAAGCATTTGCACCAAGACCATAATCCTGTGCGAATGCTTCGAGACGGCATAAACGCCTCCTCAGCACGAACTGATTTATCCCCACGAATTTGAATAAAAATATTGCAGAAAAGAAGCCATCATGATCTAATATTTTTTTTCAAATCAGAAGCACAAAATGTTAGCAGAAAAATTATTGTATGAAGCCCTA
>JARLJQ010000028.1 GCA_031291115.1 Legionella sp.
AATACCACATTTACGACAAACATATCCTGCATCTTTAGTTTCAAGATATAGATTTACCCACGTTAATCTGGCTTTAATTTGTTGTTTCATAAGGTGGATAAATTTATCAATTAATTGAAACGATGTCTATGAATCACACAATTAATCACATGCACAGGAAGGTCACGCTGGGCCATGCCTACCGCCATCCAGGCTAGTTTTCTCTCATCCCAACTCCAGTTATCAAATCCCTGAATATACCTTTCTAATGCTGTTTTTAGTGAAGAAAAGTCAAAATGCTTTGTACAAAACTGTTCAACATATTGTGTTCCATCTGTCTGTTTAACCTGTTGGCTATACTTCAGTCCGCCCTTCTCCACCGCCTCGCAGCGTTTTAACATTTCTGATTTTGTATCCTTGTCCATATGTTTTTCCAGCATCCGGCACATATGGGTGTCCTTTGCCCAATAAGCATATTCGTAAGCAGTGCATACAAAAGTTCGGCCTGAGTAATCGGTGAAGGTTTCTTTTGCTAACAGCAGGTTTTTATAGTTACTTTTTTCTATTGGTTGGTTCAGCAGATTCTCTGCTTCATCTTGTTGCCCTTTTGCTACACAATGCAAAAAATGTGACAGGTGAAGTCCTGATGCAAGTGCATTCAACTGAAAAAACACGACCTCATTATCTTTCTTGTCATCTTGTTTATCACCAGATTGTTTCATGGTCGTCCTTCATTTATTAGACAATTATGTTTTAACTTAGACCATCTGATGACCATGATCAAATCTCCGTATGCGCTATATTCCAGGTTAGCGATGATATGGGAAATCTTCTTTTTTGGAGTTAATGCATGAAATCTAACTTCTTCTTTATGAATATTTCCGAGTCATAAGAATAGTAGTATAGTGTCATTTTATTAAAGAGAATGAATTGGCTCAGTTTTCAAACATAACCGTTTCAATATTTTTATATTGGGCACATAATTAGTTATTTTGCTATAAAATCGAAACAATACGCAAATCATGCAAAAACAAGATGGGTATTAAGGAAGAAACTTAATGGTAAAGAGCAATACAATGGATAGTAAGCCTAATATGCAAGTTGATCCTGTTTCAAATGTCCTGAAATGGGTACTATTAATCACAGCAATACTATGTTTCCTTGTTATCATTTGGGGGACGGTTAAAACCTATCAATTAGCACCACCCTTGCCGCATCAATTCGTCTCGGCTTCTGGGACAATTCTCATGACAGAAGAAGATATTGTTGCAGGAAAAGCAGGATTTCAACGAGCAGATCTTATGGATTATGGCAGTATTTATGGAATGGGATCCTATTTTGGAGAAGACTATACCGCTCAATACCTTGTAGAATTAGGTCGTAAAACTGAAGAAAATATTGCAAATCTAAAATTTAAAAACTCTTTTGCCAATTTATCAGAAGGTGATCAATACGTCACCCGAAAAGAAATGCAGGAAGCACTGCAACACGTTGATCTCAGCCATAATATTTCGATAATACCTGAAGTAATTGCAACAGCGATAACCGAGCTTCAGGAAGAAATAGCAACGATGGTTCTTAATCACGATCCAATAAAAGGCTGGACAAAAGCGTACAGCTTAAACCAGCAAAGCGCTATCCAGGTCGCTGATTTCCTGATTTATTCCTCATTAACCACTATTGCGCATCGACCTGGTAAAAATTTTTCTTATACTAATAACTGGCCGTATGAACCAACCATGGGTAATGTGCCTACTCCGGCAACTTTTTATTGGACATGGGTGTCCTTTTGTTTCGTTTTTTTTGGTTTTGGCGTGATTCTCTATATTTACCATCGCTATCTAAGTGGACCAGATAATGAGCCTATGACGCCCATTTTGTTAGTATTTAAGGAATTAACAACCAGCCAGAAAAAAGTAGGTAAATATTTTTTAATTGTTGCAATCGTCTTATTAGTTCAAATTGCAGTAGGTGTCTTACTCGCACATTACTATACAGAGCGAACTGGATTTTATGGAATTAATATCAATACCTTTCTTCCGTTTAATTTCTTACGTGATGTTCACACCCAAACACCAATAGTTTGGATAGCCCTTTCCTGGATTAGTTCTGCGGTTTTTCTCGCCCCTATCATTAGCGGTAAAGAAGCTAAAGGACAGGGATTTTTGGTTGATTTATTGTTTTGGGTAACCTTGTTTATTGTAGCTGGTGCCATAATTGGCGATTACCTTGGCATCATGGGAATTATTGATACAGCATGGTTTTGGATTGGGAACCAGGGATTATCTTATCTCCAACTTGGAAGACTTTGGCAGATAGGGTTTTGTGTGGGTCTTTTTTTGTGGAGTTTTATCGTGTTCCGAGGTATGTGGCCTACTTGGGATGGTCTAAAAACAGCAACTGTTGAGTTTTGGACGGGAAAAATCAAACTGGAACATTTGTTTTGGGCCAGCACTGTAAACATTGCCGTTCTGTATTGTTTTGGCATGATCCCGTTAACCGGAATTGAAAAATCATTTACGATTACTGATTTCTGGCGGTGGTGGGTAGTACATCTTTGGGTTGAACAATCTTTCGAATTTTTTGCCGTGTGTGCTACAGCTTATCTATTAATGGGCGTTGGATTAGTATCAAGGCTTTTGGCGGAAAGAACTGTTTTTTTCGAAGCGATTCTAGTTTTTTTAGGAGGTGTCATCGGTACGGGACATCATTGGTATTGGACAGGAGGACCTGATATGTGGGTTCCACTAGGCTCAATGTTTTCATTTATTGAAGTACTACCCCTAGCTCTTCTAATCATCAATGCAATCCAGGAACAACAGAAAATAAAAAAAGATAAGGATTTTAAACAACACTTGGCTTATCTGTATATCTTAGGTGCAGCTTTTTGGAATTTCGTTGGCGCAGGTGTATTTGGTGGTGGCACATTAAATGCGCCCTTAGTGAACTACTACGAACACGGTACTTTTTTAACTTTAAATCATGCACATACTGCCCTATTTGGGGCATTTGGATTGCTTGCAATAGGGATGATTTATTTTTGTCTGCGTTATGCGGCAGGAGATAAAATCCAATGGAGCGATCGATTGGGCACATGGGCATTCTGGTTATATAATCTAGGGGTAATTTTATGGATTTTCCTGAATTTCTTTCCCATCGGCTGGCCACAATTGCAAGCAGTATATGAACATGGATTAACCTTTGCGCGTAGTCTTGAGTTTTACAATACAACGCTATTATGGCAGTGGTTGCGTATACCAGGAGATGTTGTGTTTGCCATAGCTGCTTTGTTAATGGCCTATGATTTTGTAATAAAGCTCAAACTCTTTTTTGTAAAAAGCTCTGAAAATCTGCAAAGAAGTTAACAGTCAAATTAGCAGAAATAGCAATTTGACTGTTAAAAAAAAGCCTTACAGAAAGGGATCACTAAAAATAAATTTAGAAGGTACACCTGCAAGAAAAATACTGGTTTTAAGTTTATTAGTTGTTTCTTTAGGCCCACAAACATATACCTGAGTATCATTGGGATTATTGAGATAGGTTAACACTCTACGTTCAATTGAAGCCTCTGGATAACGTCCCTGACTGTTTAGTACACAAGGATTATAGTAAAAATTTTGAAATACTGCTGCCAGAGTCTCAAGCTCCTCAGAATAATAAATATCATCATCAATACAACCGCCATGTACTAAAGTAATAGCACCTTCATGCTCTTGGCTCAGAGCACTTTTAATGATACCGATTAAAGGAGCCAAACCTGTTCCTGTGCCCGCCAGCAGCATATCAAATGACAAGTTATCAGGATTGTAATAATAGCATTTCCCAAAAGGACCTCTAAGCCTGACTGGTGTATCGATTATTGCGGTTCCTTGTAACCATTGACCCATAGCCCCGCTCTCTACAATCTTTATATGTAATTCAATATAGCCGTCTTGAGTAGGTATATTCGCAATAGAGTAGCTTCTGGCAATTTGAGTCGAATTAATTAGATTAAGATATTGACCCGGAGTCCAATCACCAGGATTAGCTACTAATAGCTTAAGTTTTAATACATTATAATTAAGACGCTCAATGTCAATTATCTTAGCTTCCACATCACATTCAGAGGTATCAAGTGATACAAGCTCTATATCTGTTTTAGGCTTTGCCATGCAGGCTAGAAAATACCCTTGTACTTTTAGTGTCTCTGGCAAGCCTTCTTGCCACGATGGATCAATTACCCCATCAGTCGCTTTAATAAGACAAGACTGACAAATACCCGCCTGACATGAATTGGGATATTCAATACCATGACGCAGAAAACAGCTTAAAATATTCTCGTCAGTGGTCAATGAATAAGGCTTATTTTCAAAAGTTATTGTATTCATAATTAACGATCCAAAACATCGGAACGAACGCTATTAGCAATTGTAGCCACCTGCTGGATATCGTTGTCACCTACACCTAGTTCTGTTAGTGTTGCACCTAGATGATCAATAATGATGTCTACATGAGAATCATTGAGCCCCATTTGTACTAAATGACGATGCCCCTCTCTCATTCCCTTTCCTGTATAATGATTGGGACCACCAAAGACCATCGTTAAAAATCCTTTTTGTTTGATAATCTGTTGTTCCATATCGATCTCACCAAAGAAATGATTTACGCGTTGATCGGTCAGGATTTTTCGATAAAAAATATCGACTGCAGTATTAACAGCGGCTTGGCCACCTAGACGTTCATATAGGGATGCAGGCATAATCTAAACTCCATAGTTAATAAGGTGTATTTTAAATGCATCTTATTAAATGTAATAATGAGAGTCAATAAATAATCGTGGGAATTTTTATATGCAATTAACTCAATTCACTGATTACTCGTTACGAGCTTTGGTCTATATCACTTTGAAAAAAGAAATCTGTACTATCAAAGATATTACTGAGGCTTATACAATTTCAAACAATCATATGATTAAAATAATCCATAATTTAGCTAAATTAGGACTAATTAAGACTACTCGAGGTAAAAATGGGGGAATTACCATGGCAGTAAACCCTATAGACATCAATCTGGGAGCTTTAATATTAAAACTTGAATCAAATTTTGATTTGGTTCCTTGTTTTAACAAAGAAAAAGCAAATTGTTGTATTGCGCCCGTATGTAAGCTGAAAAGCATTCTCTATGAAGCTCAGAACGCATTTATGAACGTTTTAAATCAATTTACCTTAGCAGATATCGTACACAACAAAATCGAATTAAATGCTTTATTAAACATCCGTACCTAAACTAATGAGTTAGAGTAGTCTTCACTGAATTTTTTGGGCTAACAAATGGCCAAATAATCCCTGAATAGGTTTTCCATATTCATCCAGCTTATGAAGAAGTCCTGCAGATTCTTTATATTCAAGTATCGACCAACCACTGTCCTGATAAAAATGATACAGCTCGTTCTTCTCCGGTAAAAAAGTAAATGAAGCGGGTAAAGAGTACAATTCAGATTTTATCGGGAATACCATATAGTGAAAACCTTGCACCATTGTTGCTTCCTGTAATTCATTCAACAAGGAAGGTATACGCTCAGCTTTTAAGAATTGTAAGCTCACTGTTGAAAACACAAATTTATAGTGCTCTTTTTTAAAATTTAAGGGTTGGTTCAAATCATGAAGTACCGTTTGAACATGAGTTAAACTCTCTTTTTGAGATATTTCTGAAATTTTCTCAATTGCAGATTCATTGATATCAATGCCCGTTATTAGATGGCCGGCAGCAGCAAAAAACAAAAGATTTCTTCCAGAGCCAGATCCCACATCCAATGCAGTTAATTGCCCCTGATTGCGCAGATAAGTCTCGTAAATATACTGAAGATCACTATGAACTGCTCCCAAACCATATTTTTTATTGAAGTAACGATTAGGTTTACAATAAAACTCAAGCTGCGCCTTAAAATTCTCACTAATCGGTATAATTTTATGCCATGCAGCAGGTGGAATCAGTAGTTGAGGATTATTTTTATCGATTCGAGTACGAGAAAGCTCTTGCCCCGCGCCATTCAGGAAAATAAAATCAATTTCACCTTCATCAAGGTGAAGACATCCCCAGGTTCCTTCTTTAGTACTGTGTTTTTCGAGAAAGAACTTGAGTTTGCCATGACTTTCTATTGGGGTTTGTTTGTAGCAAACTAAATCATCATACATCTGTCTTCCTAATGAATTAGTATTCGTCATTTTATTCCCCTATAATTTTTAATTACGAGTCCATAAGATAAATATTATGTACTTCTACCCTATTCAGAATCCATCTTCAATTTAGTCAAAATCTTGTAGCCCCCAGCCATTTTGTCAGCCAGTTGATGATTTACATCTCTGTGTTCCGCTTCATCGTCACGAACTGCCAGGAGGACTTCACGCAACCTGGCATCCTCAGCAAGATTCCAATAGGTTTTGGCAATATCTGGGGCTGGACAATTATCAATAGTTCCAGCATCAAGCTCTTCCAAATAATGTGAGTAACTAATTACAGCCTCTTCCTCAAGATACCCAACAAAGCGGTGTGCTGTTTTGGATGATAGACTATACATAATAAGGTAGATTACGACAAAGATAGCCTGTGCCATAAAAATTATAAACCGTTCAAACCAATTCGGTTTGGCAATGTACATAAATGTTATTAAATGCATTCGTTCATTTTCAGCTTCATCAAGCAGTGTTTTGATCCAACCTTCATCATTCTTTATTTTTCTCAAACATCTTAAATGTAATAAAGCTGCACCAACCATACCAGGCACTGCTGCCACCGTTTCTAAAACAATTGCGCGATTACCATATCGCTTTTGAAAAAAGGTATCGGCAAAAAAACGAAAAAATTTTACTAAGCTCCGGGCAATTTTATCACTGATTGTTTTGGCAGGCTTATGGGTAGGTTGCATGATAAATCCTCGATTGAGTAGGAACCTAATAATTATATTAAAGATGTATTTTAAATACAACTTAAAGCGTATCTTATTAAAAACAATTTCAATAATGGATTAGTTAGAGTAAAGTAGATTCTCAACAAATAAGTATAGTCTGTATTTATTCAGCATAATGTATGACTACCCACAATCGAGTTGCCTCATAAGTAATGTTACCGAAACCAGGAAATTTTAGATTCGTTGCCTCATAACTAATGTTACCGAAATAAAAAAATTATAAGGGACAATTTTTATGGGGAAGTTATCAATGGAGCTTTACTTAAAAAATTTG
>JARLJQ010000029.1 GCA_031291115.1 Legionella sp.
AATACCACATTTACGACAAACATATCCTGCATCTTTAGTTTCAAGATATAGATTTACCCACGTTAATCTGGCTTTAATTTGTTGTTTCATAAGGTGGATAAATTTATCAATTAATTGAAACGATGTCTATGAATCACACAACTTAACAGGGTGATCATGTCTCGGAAAATCGGACACTTTGCTAAGCGACCATTTTAACTTCAAACGATACAGGTGTTTTGTAACCGAGCGTCGAATGAAGTCGTTTTCGATTGTAATAATTTTCAATGTATTCAAACACATGATTTTTAGTAAGCGTTCTTGTTGTTAGTTTTTGCCATGAATAGTCTCAACTTTAAAACTATGATTCCAGCTTTCCATGGCAGCATTGTCAAAACAATCCGCACGCTTACTCATGCTACATCTTCGTCCATGAGTGCTAAGAAGCTTTTGATACTCGTAGGAACAGTATTGACTGCCGCGATCTGAGTGCAGAATAAGTCCTCGTGGTAGTTTACGACGACATAAAGCCATTTGTAACGCGTCGATAACCAATTTGGAGGTCATACGCTCTGAGATAGGCCAGCCAACTACCCTGCGCGAATACAGGTCCATCACAACGGCAAGATAGAGCCAGTCTTCATCGGTCCACACATACTTAATGTCACTCACCCATTTTTCATTTGGTTTTTGAGCTGAAAAATCTTGTTCCAATAGATTGGGCGAAACAGGCAATTTATGATTACTATTTTTTGTTGCTTTAAATTTTTTTGTAGCCCGTGCTCGCCAACTGCGTTGTTTCATAATGCTAGCAACACAGTGACGACTCGCTGGTTCTCCCTCAACGTTTAATCGCTTGGTAATTCGAGGAGCTCCGGGTCGTGATTTCTCGTCATCAAAAATAGCTTTGATTTTACACGCTAATTTTATATTTTCCTTTTTGCGTAAAGAGGGTTCTCGATTTAGCCAGCTGTAGTAACCACTGACAGATACGGTTAATAAACAGCACATGCGCATCACTGGAAATTTATTCGATTGCTCCTTAATCAGGGCGTACCTCACTTTGATTGCAAAATAGTTTCCCGCCTTCGCAGGAATGACACAATAAACAACTAGTTTACTACTATTTTATAACATCATCTTTGCATGAATATTCGTGGGGATACATCAGCTCCAGAACCCTTTATGCACTTTAATCGCGGCCTCTTCAAAATAAGGACCATTTGCCCTAACGTCTCTCTTTCCTTGTTTAAAAATTTCCTTGCTAGAAATCGCTAAGCCCCCATGAGCAAGTTTTTCTAATGTTTGCGTAGAACACCCATAAACAACGCGAGATATTCCTGCCCAATAGATAGCTCCAGAGCACATAGCACAAGGCTTTGTGCTGGTGTAAAGAGTGCTGTGTTTTAAAATCTCTTTAGAAAATTGTTTGGAGGCTTGCCTGATAAGTACCATTTCAGCATGCGCTGTCACGTCTTGAGTTGATATAACCAAGTTTTCTGCAGTTAAAATTATTCGCCCTCGATACACTAATAATGCACCAAAAGGATGATTTCCTTTTTGACGAGATAATTGTGCCAGTTGAAACGTTTTATTTAAAAAAATTTTATGTTTTCCAGGCAAGTCCGCAGCAAATACTTGTATCGATAATACAGCCAGAAAGAGAACTTTCAGGTATCTTTGCACAATTATTTTTTTATCTTTATTACACATGGTTACTCCCATTGATCATCGCATTTCCTAACCAGAAAAAACACACATCATGTGTAATTTTTTCTGAAGTTTTTGCTAAAATCCAAGACTCGACTTCCTGAAAAATATCACTATTTATCTCCTTTTTATCTTGTTGTAGAAAAAAAGTAATGAGCCATTTCATCTCAATACTGCCTTGAGAGGGCAGCAAGATAGATGTTGTTTTAACTTCTTTCGCAAAGGGTATATTCTGGTTAAGCAGCGCTGACTCTATATCATCTGCGGTATAAAATTGCTCATTAGGATTTCCTATATAATCCTTAAAGCGTGATTGAATTTCATAAATTCCACGATGCCCTCTTAATACAATTAAGCCTGATTCACCAGCATCTGCTATTTTCCTAACGATATAAGATAAATCCCAAGACCAATAAAGGCATTGGGAGGCAATAACCCAATTGAAATGCTCATGCTCTGGATTTTTTAAAAAATAGCTTTCAGCAGTTCCCACAAATGTGTTGGTTTGAACTGGAATAGTAAACTGAGTTTTTGCATATTTTAATAAAGCATCTAGACTGGGTTCTACACCTGTTATAGTAACTTTTGAGGGCATTCTTCGGACATAAGCATCAATTATTTTTTTAATTAATGTGCCATCATGACAACCTAAATCCAAAATCTTGAGATCATGTGAGGAGGGCGAAAAGCGAGTGCTCATCAAGTCAATAATTATCGATTTCTCACTCGCTTTAGCGAAATATGTTTTGAAAAACTCACTACTATCATACATAGACATTTTATTTTTTCCTTATTCATTCAGGTCAATATAAATAAACATCGTTTGGAGGCTGTAACCAATTGCTCATGGGATAATTCACTCCCAAAGTTTCAATGAATTGAAAAGATAAGGCTTTGCGCGAATGGTTTGAATAATTTACTGGGCTGCAGTGGACAAAATTACCATGAAACAATAATGCATCCCCAGCCTTGACTTCTAAGGGCATATAACGATAATTATCTGTGATAAAATCAGGAATATAAACATCATTGAGCTGCTCAAATTGCCTAGTTTTAAGTGGATGATTTACTCGTGAAATCCATTTTAAGAGCCAATGGTTGCTGCCTATGATTCCATACATGCAGGCATTCTCTATGCAGGCATCCTCTAAAGCCAGCCATAAAACAGTTACCGACGTAGGTTCTGTATAAGCAAAAGTTGATTCTTGATGCGGCCTCACCTCACTACCCAAACCTTGGGGAAACTTAGGTATATAAACACTCAGATGACAGATGGGCTTTCTAAATCCTATGCCCTTAAAAATCGACCTAAGCATGGGATTTTTATAAATTGTTTGTTGCATCCTTGAATATTTTTCTACAAGATGCATACCATGACCAATCCGATTAATCACGCGGATGTTGTCTATCTCTTCATAAAATACATGTCCTTTGCGACTGGATGATTGAAAATAAGGCTCAGTAACGTATTCTTTAAGTTCTAGTTCTGCTTTCAAAGGATTTTTAGAATAAAAGGTAACTATTTCATTATTCCAGTTTTGCGCAATATCTTGTTCTGCATCGTATTGTATGATTTTAATTTCATTTAATAAGTTTGTTAACTCAATTTGGCTAATATAATCTTTAAGAACAATAATGCCATTTTGATTATAACTACTAATTGCTTTGTTTAAATTGGATTGAAGATCATAAAGACTATACTCTCTTAACGCATTTGAATTGCCAATAGTTTTCATCGCTCACCTCTATTTTATATAGTTAAAGGACATATAACTTTTATATCTAAATCAGGGTGTTTTTTTCGATGTATGGTGTAATTTAGGGGAGTAATGGCAATTTCTGTGGATGCACCAGCTTTCGCACTGATGAGATGACCACCAAAAACTTGGAAATTATGATCAGCTATAGCTGCATGGATATGTAGGAACAAACCTTCATCAGTTAAGGTCACATTGCCCGTCAACGAAGCAATTTCATAAGTTCCCTGAAACAATCTTTTGGTATGTTGTTCACGATGATAAAAACTCATAGTGATATCGGATAGGGCACCAATACCAGTAAAGAGTCCCGATTTTAAATTAATAGAGGATGTATAATCGATGATGCTTTGAAATAAGCTGTCGCCTTCTTTTAGGCTTAATATAAAAGACGAGTTTACGGATTGACGCATAATGATGGCTCCCATTGATTAAACAATAAAGAGCCATCACCAAAAATCTACAATATGTGCTCGGTCAGGATGGCTTAAAGAATACCGAACACTAGCGATTTCCTTAACTTAAATTAAAATAATTAATCTCTCATGTCAAACATTTTCAGGAGGAGATTTAATTAAATACATTTTTGATGAATTAGTGAGTAACTTTTTGATAGCCCGCGAGAATGAATTTATATGTCAAAAAATTATTAATCAATAAGTTAACCAGCAAGGCCGCGCCGATAACATTGTCTACATATTAATTAACACTTGGATTGATTTACATGAATGTAATCGGCACGCTACCTAATTACGAAAAAAGTGCTGCTATGGCGACACTTATAAACAAAATTCAAGTCCTTACCTCATTAATTTTTATGTATCTTGTATGGTGAGGTCGTGCAGAAGATTATCTTTGATAGAATGCAGATTAGTGGTAAATAAAAAGAAGACAGAAAGAAGACATTTTATCATTTTAGTGTTATCACAAGAATAAACTCTAAAGAGACAAAAAAATAAAATTATTATATTTCAAAAAGTTACAACCTAGATTTGGCGGAGAGACAGGGATTCGAACCCTGGGAAGGTTGCCCTTCAACGGTTTTCAAGACCGCCGCATTCGACCGCTCTGCCATCTCTCCGATAGGCAAGGATACTATCGTAACGCTTATAATATTGCAAATATTTTTTTAAATTTTGTCATAAATTAAATAATTATAAGAATGTTCGCAAATTAAATTGTCCTAGGTATAATGTTCCATGTTTTTAGTTGCTGTTTGTAGATGCAACAGATTTAATTATAGGTGTAGTTTATGAAACGAATTCAAGTGTTATTCCTGTGTAGTCTTATTATTGCTTTGTCTTCTTGTAAGACATGGTGGGGTAAGGATGATGATGATAAAAATCCTTTTAAAGGAATGACTGTTGAGCAGCTGCATACCGAATCTCAAAAGGCTTTGCGCAAAAAAGAATACGCGAGCGCGATTAAGCGTCTTGAGGCGATAGAAACAATGTATCCATTTAGTGATTATACTGAAAGTTCACAAATGGATTTAATCTATGCATATTACAAAAATGAAGATTATCCTTCAGCTGCAGCTACTGCTGAGCGCTTTATTCATCTATACCCACGTGCTAAAAATGTGGATTATGCTTATTACCTGCGTGGCCTGTCTAACTTCCAGCAAACGCGTGGTGTATTTGCCAAGATATTACCAATGGATGAATCTTGGCGTGATCCAGGTACGCAAACTCAAGCTTACTCAGACTTCGCTGTGCTAATTCAGAAATTCCCTGAGAGTAAGTATAAAGCGAATGCGCTGCAACGAATGATTTATCTGCGTAATATGTTCGCACAACATGAGTTGAATGTTTCGAAATTTTATTTCAAGCGTAAAATGTATGTAGCTGCGATTGAGCGGGCAGGGTATCTGGTTAAAAACTACCCGCAAGCGCCAACGGTTAAAGAGGCATTAGTGATTATGTATGATTCAAATCGTGCTTTAGGTTTGAATAAGGCTGCGGATGAAGCTATGGCTGTTTATCAAGCAACTTATCATAGAACTTATATGAAGCGTCCTGCTTTGTAGACGTAATTAATGTATGTAACCCGTATTTGTGTTCGCACAATACGGGTTTTTTTTTTGAATTTTTTTCGATTTGAGGCTCACGTTAACTGTGCGGAGACATGGGTAACACTTTTTTTGAAGCTCACACGCATCACTAATCCACGAATTCAAGATAAAAGAGATGCTCATCCATAAAAGGTATATAATCTTTATAAAGGATGTCTCACTCATAGAGTAACAATATGGAAAGGGAATTTAATAAGTACATTATTTGGCTGGTGATCACTTTATTTGTAACCTATGCATTTTGTTTAAATACTGCGAGCGCAGCCTTCGCGCCAATAATTCAAGCCAGTTTACACCTTGGTGAGATTGGATTATCAGTGGCTAGTGGCGCTTTTACTTTAGGCTACGCCTGCATGCAAATTCCCGCTGGTTATTTACTAGACAAATACAACCCACGTTGGGTTGTAAGTATTGGCCTACTGTTATTAGTTATAGGTAATTTTGCAGTGTCATTTACTAGTACTCTTATTCCTTTTACTTTATGGAGTATTATGCAAGGGATAGGCGCTTCTTTTGCTTTTGTTTCAGCAGCCGTATTAATTGCTCAATGGTTTTCAACGACGCAGTTTCCTATTTTATTTGGGTTTACTCAAACCATTTCCTGCCTCGCGGCGGGTATTGTTCATTATTCATTTACTAAGAGTTTACAGGCTCATAGCTGGAACAGTGTTTATCAAGTTATCGCTTTAATTGGTTTAGTACTTTTTGTATTGACCCTACTTTTTATTAAAAGTCCGTCTGGTATAGGGCCTAAAAATCAAATTAATTTAAAACGTTCTATAACCACAGTCGGTACCAATGTAAATCTTATTTTTTGTGCTATTGCTACAGCCACTTCCTTTGGTATTTTATTAACTTATGCGGGATTCTGGTATTTGCCCGTGCAAGAATTTTATAACCTTGATCAAGTAGACGCTGTTATTATTAGCGGGTTTATTTTTCTTGGCATCGGTTTGGGGACACCTTTTTGGGCATGGCTTTCTAATAAAATAGGTTCAAGAACTTTGGTGATTCATGTGAGTTTGGTTATTGGTACCATGCTTATGTTACTTTGTTTGTATTTACCGCATTTTGACTTTAAAAGTTTAATTCTTATTAAGAGTCTTTCATTTTTAATGGGATTTTTCATATCAGGCTCAACTCTTTTTTATACGATTGCTAGCGAGCTTTCTTCCTATGAAACCCGGGGGGTAGCGATTAGTTTTATAAACTCAACAGACTATTTATTCAATATACTTATGTTATTCATCCCTTATTTTTTCCTGACGAATTTTTCGAAATATTATTATACTCATCTTTGGGTATTGCCGTTTTGTTTACTCATAGCTATTTTAATGAACTATTTCATTAAGGACAGTTATAAATCTGAGGGTGGAGAGGATTCTCCGTCATGAAGAAAGGTTAGGCAGTCCCGTATTTTGGGATGCTACCATTAAGCAGCGGGTAGAGTGAGTTCTGGGCTTTACAGCCCAGCCTACAGAGGTACACAGTGTAGCAAAAACAGTAGGCTGGGCTGTAAAGCCCAGAATTAGGTGGCAGGGGCGCCTCCTCAGCACGAATAAGGTAGCGGTTGGAGGTTAAGCTAAGCTTTCTTCGCGTTCTTCTTCTAATACAGGTGCTTTGGCAGCTAATACTTTTAACAAGTCATTAGTTAGCTCGCGTAACTCTCCAGTTAATAAAGTAAGTGCGGCATCTTGTTGCAGGTATTCTTCATCAAGCTGTTTAATCTCATTAAAATCATCAAGCAGGTAATCAAGACTTTTAAGTTTTTTAAAAGTGAAGTCCTGCGTTAATGTGAACTGAATGCGTTCTTTCCATATTAAAGTAAGCTCGGAAGTCGCCATGCCTTGAGCCAATAGCGTTAAAATTTCTTCTGCTGGTAATTCATAGCCTTTACAGTGAATTCGTTTTGTCTCATCATCAAGTGAAATTAATACGCAGTCTGACCCCAATTGGAAGTGTTCAGGAAGGGTTTCTGGGGAATGAATCCATTCAGCAAAGCGTACCGCAAGATTTTCACTTAATGAAAGCGGTTCAATTGAAATGCCCGGAACGGATTTACGTAAAAGTGCAGTCAGTTGTGCGGCTTGAGTCGCACTGGATGCATTCACTACGATTCGTTTGCTGGACGTGTCTAAAATAGCCTGCAATCTTTTTTGTACGCAAAATGATTTAGGCAGCAATTCAAATTCAATGTCTTCAGCCATTTGCGCTTTCTCAGCACGTTTGATGTTACGACCATGCTGGGTTTCATAAGCTTGGACTTTTTCTGCAAGCTTTTTATTAATCACTCCACGCGGCAATAAACGTTCTTCTTTACCCATGCAAATCATTGAACTGCCAGCAACTTCCTGAACCAGTTCATCTGCAAAGACCTGAGTCCAACCAAAAATGAAGCGTGCGTGCGGTGGGCAAGGCTTTAGAATGTTTTCAGCTAAGGCTTCTGTTAAATCACAGGTATCATCCTGTTCGTATTGATAAATTAGTGCGTTGTTAAACCACATACCAAACTCCTAACGTTACATAATATAATAAGTGCCTATCGCAATGGTTCTATTGTACGGCAATTTATAGAATTCTATATTTAAATTAGCCGAATAATTGCGAATTAAAAATGCGAATAATCGTTCCTGCCAGAAAAATGGAAGCGATTTTTTAGCTTTGGAAGCCATTATATTAGGTATTTCCACCATGAAGGTGATTTTGTCGATATTTAATTTAAAGGGCAGAATATTTTTATCGCAGGCTCGCTCTAATGCTCTGGGAATGGAAATAGTTTCCATAAAACCGTAATGCAAGGTTAAGTTATAGACCCTCTCATCCAGACAAGTTATGTCATAACGCTGGCTGTAATGAATGTAGGGAATGTTTTCAACAACATAGTTTACGATAAGAACATGCTCTGGAACGGAGCGGCTCAACTTTAAAAAATGTAAAAAGCTGCCGCCACTTTTATCATAAATATCGGTGATAAAAACTGCGGTTAGGTCATGCAGTTGATTCAAATTTTTATATTGTAATTGTTTGAGCATTTTCGACATGTCTTCTTTTTTCATGTAGAAATTATCGCGTACGTACTCTCGTCCTTGTTTCCAGGTGTACATGATAGTTGCTAAAACCAATGCTAAGGTCACCGGAACCCAGCCACCAGTTAAGAATTTATGTGAATTTGATCCGAGAAATGCTAAATCGATAGTGATTAAAAATCCGAAAATTAAACCTACTTTAAATTTTGACCACTGCCAGATAGCAATAGCTGTATAAGCCACCATAAAATCGATCATCAGCATGTAGGCATTAACGGCAATTCCATACGCATGAGCCAGGTTATCGGATGTTTTAAAACTAAAGGCAAAAAGTAAGGTACCGAACAATAGTAACATATTAATTTGTGGTACATAAATCTGTCCCGAAAACTCTTTTGAGGTTTGAATAATGGGGATTCGTGGGTATAAACCCAGTAAAACTGCTTGTTTTGCTAAGGAAAAGGTTGCGGAAATGACGGCTTGTGAGGCAATAACGGTTGCCATGGTTGCAAGAATAATTAAAGGAAGATAAAACCAACTGGGCGCAATCATGTAAAATGGATTACTGATGGCTTCTGGGTGCAGTAGTAAATTAGCTCCTTGACCAAAATAGTTGAGCACTAAACAAGGAAGTACGACAAAAAACCAGCTGATGCGAATAGGCGTTTTACCAAAATGCCCCATGTCTGCGTACAGTGCTTCACCACCGGTTACGACAAGAAAGATACCGCCAAGAAGTAAATAACCCCTATAGCCGGTGTCTCGCAAAAATACAAAAGCATAATAAGGATTGACGGCTTTTAGTACCATTGGTTCGGCAATAATTTGTGCTAGCCCCAGTACCGCTATAGTACAAAACCAAATAAAGAGTATGGGTCCGAAAAGATAGCCAATTTTAGCTGTTCCTTTAGATTGAATCATAAAGAGACATACCAAAATAACGGTTGCCATGGGCAAAATATAGGGAGTAAAGGACTCAGAAAGGGTGCTAAAACCTTCCATGGCACTAATAACCGAGATAGCCGGCGTGAGCATGCCATCACCTATAAGTAAGCCAGCACCAAATATAGCTAATATATAAAAGAAGGGGATGTATTTTGTCTCTTTGTGTTTCAAGAGTGCTAATAGCGCCAGAATTCCGCCTTCGCCATCGTTATCGGCGCGAAAAATCATGATTAAATATTTGAACGAAATAATAATAAGCAGACACCAAAAAATGAGCGATAAAACCCCCATGATGTGGAGATGATTAATTTGTAAATTGTCCAGTGTTACTTTTAGAGCATATAAGGGACTAGTACCTATATCGCCAAATACAACGCCTAAAGCACCTATAATGACTCCATAGGACCGCTTATTTGTTTTTTCCATAAGAATGATATGCCTTAGTTGATTACTCAAAAAACTAATTTACCAGTAGTTTTGATTTATTACCAATACGCGTTAACGGCCACAACATAAGTCATGAATTCTGAGGTGTTTTTTCCTCTTACTGGAAACCAGACGCCACCGATAACTCCTATACTGTCTGTAAAATTATATTCAATTGCTGGGGCAAGTCCGTATTCGTAATATTGGCTGGACAAGGTACCTGTAGCTCCCTCAGTTACTATATCTAAAATGCCGTTAAAATTAGTGGATTGACCTTTGGATATATAGCCTTCCATAACCGCTACCCAGTTTTGTGTCAGAGTAAATTCAAAAGCAAGATCAATGTTGTCTTCTGGTCCAGGATGAACAGTGCCATCAGTATCTTTTGTACCACCAAAACTATTAGCTCCTGTTACATGCACACTGGATGAAATGAGACGGGATAAAATAAGCCGGGTTCGTAGATAATGAGAATTAAATACTTCAGCTAAATATTGGACATTTACAGCTACCTGAGTTCGATAAGTTCCCAGGCCTGTTGCATCGACACCTAATAGATCAGGATTTAATTGTTCGAATTTTCCAGTAGGGAAGGTTTCTTGTACAAAAAAGCGCAGATCAGGAAGCCATTTTGATTTTTTTTGTTCTACTAATTGAAATCCTGCGCCTAAAGATATATCGGCCAAGCGATCATAATGCATGTGTTGTGTTGAGTTTATGGCATAGGGGAGGGAGAGCTGTATGTCCAACCAATCAGTAAAACCATGAGTAAGTAAGGGGTTAACAATCATACTGGCAAAAAGGGGAATATGGTTGACAGAGCCGAAATTATTGAATTGACCATTCGTATTTACATCCAATCCATATATCTCGAAATTAGTATGCCCACGAGGAACAGTACGTCCTGCTGGAGCAAGAATGGGACCGGTGAACCACGGGTCGGCGCAGGTAATTTGGCTAAAAATACTGATACAAAAAAAAATAATAGTCGTTTTTAAAAAGTGCAGCATTACAATCCTGTTTTTATTCTTGAGATCCTGTGGCGGATTATTGTTGTTTAATTTGCCTGGAAGTACTTATTTTGATGTAAAGTCTATTGCAGGACTGTCGTTCTTTGTGTAGATTAGCCGATTTTTGTTCTTTGGGAAATAGATAATGAATGTAAAAATTTTTTTGCTCGCAGCAAAACAAAATACCGTATTACGAGGGCATCCCTGGATTTTCCCAAAAGCTATTGCACGTACATCAGGGAAGCTTATTACAGGTAATCTGGTTGATATCTATAATGCAGATGAAGTGCTTTCTGGCGTTGGAGTATATAATGAGCATTCATTATATAGAGTGAGGGTATTGGCTCTTACTAACGAAAGTATTGATATGAGTAGTTTTGGTTCTATAATTACTCATCGCTTCAAGCAGGCGAACCTTATCAGACAATGTTTGAATTTACCTAATGAAGACACCACAGCATATCGTTTTTTTAATAGTGAAGCTGACGGTCTATCCGGGCTAACTATTGACCGTTTTAATCAGGTTTGTGTGGTCGCAAGCTCCGCCTATTGGGTAGAGTTTAATAAAGAACTCATCATAAAGGCATTGCAGGAGTTATTTCCAACAGACCAAATTATTTGGATGCCGCAAGTGAAACCTTTAGGACAAGATGGCTGGAAAGAAGCTACTTCGCAAGTGACGCAGCAAAATGCGCAGGTACTGGAAGCCGGTGTTGTGTATCAAGTTGAGTTTGCTCAGGCGCAAAAGACGGGTTTGTTTATTGATCAAAGAGAAAATCACCAGCGTATTGCTCCTTTAACTGTAGGTAAAAAGGTTTTAGATCTTTATAGTTATACGGGTGGTTTTGCTTTGCATGCAGCTAAAGCAGGCGCTTCGCAGGTTACTGCAGTAGACAGTTCGGCTCAGGCTATAGCACAAGGTAAAAAGAATGCTGAGTTAAATGGTTTGACTAATATTGAATTTATCGAAGCAGATGCACGTGATTATTTGGTGAAAGCAGGGGATTATGATGTGGTGATTCTTGACCCTCCAAAATTAGTTCCTTCTCAGCAACACATACAACGCGCCAAAAACTATTACCGCTTTTTACACCGTGAAGTATTTAAGTACATGAAACCAGGTTCTTTATTAATGACCTGTAATTGCTCTTCTGCGCTTTCATCACAAGAGTTTAGCTCTTTGGTGAGTTCACAAGCTGGTGCTGTAGGAAAACAGGCGCGGATTTTAGGCGTTTATGGGCCAGCAAGTTGCCATCCAACTTTGGCTTCTTTTCCTGAAGGGAGTTATTTGACTGCTGTTTTGTTGGCGGTGGTGTAGGTTCTCCCCGTCATCCCGAGCGTAGCGAAGAACCTCCCATCAGATGGCACTGTGCCACATTCAGGAGGTCCTTCGTTACGCTCTGGATGACGGAGATGCTCCGGATGACGTAATTTAAGTATGAACCGCTCTATCTCTATCTTTTAAACACAGTAAGACATCATAAAAGCTCAATTCACGGGCTTTTAATAAAACTAATAAGTGAAATATTAAATCAGAGCATTCGCTGATTAATTCTTCATTATCACTGTTGACTGCGGCTATTACAGTTTCTACTGCTTCCTCACCCACTTTTTGTGCGCATCGGTTCACGCCAGAAGCTAATAATTGTGCGGTATAGCTGTTTTCATCTTGCACTTCAGCTCGTTCATTAATCAGCTCAATTAGTTCATCCATAATACTTAATGAGCTATTGTATGGCGGTTGGTAGCAGCTGGTAAAGCCTAAATGACAGGCAGAGCCTTTGGGGAGAACCATAATTAAAAGGCTGTCGCTGTCGCAATCAGCGCTGATATGCTGCACAGACATGGTATTGCCGGAAGTCTCGCCTTTACGCCATAAGCGTTGGCGGCTACGGCTGTACAGATTAAGCTGGCCTGAGGTTACTGTCGCAATCAAAGATTCCTCATTCATGTAACCGAGCATGAGTACATTACCGTTTTCTGCATTTTGAATAATGGCGGGTAATAAGCCATTCATTTTATTCCAATCTAAAGTACTAATATCCAAGTGATTCATAATATTACCTCGATTTTTTATTGCTTTGGTGCCGAATTCATTTCACTAACCGTCTCGGTGATTTTGCCTGATTGTGTGAGCAAATTCCACGGGTGTCTTAACATCCATAAAGTGCTTGATAGGCTTCGAGCTTTTTTACTTGTTTTTCTTCATTTGCAGCTTTTAAGTAGTCAATTAAATCAAATAAGTTAATAATTGAATAAACATCAATCCCCTGGGCTTTAATTTCAGATAAAGTCGATTCATTGGTTAAGCCGCGTTCACAACGGTCAAGGGCAATAATCACACCGCTTAAGTGACCGCCATTTTCTTTGATTAAAGTTTGGGCTTCCCTAAAGGCGGTGCCTGCGGTGATAACGTCATCAATAATAATGGTATTGCCAGTTAATGGAGAACCAATTAATTGTCCACCTTCGCCATGGCTTTTTACTTCTTTACGATTGAAGGTTACGGTTATTTCTTTGCCTAATTCAGATAAGGCAATGGCTGTTGTTGTTGCAAGCGGCAGGCCTTTATAGGCAGGGCCAAATAAATGATCAAAAGAGGCTTGATGTTCTAATAGGGTGCTTGCATAAAATTGACCTAACTTACGTAAAGCACTTCCTTGGTAAAATAATCCCGCATTAAAAAAATAAGGACTCTGTCTTCCTGACTTTAAAGTGAAGTCTCCGAATTTTAATACGTGGCAATCAAGCGCTAATTTTATAAAAGATGATTTCGTATGATTCATTGTGTTTTTCCAATACCAAAAGATTCGTCAAATTATGTTGAATTATAAAAAAATCCTTAACAATCAATAAAAAAATGATATGCTAATCTTGCTGTACGTAATTATTCGTATAGAGCAAATGTTTATTATAACGCAGTTGTCTTCTTAGTGAGTTATCTTTTTTACCACTATAGCTTGCGTGAAAATAGGCATCTATAAAATGGTTGAAAAGAAAAGGCTTAAGACAAAGGGGAACGTAATGTCGCAAAGAGAGATGGGCCATGTAAAATGGTTTAATGAAAAAAAGGGATTTGGATTTATTATTAATCAGCAAGGCGATGATATCTTTGTACATTACAAGGACATACAAGGCGTAGGATTCAAAACATTACATGAAAATGATCCTGTGACTTTTGTTCTTGATAAAGGACCTAAAGGCTTAAAAGCTCAAGACGTTACTTTGGTTTCTGAATAAGTAACTATCTATATGCTATATGGGTGAATGCAGGCTAGAGCCAGAGATTAGGATGTTTCTGGTTTTGTCGTAATTCAGCCATTAGTTAAAAATCCGAGCCGTGTTCATTTAGAAAGTGGATGTTCTCTGCAGTTTCTTAGGGCGCAGCTTGGATTTTTTGTTTTTCTTTTAGTGTTGTATGTACTTCATTCTTATTCGAGCACTATTAAAAATAGCTCCTACGACTGCGCTCAGGGCGAAGGAAGCAGGTTAATCATTTACATTCCAGTTCTTCCTCATTATCCTTAACCCTTTTTGTTTGCTAAAACAATGGAGTTACTTATGGGCTCAGGTGTAATTTATCTTTTAAAGAAGCGTACGTTCTTGCCCTTTTTTCTTACCCAATTTTTTGGCGCTTTTAATGATAATGCATTTAAGTTAGCGATGCTTACGATGATTAGTTATCATTTGGCACATACTCAAGCTCAATCTGAATATTATCAAGCCTTAGCCGGTGCATTATTTATCTTGCCATTTTTCCTTTTTTCAGCCACTTCGGGTCAGTTAGCCGATAAATACGATAAAGCGATGTTGATTCGTCTGATTAAAATGTGCGAAGTGTGTTTGATGATTATTGGAAGTTTGGCCTTGTCATATGGAAGCATTTTTTGGATGATGCTTACCTTGACTGGAATGGGTATCCATTCTACTTTTTTTGGCCCTATAAAATACGCCATTTTGCCTGATCATCTGTCTAAAAATGATTTATTAGGGGCGACAGGACTTGTTGAAGCCAGTACTTTTATTGCTATTTTATTAGGAACTACTCTGGGGACTTTGGCGATAGGTTTTAGTGGACCTATGCCCTATGCAGCTATTTTTATGACCGTATTTGTTGCGCTTACTGGTTTTTTGTCCAGCTTATTTATACCTTCTGCTCCATCTTTGTCGCCTGATTTAAAAGTAGATTTACACTTTTGGCGCGCCACTTATAAGATGTTAAAGCAGCCCATGGAACATTCAGGCGTGTTATTAGCAACTTTGGTTATTTCCTGGTTTTGGTTATTAGGAGCGGTTCTTTTAACTAAATTACCTGATTACACCCATTATGTTTTGGGCGCGAATACGACGGTTTTCGCTTTGTTTTTGGCATTGTTTTCTATCGGTATTGCTTTAGGGTCGTTGATAGTTAATGTGCTGTATCGAGGTAAAATTAACCTTTCAATCGTGCCTTTTGCAATGCTTGGTTTTAGTTTTTTTTCTTTTGATCTTTATTGGGCCTCTCCTGAAAATACTGCGCAGGGAGTTTTACTCACACTGCCTGATTTTTTCACTCAGTTTATGCACTGGCGAATTTCTTTTGATCTATTCATGTTGGCTTTTAGTGCGGGAATGTTTGTGGTGCCTTTATATACTTATTTACAAGTGACTAGCAAACCTGATGCCCGAGCTAGAACTATTGCTGCAAATAATATTTATAATGCGCTTTTTATGGTGCTTGGATCGCTGATGGTGATGTTAGCCTTACATTTCAGCGCCTCTATTCCGCAGATTTTTTTAGTTCCAAGTTTTTTAAACGTAGCCGCAGCGTTTTTTGTTTGGTTGTGTTTAAAACGATTGTAAGTAATATACCGCGAAGCTCATCACTTGAGGGACATTCGTCGTTGCGAACGTAGTGAAGCAATCCAGGGCGCTGTGCTCTGAACTCTGGATTGCTTCGCGATGCTCGCAACGACGGAAAGCAGATCGTAGCCCGGGTGAAACGCCGTGTAACCCGGGCTACTTTATCCTGAATTCTGATCCGAAATTCACTGCGTTACGTTGAGATTGCCAACCAATCTTTATGCGGTAGGAAATCCGTGTAAAGCTTAGCTTCGGCGCTGTGTTCTTCAGGTTGCCAATCATAAGCCCAGGTTACCTCGGGCGGTAATGACATTAAGATGGATTCGGTGCGGCCACCTGATTGTAAACCAAATAAAGTACCGCGGTCGTAAACCAAATTAAATTCTACATAACGTCCGCGACGGTACATTTGAAACTCTTTTTCACGTGCTCCAAAAGAATGATCGGCACGGCGACTTACAATAGGAGCATAGGCTTTAATGTAATGATCCCCAATGCTTTGCATTAAAGAAAAACTATGTTCGAAACTAATTTCATTGTAATCATCAAAAAATAATCCGCCAATTCCACGCGCTTCATTGCGATGCTTAATAAAAAAGTAATCGTCACACCATTCTTTGAATTTTGGGTAAATTGAATCACCAAAAGGTTGGCACGCATCAAAGGCTGTTTGATGCCAATGTGTGCAATCCTCTTCAAATCCATAATAAGGCGTTAAATCAAAACCGCCACCAAACCACCACACTGGCAAGGCACCTTCTTTTTCAGCGATGAAAAAACGGACGTTGGCGTGCGAGGTTGGGATGTAGGGATTATCCGGATGAATAACCAGGGACACGCCCAGAGCGCTGAATTTTCTTCCGGCAAGCTCAGGTCGATGGGCGCTGGCAGAGGCTGGAAGTTGCCCTCCAGAGACGTGTGAAAAATTAACACCGGCCTTTGCAAAAAGTCGACCTTGAGTCAAAACACGAGTAATTCCGCCACCCCCGTCAGCTCGTTGCCATGCCTCTTCAATAAAATGAGTCTGACCGTCTAATTTCTCAAGGGAAGTACAAATTGTATTTTGTAATTCCAGAAGGTAGGATTTGACTTGTTCAATTGCATTATCAGGAAGTACGTAATCATTTGACATAGAGGGCACTCAAATTTATAGTAGGTTGCTTAATAATAAAATTTTACCTTAATCCCGGGGACAGTGGATTAACGTTTAGAGTTTATTTTCTCATTTATTTGAAATTGGCACAATGTTTGCATTCGCGGATGCAAAATTATATAGGGAGTATATATGGCGCTGAATTTTGATTCTTATTTTGGTATCCATGCCAAAGCTTTAGTAGGGCGAGATCAACGATCCTCACAATTAGCCAATAACCTAGCCAACGTGAATACACCTAATTATAAAGCTCAAGATATAAATTTTAATGAGCTTTTAGCTGCTCAAATGACTGGCGGTGCGCAACAGCTGAATGTCACTTCAGCCGGTCATATCAATTCTAATGCTGATTTTGCAGGTAATTTAAAATACCGCGTCACTTCACAAACCTCTCTAGACGGAAATACAGTAGACCGAGACTTGGAAGCTACTGAATTTGCGCGTAACTCATTAAATTATCAGGCCAGTTTGAATTTTTTGAACAATAAAATCAAAACCATGATGCTTGCATTGAAAGGGGAGTAGTTATGTCATTAGGTGCAATTTTTGATATCGCAGGTTCTGCAATGACTGCTGAAACAGTACGCATGAGCACAAGTGCTGGAAATATGAGTAATGCTAATGTGGAAGCAGGCAGTGCTGATGCTGTGTACAAAGCAAAATACCCCGTATTTAAAGCCATTCAGGATGGAGCCAATAAGTGGATGGGGGATCAAATCAAAGCGGGCGTACAGCTTAAAGGGACTTACGAAAGTACTGCAGAACCTTTAAAGCATTATGCACCGCATAATCCAATAGCGGATGCACAAGGCTTTGTTTACTCGCCGAATATCAGTTATGTAGACGAAACAGCGAATGTGATCTCAGCATCCAAATCCTATCAAATGGACATTGAATTGATAAGCACTGCAAAACAGTTAATGCAACGCACTTTACAGCTAGGTGAATAAGGGGAAAGGAATGACTACTAATCCAGTTAATGGAGCAAATCAAGCGTTTAATCAAGCCGCTCAAGCTTCGGATAAAAATCTTGGACAACAGGATTTTTTACGTCTAATGGTCGCGCAGATTAAAAATCAGGATCCTATGCAACCGCAAGTAAATGGAGAGTTTCTTTCGCAGCTGGCGCAATTTAGTACTAATGATGGTGTATCTAAAATGCAAGAGTCCATGCAGCAAATGGCAAATTCTCTGCAATCAAATCAGGCATTACAAGCTTCCTCTTTAGTGGGGCGCAAGGTTTTAGTAAACAGTAGCAATCTGCAATTAGATAAAGAGAGCGAGCCTAAAACATCGATTGATATTCCTCCTGGAGCAAGCAATCTGGTAGCCACAGTTTATGGCGCATCAGGCGAGCTGATAAAAACGATTCCTTTAGGTCAACCTGAACCTGGATTTTTCCAGTTTGCCTGGGATGGTACCGGTCAGGAAAACACGCGTTTACCAGAGGGTAAATATACAGTTAAAGTGCAAGGTGTTTATAGCGGCCAACAAGTTGCTTTTAAAACAATGACGTCTGCGAATGTTGACAGTGTAAGTCTTGGCCAAAATGGCGAAGGTTTAAAACTGAACGTTGCAGGAGTCGGAGCGTTGTCATTGGACCAAGTAAGACAAATAACAGTATAGCGGGAGACAAAAATGATTTTTGATACTGGAATAAGTGGACTTCAAGCAGCAACAAGTAATTTGGATGTTATTGGTAATAATATTGCTAACTCGTCAACTGTCGGTTTTAAAGGCGCGCGCGCTAATTTTGGTGATATTTATTCTTCTGGTGGTGGAAGCACTTCTGTAGGTGGTGGTGTGATGTTGACGCAAGTGCAGCAATCTTTTGCCTCTGGGACTTTGACTAATACGAATAATACTCTGGATCTTGCAATTAGTGGTTCTGGTTTCTTTGTATTAGACGACCAAGGTTCTAAAGCTTATTCACGCGCGGGTCAATTTCATATAGACAATCAAAATTTTATTACAAATACTACAGGACAGAATCTTGTGGGGTATCTTGCTGATGCCAGCGGTAATATTACCGGTGCAACGGGTAAATTACAGATAAATACCGCGAATTTAAGTCCTTTGGCTACTACAACCGTAAAAACCGGACTGAATGTAAATTCTCAAAGTTTGGCTAAAACAGCCGATTGGGCTGGTGGTGCCGCACCTGTTACTGATACATATAATAATACAACGTCGATGACTATTTATGACAGTTTAGGTAACTCGCATGTATTAAGCATGTATTTTATTAAATCTGACTCAGCAGCTGCTGCTGGTGCCCCTAATGCTGCTTCACCTGTAGGAACTACAAATCAGTGGTATGTAGCTTTTCAAATTGATAATCAGGATATTCCACCGATTGCCACTCCAGGTAACTCGAGTAATTTGAATGCAATCAATTTCAATTCTGATGGCTCTTTTTCAATGGCTGAAGACAATACAGGAACCCCATTAGCTAATAATTTGATTCCTTTATCTTTTGCTCTAAGCAATGGCGCTAATACTTTAAATCTAAAGGTTGATTTAACAGACTGTACGCAATTTGGCAGCGCATTCGCTATCCAAACAGCACAAACCAATGGATATACAACAGGAAATTTATCTGGCTTGGATGTGGATTCTACCGGTGTCATTTTTGGCAGCTATTCTAATGGTCAAACTTTGGCTATGGGACAACTTCAATTAGCTAATTTTGCAAACCTTAATGGGTTACAAAATATAGGGAATGTAAGTTGGACTGAAACAGCAACTTCTGGTCAAGCTTTAATTGGCACTGGTGCCACAGGCAGCTTTGGTGCGATTCTTTCACAACGATTAGAAGAATCTAATGTTGATTTAACCAGTTCTCTGGTTGATTTGATTGGTGCTCAACGTGACTTCCAGGCAAACGCGCAAACAATTCGTGCAGGGGATGCAATTACCCAAACGATTATCAATATGCGTTAGGAGATTAGTGCATGGATTCGGTTTTGTATAATGCGGTTAATGGTGGGCATACTAACTTTACGCGCCAGGAAATGATCGCCAATAATTTGGCGAATGCGAATACTCCTGGCTTTAGAGCGGATTTATATCAGGCGCAAACGATGTATGTGAAAGGTGCAGAAGGCGCCCAGGGTTTTGGCCAAACATTTACAGTGCAAGGTAAAAATGGTGTAGATTTGACACCAGGTGATTTAATGACAACTGGCCGTGAGTTAGACATTGCTGCTGATGGCAATGGTTGGTTTGCAGTACGCAGTGGCAAGGGACAAGAAGCTTACACCAAAGCAGGAAGTTTACGTTTAGATGCGACGGGTCAATTACTGACTGCCTCTGGTAAGTCGGTAATTGGTAATGGTGGCCCTATTTCTATTCCTCCAGCGGATTCTATCAATATTGGTACCGACGGTACCATTTCAATTGTTCCACTTGGTAGTCAAACTAAAATCGCGGTAACGGTTGATCGAATTAAAATGGTCACTTTAGATAAAAATAATATATCTAAAAATTCCGAGGGTCTGTTTCAATTAAATAATGGCGTCACAGCACCTGCTGATAGCACGCTTACCTTAAGAAGTGGTGTGCTTGAAGGGTCTAACGTACATGCGGTAGAACAAATGGTTGAAATGATTACGGCAGGGCGTGATTTTGAATCACATATGAACCTGATGTCGACAGTAGGTGATAACGCACAAAAGTTAGCGCAAATAATACATGAGTAACTGAACTTTTTAGTCGTATTTTAAGCTTCAGTTTTTTTAAATAAGTACATTAGCGGAGATTCTGATGCAACCAGCATTATGGGTGAGTAAGTCGGGTTTGGAAGCTCAAGAAAAAACTATTGGCACCATAGCAAATAACCTGGCAAACGTGAATACGGTCGGTTATAAAAAAGACAGAGCTTTATTTGAAGATTTACTCTATCAAAACTCAAGCCAAGCAGGTGCACAATCCTCTGAGAACTCTATGGTTCCCACTGGAATTAACGCCGGAACAGGGGTTCATTTGGTTGCTACGCAAAAACTGTTTGAACAGGGCAGTATTCAACATACAAACAACCAATATGATGTCGCTATTCAGGGACAAGGATTCTTTACTATTTTGATGCCTGATGGGACTCAAGGTTATACGCGTAATGGTGCGTTTACATTGGATAGTACTGGTCAAGTAGTTGATAGTCATGGATATTTATTACAACCTTCTATTACTCTTCCTACGGGCACACAAGGTATTACAATCAGTCAGGATGGAGTAGTCAGTGCTACTGTTGCGGGCAGTACCACGCCAACAAACCTTGGAACCATTCAGTTAACTAATTTCACCAACCCCGCAGGTCTTCAACCGATAGGGCAGAATTTATTTCAAGAAACGGCTTCAAGTGGTACTCCTACACTAGATAACCCTGGAAATAATGGATTAGGTACTTTATTACAGAACAACCTGGAAGCATCCAACGTGAATGTTGTTGAAGAATTGGTGAATATGATTCAAGCACAAAGAAGCTATGAAATCACCGCAAAAGGGATGCAAACTGTTGATAATATGTTGCAGTATTTAAATCAAACTGTTTAAGAAGATTATTATAGATGAGATTATTTAATTTTGTGACAGTTGGTTTTGTGGTGTTTTTTCTGGGTGGATGCGATGCATTAAATCCGCCCATTCAAGGAAAAAATCCAGATTATGCTCCCACTTACCCTACAACGCCGGATCCAAAGCAATTAAGAAAAGAGACCGGTGCAATTTTCAGTGATGAAACGGCTTTACCTCTTTTTGAAACAGCGCGAGCACGGCACGCAGGTGATATCTTGACGGTGTTTTTACTTGAAAATACGAACGCTACAAAGAATGCCACCTTACAACAAATGAAGAATGACAGTAACCTTGTGTCTAATAAGCTCTTTTTAGGCCGACCCATTGCTTTAGGTGGTGGTTACAGCATGGACTTTGACTTGAATAATAAACGACAATTTAATGGCTCTGCACAAGCGGTGCAAAATAATAAGTTGGCGGGAAGTATTTCAGTGACGGTATCCAATGTGTTAGCTAATGGAAACCTGGTAGTTCAAGGCGAGAAATGGGTTAAGATCAATCAGGGAGAGGAGTACGTACGTTTATCTGGGATTGTTCGTCCGCAGGACATCAAAGCAGATAACTCACTCACCTCAGATCGCGTGGCTAATGCACGAATTTCTTACGGTGGTACTGGGCAGGTGAATAACACTAATGCTCAAGGCTGGCTTGCTCGTATTATGTGGGGTCCTTTGTTCCCAACCTAAACAGATTGTTTATGCGGTGCTGGATTTAATAATTCAGTACCGTATAGGCTTGTAAAGCCACTGTATAAGATGTAATTTATTAATAAATTAAGTAGAAACATAGTGTTATCTTATTTATTAAGACGTTGTACAACTAATAATAATAAAAGGAATTGTAATGCGGCGAGTGCTGATTATTACATGGTTATTGGCACTGAATCTGATAGTAACTCAGGTTTGTGCTGAACGAATCAAAGATCTTGCGACTCTGGCTGGTGTACGTACCAACCAGTTGATTGGTTATGGTTTAGTTGTGGGTTTAAACGGTACTGGTGATAAAAACGGTACACGTTATACCGAAGACAGTTTTGCAAACATGTTAACGCAATTGGGCGTAAACATTCGTGCAGGAACCAAGCTGAACTCTAAAAATATGGCCGCTGTAATGGTTACCGCCAGTTTGTCTTCTTTTATGAAAAAAGGGCAGCCATTAGATGTGAATATTTCATCCATTGGTGACTCTAAAAGCTTGCTCGGTGGTACTTTGCTGATGACACCACTTAAAGGAGCTGATGGGCGAATTTATGCGGTTTCTCAGGGAAATATCATTGTATCAGGCGTGAGTGCCGCGGGAAGCGATGGCTCCAGTGTGACGGTCAACGTTCCTAGTGGTGGACGAATTCCTAATGGTGCAACGATTGAAGCGGATATTCCAAATCCTTTTTATTTTACAAAAAATCTTACTTACAACCTTCATACCCCCGATTTTACAACAGCAAAAAGTATGTGTGATGCGATCAATGCGCAAATGGGGCCTGGAACTGCAAAGGCAGTTGATGCCACCTCAGTAGTGGTTACGGCACCCAAAAAAATGTCGCAACGTGTTGACTATGTTTCCGTGTTAGAAAATATTGAGTTTAAGCCTGCGGAAGCAATCGCGAGAATCATTATTAATGCGCGTACTGGAACGATTGTTATCTCAAATAACGTGATTGTGAAATCCGCTGCTGTCTCGCACGGTAATCTGGTGGTAAGTGTTACCGAAACGCCAGTTATCAGTCAGCCTAATGCGTTTGCGAGAGGGCGAACGGTCTCCACGCAGCAATCACAAGTTGATATTGCACAAAAGAATAACCATGCATTTGTATTGCCCAAAGGGACCACGCTAAAAGACATAGTCAGAGGGATTAATGCAGTGGGCGCAACTCCTGCGGATGTGATTTCCATTTTGGAAGCATTGCAGCAGGCTGGTGCGTTGAATGCAACATTGATCGTGATATAAATTAGAATGTAGTATTAAGCATATTCCTTCTCCCAAACGGGAGAAGGGAAATATAACGTTAATATAAGATGCATATTTAGCTTGAAAACAGATATTGGTCTTTTTTTAAGCTAAAATTTAGATAATTGAAAGGGATTATTATGACGGTACAAGGTATTGTAACCAGTGATTTCGGAGCATTAAGCGAGCTGAAAGCGCAGGCATCACATGATGCAAAAGGCGCATTGCCTGAGGTTGCCAAGCAATTTGAAGGGATTTTTTTGCAATCTATGCTAAAAAGCATGCGTATGGGCCACCATTTTCTGGACGATTCCAGCCCTTTGCGAGGCAAGGATCGTGAAACATTTGAAGATATGTTGGACGCACAATACGCAAGTAATATTGCCAATACAAAAAGCATTGGTTTAGCGGACATGCTGGCAAAAAATCTGAATAACGAGCTTGCTGCTCAAAATAACGATCCCAACCGATTCTCAAGTAGTGTTGATCTTCCGGCGACACCTGTTAGTGCTTACGCTGGAAACAAACAATTTACTGAAATGGACAAAGATAAACCGGCGACTTCAGTTGATGATTTTGTAAAATCAATTTGGCCCAAAGCGAAAGAGGCTGCATCGGTTCTTGGCTTGGATCCTAAAATTTTAATGGCTCAAGCTGCTCTGGAAACGGGCTGGGGTAAATTTATTACTAAAGATACAGACGGTACCAGCAGTAATAACCTTTTTAATATTAAAGCGACCAATAATAGCGAGTATGAGTCAGTCAGTGTTAAAACTACAGAGTACATCGCCGATACACCGATTAAAATGAATGCCTCATTTAAAAAATATCCTTCTATAGAACAAAGCTTTAATGATTACATTACATTAATTAAAGGCAACGATCGCTATCAAAGTGCGGTAGCGAATGCCGGAAACCCTGAAAATTATGTGAATGAATTGCATAAAGCAGGTTATGCAACCGATCCTCAATACGGTACAAAAATTTTATCAATATACCGTGGTGATGAATTAAATCAGGCAATGCAGCGATGTGGCTTGTCGGAGCAGATTTGATAAAAAAAGTGTGCTAGTATTAAATTAGCTGATATTAAGTTAATGATTAATTGAATAATTTAATTTAATAGGGGCTGTTGACATTTCGCTAGCTTGAGTCGAAATAGACTGATTTTCGAGTACTGAAACGCAGCATACAATTAGTATGTGAGTATCGGAACGCAGAAGAGCAGTCTATTTCGGCCAAGATAGTAGAAATGCCAATAGACCCTAACGAATATTTGGTCAGGGAGCGAAAATTATGTCGATACTGGGTATTGCTTATTCAGGCTTAAATGCCTTTCAATATGCATTAGATGTAGCAGGAAACAATATAGCAAATTCTACAACTAGAGGTTATTCGAGACAGAGTATTTTGCTGACGCAAAGTACTTCACATCGTTACGGTGGTTCCTATATAGGCTCGGGCGTTTCAATTGCTTCTGTTTATCGAAATTCTGATCAGTTTGCTAATGCTCAAGTGAGAAGTACGCTGAGTACCAAATCGCAATACAATGCGTTTTATCAGCAGGCCATTCAAATCGATCAACTGACCTCTCAAAAAGGCAGCAGTATTTCAAGCTCCTTACAATCATTTTTTGATTCATTTAATCAGCTCAATAACGCACCTGACAGCGCGGCTTCTCGTGGTGTTGCTTTAAGTCAGAGCCAATTATTAGAAGAGCAGTTTACTTTTTTACAAGGTAATCTGGATCAGTTCCAGGAAAACTCTACGGCACAAATTACTGCGGTAGCTGCTAAAATTAACGAGATAACCGCTAATATTGTTGCCTTGAATCAGGAAATAATGGGTAAGCCTAATTTTCCTGAATTATTAGATCAACGTGATCTCTTGCTAAAGGATTTATCTGAATACGCGGAATTGTCTATTATGGAATTAGACAATGGCATGGTAAATGTTGGGCTCAGCTCTGGCGAAATGCTGGTTGTTGGACCGAATCAAAGAACCTTATCCGTGCAATATAATCCTGTAAGTGGTTTAGGAACTAAAGTGTTCCTGGGAAGCGGTGCAGGACAACTGGATATTACTAGTGAATTAACCACAGGCACGCTTGGTGGTTTAATGGATTATGAACGTGGTGTATTGGCAAAAACCAACCAGACCATAGGGCTTATGGCAATTGGTTTAGCGCAAACATTTAATGCGCAAAATAAATTGGGTATGGATTTGAATAATCAGTTAGGACAGAACATTTTTACTGATTACAATACGACAGCAATGCAATTACAACGTTCTATAGGCTCAGCAAAAAATACCGGTACAGGAACTATATCTGTTGATATTACGGATTTGTCTAAAGTACAAATAAGTGATTATCAATTGGTAGTAAGTGATGCTGCTACTAATCAATTACGACTTATTCGTGAATCTGATGGTACTTCAACTACTTTAAACTGGAGTAGTAATCCTCCAGCACCACCAGCAGGTCAGATTGTTATTGATGGGATGACGATTACGGTCGATAACATGGCTAATCTTGCTGATAATGATTCGTTTACAATAACACCAACACGTGGCGCTGCTCGTGAGTTTGCTTTGCAGATTAATGATGCGAGCCAAATGGCTCTTGCTTCAGCAGTGAAAACCAGTGCGTCTATGAATAATACAGGTGCTGGAAGTATTAATTTAAGCACAGTGTTAAATACTTCTTCGGTGAATAATCAATACCGAGTAGATTTTATTTCTCCTACTGATTTTAATGTGGTTGATGTGGCAACAAACACTATCGTTTCAGGTCCTTTACCCTTTACACCGAATACGGATAATGTGGTGCAGATTCCTGATGCGACTAATCCCTCTTATTCAATCGTGTTATCTGGAATGCCTGCTACGGGTGATCAATTTACTGCGGAATATAACCAGGGTGGTTTTGGTGATAACCGTAATGGTTTGCTGCTCGCAGGTCTACAGCAATCACAGATGTTTTCTAATGGTAATGAAACTCTTTTTGATTGTTATTCCGATTTATTATCTGATGTAGGAAGCCAAACTTATCAAGCTAAGACTCGAGCTGCGGCCTTTGATATATTACATCAGCAATCAGTTGATATGCAGGAAAGTAAAAGTGGCGTTAACTTAGATGAAGAGGGTGCAAATTTATTAAGATTCCAGCAAGCGTATGCTGCTGCAGGAAAACTAATGGAAATTTCTACTCAAATGATGCACGTCTTGTTCGATATGATGAGGTGATGAATGCGTATTTCAACAAATCAAATGTACCAAAGTGGTTTGAACTGTTTATTGAGCCAGCAAGAGCGCGTGAACAAGATGCAAGAGCAGCTTGGCAGTGGAGTAAAGGTACGATTTGCTTCTGATGATCCGATTGCTTACTCGCAAATGGAGTGGATGAATCAACGCATTAATTCTACAGAATTGCTGCAAAAAAACTGTATGAATGCAGAGAATGCGTTGAACCTTGAAGAAGCTATCTTAACTGACTGCGTAAGCAGTATGCAGCGCTTACGTGAAATTCAGGTTCAAGCCGCAAATGGAACTTCGTCTGAATCTCAGCGTCAGGCTTTTGCGACTGAAGTCACAGACATCATGCATCAATTGCAATCTTCGGCTAATGCTAAAGACAATGATGGAAACTACCTCTTTTCTGGTGGTCAAACATCTACTCAGCCGTTTTCTTTAGATGCAAGTGGAAACTACGTTTACAATGGTGATAGCACACAACGTTTTCAATTGATTGCAGGAAGTTTACAAATTGCTATCAATGACCCAGGTGATGGTATTTTTATGCGCATACCGGGTGGTAATGGCAGCTTTTCTATCAGTCCAACTGCTACTCCAAATACCGGAACAGCCTATCTAACAACGGGCTCGGTAACGACTCCAGCGTCTTATGTGCCTGATGATTACACAATGAATTTTGCATTAAATTCAGCCGGTAGTTTAGTGGTAATGGTGAGTGGTGCTGCATCAGGAAGTGTGATTCCGCCAACTGGTTTACCCGATGATGCGCCAGTATATGAAGAGGGTATGTCAGTTAGTTTCAATGGAATGACCATCCAGGTAGCAGGTAAGCCTGAAGCGGGTGATGCATTCTCGATTACGCCTGCAAAAAATGTTTCTGTTTTTGAAACCATTCAAGGCATGATTGACAACCTTAATTTGCCTTACAATTCTGCGACCGATAAGGCGGCAGCTGTAACCGTAAATAATCAGTTAATGGCTCAATTAGACAGTGCATTAAAAAGTATGACCACCACCATATCTACTTTGGGTGCTCGTTTAAACCAGGTTGCCTACTCATCAGAATCAAATCAGGATTTAATTGAGAGCAGTAAGATAACTCTGAAGTATTTAAGTGAAATAGATCCAATCACTGTAGCAACAGAGTTCAATCAGGAGTTGATAAATTTACAGGCGGCACAACAAAGCTTTGTGCGAATTCAAAATTTATCGGTGTTCAATTATATTTAGAAAAAAATCTCAAGACTATTCTAATATATCCTTCTTCTGCGATGCGGAAGGAGGATAAATCAATGCATAGTGAAGCCTAATCTGTTTTTAAGTTTTAATATCTACGCATTAAGCACTGAGTTTAGTGCGAAATACGCTCAGTCGAGCTTTTCAGGCGGCATTTGCAGCTGTTAGTGGTGATGAACGGCCGCTACGCGGTGTCCATAGGTCACAAGCCCACCTTTACGCTCATTCAAAGCAAGGCGAGAATCAATTATTTTCAATAATCCTTAGCTCGCGTATCGTAGCTGCAACTAACCCAAGATACCCCAATTGTTCACTGCTGACTGTATCACGATTTAATGGCATGGCTTCAAAAATATAAAAAAACATAGGCGATAGTTTATGATATTGCGATGCTAATTGATGTGATCTATCGCTTATTATTGCCTGATCTATTTCTTGGGTTTAGCTCGATCAACTACTTGAGGAATTTTAATTGAAAATTATTTCAAATTTGCTGCGGAATATCGGTTACAAAAAAATAAGCAACCAGTATCGAAGCAATTTATTTCCTAATTATTGTTCATGAGGCTTTCATTAGTAAATTCGATGCATTTATGTCATTTGGCTTTACCGTATAGATTGATATCAACCTAGGAAAGGGCTTTATTTCTTCGCCGTGATGAATTATAATACAGTTAGAGCGTATTTTAACGCGTGGTGCATATGACAATAGCTGTAGCCGATATAAGTGATGGAACTATATACAGAGAAGAAAAGGGAACCTTAGCGAAACGTATTAATTTTGCTTGGTCTGTTTACTCTGATGAAGATAATTACACCCGCACTGAAAAAGAAAACGCACTGAAATTTTTAATCTATGCCTTTAACCTAAAAGATGTAAATAATATAAATGAGCAGTTGATTGTATTGATGGACGATTGTCAAAAACATCAACACACCAACCCAGAATACGTTTCTGGAAAAGTACCCTCACATTTACCCTTCGATCCAAGAATTGAAATCCCTTCAAAAACGTCCAAACACGGAAAAGCGGTCACTTTAGGCATAAAACAAGCTATTGATACTGGAGAGTTGCTTGATGTTAAAGATAAATCAAAAAAATTAGATAGAAATAAGCAGACCATATTTTTTAATAGTGATATGCGTGCGGCACATCGTGTTCATATGCATGATGGCTTATTTACAAAGAATGGAGAACACTTTAGCTCATCGATGATGGTTTCTCATGGTAAACGAGGATATGGCGCATATACCTTGAATGCAAATGGTGAATTATCAATATTTACTCATATAGGGATGAAAGATCGCATTGCACACTCTTCAATGAATGCGGGCGTGCCGGTTGTTGCTGCAGGTGAGCTGCAAATTGTTGATGGAACGTTGTTAGCTCTGACCACACATAGCGGACATTACCAACCCACATTATTTAATGTGCATCGAGTGCTGGAATATTTCATATCGAATGGTGTTGATATTAGTAAGGCAAAGGTTGTTACTTTTGATGATCCAAGTATTTCTTTGCCCTATGTTAAAACTAAATCGAATAATAGTTTGTTTATGTATGAAACGCCTGCTACTGATATTTATTACAGCATCAGTGCACTGCTCAATTTTAATATTGACTCGATTAATTCGCAAATAAAATCATATAGAGTAGGTGGAATTTGTACACTACTGTATAACATTAAAGATAAATTGACTGGCTCAACTTTAACTGAAGAGAGAAGAGCTCTAGCCACTTCATTTGAAGAGATTCTGACTGCATTTAAAGCAAGCATAACGCCTGATTTATCCGTAAATGAATTAGATGTGAAAATCAGCGAAATGGGATCAATTATTGCAGATTACGAGCAACGTAATAAAGACTTATCAGTCGCTCATAAAAAAAATGAAAGCAGCGGACGCTTTGCCGGAAGGATAGCTGATTTTAAAGAGCAGCTTGCAGAGCTAAGAACGGAAAGCAAAAATAGTCCAGAGAGTGATGCAGTGAGCATGAAGTCCATCAGCTAATACGTCTTCCCAATTGTCAAATTGTCATAGGTTCGCGCTAAACGAAGTGCAGCCCAACACAGGGAGGTCGCGAAGCTCCGTTGTTGGGCATCGCACGCGACGCGCCAACCTGCATTTAAAATTCTATTCCTAATTAATTACCCCACCATGAAAATATTAAAATTTATTATTAATATTCAATAAAGTAATTAAATTTAAATAAATTCCGACTGAAGTCAATTTACTCTGCATTTTTACACTCCGTAGATTATTATTTTGTTTCATTCTTGCTTGTACATCAATGATTTTAAGGCTATAACTTTAGGACTAAGAGAGGACATTGTATATGCCAGAAAAGAAGCTTAATAATACCCGTGGTCAAGGTGAAACGCCTTTCCCATCATTAGATGAAGCTAATTTTTTTATTCTTTCAAACATTATTAAATCAATGCCAGGTTATATCTATTGGAAAGACAGAGAGGGGAAATTTCTAGGCTGTAATGACCTATTGCTAGAACATGCCGGTATGAAGTCTGTTGTAGGTAAAACCGATTTTGACATGCCTTGGAATGAATTTGCTCCAATAATCCGTGCTACTGATTTAAAAGTGATGGAACTTAATACGTCTTTGGAATTAGAAGAAACCATAATAACAGCCGATGAACAATTGGTGGTGGTTTTAACAAAGAAAACGCCATTAAGAGACGAGGATGGTAATGTTTTAGGCATTATAGGTACTTCACTAAACATTAATAATCGTAAGAAACATGAGTCAGAGCTCTATTCTAATCAAGAACAAACGCAATTAACTTTAGAAAATATTGTAGCCAATATGCCTGGATTTGTTTATTGGAAAGATAAAAATGGGGTTTATTTAGGCTGTAATAATCGCCAGGCCAGAAGCTTGGGTTTTCGTTACGGTTATGAAATTGTGGGAAAAACAGATTTTGATTTACCTTGGGGTGAAAACTATGCTGCGCTGTTTCGTAAAAATGATCGCTACATTATAGAATCTGGTGAAACGCTCATTATTGAAGAAAAATCTCAGGTAGATGGAAAAAATGCGATTGTCTTAAGTCATAAATCACCAATGCGCAACACCCAAGGTGAAATTACAGGTGTGTTGGGTATTTCAATAGACATTAGTGACAGGAAAAAAATTGAAGAGGAACTCAATATTGCCAAGGAAAAAGCTGAAGCTGCAAGCCGGGCAAAAATAGAGTTTTTAGAAAATATGCGTCATGACATCCGCACACCGCTTACTGGGATTGTTGGATTTTCAGAGCTCATTAAATCTGAAGCAGAAAATCCACGCATTAAAGAATACTCTGATAATTTGGTTGCATCGAGCCATGCCTTGCTTGATTTAATGGATGGAGTATTAGAGGCTATTCGCGTCAGTTCGGGTGAAATACCTAAAGCCAAGAAAAAATTTGTTTTGCAAAATATAATACAGCATGTAATTGATCTTAATAAAGCAAAGGCATTTACAAAGCACCTGAATTTATCTTTGGATTTTGATGATAATATTCCTAAATACCTTATTGGCGATGAAGTTCGTATTCATCGTGTAATGCTTGAATTAGTAGGGAATGCGCTTAATTTTACCGACTTTGGCTTTATAAAAATAACCGCTAGACTGGCAAAAAAAGAGAAGCGCGAAGTAGTTATCAAGCTGATTGTGGAAGACAGTGGTATTGGAATTCCCAAAGACAAGCAACAGGAGATTTTTCTCCAATTCAAACGCCTTACTCCATCGTATAAAGGCATTTATAAAGGCTCAGGCCTTGGTCTGGCTGTAATCAAACAGTTTATTGATGAATTGGATGGCGAGATTTATGTAGAAAGCACCGTGCAAAAAGGTACTGAATTTATTTGTATTCTTCCGTTGAAGGTCGCACTGCTTGATGATGAAACTGGAATCAAAGAAATTTATGAGCCATGATTTTTAAGGCCATAAGAAGATAATGCAGGCGCAGATTCTGCGCTTGCATTTTTGTATAATGTGTATTAAGCAGTCTTAAATTCGCCCTAGTAAGGCCAAAATAAGTAATACAATTAATATAGTCCCAATCAAACCACTAGGGCCATAACCCCATTCTCTACTGTAATTCCATCTGGGGAGACCACCTACGAGCAATAATACTAAAAGTATTATGAGTACTGTGCTTAACATGTTCGCTCCTTGATATTGGGTTGCTTATAAAGAGCAACCCAAACAACATTAATACATTACTAATTAAGTGTATAAAACTGCGTGATTGGTTTAGTAACACTCAGACTTGCAAAATCAGGCCAATGATCTTTATCAAATCCGGGAGCATTTTTTAATCGTTCTTTATCTACATTAAGAACGAAGCAATCCTCCTCATCATTATAGGTAAAATTTTTCCAAGGCACAGCAAAGAACTTGTTACCAAATCCTAAAAATCCTCCGAAATCCAGAACCAGATAATTGATTGTTCCAGAGTTTTTATCTATAACTACTTCATTGATATCACCTAAATCTTCACCAGAAAGGTTGGTTACCTTAACGCCAGTGACTTCACTGGATTTAACTATTGAGTGATGTTCCATTATGATTTCCTCCATGAATTAAGTCATTACTTTGATTATTCACTGACGCTGCAAGTGATTTTTGTGCAATCCCTGCAATTCTTGGCCGCAAAATCAAAGCTGCTCGCGGCACTATTTTTAGCTGTCGCCATTTGATCATCAGCTGCTTTTTCTGCAGCAACCTCACTGCTACTTGCATTTGTAGTGCAAATCCAATTTTTAGTCAGATCCGTTGTAGAAGCGGCAAATACTGTAGATGAACCTAATACCAGTATTCCTAATAGTAATTTTCTCATTTGATATCTCCTTAACTTAACGTCAGTTCTGGATAGGGATCGACAAGACCTACATCCTCCTCAGCACGAACGGATCTCGATAGGGACTGGATCTAATGGCTCCCTTATCCAGAACTGGCGTTAACTTATTATTTTCCTTGAAAATCTTTAACGGCTTTTTCAACTTGCTCTTTGGTATAACCGTAATGCTTTTGCAGTTTGCCAAAAAGTTCCTGATGATTTCCTTCAATAACCTTAAAATCATCATCTGTAAGTTTGCCCCAGGACTGTTTCATTTTTCCTTTTACTTCTTCCCAGGCACCTTCAAATATGTCTTTATTCATAATAATACGCTCCTTGTAGTTAAACTGATTAAATGTAGTGAAATGCTGCATGAATCTAATAGGGTACCAATTAGAAAATATGGGATAATATCCAGATGAGGGCTAGAATGCTGATGGGAACTCCCAAAAGCCAAGCTATGATGTATTTCATGACGTCCTCCATGCGAACCATTATTTTTAAGTATAGCACGCTGATCCGTTTTTAGCCTTTTTGGTTTTATTTTATCTTTTCTAGAGAGAGATAACTAAAACCTCATTGCTTAAATTCTCTTTATATAAGGAGTACTTAGCTTAGCGGTTATGGCCACAGAAAATCTTACACAAGGGTAGCTAATAGGAATATTACTTGCGTGTTGAAATTAGAGACAAACGTTTGTAATGAGAAAGTAGGAGCGGAGTACTGTGAAAGAATAGACTCCGCTCCCGCTAATTAGTATTACTAATAATGCCTCTTGAGAACGCCTTGATGAGGTTGATGAATGAATGAGGGATTCAAGAAACTCAAATCATTAGGTAATAATGACGATACTGCACTGACACTAACAGCGTTAAAGCCGCCACTATGAAAGTCTGCGGGCAAAGTTGAGGGACGACTGTCAATGACATAGGCCCAGCTTATTCCTCCATCAGCACTTCTCATTAAGAGAGGGGCGCCAAAACCGCCTCCATCATAGAACCCCGCGGCCACACAGATTTGGCCATCACAATTGGAGCTGGTAAAATTACCAGAACCGCTAAAACCTGGAGGTGGGGTTGTTGTTTTATCAATCGCGTAACTCCAGCTTACTCCACCATTGCCACTCCTCGCCAAGAGGGGATATATTACGTCGTTTTTGTCCAGATAGAACCCCGAGGCCACACAGGTTTGACCACTGCAACTGGCACTGGAAAAGATAGCACCACTGCCAAAGCCTGAAGGGAGGACTGACTTATCAATCACATAGCTCCAGCTTGCTCCACCATTGCCACTCCTCGCCAAAAGTGGGTAGATTATGTTGTTTGCACCAGTATACTGCCCTGCAGCCACACAGATTTGGCCGCTGCAATAGGTGCTATTAAAGCTCCCGTCATTATTAAAGCCGGAGGGAGGAGCTGATGCGCCATCAATCACGTAGCTCCAGCTTGCTCCGCCATTAGTGCTTCTTGCCAAGAGGGGGATCTGCGCTCCATTACTATTATAGTTACCCACAGTCACACAGATTTGGCCACTGCAATTGGTGCTCTTAAATTCGCCAATACTACCAAAGTCTTTGGGGAGCGTTGCAGGGCGATTATCAATCACGTAATTCCAGCTTATTCCCCCATTACCACTCCTGGCTAAGAGGGGGAATGTTCCGCCGTCCACAGGGAAATAGACGCCCGCAGCCAGACAGTTTTGGCTACTGCAATTGGTGCTGGCAAAGCTGGCAAAAATGTCAAAGTCTGGTGGCAGAGTTGTTGCACTATCAATCACATAGCTCCAGCTTGCTCCGCCATTGCCACTCCTTGCCAATAAGGGATACTCTTTGTTGTTTGTATTTTTATAGGTTCCCGCAGCCACACAGATTTGGCCACTGCAATTGACGCTGTTTAATGCACCATTATCGCTATAGCCTGAGGGCAGAGTTGTTGCACTATCTATCGTATAGCTCCAGCTTGCCCCCCCATTGTTACTCTTTGCTACTATGGGGTAAGTTATTGAATTAACTACATATTTTCCACCGACCACACAGATTTGGCCACTGCAATTAGCAGTGAGAAAGGCCCCCTGATTGCTAAGGCCCGGGGGTTGCGTTGTTGTACTATCAATCGTGTAGCTCCAGCTTCCACCACCATCGCTGCTTTTTGCTACAAGGGGGTACGTTTTTGTGTTGGTTGCAGTATAGAAACCTGCAGTGACCATCACGGGGGGGGCAGCTTTTGTCACTATATTCAAGGCAGCAGACGCTGAGGGTTGCGAACAAAGCAAAGGATCCGGACTATTGTCATTACTTCCCTTCGTTTTACATACTACAGGCCCTGCGTGTATTCCCTTAACTGGAAGTTGACGACCATTGATGCTGAGCGTTAACAAGCAAGATTGCTTGCTAGACAGGGTAAAAGGATTTGCACAAGAACCTACGTCACTGTTTTTCTGGCTGATGCTGTTAATGGGCACCATGGTGAGCGTTCGAGTTATTTTAGTTTGATTGGTGACTCGGTATTGCACGGTGTACGTATCCGTAGAAAGGACTTCAATGGATGTTACTGTCGTAGGTACAATGGTGAATTTAGGCTGACTATCGGCAAAGGTTGCTTGCATACTGAGCCCTGTCAAGCAAAGAAGAAATATTTTGTTGAATTTATCTTTTAAGTGTGACATGCAATCCCTTGTATAGTTTAACATCCTATTTTTATTGAAAATTATTCTAACCCATTCAATGAGGTTTAGGCAATGAATGGCCAAAGCCATTAGGGCGAGATCAGCAAAGTTTGATTTTACCAAAAATTTTAGGATGGGCTTTGGTTTAATAAGGAAAACACTTACTGCAATTGTGTCGCAACTACATTGTTCAGCGGCTACGACCAGTCAGGTTTTTTAATATCCAGCGAAAAAAATCCCGTACGATTTGTCTTACCAGAGTATTTTTACTGATAGAGGTTAAGACCGTTGTGGTAGTAGTAACAATACTTCCGGGTTGTTCTGTTGTTGGAGTATCTGCTACTTCCTTACTTTTCCTCTCGGCCAGTATTTCTGCTGCAGAGCGTGAATTTACAGAGCGGCCGTATTTTTGATACAAACGCGAACCTTTTAATACTTGGCTCACTTCGCTTTCAGTTAAGACGCCCATCCTTGATTCTGGAGGCCTTATTAGACAGTGAATTAATGGGGTGGGTTGTCCTTTCGCATCCAATGCACTTACTAAGGCCTCACCAATGCCTAATGAGGTCAATAACTCCTCTGTAGCGTAATACTTAGATGGTGGGAAATTTTGAGCGACGAGCCTCATTGCTTGGCGGTCTTTTGCGGTAAACGCGCGCAATGTATGTTGGATTTTCAATCCCAGCTGACCTAAAATCGCTTCAGGAACATCATTAGGTGTTTGCGTGCAAAAGATCAAGCCAACGCCTTTGGAACGGATTAATTTAACCATCGTATCCAATAGATTCAATAATGCCTTACTGGCATTTTTGAAAATAAGATGTGCCTCATCAATGAATATAACTAATTTGGGTTTATCGGAGTCACCTAATTCAGGGAATTGGCGATAAATATCGGTAAGTAATTTCAACATGAAGGTTGAAAACAGCTGTGGACGGTCTTGCATGTCCATTAAACGCATAATTGAAATAATTCCTTGTTCGTTTCTAGTGTATTGCAATAAATCATCTACTTGAAATGCAGGCTCACCAAAAAAATCTTTAGCACCTTGAGATTCCAGTTCAATTATTTTCCGCATGATAGCGCCTACGGAGGTGGTCGCGACGCTGCCATAACGAGACTCTATTTCAGCTTTGCCTTCTTTGCTCTGGATAAACTGTAACAAGGCTTTTAGATCTTCAAGATTAATGAGCCGCATGTCATTGTCTTTTGCGTATTCAAAAAGAATAGTGACCACACCGGCTTGTGTGTCATTAACACCCAACATCCGGGAAAATAATAAAGCACCAAAATCAGCAATATCCGCGCGTAAAGGGATTCCAGGAATAGTGCTTAGAGTAAAGAGTTCTACGGGAAATTCTTGGGGTGTATAAGCTAATTTCAGGGATTTACACCGATTTTCTATGTCCTTGGTTGCCAGACCCGGCATTGCTAATCCAGAGACATCTCCTTTGATATCCATCACAAGACTTGGTACTCCAGCCAGAGATAATTGCTCGCAAAGCACTTGCATGGTTTTTGTTTTACCACTACCGGTGGCTCCGGCAATAAGACCATGACGATTAAGCGATTTCAATACTATGTTGACCGGCGCGGTTTTTAAAAGCTTAGTTTCAACAAGGATTCCTCCTAGCTGTATTGAAGCGATGTCTTTTTTAGGTTGATAAGGATTAATTAAATCTTCATACATAAAAACATCCTTCTTCTGGTAAATATGTATTAATTAAATCGCTAAATTTCAATTTTATAAACGGTCTCGTGCTTCCAGCAATTCTTTAAGTGGCTTAGGCAGTATCGAACGCATTTTATGGGTCATCGCCACTTCATGTTTTTGCCATAAAATACCAAGGTACACAATGGCAACGCCAAGAAGGGTCAGAGCGACTGGAAATAAGTAGCTGAATTCGAATACCTGAAAGGCAAGGTGTCCCAGATAGCAGCAGGTACCTAGTGCTCCGAAGATAACAAAGACTTTTCTATTTAAAATTACGCCAATAAAAATTAACAATAAATTGATGCACAGATAGAAAAACTTAGATAATTCGCTGTCGGAGCTTTGTGAGGTTAGGCCACCCCAAAAGGCCAGCATGCCGAATATATAAAGCCAAAATGCATAATCAGCTGAATCGCTGGAGCGAACATCCACCCAAAATGCGATTAACAGCGTAATCAAGCCAAAATACATGGAAACCTGAGCTGCCAGCTGGTAATCGTAATTTCCGTCAGTAAGCATGGAGGTCAGGTCCATAGACATGTACCAAAGAGTGACTGCGATAGGCATTATCATAAATGGATAGCGATAGATCCATGCTAAAATTACCCCTGTAGCTAGAGTACCAAATTCCATGTATATCCAATTCCATCGAACATAGCGGTGGTAATCCTGATAGGGCATATTATCCGGCCACCAACCCATGATCACTTGGAAGCCATAAATAGCCAGAGGCGTTAGCGCGACGACAAAGGTAGCACAAATTCCGGCTGGAACAGTATAGCCTTTAGTGTGTAACAGGTGTGTCAGGGCAATGCCTAGAAGGGCATAGGAAAGGGACAGAATTAAAATTCCCCAGCCACCATAGCCCCAGCCTAAGGTCATAAAGAGGCTCATAGCACCTATCGCAATCATGCCTCCAAAATAATAGAGGACATTCGTTAAATTAAAACCAGGGCTTTGTTCCGGGAGTTTATTTACAAAATCAATTAAGTTATTCGCTTGTTCTTTAGTAATAATTTGGGCATCTACAGCTTTATTTAACATATTCCTTGTAATGTGCATGATTGCTCCAATAGATGCGATTTTTTTCCAGTACTATGAGTATAGTTGAGTTAATAAAAATCAACACGGGAGAATAATTAAACAGGCGAGTGCATGTATGCAGGACTATATAGATAGAAGTAGGCTGGGCTGTAAAGCCCAGCCTACGTTTGCTGTAAAACTATGTTAGGATGAAAATGGCTTTAGCCAATAATAATATTAATTAGATAAGGATATTCGGATGGTCTATACGAAACGTATTAAATTTTTTCTATTTTTCTTTTTTCAATGGTCTGCACTAATCTTCGCATTCTCCTCTCAAAGCAGTTGGGCACAATCAGAAGGGAATATTGTGAAAACCAGTGTTGAATTTACAACTCCGGGTCCTGCTGGCTTTACTCTTGATGAGCCATATACGCCAGTAGTACATTTTAATAACAGTACTTATTATCTATGGGTAGATCAAAAATTTCGTCCATGGGTCACACAAATTACAAATGGGGTTTCTACAACAGTACCTTTGGATACTGGGGCTGATTATACGGCTCAACCTGATGGGCATCACCGTTTTTCATTAGGGATTGATAAAAACGGATACCTCCATGTGACTGGAGACATGCATCATTATATTACAATATCAACCGGTGTGATTATTCCTTATCCTGCCCGATATCAAAAACAAAGTATTTTATATTGGAAATCACAAAAGCCTGAAAATGTTTCTGGTGGTTTTGCTTTTGCTGGTGGTCTTAATGCTAAAACCATTATCCCTGGTGGCGGTTGGATGATGGGGCGATTTTTTACGGATAACTTTGGTGAGCTTTATTATTCTTCACAAGTTCATGCTTATGAATCCTTGAATAGCCTTGGACAAATGGCTGTAGGTCTTTATAAATACGATGTGACAGCGCAAACTTGGACCTCTATAGGTGGTCTTGCGGATCATCAAGAAACTTACATGTACAATATATTCCCGGTGTTTTTTTGGGAAGATGCAGGTTTAAATCATTGGTTTCAAAATTATCAAGCGCAGTTTAAATTTGATAGCTCGAATCGGATGCATTTTACGGTAACTACAAACACGGTAACTACTCTAACCGGTTTAAATCGTGTAGTTTATGCGTTCTCTGATGATGCAGGTAAAACTTGGAAAAAAGCTAATGGAGCGGTGATTACGGGCTTGCCATTACGAGCAATTGATAATTTACCAGCTACAGCGGATATTGTTGCTGATAGTGGTACAACTCCTGCTGGTTTTGGTCCCTCAGTTGGTCTTGTAATTGATAAAAACGGTAAACCAGGTATCTCTATTGATAATATCTGGCATATTTGGGATGGCCAAAACTGGACTACAGCCACACCGCAAAATACTAGTTTGCCACCAGGGAAATATGGTTATCGCATGCCTAATAACGATATGATTCTTAATGCCTCAGTCGTTGGGAAAATTTTGCGTGCGCCGTCTTTTGATGATTCGGCCATTGCCATGGATTACCCTACGGGAATCAGTTCTTTAGACGAACAGACAATCCGTACTCAAGGGATTATTTACGGTCTTACTGATAATGCAGACAAGACTCAGTCCGTAGTTCGAACTGAAGTGGTTCCTGCATCATTACCTGATGGTTGGATTAGCAAAAATATTACGTTGAATGCTATGAGTTATATTGGCGAGTCAGGCTATTCTGATGGCACGTTCATTGTAAGAAGCTATGGGGATCAGCTGGATGGAGTTAATGATTCATTTACTTTTGTTTATAAAAAAGTAAAAAATGATTCGGTTATTTCAGCGCGAGTGGATTTACCAGAAACTTATTCTAGTGCTGGTGTAATGATGCGTGAATCATTGGCATCTAATTCAAAATACGTAGCTCTTCTAGTTAACCCAAAACCCGGTGGTAAAAATGTTTCTTATAAAGTACGTCCAGCAACAGGTGTGCAAATGGGGGGGTATGGTACGTTAATACCTTCTACTCCTTATTGGGTAAAAGTGGTTAGAAAAGGTGATTTATTCACTACTTATATGTCGCCAGATGATATTAACTGGACTCGTATTGACAGCAAAACTGTTGCAATGAATAAAGAAATTTACATTGGTTTGGCAGTCGTTTCTAATGGTCATTTATGGTATTCGGAAACTGCTACTTTTGATAATGTAACTTCTTCTGTTTACTTAAAAAAATAAGCTTATTTAATGGCTCACGGGATCGTCCAGATCCCGTGATTTTAAACCTTCAAAATTCCCCAGAATGATTCATTATTTATTGAAAATGATATACTCTATAGAACATCGCTTTTTGCGAGGTATCAATACATGTCGAAACAACCGAATATAGTTATTGTGGGTGGTGGTGTTGCTGGAATGGAACTCGCAACGCAATTGGGGCATAAATTAGGACGCACTCAAAAAGCCATTATTACACTGATTGATAAAGACTCATCCCATATTTGGAAACCCATTTTACATAAAATAGCCGCAGGGACTAATGACTTATCCCAACAACAAGTTTCATTTGTTGCTCATGCCAGCCAGCATTATTTTACTTACTCTCCAGGAGAGATGAGTGGTATCGACCGTGAGAAAAAATTAGTTTTTCTTGAACCTATTACCATGATGGATGGCTCGGTTGCTGTTGAAAAACGCTCTCTACCTTATGATGTTTTAATTATGGCAGTTGGTAGTTGTGCTAATGATTTTAATATTCCTGGTATTGCTCAATATTGTTATTTTATCGACAGCCGCATCCAGGCACGAATGTTTAATCGTTTGGTGCGCATGCACTTGTTTCGTTGCGCGATGAATAATGATCCACTGACTATCTCTGTAATTGGTGGTGGTGCAACAGGCGTGGAGTTAGTCGCTGAATTAGCTCAGCTTGTAGAAATAGCTGAAAGTTATCGCTTTGATTTAAATAAAAAAATCCAAATTAATCTGATTGAAAATGGCCCATTTTTGCTGCCCGCATTTCCTCAAAAAATTTCTGTAGCAGTGGAAGAACAACTTAAAAAACTAGGTATTCATGTTTATACCAATACGCAGGTAATGGCAGCTGAGAAAGAGGGGCTTCAACTATCAGACGGTCAGTTTTTAGCTTCTACATTAATGGTCTGGGCAGCTGGGGTTAAAGGTCCTGATTTTTTAAAGAACATGGATCATTTGGCTACAGCAAACAACAACATGCTCTGCGTAAAACCTACCTTACAAACTACGCTGGACGACAGTATTTTTGCGATTGGCGATTGTGCTTCTTTTCCTACAGATACCAGCAAAAATGCAACCTTGCCACCTACGGCTCAGGTAGCACACCAGCAGGCCAGTTATTTAATCAAATACATTCCTCTTTGGCTGGAAGGCAAATTTTTGCCTCCATTTACTTACCGTCATTTAGGAGGGATTGTCTCGCTTGGTAAATACAATGCCTTTGGTTCTTTGGGCAAATACGGCATGTTTCCCGGGGGATTTATTCAAGGTAAAATTGCTCAATATACTTATGATTTTATTTACCGCAGCCATCAAAAACGCTTGCATGGAATAATCAAAGGTTATTTACTCTGGCTTTCCGAACGGATTAACAAAATTATTCGCCCTCAAGCAAAGCTTGATCAATAAATACGGATGTCTTTATAGTTTATGGAGAATTTTTAATGCAGGTAAAAGCAGCAGTAGCCTATGAGGCTGGCAAACCATTGAGCGTTGAAATGGTTGATCTGGAAGGGCCAAAACAGGGGGAGGTTTTGGTGGAAATTAAAGCCACAGGCGTTTGTCATACCGATGCCTTTACTTTGTCTGGAGATGATCCAGAAGGGCTTTTTCCCGCGATTTTAGGACACGAGGGTGCGGGTGTTGTGGTTGAGGTTGGCGCGGGAGTTACCTCGCTTAAGCCAGGAGATCACGTCATTCCCTTATACACACCTGAATGCCGTCAATGCGAATACTGTCTTTCTCAAAAAACAAATCTTTGTCAAGCCATTCGTGTAACGCAAGGACAAGGACTTATGCCTGATGGTACAAGTCGCTTCAGTTTAAATGGTAAAAAAATCTTTCATTACATGGGCAGCTCCACCTTTTCCAATTACACCGTATTGCCTGAGATAGCGCTCGCTAAAATTCGCAAGGATGCGCCTTTTGAAAAGGTATGTTACATCGGTTGCGGTGTTACCACCGGTATTGGCGCGGTGATTTATACTGCAAAAGTTACTCCGGGTTCGAAGGTTGTTGTATTTGGTTTAGGAGGCATCGGGCTTAATGTGATTCAAGGTGCACGGATGGTAGGTGCGGAGCAGATTATTGGTGTTGATCTTAATCCCGCGCGTCAGGCTTTGGCTAAAAAAATGGGCATGACTGATTTTGTTAATCCTAAAGATTTTGGTGATGATTTAGTTGCTCATCTTGTTGAGTTAACTAAAGGCGGTGCGGATTACAGTTTTGAGTGTGTAGGGAATGTTACATTAATGCGTCAGGCGCTTGAGTGCTGTCATAAAGGCTGGGGTGTTTCAACCATTATCGGTGTCGCAGGGGCAGGGCAGGAGATTTCGACTAGACCGTTTCAATTAGTAACCGGCAGAGTATGGAAAGGTTCTGCTTTTGGGGGTGCCCGCGGCCGGACGGATGTACCGAAGATTGTGGATTGGTATATGGATGGAAAAATTAATATTGATGATTTAATCACCCATGTTTTACCTATAGAACAGATTAATAAGGCTTTTGATTTGATGCATAGTGGCGAATCAATTCGTTCTGTAGTTACTTTTTAGTCTGCATATAAGGAGCAAATGAAATGACTTTGAAGCTTATTGAGGAGCATCAATGTTTTGGGGGCGTGCAACGTGTGTACGAGCACCAATCCTTTGTAACGCGTTGCACCATGCGTTTTGGTCTTTTTTTACCGCCACAAGCACTGACACAAAAAGTTCCTGTTTTATATTGGCTCTCTGGATTAAGCTGCAATGAGCAAAATTTTATAACAAAGGCTTGCGCGCAACGAGTAGCTGCAGAATTGGGTCTGGCTCTTGTAGTGCCAGATACCAGCCCTAGAGGAGTTGATTTACCTGGTGACCATGAGAACTATAACTTTGGTGTGGGCGCGGGTTTTTATCTTGATGCAGTGCAAGCGCCTTGGTCAGAGTACTACCAAATGGCGACTTACATTCGTGATGAACTGCCTTTATTGCTGCAGCAGCATCTGCCACTGGATGAGCAAGCCTGTGGCATTTTCGGCCATTCTATGGGCGGTCATGGAGCCCTTACTCTGGCTTTGAAAAATCCGCAACAATATCACTCTGTATCGGCATTTTCTCCTATTTGTGCGCCAACACAATGCCCATGGGGACAAAAAGCCTTTATGGGGTATTTAGGGGAAGATAAAGCTCTTTGGAATGAGTATGATGCCTGTGCATTGGTTCAATCCCGAGGATGGCCGCATCAATCTATTTTGATTGATCAAGGCACGCAGGATTCTTTTCTGCAAGAGCAGTTAAAGCCTGAATTATTTCAACAGGCTTGTTTGAATGCAGGAGTTGCTCTTACTTTGCGGATGCAAGAAGCTTATGACCACAGTTATTATTTCATTGCCAGTTTTATCGAGGATCACTTACGTTTTCATGCTGCCAGACTAACTGGAAGCAACTATTTTGACAAATCAACGGATTAGTGAAAGAATATTTTTTTGATTTCAGGTGGTCATTATGTCTGTTTTGTCGCAAAGATTTTTTTCAGAACCGCAACTTCCTCCTGAGCCAGCAAGGTTACGGAGAACTTTAAGTCTCAGATATCGTTGGAATGGCGGTGAGAGTAATATTGACCCACGGGGTTGTACCGATGCTGTGGAACGTTACGAGCGAGAAAGCGCTTTTCTTCGAGAGCATCCTAATACACCGTATGCGCAGGGAATCAGAGAGGAGCGAGCGAATGAGAACGCTGCGGCGATGCGCTACAGAATGTAGTCTGGTTGCTTGCAACCAGGATTCGTGAGGACAGCTAAGCTGCTGCAATGAATGTTGTGGCGTGTGATGAAACTTTAGGTTTTTATGCCAAACAATGTGCCGCTTGATGTATTTGGATTAGATATTCCAACTGTATCCTTTGTTCATGAGGGCGTTAGTGTATCAAGACCCATTTGATGGCTTTGTAGGGATCTGTCTGGGGGATACGAATCTTTATGAGCTGAATACTACTGACGATAGTAGTATTTTACAATCGGCAGAAAAAGCTGTTGTGATGATAGAGAGTACGCTTTGCTACATGAATACATTTGATATGATTCGAGATGCATACAGCAGAAGATTCCAGTCTGAATTTGTTCCGGACACATCCAGATTGAGATAAGAATGATTCTAATCGACATCTAAGAACATTATAAAATTACAAATGGCAAAAACCACCCGAAGGTGGTCTTTGTCGTTGGCTTCAGCACATTGACTGCACTAAATCCTACACTTAAAGTATAGTAATTCCTTCTGCCATGTCAAATAATTGAGCACTTTTGTTTCGTGGAGCGCGTGCGATGTTCAACAACAAAGCTTCGCAACCTCTCTGTGTTAAGCTGCTGGTGAGGCGGTCAATACATCGATTGCTTCTTGCAAATCAAGAACCTTATTCATTGAATCCGTATTAAGCGTTGTGGAGAAAAAGAATTGGCGATTGACCGCATAATTAATTCCACCAGCAATTGCATAAGCCAGACCGGCAGTTGCAATTGTAAGTACAGCAAGCACAGCAAGCCCCGCATAACCGAGGATTTGTTTTAGGTGGCCACGATGATTTTTAAGTTCTGAGTTCATTGCTTTTTTAATTGCATCATCGGTAGTCTTCTTAAAGAGCAATTCATCTCTATTTACTGAGTAGGCAATGTAGGCATTGGAAAGCTTAGTATGAAGTTGGTGAACCGCTCTTGCAGCATTTTTATAGCTATAGTAGACGTCACTTTGTGCTTGTATAGAGGCATCAATATTATAAAGTTTATCGCCATCCTCTCCTAATTCCTTTGCTTTCTTTGCTATTGCGTTCAAGGCAGCAGTAAATTTGACCTTATCACTAATTATTTTTTCTGAAAGAGCTATTCTGTTTGCTAACAGTTCAGGTTTCGCATGATCATAAACATTGAGTGGCTCCTCTACTCCATTGTTACTTCCTGCTACTGCTTGCTGAGCTAAATCTTTAACCGTTTTTCTGTAATTCACATCAATAAATCCGATCCCTTTGATCGTTGCGATTTCAGTAACATCCCATCCGATATAATGATTTAAACGTAACGTTACGTTGGACGGTATTAAGTTCGGGTTTTTACTAAAAAAATCGTTCAGCTTTTCAAGCATCTGTTTTTTTAGTATGTTATTTCCCCTGTCATCATAAAAATCGAATATGATTTTTTCATTAGGGTTTGCATTAGCCATCTTATGGATTTGTGCATACAAGGGGGTTACTTTAGACTCATCAAACATCCAAGTGTTATGTGCTCCCCTATAATCATTATCTATTGCTTGCGCAAATGAGATTCCATCCGGCGCATCACCGTAGATATCAGCAAGAATAAAAGGATCAAGAGTCGTACCTAAAAAATCACTTACTTTCTTTATCGCTGGAAAACAAGATTCTGACCCGGACTTTTTTGAATTTATCACATCAACATATCTCGATTGTCGATTAGAACCAATAAAAGTATACGCCTTTGTAAAGGTCAGGTTTTCTTGTTTAATTTTATCTAAAAAAGCCGCATTGCTAGTGAGTACATCTTTTTCTTGAGAAGTGAGGTAATGATGGTTAAAAAGACAACCATCAAAATCAAATGAAAGAACACGAATAGTCATAAATCACTCTTAGCTGAAAATAGTTTTGGGCATTATACCTAAGTACCTATTGAGAGTACATTATTTGGCCATTTTTTATTGAAATATAAATTCATTAAGTATCAACCAAGCAACTCAACTTAACCAAAATAGGGGCACTCTTTCTTTTTGTTCCTTATCTCTTTTTTATCATTTTGGCGAACTTTGTTCTTGCTCCTCTTCGAAAAACTCCAGTCTAGGTCGAGCACATGGAATTGGTACGAAAATACTAAGTCGCAGCACTCCTGCTCTTGATGCCGGGGAAAGGGACTCTTTTTGTTCTGCCGAATCTTCTTTAACAATAGATTCTTTTGTTAATACATCTTTTAGCTCATGCAAGTACTTACGTAATTCCACTACATAATTAAGTCCTTTGCATATTATGTTATATCGAGCACCTATGGCTTTATTGTTCGAGGTTACAAAACGTGCAAAATCATAAAAGTGAGAACCATGCTCTATATAATTTCTTAATGCTCTTAACTGCTCGTAATTTGATGATATTAATGGAGAAAGAGGACTTTTTTTGCACGTTCTAATCCTATCCAGATGCTGTAATAATTGTCCAAAATTATATTCCATAGCATTATTTAATACGTCATTACTTTTTAAATGGTTAACTAAGGTGAGGCGGCCTTCTTTTTGATTAAATGCGTCCCATTGCTCTACTGTGATAAGATCGCTCTGATCCTTATGAAAATAACCGCACTCAAATAAAAATTGGCACATATTATCAGTAGCTTCGAGCGCTGCGTCGACTCTTTTTAACATAGTCAATAAGTGTTCATTTTGGGGGTCTTGTAATAAATTTTTACTCAATTGACGGATTAACTTGAGTCCCACTAACTTATTATCTTTTTCTTTTTCGCGTAGATTGGCGGCAGCTTGTTGTTGCTCGATCACTTCTTTATAGTCTAATTTTTGCGGTGTGTTTGCTTTATCTAAGATGGTCTTTAATTTCCCATAAAGCAGCTTTTCATCAGCGCCAATTTTTCTAAGATAAGCTATTGGCTTTAACATAGCTCCAAAGACAGGTTTAGAAATTTCTTTTTCGGTTGTAAATAAAAGAGTGCAGTCATCTATTAACTTATCTAAATTAACTTGATCCAATTTATTTGGATTTCGAGCATCAATGTTTGCTGCTGTTAATTTTTGAATAAATAACTTTTGTTCTTCCTGCGTGACAAGTGGTTGAAACACTGGAGGAGCTGCTTCTGGAATAGGTTCATGTTCTTCATTTTCCAAGCGTAACACACGCTCACAAAATTCTTCTGCATCGCCATAATAGATACCGATTCTTTTTTCTTGCTTAATAATAAGAGCAGCAATTCTTTTATGTAAATCCCGCGCCTCGTTAATAATTCCCTCAAACATCTCAGGATCATTTAATAATGAATCTATTTGATATTTGTAATCACGTTCATCTTGATGAGCAATAGCATCTCTGATAATGATTAGTGCACGCCAATCGACGCTAGGGTCTAACTTGTAAAAGGCGGAGGATAATTTTTTGCCATTAGTAAAATCACCTATGTATTGTAACGTTCTCAGCAAAGCATGTTTTTCCATCAAAGTCATTATTTTTGGTTTAACCACGTCACGAGCGGGCATAGAGGATGAAGCGGCAGCATCTTCGGCTTTTACTTCCGCTAACTCTTTTAAACTGGTTGCACTAGTTTGAAATGAGGTTAATTGTACTAGCTGCGCTAAGCTTCGATTGTTCTCAATATAGCTTGTCATCGCCTTTATACTCTGTAACTGAATGGGCTCAATTAAAACGCGTTCATTCATTTGAATTTGTTGCGACATGGTATTAAAAAAATCTTTCAAGCTGTTTAAGTCATTTAATATTAAAGGAATAAATCGATCTGATAGATACAATATATCCCAACCTTTTTTTAAAAAATTAGCGCCAATATAACGAGATTCTTCATCTAGTTGCCATTCTTTAGTAGGAACTTCAATTACGGAATTAACTGTTCCGTCATACAATAATTCAAAAAAACTGAGTTGTTCTAACGTTGTCCATGAAAAAGGTACTGGTTGAAAACATTTACTGTAATAAGAACGTAATGCTCCTGATAAATTAGCTGCAGTTTTGGCTATTCTAAATAGGGCTAACTTTAACACGGATAATTTAAAATTATGGAGTTCCATAGCCTCTGCAGGGAGGGGGTGAAACTTAATGATACTTGAGGGCGCGTCGCTCTTAAGATGGCTGTGGATGAAATTAATCGTGCGATTAATAAACATGAGGCGAGCGCTGTCGTATAATTCGTTTTCTTTATCCGTATTAATATCATTTTTATCTGGTAACGCAGGGGATAAAAATAATGCATTCAACTGATTTGATAATTTGCTAAAATCTGGAGTTAAGGATGAATTAATTTTAGCTTTTATAGGCGTTGTTAAGCGTGAGTAAATATCATGCTCATGACCCGCGTCAATCTCTTCGGTAGATGCTCCCCATCCTATTAAAAGTTTTAATAAATCAGAGTTTTGATTAGTATAACAATGCTGAATAGCCGCTATTGATTGTTCATCTTTTTTATTAAGATCTAATTCGGTTTGTGGGGCATGCCATAGTAAAATGGCAATCATCCTAAAAAGATTGGCGTCTTGAGGTTTGCATTCTTTGCAGCCATAGAGCAATGCTTTCTGATGGGTTCCATTCTTAATAAGAGATAGAAATTCACTAATAACTGCATTAGGCTCTTGAGCCTTTAAGACAGATCTCATTCGTTCTAGTAATAATTCATTTTCTACAACACTTAACAACGGATACCTCACAGAACAATCAAAATCGAGAATGGGCATAATTATAACACAATGGTCATATTTTTTTAAATTGTTTGTTCAGGTATTTCCTCATTAAAAATAGAATGTATTATTTTAGCGTAGACCCATCTTTCTAAAATATCGCACCCATGCTATAGTTGGGCAAAATAAAGCCAGAGTGGGGTTTGAAATGCCAGTCGTGTCACATTATGAATTACTTAATCTGCAACCCAAAGCAACTACACCGGAAATAAAAGAGGCTTATAGGAGAGTGGCTAAGTTATGGCATCCTGATAAATCGGTTGCCTGGGTAATCTCCGGGGGAGATAAAGCAGACGCTTCAGAAATTTTTGGGCGAATGAAAACAGCTCACGACACGTTGATAATGGAAAAGTCACGTCAACACTATGACGCCACCTTTAATCCTATGCCTACAACAGTTTCCGAAGAGCAATTTCAAAATAAATGGGAACGATTAAACAAACAATGTATGGCTTATGAACAAAGAGCTACTAACTCGGGTAACTACATTGCTTTTCTTAAGCTGCAAATCAGTCAATTGCAAGGTCGGCAAAGTGAGACAACGCATCAACTCAATTTGCTTGATGGGCATGTGTCTCAATTTGATAAGTTGCTCCAAAATAATGTGACTAAAATGGAAGAGCAGGCGCAAATGATTCGTGCTCTGCAAACATCACTAGAACAGAAACAACAAGAAGCATCTCACCAAGCTCAAGCGATGCAAATGTCCCATGATAGATTGCTGCAAGAAAACGCAGCGCTAAAGCGGCAATTAGAACAAGCTCAATCTCAACCTGCAGCGAGCAGTAGTGCGGCACCAAAACCAAGATCAAGTGTCGTTTCTCTGTCACAAATGGGTACATTTGCTGTAAAAGCATCAAATAAATTATCTGCTGAGGGCTTAACGGGCGTTTTGAAAGTAACTCAAAATTATAATGATAAGCAGGAATGGTATTGGGTAAAATTAAAATTTGCAAATGAAGAACAAGCGTTTGCATTTAAGAAAAAATACGGGGCAAATGCGAAGGATCATTGGCCATTACAAATTTTACTTTCGTTTAAAGATAATGTTTTAGATGTAACTCTGAGAAACTCCCCTGAATATTTTGCAATTATGAATTGCCATGATAAAACAGGGATGACGATTATGCGCGAATTAGCCAAATACATAGACATAGATAATACGCCACAATATTTCTGTACTCCTACTTCGTACCGCCCAATTCCCGATGCTGAACTGTCCGAACAATTTGTAAATAAATTTTTAAATTTTGACATCAGTGCAGGTGCTGCAAAACCTCATCCATAAGATCCCAATGCCGTTATTCTTGAGCGATGACGGTGCACAGCAAAAAAATCCGTCATCCAGAGCGAAGCGAAGGACCTCCCTAACGTGGCTCGGTGCCATTTGAAGGGAGATCCTTCGCTTCGCTCTGGATGACGGAGTTTCGAGCCTACATATGTAACTTGTCGTTCCCAGTACGCATAGAAGGAATAATCTCTGCTTCGGGAGCCACATCATCAGGCAGAAGTGCTTCTTTAGTGGCCTTTATGTGTTCCTTTATTCTTGTTGTAATGTACGTGGTTTCTTCCTTAAACTCCTCAATTAAACTAGTACGATTAAGCTCTTCATTACTTTTAATGATTGATTTTTTTGAAATAGAAATTACTCCATCCATAAACGAGCTGCGAACGGGGGATTTTCCTTCTTTGGCTAAATGCAGCATATGGGCTATTTTGTTTTGCTGAGATGCCTCATACGGAACTTCATATTCGTCAGCAACATGCTGCATCAATTCCATTAATTTATGTTCAATGCTGTCTTTAGTCGCGCGAGGGGCGTGTATCATCTCTACTAAACCAAATGAATCCGCCAATCTCTTTAATTCAGAGTTTTTAATCGTCAGGTTTAAATTCCAGCTATCAGAATAAGTAACCGTTTGTTGAATTAATGCCAGACCTCCTAAAACAAAAACGAACTTATCAAGATAAGCATGAGTATCGCTTAGGTGTTCTTGCTCTGCTGCAAGAAGTCCGAGTAATGCTTTTGGCATCACGGTAGGTTTTAAAGCGTCAAACAAGGGTTTCCACAGGCGATGCTCGACCTGTTGTTGATAAAATGCACCATGTACTTTGCTGTGAATGCGCATAACAGGCACCATTTCTTGACCCAAATGATTTAGCTCGGTGGTCAAATCATATTTACTCACCAATAGAACCGGATTTTGGGGCGCATGGCCTTTGAATGAGTAATAAGATAAGTAATCACCTAGGCGTTTATTAATCACTGGGGTAATTTTATTGGCTCCAGAGCAACAGCTTTCTATCCATGAGGCAGTGATGTTTTTATCGAGAAGGGAGCATTCCTGATTTTCTTTTTTCAGCAAACGATTTATAGCAGCAACAAGATCATCTGCTTTTCCTTTGGGCGTGCTGAGCGCTTCTGTATTCAAAAGCTGAAGCAAACGGTTTTTTTCTTGCAGCAGCTCCTCTGGAGTGAGTTTAATACCTTGTTGCAGACAATATTCTTCCATATAGCTTAAGGCAGATACGGTATGCAGAAGATGCTGATATTGAGTATGCCACCGGACTATTCGCGAACGATCAAGGTAAAAGGTTTCGGGAATAGTGCGTAACACAGAGTGTTCTGGTTGCTGTAATGTATTAATCAATAAGCTTTGAGCTACGTACGACCCCACGTACTTTGAGCATAATTGGGATTGATCCAGTCGATAATTTTGGGGGGTGCTTATGAATTTATCTATCCAGTTTAATGTGACATCAAGGTTAAACTGTTTCTTAGACAGTCGTTCCTGAAATTTGCTTTCTTCATAAGGAACGATATTTTGCGCATGAAAACGATTCACTTCGAAATTAGTTTGCGATAACTTGTGGTAAATAAAATCCAATGCTTGTTTTAGCAGCTCAACACTGCCTTCCTGAATATTTATTCGATTCATTTGTTCTAGAAAAAGCTTGATTTCTTGTGCCCGCGCAGGAGAGGCCAATGGACGTATTTCTTTAATTAAGGAACTAGTGATTTTATATAGTCCCTCATGCAGGCCACTTGTTTCAATTCCGTTGCTCATCGACATACGATTAAAATAATACTGTAATCGGGCGGTTTGTCGTGCGTTATGAGGCGTGAAACGGATTAACTCATCACGAATCTCTTCAAATACATCAAGGAGTAAATCAGTGCTTGGAGGTGTTTGAGTTAAAGCGGTGATTGCAGTATTCAGATCTTTTTTGGGGTTAATCTTAAATAATTGCGCCGCAACAGCGCTGTCTGGATTTAAGGCCAGTTCATGTAATAATGCTTCGGCAGGGGACGTGACCCACTTATTTTCCTCTAATATTGCTTGGCGCTTGTTTAATTCTTCCGTAAGCTTATCGCTCCCTGGTTCACCTAATAAAAAATGAACTCTTCTTTTTAATGTTTCTTGTTGCTTGCCGTAGCCTTCATACAGTTCCAACATTCTTGGATCAAGGCTATTTAGCGCTTTAAAGCGATATGTTTCAATATCCAGATATTTGGCAATTAAAATTTTTGCAAGTTTATGGCGATTATTTACTTCCCACTCAGTAAATATTTGATAATAATCAACTTGTTTTTGATGGAATTTTTCTAAATAGACTCGACCTTCGGTCCTAAAAAGATGTTCATTTTTGGTTCGTTTATCATTTAAATTGGCAAATACTCTATCGGCTGAGGGCGTACTTGCTGCCAGAGGTGATGCTGTGGTCGAATCCTCATTTATATAAATAGTGCCCATGAAGGCGCATAGCGCTTCAAATGATTGGAGCATTTCCTCAGCACGGTTTAATAAACGTTCATCAATATCTGTTGGCGATTCAAAAATGAATTCCGATTTGGCAACGATCATATAAGCGGGTAAGAACATACGTTCTGCTTGGTGCGAGTTGGCTAAATGGGTGTAAGAGGGTAAAACAATGCCTTTCACCAGTTCCAGATGGGTTAATAAATTATGGGTTGTCTTAATCGTATCAGGATCCATAATAAATTTTTCTAACTTTGGAAGAGGATCTTTTTTTGCCTGTTCTACTGAAACCAGATCATGAACATAATGATATGACTCAGCGGCGGTATGCTTTAGGAAAGCTGCTTCTGTGCGTTGATGATCCTGTTCAGCATCACTACCCATTTTTGTGACGGTGTGAGATGAAGAGGGGCCGAAAAATGTTGCTCTATCAACTTTTGATTTCATTCCTTGCTCCTATTTATCCTTTTCTCCAGTCTGAATAAATTTAGCTCGCTTTGTCAATAGGATAAAGAGTGGTTTAATCATTAAATTATGATGAAAAAATAAGTTTTTTTTCCAATAAGCAACAAGATAGGTTGTTCATTGAACAAATAGATTGGGTTTATGCTCGATTGAAATAAATATCAAGTACCGCTAATGTGATTTCATTTTGCCATACTGTCCAATAACGACACAGTGAGGTGAAGGGAATTTATGACGATTAAAACAAAACAAGTTGTCATGTATTGGGCTATGGGATTAGTTTCATTTTCCTCTTTCGCAGATTCTACGTGTACCTTATTACCCACTGCTGACTACCAAACTCCTTTTTGCCAAAATCAGCTTCAAAAAATCATGCAATTCACACCCAACGTATTTAATACAGAAAATCAAAATGTAGTTTCAGGACAGACTTTAGGTGAGGTTATTGGTATTTACCGGCATATTAATGACGGAGAACAAATCTGTTACATCAGTTGCGGCCTGCAACGTTTGGGCGGTTCTGCTCCTAATGAACATACGATGTTTGAGTTGGCTTCAATCAGCAAAACATTTACTGGCTCCGTATTAGGGACTTTAGTATATAAACAAGCAGTCAAGCCCGCAGATTTAGCCCGCTCCTACTTGCCAGCCAGTTTTTCACTAATGCCAAATGAAGCTTCCGTCTACCATTAGTCAATGAGATCTGAGCATAGGAGATAGAGGATTTTCTATCACCAGAGGAGCTTATTATCGGGCGATAGAAAATCTGAGATTTTTAGAAAGGATCGGTGTAATCATTTTTGCGAATCAACTTTTTATTCACAAATTCAAAAATTCCCAACTCAGAAAGTTCGCGACCATAACCCGATGTTTTAGTACCACCAAAGGGTAGCTCAGGTGCAGTCCAGGTTGGATGATTGATAAAGACCATTCCACTGTCAATTTGAACTGCCATTTTCTCAGCTCGTTCCATATTATTACTGAAAATAGAAGCACCCAGACCAAATGAAGAGTCATTAGCTAAGTCAATAGCTTCTTTCTCGGTTTTAACACGAAAAATGGTTGCAACAGGCCCAAATAATTCCTCACTGTAAGCGGGCATTCCTGGTTTGACATCAAGCAAGATTGTAGGATTGATAAATGCTCCTCTACGTTCTGCCCCGCCAATAAACGCTTTTGCCCCCATCTTTATTGTCTCGTCTATTTGCTTTTGTAATTGCACGGCAGCTCCTTCGCTTGATAAAGGACCTAGGGTTGTTTTTTCATCCAGTGGGTCTCCTGCCTCTAAAGCAGAGAGTTGTGTACTGAATTTTTTAATGAATTCATCCGCAACACTATCCATGACTATGAAGCGTTTGGCAGCAACACAACATTGACCGGTATTATTCATTTTACCCCAGACGGCCGATTCCACTGTTTTATTAATGTCTGCATCATCAAGAACAATGAAAGGATCACTCCCACCTAATTCCAGAACTGATTTTTTAAGTGCTTTCCCCGCGGTCTCAGCAACGCTTGCACCCGCTGATTCACTTCCTGTTAGCGAAACGCCGGCAATTAGTGGATTTTGAATCACTTGACTCACATGCTTGGATGAAAGGAGCAAATTAGTGAATACTCCTTCAGGAGCACCTGCATCATGAAATATTTTTTCAAGATTAATACTACATTGTGGCACATTGGAGGCATGCTTAATCAATACAGTATTTCCTGCCATGATATTAGGCCCTACTATCCTGACTACTTGATAAAAAGGGAAATTCCATGGCTCAACACCAAAAATAACCCCTATAGGACAATATTTGATATAAGCTTCACCGCGACTTACTTTAATGCTGTGATCTTGTAAAAAACGTTCTGCATGTTCTGCATAATAATCTAAAATATCAGCACTTAACTCTACTTCAGCCCTTGCTTCAGCAATCAATTTTCCCATTTCAAGAGTAATAATACGGGCAAATTCTTCTTTTTTCTGGCGCATTATCTCTGCGGCTTTATGTACCAATTGAGAGCGAGTCGCAAAGCTTGTATTTTTCCAGGATTGAAATGCCTGATGTGCTTTGAAGATGGCTTTTTCAACTTGTTCATGACTCATTTCATCAAATGATTTAATCACTTTATTATCAAAAGGATTTTGGGTTTGGATTGCCATGCGGTGCTCCTTTTATTGATTAGTTTGTGCTTAAGATTCCATATCCAGCACTATGCGTCCATTAATCTTCCCTTGTTTCATTTGTTCAAACACTGAATTAATATTCTCTAATTTTTCAGTCATTATCGTTGCTTTAACTTTTCCTTCCGCTGCAAAAGTAAGCGATTCCTGTAAATCAAGACGAGTACCAACAATTGAGCCTCTTACTGTAATGCCATCTAAGACCATATCAAAAATGGAGATAGGAAAAGAGCCAGCAGGTAAGCCATTAAGAACAACTGTTCCCCCTCGTCGAAGCATTCCTTGAGCCTGCTCAAATGCTTTTAGAGAAACAGCAGTAACTAATACTCCATGAGCACCACCAATTTCTTTTTTAAGGAAGGATACTGGATCAGTAGTTAGAGCATTAATCGTGATTGATGCACCTAATTGTTTCGCTAATGCTAATTTTTTATCATCAATATCCACTGCAACAACATTCAATCCCATCGCCTTAGCATACTGCACTGCCATATGACCAAGCCCACCTATTCCAGAAATAACAACCCAATTCCCAGGTTTGGTATCGGTCATTTTTAAACCCTTATATACCGTCACTCCAGCACATAAGATCGGCGCAATTTCAATAGAATCAACGTTTTCCGGGATATGGCCTACAAAGTTAGGATCAGCAATAATATATTCAGCGAAGGTACCGTTGACCGAATACCCAGTATTAAATTGGCTTTCACACAATGTTTCCCAACCACCTAAACAATAAGAACAATGTCCACAACTGCTGTAAAGCCAAGGTACTCCGACTCGGTCTCCTTCTTTGACATAGGTGACACCAGCACCAACGGCGGAAACAAAGCCAACTCCTTCATGTCCTGGGATAAAGGGGAGCGTTGGTTTTACTGGCCAATCTCCTTCGGCGGCATGTAAATCTGTGTGACAAACACCAGAAGCAACTATTTTTACCTGAATTTGTCCTGCTTGAGGTTCTGGAATGGGGACTTCTTCAATAATTAATGGTTTTTGAAATTCTTTGACAACTGCTGCCTTCATTGATTTTTTCATTTTGAATATCATCCTTGTTTATGAGGGGTAAATTATGTTGTTGTATTTTTGTAATCGTATTTAGAGCGTTCCTTGCCAGCCATTATAAATTTATATCTAATTAAGGATAGACCAAAAGTCGTACTTTTTATTAAGAGATCTCGTCAATCAATTATCATCACAATGGTGACCTTATTATTTATAGAGCCATTATTCTCTGTACTATTGATTTACTCTATTCGTTGAAATCGCGGAACCGTTTGTCCATTATGTTGAACCTGTTCAAAAAACATTTGCTTAGGACGAACCCAAAGCTGATTATCCCCAAATTCATCACTGTGATAGAGTGCTCTGTACACCACCATATCTTCAAGTGTTTCACTATGATGTGCCAGACCAATAACTTCATACAGTTGTTCATTTTTAAAATGCTTGTATGTTCCGCATAAAAGGGTATCTATCGACATTTATATATTCTCAATTAAAAGAGGGGCTTGTTTTAGCTTGATGACCAGACATAAAGTTAATCCAATAAAGGCTAAAGCCATGCCCACATATTCGGGTGAAGTATAGCCAAAACCTGCCACAATCGGTAAGCCTCCTAGATAAGCACCCAAAGTATTACCCATATTGGCACTTGCCTGCACAATAGATGAGGCGAGCAGTTCAGAGCCTTTTGCTGTCTGAATCATTAACATTTGTATTGATGGAACAATCGCAAAAGCAATAGCCCCTGTAACGAACGTCATAATAATAGCGAGCACTTTGTTCTCACTAACCAGAGCCACGATAAATAAACAAGCGATCATGATGACTAATAATAAACCAGTGACTAAGAGAGGAGGGTGGCAATCGGCAAGGCGTCCTCCGACTAAATTACCTACAGCCATGCCCATTCCTGCAATCATCATCACAAGAGTAAGCATATTATTTGAAAATAAAGCTACATCGAGCATTAAGGGAGCAATGTAACTAATCCAGGCGAATAATCCTCCAGTACCAATTGCTGAAATTCCGATAATGAGCCATATCTCAGTATCTTTAAAAATTTTGAGGCTGTTAATAAAACTATTAGAAGTTTTTAAGGTGACATCGGGTAACCATTTGATGATGCAGGACAAGGAAAGTAAACCAAATAGGGCGACAAGAAAATAGGCGATACGCCAACTAAAATGATGGCCAATAAAGGTTCCCAGCGGTACTCCTAAAATATTTGCCAAAGTTAACCCTGCAAACATAACTGCAACGGCACTGGCTCCTTTACCTGGTTTGGATAATTGAGTAGCTACGACAGCACCAATTCCAAAAAAAGCCCCATGAGGTAATCCCGACATAAAACGAGTCAGCAAAAGTAGGGGGTAAGTTGGGGCTATAGAAAATAGGGCGTTAAACAGTGCGAATAACAGCATTAAGCCACATAAGATTTTTTTCGGCGAAAAATTGTTTGAAAACGACAAGATAAGAGGTACGCCAATAACCACACCCAAGGCATAAATAGAAATTAAATGCCCCGCAGTAGGAATGGAAATCGACAAGGAATTAGCCATGTTAGGTAAGACGCCCATCATTAGAAACTCGGTCATCCCAATACTAAATCCACCCATCGTGAGAGGAATCAAGCTTTTTGCAAAGCTAATTCTAGATTTATCTTCTCCTGTGGGAGTCATTGCTTCGTTCCTTTGAACTTAATTTAAATTATTTTATCGCAAATTTTTGTAAACCAACAGAAAACATCGATGATGAAGTCGCTGCGCTTTATTTGCTGTGCTAAAAAGTCCAACTATATCCGTCATCCAGAGCGCAGCGAAGGACCTCCTGAAGATGGCTCGGTGCCAATCCGACGGAGTTTCCTTAACTTAACGGCAGTGAGGCTACGTTTAACTCATGTTAGTTTAAGCTTAATATCACCGTAGTACCCACACCAGGTTGACTGTTTAATACCAGCTGGCCTTTATGGTGTTCCATGATGGCTTTAGCAATAGCTAAGCCTAAACCCAGGCCGGCATTCTCATTTTTTGCTTCATAATTTACACGATAAAATCCTTGGCATAAAAGAGGTAAGTGTTCTTTTGATATGCCAATTCCATTGTCTTGTATCTTTATTTGGATGGATTCATTCATTCTTCTTTCTATGCTTATTAATATTGTTCCGCCCGCATCAGTATAAGCTAAACTGTTATCGATTAAATTGGCAATAACACGTTTAAATAAATGCTCATCTACTTCGATTTGGGCATCACCCAAAACCTGGATTTCTATTTTATTTTCATGTGCTATGGAATGGTAATATTCAATGATTGAATTGATTAGGTGGTTTGCCGATAATTTTTTTACATTTAATTGAATTTGACCGCGTTCGCAGCGTGTTAAAAAGAGTAGGTTGTCTATAAGTTGGGTTAGGTTTTGGTATTCTTCAAGATGGGTTTGTAGAACTTGTTGGTAGGTTTCTACTGTTTGTGGGTTGGCCAGGGTAATTTCAGTGGCGGTTTGTAAATAGTGAATGGGGTTTCGTAACTCATGAGCCATGCTGGCTGAAAACTGTTTGATATGGCAAAACGCACTTTCAATTCGAAACAGCATATCATTACACGTGCTGGCGAGCTCTTGCAGTTCTTGGGGATTTTCTTCGTAATTCAAGCGTTTACTTAAAGATGACGCGCTAATGGATGCGAGTTCTTTAGAGAAATTTTTAATAGGTCTCATGCATTTCTGGGCTAATAAATAGCAGGCGATAACGAGTATTAAGGCCGAAAACCATAAGGCGATAAAGAATTTTTTAATACAAATTTGCGTTAGTAAATAACTATAATGCTCGTTGCTCAAATGCGCCTGATGGAGTAGTTCTTTCATAGGGGGATAAACTAGGCCAGTAATAACCGACAATATCAACACCGTAGAACAAATAAATAAGAGCAATAAGCGGTTGGTGATGGACATGGATTTAGCGAACTTCCAATACATATCCTACTCCTCTTACGGTATGAATTAATTTTATGGGGTGATCGTTATCCACTTTCTCTCTTAAACGTTTTATAGCCACATCAATAATATTGGTGTTTGAGTCAAAATGAATATCCCAAACTTGTTCTGCAATGATGGTTCTTGAGAGCACATCGCCATGTCGTTGCAACATCAAGGTCAGGAGCATGAATTCTTTTGCTGTTAAAGCCAATTTTTTACCACCGCGTGTTGCGGTATGTTTTTGTAAATTTAAAGACAGATCGTCAATACTTAATAAAACAGGATTATCCTGGGCTTTTCTGCGCAGCAAAGATTTGACGCGGGCGAGTAGTTCATTGAATGAAAAGGGTTTAATAAGGTAATCATAAGCCCCCATTTCGAGCCCTTTAACCCGGCTGTCTACATCGTCGCAGGCAGAGAGCATCAAAACCGGTAAGTAGGGTTTTAATTCACGAATTTTTTCAAGGACAGTCCATCCATCGATAATAGGTAGCATCACGTCTAAAACCACCACATCATAGTTTATTTCAGCGAGTTGGTAGAGTGCTTCAGCCCCATCGTATACTGCATCTGCTTGAAATTGGTATTCATTAAATCCTTTGCAGATGAAGTCAGCGGTTTTTTTTTGATCATCAACTATTAACAGTCGCATAAGGTCTTTATGTTTAAATCGTGCCCAATTGTAACATAAAAATACTAATTGATATCGTGAGTAAGATGACAATTTTGTAATCTGATTGTCATCCTTTTGACAGATTCAATTGCTTATTATGAATTTATTTTATGAAGTGATGAAATGAAGATGAGCAATGAGGAACGTAGCAGATCAAAACCTGGCTTGAAATCCACATTAAACTTTTTTAACAATAAAGTGTCGTATTTAAACACCACAAGAATTCATGTAAGGCGTAGTAAAGGTTTAGCATCCTATTTAAGCAGTGCGCAACCTTATAAAAGAGATCTGGCGCTCTTAGATACGAGTTTGGGTATTATGAGCTTTTCTCTTTATATGCTGCGATTTTCGGCCAATATTGGCTTATTGATACAGCTTGTTTTAATAGAGTCTCAAGAAAAAACAAATCCTAAAATACGCAAAGATTTATACTACAGCCTTTTAAATGATTGCATGTGGAGCCTTGTTAATCTAACTCAATTTTGTTGGTTATCTTATAGTAAATCAGCCTCCGATGGCCTTCATGGAATGCAATTAGAGACGCTGGTACAACTTATCGATATTTTAGTACTGATTATTCGTTACCAACAAGACCAAGAGGAATACAACTTAAAATACCAGAACGCTACTGCTACGGAGCGTGCTCATTTAGATATCGAATGGCAGCATAAACAATTAAATATGTTGCGCTCTTTATATTTTTCTTTATCGATGATGATAACCTTCGGCGTATTTTCTTTTGTAACATCAGCAATACCTTTTTCACCTATCTTATCGCTTATCGTTTTAAGCAGCTCATTGTTACGAGTGCTAATCGATATGGAAAAAGACAAACAATTAATAGAGCAGCTCAAATTGAATGGCGCGGACTCTCAACAAATAATAAATGAAGAAGCGGCCATGACTGGTGCGCGTCTTAATGATTTAAATCAAATAACGCTTAATAATGTTTTTTTACCCATGGGACTTTTTTTGTTGATAACTACGCCGATTCTGTTAACGGTCGCAGCCAGCTTAAGTATGTTATTAATTCATTTCATGCTTACTCAGTTAATCAATACGACATATTCACCTTTAAAACCAATGATGCCTGACTTTAATGGCACTACTAATAAAACTCAATCAAGCGTTTGAGATTGAATTTTAGTGACTTTACAAAGGTTTTTTTTAAGTTTAAAGTACTTTAAAAGAGGTTGATTTTAAAAAGGATTTTGATGGAGACAAGACTTATTCTTCTCAACCTTCAAGTATCCCATCTATTTTTTCTGCATTAAAAAAAGGCTAGGTTGTGTTTCAACCGGGAGATTACTGGAGCCCCCATTAGTCGCAACAGCGCCCCGATCATAAATAACCTGAGCATGGGTGCTACTTATGTGAATGATGTATTTTGTGTGGCACGTATTTAATTGTAATGTGAGAACTCAAGGGCAAATGATAATGAAACGAATCATAAATATATTGATTGCAGGAATACTGTTGCTTAGCCCCTTGGCTTTCGCCCAAACGGCACCTTTCTTTAAAATTGTCGAAGCAGGAACTCCTGCGGCAGTCGATGTAATTTTGTGCTTAAATGGCACAGGATCTTTATCGTGCCAAAACTATCATTTTTCGGCGCAGGATGTACGCATCAGTACGACGGCAGCTCATCATTATCCAGCTGTAGGAATCAAGGTATTAACCCCAGGTTACCGAGTAACTGGATGTACTCCTTATCCTAATGGATATTGTTTGTTTGCAGCGAGTAATACAGCATCAGCGGCGCTTCATTTAAGTCCACCGAAAAATCAAACGATTATCGTCACTACCCCACCTCCGGCAAGTGCGATATATAACAGCCGCTTTACTGTGGTAGCAACTGCAACTTCTGGATTACCGATTATTTTTAGTAGCGGTGGCTCCTGTACGAATAGTGGCGCGACCTATACTATAACTTCAGGCACCGGGACTTGTAATGTAATTGCGAATCAACCTGGGAATCCAGATTACAAGGCCGCACCAACAGTGATTAAAGCAGTTACCGCGACACTAGCCACTCAAGCAACGCTCACGGCAATTGCGACTCCAAGCACGATTTCCTATAATGGCACATCGGCTTTATCTTCGAGCGGTGGTTCTGGAACGGGCGCTGTGACGTACGCCGTGACATCAGGTGGTGGTAACTGCTCCATTTCGGGCACTACGTTAAGGGGTATTGGTGTTGGCTCATGCAGCGTAACGGCCACGAAAGCCGCGGACGCGAACTACCAAGCGGCAACATCCGCCCCAATTTCTATCACCGTAACGCAAGCATCACAAGCAACGCTTACGGCAATTGCGACTCCACGCACGATTTCCTATAATGGCACATCGGCTTTATCTTCGAGCGGTGGTTCTGGAACGGGCGCGGTAACGTACGCAGTGACATCAGGTGGTGGAAACTGCTCCATTTCGGGCACTACGTTAACTGCTACTGGTGTGGGGTCTTGCAGTGTAACGGCCCTGAAAGCAGCGGACACGAACTACCAATTGGCGACATCCGCCCCAATTTTCATCACCGTAACGCAAGCATCACAAGCAACGCTCACGGCAAGTGCCACTCCAAGCACGATTTCTTATAATGGCACATCGACTTTATCTTCGATCGGTGGTTCTGGAGCGGGAGCGGTGACGTACGCAGTGACCTCAGGTAGTAGTAACTGCTCCATTTTGGGCACTATGTTAACGGCTACTGGTGTGGGTCCTTGTAGTGTAACGGCCACGAAAGCAGCGGACGTGAACTACCAATCGGCGACATCATCTTCCATTCCCATTACAATAACGCAGGCATCACAAGCAACGCTCACGGCAAGTGCCACTCCAAGCACGATTTCTTATAATGGCACATCGACTTTATCTTCGATCGGCGGTTCTGGAGCGGGAGCGGTGACGTACGCAGTGACCTCAGGTAGTAGTAACTGCTCCATTTTGGGCACTACGTTAACGGCTACTGGTGTGGGTCCTTGTAGTGTAACGGCCACGAAAGCAGCGGACGTGAACTACCAATCGGCGACATCCTCCTCCATTCCTATTACAATAACGCAAGCATCACAAGCAATGCTCACGGCAATTGCAACTCCAAGCACGATTCCTTATTCTGGTACATCGACTTTAACTACGAACGGTGGTTCGGGTACAGGAGTGGTGACATACGCAGTGACATCAAATCCTGGTAACTGTTCCATTTCAGGTGCTACGTTAACGGGTACTAATGTAGGCTCTTGTGATGTAACGGCAATGAAAGCAGCGGATGCGAACTACCAATCAGCTGTATCGTCCCCCATTACAGTGACGGTTATTGCAACGGTACCTGGCGCACCCACGAGCGTGGCTGCGAATGCTGGCTATGCATCGGCCACGGTCAGCTGGAGTGCACCAGCCAACACAGGCGGTGTTGCGATTATCAACTATACTATTACGCCTTATATTGGAGCAACAGCACAGCCGACGACAACTGTGGGTAATGTGCTAACAACAAACATCAGTGGGCTTACCAATGGTTCTGCTTATACCTTTGTGGTGCGTGCTGTCAATAGCGTAGGAACCGGATCTGCATCTGCTGCCTCAAATCAAGTAACACCACTTGGTGATGGCACATACACTGTACCTGCGTTTCCTCGGGCCGTCATTGCAACAGCAGGCCCAAGTACAGTGACGCTAACTTGGGCTGCACCTAATAATCCACTCAATGGCGCAGTAACTGGCTACACGGTATCGTATGGTGAAACGTCTACCTCCACCTATACAACTCCTGTTCTTAACTGCCAACAGACCAGCGCAACCACATGCACCATTACGGGTCTTACGGATGGCATTTCCTACACCTTCACTGTCAGTGCCACGAATGCAAGTGGCACCGGTCCTGTAACTTATTCAAGTCCTGCAACTCCGACAGGGACCTCCTTAAATGCAAATCCTGCAAACATGGCGTTATCTGGTCTTGGAGGCGGCGCTTCCAGAGTCATCACGTTCACCAATAATTCGGGAAGCTCTGTGACCGTAAAGGCGGTCCAACCCCCTACATTACCGGCAGGTGCGACACTTGATTCCTCATCTCTTGATGATTGCACTAATCTTCCTACATTAGCCTCTGGAGAGTCATGCACGATTACCATTAATCCTGGAGCGACTCCAACCTCGACATCGGGCTGTATTGACGCTGTAACACTTCCTACTCCCGGTGTGGTTACCGTGGATACATCATTAGACTCGGTTTCTGCCAATATTTTTATTCTAGGCTATGGCTGCCAATATCAAGAAGGTTATATATACACAATTGATGATGCAGCTCCGTTCACCAATAGCATCGGTGGAAAGGTAGCTAGCTTGAGTGACCAAAGTACTGTAAATACGGTTTGGTCGGCCGGTTTTATCACAATTTGGGGAATTGATGATATATCTACTGTCGCTCAGCCAAGCCCCAATACATCCAATGTTGAAGCCGCAGAATTAATTCCTGGGCAGCTTAACTGTGATGCAATCAACGATGGTGCTTGCGCGACCAATAATATTTTTGTGACGTACGGACCAGGTACTAATTATGCTGTAGGTTTATGTAAAACTACCATCAGTGGTTATACTGATTGGTATTTGCCATCTATTTGCGACCTAGGGAATATTAGTATCGGGCGGACATGTACAGACGGCAATAATAATATGCAAAATAACATATTCCCTATTGCGGCGACCAATCTTTGGGGTACTTACTGGAGTTCTATCGAAGATTCAACCGCTTCACGTAGCGTCGTGTGGCTCCAGCTCCCTGGCTCCAATCAGGCCACTGCCGAAAAAAATAATCCGTTTGAGATTCGTTGTGTTCGGGCTTTAACTAGTTGACTTTTGTCCCATTGCTGTTGAGCTCGGGGTTGATCTTTGGTTGACCGCGAGTAGCTTAGTTAACGTGAATTTCGGATAAGAGAAGTCAAAATCGTTGTAGGTTGGGCTGTAAAGCCCAACAGGAGCGCGCAGCGGCTTCTTCTTGGCACTAAACTACTTAAATTGAAGTCGCGGCGAGTCACTTGTTGGGCTTTACAGCCCAACCTACAACTATTTAATCGTGTTCTTATCCAGAACTGGCGTTAACTTAGAGCTATTCGAGGCAGCTTCATTAGCAAGCGGGGGCATTTGCAATAAAATCTGTTTTCTCTTCCTGATTAGACTCAGCAAAAAAACCTAAGGCACCAGGCGCGTGTATTTGCGAAGAGGAGCCTGCACTTGCAGAAGAAGCAGTAATGAGTTCCTTAAATAGTGTGCCGCAAGGGTGCTTATTGATATCTTCGTCTGTAACTAATTTAGAAAAACTAGAATCCCAATAAGCTGCCATAAAACTCCTACCAGCAGGAGTGCTACAGAACCAATAAAAAGGACTTTTTCCGTGATCTTCACCTTTTGCGGTCACTAGGGCAAATAACCGTTCTCTATTTAAATGAATTTTAAACTCATTCCAATGCTGGGAAAAAAATTTTATATTCTGCTCTTCCGTACATAACCAATAAAAAGAACTCGCGCCTTTAGTAGGCTCATAAGTCATTGGGGCAAAGAATTTATTCCAATCAACGTATGGTTTAAAATCATCCCAATGCTGAGTTAGCAAAGTTTGGGACCAAGGTGTCTCACATAATAAATCAATCAAAGTCAATCCTTTAAATCGTCCTTCAGGCACTGGACTAAATAATTGTTCTTGAATGAGATGAACTTTAAAATCATCCCAATGCTGAGTAAGAAATTTTATACTGTTTTCATTGATGAATAATTTTTCAAAAAGACTTGTATCTTTGTACCGGACAAAAAATTGATCCCAATTAATGTGTGCTTTAATTTCATGCCAATGCTTGGTAAGAAATGTTCTACCGCTTTCCCTGCGACATAACATATGAAAAGAACTTTTATGTTTATTTTCGAGGATAACAAACTGATCCCATTTCATATCTGTCTTAATTTCATCCCAGTGCTGGTCAAGAAATTTTATACCGTCTTCATTGATGCATAAATGGAAAAAAGGACTAATACCTTGAGTATTAGGGGTAAAGAGCAGCTCCTCATCAAGATGTGTTTTAAAATCATCCCAATGCTGGGCAAGCAAATGTATACCGCCTTCGTTGCGGCATAAACGAGCAAAAGGACTACTATCATAGTCTTGGGCAAAAATCTGCGCCCAATTAATATATGCTTTAAAATCATCCCAATGCTGGGCAAGCAAATTTATAGTGCTTTCATCGCTGCATAAATTTGTAAAAAGACTACCATCATTAACTGGGGCAAATAATTGAGCCCAATTAATATGTGCTTTAATGTAATCCCAATGCTGAATTAAAAGGGGGTGGGCCTGAGTAACGCTGCATAAAAAATAAAAAGGAGTTTCACCTCGAGACGATGGAGCAAATAATTGCTTTTTAGTAAGATGAGTTTTAATGTCACTCCAATGCAGGACAAGAAGTTTCATGCCGTCTTTACTGACGCCTAATTGAAAAAAAGGGCTATTAGTAGTTGGGATAAAGAACTTATCCCAATCAATATGTGCTTTAATATCATCCCAATGCTGAAGCAGAAAAGCTTGGCCACCAGAATTAGAACATAATAAATCAAAAGGAGTGATAGTATGTTCAAATAGTCCTTCTGTTACAGTCACTGGCGTAAATAATCGCTCTTGATTAAGATAAACTTTAATTTCATCCCAAACCCAGTCAAGAACTATTATACCGTTTTCACTGCTGCATAAACGATAAAAAATACTTATGCCTTTATCAGGGCCTTCTTTGGGTTGAGCAAATAATTCGGAGACCGTAAGAAAGGGTTGTACTGCCCACCTCCAGTTATTGCAAAGCCATAAACTGTCTTTCAGCAGCAGACTTAAGCGAAACAATAAACTTTCACCTTGTCCCCTATCGGGTGTAGTGATTGTGGTAGCGAGTGCATTTTTTAAAATTAGTTTTATTTTTTCTTGAGGTATATCTTGAAAGAACTCACTCCACATAGACGCATCTAACGCTAGAAGATGTAAAAAAGAGGGGCCTAAAGTTCCATCATCAGCCGGATGTTGATAGCGCATATCCGCTGGAGTCATTTGCCGCCCTGTCTTTTCGATCACATAGGGGAGATAGTTTAGTGGATTAAGCGTTGAGTTAAATAGAGCACCTAATAACTTCGGCTGGGCACCACGACTTTTTATTTGCAGGAGCTTTGCCAAGTCCTTCTCGGCATGTAGCGTAAAGTTAAGTAGTGGGTCGTTGCTGTTTTGCGCTGTTTTAAACAGAGATAAGCAAGTTTTTTTAATTTCAGGCTGCTTAAACAATCCGACCAAAGAATCTTTCACATCATCAATAAATCCGCACAAGCACATATTAACAAACAAACAGTGTCCGTTTGGCATTATATGCTGAAATAACATAGCGGCTGCTTTTTTCTGCCCTATAAGTGCTTTGAGATTATTCGGCTTTGTACAGCTTCCCAGGAACTTATCAACCCACTCAGCTTCATTATTTTTTAATGGGCTACTGTTGGTGCTGACTGAGGCGGCTTGCATGGGAGAGGCAGAACTGCTCGCCGCAATTGAAGAGCTAAGAGGAGTGCTATGCTGTACATTTTCCTTTTGTTCCTGCTCTAAATTTTTGGATGCTGCTGAAGCAGAGGACGAGGTATTTTTTCTGCATTGCAGCCAATGGCTTAACTGCTCTACGGTACTATAAAGTGCATCTTCTTGATGATGAGCATAAATGGAGGCATCGTATGCACTCATGCCAAAATGCTCTATTAGATTCGATTGAGCCTGAATCAGCTTGTCTTGGCGAATAAAGGTATTAATCACGGTTAACCATTCTTGCTTGCTACTGAGATGTCCTGGTACTGCCTTGATTGAATTTGAGGTGCATTTAGATTCTAACCAGGGTAAAAAAGGTTTGAGTTGATGGGCTAATTGTTTATCTAGGGTTTCCACATAAACCCAGGCATCACCATATGTACGAGATAATCCAACATACAGCATGGAAAGCAGCTCCAAATGAGGGCCATCCACAATGCCTTTTTGTGGGGAAAGACCGGTCATTTCTACCAAGATACTGTCGGCATCAATACCTTGTTTCTGCATGGCCTGGCTTACCGCTATAAAAGAGGTCATGGTTTTTTCTGAGAGATAAAGAAACAGTTCAGAAAACTCTAAACCCTGGGCCTCATGAACCATAAAGACGTTATTGCCGTTAATTAATTTTTTAGCCTCAGCGCGATCCTGCTCCGTTAAAATGAGCGCTGCCGCGTGCGCGTTTTGGCCTAAGCGCTGCATGTCTTCACCGCAATGCTTAAGCCAACTTAAGGAGTTATCTTTTTCTACCGGTGCTGAATTCAGACTAAGCGAAGAATAGGAGGTGCTGTCGGCTAAGCCTCCTTTTAAATGAGTGTACAAGGCTACCAAATGTTCTGCCATTGAGGCCACCGCAGGGCGTAATCGATGGGTTCCTGGTAGTTGGTGCTGTATTAAGGTAATGTTTAATGCTTCATGCAATATTGGGCCTAAGAGCGGCAAAGACGATACTTTAATGCTCCCTTTTTGTAGGCTGTCACCTAAAAAAAGTACTCTATTATTTTTCGAATACATGTATGCATTTAACAAATCAGCCAGTGTGTTATTTTGAGCTTCATCAACAACTATTAAATCAAATTGGGCTGCCTCATTAACCGGTGCTAAGGCTGAAATCCCTAACACTCGTTCTTGCCGTGCTTCTAATTCTTTGTGGAGTCGGATAAATAAAGTAAATAAAAACTCCCAATGTTTTGGTTTTATTGATGATTTATTGATTCCTACTTTGCTGTAACGCGACTGGGCAAACGCCTTCTGTTCGCTTGCATCCATCATTAACATAGGCGCATGAATCAAAAACTCGCCAAAAATCGTTTCAGCACTTAATTCAGAGTTTTTGCCAATGAAGCGCTCTATACGCGCTATCGCATCTGTATGTGATAATAAGGTTTGGCCTGCACTTAGCGAGGCATTGAATTGTTCTGCAAATGTTAAAAACTCAACCTGAATATGAGACATCACCTTATCGCCAAAGGTATGATGCATCCATTTTTTCCAGGAATTTGCAACCGAGTCTTTCAGCTCTTTCGCACCTGTAAGATATAATAACCGTATACCTTCTTGCTGATGCTTTAGTACTTGTTCTTGGAATAAAGCCATTGCCGATAAGGTTTTTCCTGAGCCAGGAGGACCTACAATCAGTTGCGGAAACGTGGTGCATGACAGTATTTTTGATTGAAGTGGCGTTAATTCATACCAGGAGTCTCGGTAAGAAAAAAACGGCGTGATCGCTTCATCCTCTTCCATCACCACAGTACTTGTTATCTCTTTAAATTCAGATACCATCTCCGCAGTAAACGGTGTCCAAGCAAGGGCTTTACCGTAATCATGATTCCAGGCCACCGCTCTCCAGACATAAGTGGACGATGCAATGCGCTCAAATATCAATCGGTGATAATGATGGCCATAATTAGCATCACAGGTATAAACCGTCTTTTCACCAAACCGCTTCTTTTTAAAAAAAACTTCGCCCGCAATCAACTCTTCTATTTTTTTTAAAATCAATTCTTGATGAGCTATATCGGGACAACCTTTGGTATGATCTTTTAAGTCTTTAGGGACGAGGTATTTTGTCATTTTATCTGCTTTATTGGCTTTTATTTGGCCAATTATACAGGGGTTGATGTCACCTTGTCTATCATAGGTACAGCAGAATTAATGGGGGTTATCCAATTTCTAATGAAAATAATCCGTATTGACGTTCCCAGTTCTTGATATAAGATGTGGGTTGGCTTCCTTTTATCATCGTAACCGTATCTTCTTCTGCTTTTCTTAAGTCATTTGTTCTTAAAGAATCCATACTGATAATTTTTGCGTCCAGTGTTACAATAAGCCAACCAAACTTTATTTAGATGTAAATGAAAAAAGTTACTTTGATCTCTGCATTTTTGGGAACCTTGATAGAGGTTTATGATTTTACAGTGTTTCCTTTACTGATTCCGATATTATCTGAAGTATTTTTTCCTTTTCAGGAAAAAAGTAGCGCAATTACGTTTACTGTTTTAGCGTATGGCGTTAGTTATCTTGTTAAACCTTTGGGCTCTATCGGTTTTGGATATTTAATAGACCATTGGGGGCGGAAAAAGGTATTGCTTGTTTCAACGATATTTATGAGTCTAGCTACATTAGCAATTGGATTGTTTCCTGCGCACATTATGGCCATGTATTATGGAACAGGTCTTATCATTTGTAGAATAATTCAAGGCTTATCAATTTCTGGAGAGTATTCTTCCGCTATTATTATGGCCGTTGAGCAGGGGAAAAAATCGCCCGCTTTTTCTGGGAGCTTCGCTTTTGTTGGCGGAAGTGCGGGGCTATTATTAGCTAACCTTAGTATTTTTCTTCTTCTCTATTGGGTACCACATGAGCAGGTTATTCAATATGCTTGGCGTATTCCGTTTTTAATTGGTGCATTGAGTTGTTTTATTTTGTTATTTATTAGGAATAAAATTGACGATTTTATTCCTAACGAAACCCATGGAACATCGAGTTTTAGTGACCTCATTAAAAATTATAAGCGGGAATTAATAGGAACATTCATAGTCACCAATTTATCTGCTTCTGCTTTTTATATTACGTTTATTTTTATGCCTACCTTTTTATCAACCTCATTAAATTTATATTCTCATCAACAATCTATTCTAATAACGCTGATTGCTATTTTAACTTATTTGATTACTTTGCCAGTTGCAGGAATTCTAGCGGATAAATTTGGTGTTATGAGACAAATAAAAATTGCCTCATTACTTTATTTGTTGTTTTCCTATGCTATTTTTACTCTACTGCCTCGAATAGACAGCACGTTGTGCGTTGTTGCGTTAATTTTTTTCGCAATCATTCAAGCCTTGCTTAACTCCGCACTTCCCGCATTTATCGTGACTCAGTTTCGCTTACGTCAACGAGGTAGAGCACTAGCTATCTCTTATAATATTAGTTTGACTGTATTTGGAGGCGTGATGCCTTATTTGATTGTAACTTCTGAAAATCATTTAAATCCCGGCATTCCAATAAGTATCTGTGCCACTCTAAGTTTGCTCTTTATCCATTTTACAGGGAAAAAATATGCTTGTTTACGAAGTGAAAATAAAACAATTAGGACAATGACAAGTAGCCTAAATTAGGAGTCAATGATGAACTCATATCGTGAACTCGAACATATTTATGTCATCCAGAGCGTAGCGAAGGACCTCTTGGAGGTGGCTCGGTGACGTGGTCAAGTAAATTGATACACTCAGTTAAGCTGCACTTACTAATTTATCCGTCTGCATTTCAAACTGATTTGGGCTTTTATATCCCAAGTATGAGTGCAGTCGGACTGAGTTATAAAACATAGTAATATAATTTA
>JARLJQ010000030.1 GCA_031291115.1 Legionella sp.
AAAAAATTTGTTTTTTTAACAAAAAACCCACAAACCAAACAACCCCCCCCCCCCCCCCCCCCCCCCCCCCCCCCCCCCCCCCCCCCCCCCCCCCCCCCCCCCCCCCCCCCCCCCCCCCCCCCCCCCCCCCCCCCCGGGACGACGTAAAATGGTAACGTTATAAGCTTAACTGTTTTTTACTAATTTACCAGACTCAGCCATCCAAAAGACATTATGCTGGATTAACAGACGTTGGCATAATAAAGGCGTATGCTGCAATAAATGATGAAAGTAGGCTTTAGTAAATTGCTGCGCACATACAGGGCAAGCACACTCTGGATCAATCACCTCAAATTGCATGCGGGTAATGCCATCAGTTAAATCAACCATGCCACTGCGGCTATACACTCGGCCATTAATTGCCGCCTTTGCTGGTTCATCCGTCTCAATGAATTCAATTTCTTTAACACGTAACCGTTGGATTAACTCCGGTTCAAAATCACCTGCTACGTAACGCGGCAAATGAGACCATTTATCCAACTCATCTAAAGTCGATTCATTCGTGTAATTAAAATAAACACCATGCGCTCTTGGCACATTCTGGCGTTGCAGATCAGAAACAGAGAGAAATGGAGTAATCGAATCAACCCAGTTATCCCAAATTAGAGGATAATCCTGAGCACAGTTTTTAGGCAAAATGACTGCGTTAGGCTTTAAATGGAGTAGTAAATCTATCACCTCAATTACAGTCAATTTAAGTTTAGAACCATCATAAGGAGATCTTAGGGTATAAATACCTTCCTTATTCGCCACAAGCATTGATGCATTTAAAATAATCGAACCGGACCAACCCAAATAGTGGGCTAAATCAGGTAGGCTGTTTAATAAAGCAATCCCGGGCTTATGTAATAAAGACTCGATAGAGTAAGATACTGCATTAACCTTTGCTTCCTTCCAATTTTCTGCGGTAAGGCACAAACCGGCTTCGGTGGTTACAACCGGAATAAAATTTTGCACTGCAGCCAACATTCTCTATCTCCTGAGCCTAAAGCAATAAACTTGTATCACCATAACTAAAAAATCGATATTCTTTATCTATTGCTTCCTGATAAAGCGCCATTGCTTCTTTGTGACCAATAAAAGCAGAAACCAACATCAATAAAGTGGATTCTGGTAAATGGAAATTAGTCATCAAACCGTCGCAAATTTTAAACTGATATCCAGGATAAATAAAGATTTCCGTGTCTCTACTGCAAGGAGCCAAAGCACCGTCTTGTGCTGCACTTTCAAGACTTCGTAAGGCCGTGGTGCCTACAGCTATAACACGATTGCCAGCAGCTTTAGTAGCTTGTACTGCTGCACATAACTCAGGGCTTATGGTAAAAGACTCACGATGCATTTTGTGCTCTAAAATATTATCGCAACGAACCGGTCTAAACGTTCCAGCCCCAACATGCAAAGTAACGTAGGCTATGTTAATACCCTTAGAGTGTAATTTGGAAATAACTGCCTCATCAAAATGTAAGCCGGCTGTAGGCGCTGCTACAGAGCCTTCGTATTTGGCGTACACTGTCTGGTAACGATCTTCATCCGCAATCTCATCATCGCGGGTAATATATGGAGGCAAGGGCATATGTCCTACTCCATGTAATAACTCCAATACATCTGTATGGGCTTTACAGATAAATAAATCATCGTCTCGGCCTAATACTTCAAGCTGTCCGTTTTTTTCCAAATGAATAATGCCACCGGCTCTTAATGCTTTGCTGGCTTTGATGTGCGCAAGAAACGTATATTCTCCAGTAATACGCTCAACCAATAGTTCAACCTTACCACCCGTAGCTTTTTGTCCATAAAGCCGCGCAGGAATCACCTTAGAGTCATTCATTACCAAAAGATCACCAGGATTTAAAAAATCAGCAAGGTCTCTGAATTGATGATGACCGTGTTCACCCCGCTCCCGATTAAAGGTGAGTAATCGTGAATCACTACGATGGTCTAATGGATATTGAGCAATCAGCTCTGGAGGCAAATCAAAATGGAAATCCTGTTTATTCATGGCGCAACCTGGAAATAAATTGGCGTCATTATACACCGAATGCAAAGATTGAGCATCCTATTAAATAATGAAATCAAATTCGCATAGAAAAAAGGAACTCGTTTAGAAAATTGTCAGTAACACCGCACAGATTATCCAAATTACTGAACTGGTAAAATAAGGATAAGGATAGGGCTTATGAGTTTTTCTAATAGACCAAAAATTCAATAAAACTACTGGAAGCACAGACACTGCAGTGAGCAATATAATTAAAGCGGCTTCTTCAACCCATTGGTTCCAGGGAAGAATACGAGTTATATAAATTACATCCTGCCCCAGTAATTCACGACAATAATACGCGGCCCATAAAACCCAATAATCAAACGTATAAACTAGCCATGAAGCAACAATCAAAGGAAAAAATAAAGCCACTCCCTTAATGGCATACATTTTTTTAAATGTCCGGATAAATTCTTGTGAAAAAAAGACGACGATAGAGGCAATAAAAATAACTGCAGCTAGAGTAAATAACATTCTGTGCTCCTTATAATTCAACAATATCTAGGGACGCTTACATTTCGTTAATAGAAATTACAGCAGATCCGAATGACACTAAGTTAAGGAATTATTTCCCTTCTCCCGCTTGTGGGAGAAGGTGGCGCGTAGCGACGGATGAGGGGCTTTTCTCGTGGAAAAAAGCTAGTACAAGCCACAATCAACACCCTCATCCGCCCTTACGGGCACCTTCTCCCAAACGGGAGAAGGGATAAAATCTTAACTTAATACCATTCGCACCAAGTCCTTTACATTCGCTCTTCCAAAGCTTCCCAGCGTGCATAAAACTCCGTCAGTTTCGCCTCATCTTCAGCTACATCCTGACTTACTTTCGCAATAACTGATGCTTCTTGTTGGTAAAAATCAGGCTCGGCCATTTTTAAATGCACGGCAGCAATTTTCTTTTCTAATTGCTCGATTTTCTGAGGTAACTGAGTTAACTCGCGTTGCTCATTAAAGTTTAATTTAGTTGTAGATGAAGTACGTTTCGCAACGGCAGCCTTTGTGGAAACCTCTTTCTGTTGCTGTTTTTTATGCATTTTATATTCATCATAACCACCAACAAACTCGCTAAACGTTCCATTCTCTTCATAAACCAGAACACTGGTTACTACCTGATTAATAAACGCCCGGTCATGACTAATCAACATTAAAGTACCAGGATATTCCATCAACAAGCCTTCGAGTAACTCCAATGTTTCTATATCCAAATCATTGGTTGGCTCATCCATTACTAATAAATTAACAGGTTTAGCGAATAATTTAGCTAATAACAAACGATTACGCTCACCACCAGATAAAACAGATACTGGCTGATTAAAGCGTTCTGGTGAAAATAAAAATTCACGTAAATAACTGGCAACATGTTTTTGCTTGCCATTAATGGTGACAAAATCTGCACCATCACCCACGTTATACATTACGGTTTGATCTTCCTGAAGTTGACGGCGCAGTTGATCAAAATAGGCCACACTAAGTGAAGTACCCTGCTTAATATCACCTGACTCAGCTTCAAGCTCACCCAACAACAAACGCACTAAGGTAGTTTTACCACAGCCATTAGGGCCGATGATTCCTAACTTATCTCCACGTGTTAATAATAAAGAAAAATCACGTACCAAAGTTTTTTCGCCCCAGGAGAAATTCACCTGATTGGCTTCAATCACTACAGAACCCGAACGAGCGACATCCAGTGCAATAGTTTTAACCTTTCCTAACTGATTACGACGTGCTTTATATTCTTCACGTAAGGCTTTTAGCGCACGAACACGCCCTTCATTACGTGTACGTCGGGCTTTAACTCCAGTCCGAATCCATACCTCTTCATCAGCCAATTTTTTATCAAATAAATCATTTTGCTTTTGTTCGCTCTGCTGAATGGATTCGCGTCTATCAAGATATGTCTCATAATCACAATCATGCTGATACAATGTTCCACGATCAATCTCTACTATACGGTTCACTACCTGACCTAAAAACTCTCTATCATGCGTTACCAGTAACACGGCTCCTTTAAAGGTTTTTAAATAGGATTCTAACCATTCAATAGCTTCTATATCCAAATGGTTGGTTGGCTCATCCAATAAAAGTAAATCAGGTGATGCAATAAGTGCGGCTGCTAATAAAACACGTCGCTTCATACCACCGGATAAATTACTCATCTGCTCATTCATCGGAATACTTAAACGAGAAGCCATAGTTTCTATTTGCGGTAATTTATCCCAGGCATGCAAATTATCCATTTGTTGTTGGCATGCAGCCAATTTATCCATATCACTTTGTTGGGATAATTCATTAAAGCGTGCTAAAACCTCGCCAACTTCGCCTAAGCTTTTCACTAAAAAGTGATAAACGGATTCTTCAGCAGTAACGGGAACTTCCTGAGTTAATCCTGCTATGCGTAATCCAGAAAGCTGATTTATTTGCCCGCTATCAGGCGTGATATCGCCCTGCAATAATTTCAGAAGTGTGGATTTTCCTGCTCCATTTCGACCCACTAAAGCAACCCTGTCCTGAGGCTGTACCTGCCAATCGGCTTTATTCAGTAATTGATTGCCTGCAATATTAAGGCTCACATCATGAAGGGAAATAATACTCATATTGATAAAACTCTGTATTTTTGATTAATCATTTTGAATCAGGTAACACCATGACTCCATCCATCTCAACCTGCGCACCGCGCGGTAAGGCTAAAACGCCAACAGCTGCTCTTGCAGGATAAGGCTCAACAAAATAACGCCCCATCGCTTCATTAATTAAAGGAAAATGACTTAAGTCAGTCAAATAAACATTTAATTTTGCAATATGCGCCAAACTGCCACCCGCAGCGTTACAAACAGCGGCTAGATTTTCTAAAACTTGAATTATTTGTTCGCTAATATCCTCACTGCACATATTCATAGTTTCCGGATTCAGGGGTATTTGACCTGAAAGATAAACGGTATTACCGCATTGTATGGCCTGAGAATAAGTTCCAATTGCTTCTGGAGCTAATTTGGTATGTATCGGTTGCACTAATTATCTCCTTGTTTGTTTCTATACAAACGCAAGACTACTTTATTTGCTCGCAGCCGTCGCATTACACGAGCCAAATGCGTTCGGTCAATCACACTAATCGAAAAAGTCACTGCATTATGGCGGCCATCACGTGGGTCAACGTTAATATTTCCGATGTTTGAACCGGCCTCAGAAATAGCCGTTGCTAATGAAGCCAATACACCTCGTTCGTTTTTAACATCAACCGTAACATCTACCCAATATTCACCTTCAACCTTATCATCCCAACGCAAAGCAACAAATTGCTCCGGATTCACGCGTGAAGTTTTTAGCATGATGCAATCACTGCTGTGAACTACAATTCCTCTGCCTTGCTGGAAGACGCCGACAATACTGTCGCCTGGGATAGGTTGACAACATTCGCCAAAATGCACGACCATGCCTTCAGTACCCTTAATCGCCAGAGGACGTGCTTTATTCCCTTTATCCAGTTCATTAGTGTCATGAGTAACCACCAAACGTTTGGCAATTACCATAGCCATCTGATTACCGATACCAATCGCATAAAGCAGATCATCCAGCGCTTTATAATGCAAATCACTTAATATAGCTTGCAAAGACTCAGGCGGGATTTTGGCGTAATCGCTCGACAATTCAATTAAAGACTGTTCCAGCAAGCGGCGTCCTAAAACAATGGATTCAGTATTTTGCTGGCTTTTTAAGAAGTGACGAATATTGGAGCGTGCTTTTCCGGTGACCACGAAATTGAGCCAGGTAGGATTAGGATGCGCTCCAGGGGCTGTAACTATTTCTACAGTTTGGCCATTGGATAAAGGAATGCTCAGAGGTACTAAACGCCTGTTGATTCGTGCAGCAACACAACTATTACCGACATCCGAATGCACTGAATAAGCAAAATCAACCGGAGTCGCCCCTTTAGGCAGCTCCATAATATGCCCCTTGGGAGTAAATACATAAACTTCATCAGGGAATAAATCAATTTTAACGTTTTCAATAAATTCCAGCGAATTCCCAGTGCTGCGTTGCATTTCCAATAAGCTTTGTACCCACTCTCTGGCACGCAATTGCGCTTCATTGACTTCAAGACCTGATGATTTATAAATCCAGTGTGCAGCAACCCCGTTATCTGCGACTTTATCCATATCACGAGTACGTATTTGTACTTCAAGTGGTACGCCAAAGGGACCAAATAAAGTGGTGTGTAAAGATTGATAGCCGTTCGCCTTGGGAATACCAATATAATCTTTGAAACGCTGGGGAACTGGCTTATAAGTGCAGTGTAATGCGCCTAAAATACGGTAACAGGAATCAATGTCTTCCGTAATAACCCGAAACGCGAACACGTCGGTAATTTCAGTAAATGAGGCCTTTTTCTGCCGCATTTTACGGTAAATACTGTATAAATGCTTTTGTCGACCAAACACTTGCTCATAAGGAATATTTAACTGAGCCAAGGCTTGTTGTAAATCACGCTCGATAGTCTGAGTTAATTCACGGCGATTACCACGCGCTTTTTCTACAGCGGATTTAATTGCCCGATAACGCATGGGGTATAAAGCTTGAAAGCCCAAGTCTTCAAGACCCACATACACCGAGTGCATACCTAAACGATTCGCGATGGGTGCATATATTTCAAGAGTTTCAATAGCAATACGCCGGCGCTTTGCCGCAGGCATGGAGCCTAGCGTACGCATATTGTGTAATCTATCGGCCAACTTCACGATGATTACACGAATGTCTTTGACCATAGCCAAAACCATTTTACGGAAATTTTCCGCTTGGGCTTCTGCTTTAGATTCAAATTTGATTTTAGTAAGTTTGGTTACTCCATCAACTAAAGCGGTGATGTCTTCACCGAACAGGCGGGTTAAATCTTCTTTACTAACAGAGGTGTCTTCAACTACATCATGGAGTAAGGTTGCCATAATGGTTTGATAATCCAGTCGCATTCGCGCAAGGATTAAAGCAGCGGCTACAGGATGAGTGATATAAGGCTCACCAGAACGGCGCATTTGGCCGTGGTGTGCTTTCTCAGCAACCAAATAAGCTTGATAACATTTTTCAATTTGGGCTTGTTCAAGATAGCATTTCAGCTCCTCATCAAGCTCCTTAAAGTAGCTCACGCAGCACTCCCTCACGTCTAACATGGCCATACCTCTCTTTACCCTGTGCCAATATCCGTTTCCTCCATTGCTGAACACGTCAGGTACAGGAGTATTTCAACTCTATTACAGCTCGGATATTACGGTACATAGATTGGGTGATGAAACCCAACAACATCATTCAGCTTTAAAAAAACTAAACTCTTATTTAAATAATAGCCTATGAATCTGGCTTATTAAATAATCCGAACCGCGCAGAAAAAAAACGCGCACTAAAGCGCGGCTCAGATTTTAAATAATGAGTACTAGGATCCTACGTTTTACTGCCATTAAGTTAAGGATTTATTTCCCTTCTCCCACAAGTGGGGGAAGGGATAAACTCTTAACTTAATGGCGGTGACCCTACGTTTTATTCTTTATCTAAAATATCAGCGGTTACCAGACCTTCTGCGATTTCTCGTAAAGCAACGACAGTAGGCTTATCATTTTCCCACTCAACCATAGGTTGATCACCACGAACCGCAATTTGACGTGCACGTTTTGAAGCTACCATTACTAATTCAAAACGATTTGCTACGTGTTCTAAACAATCTTCAACTGTAACTCGTGCCATAATTGCATTCTCCGATAACCAAAACTTCGTATCTTACTGCGATGACATCAGGAATGAAAGCAATTTTGATTGTTTATTTACCTGCCGCTGTACGCGAAGGCGGTTTGCAATCACAATTGCTCCTAATTCCATTGCCGCGTGTTCAAAATCGTCATTAACGATTAAGTAATCAAATTCTGGATAATGACTCAATTCATCTTGTGCTTTTTTCATGCGATCACTGATGACGTCATGATTATCCTGTTGTCTATTAGTCAGGCGCTGCTTGAGTGCGTCCAAAGACGGCGGAATAATAAAGATACTCACAGCATCAGGAAAAGAACGTCTGATCTGCTCTGCTCCTTGCCAATCAATATCTAAAACCACATCAATCCCACAAGCTAAACGGGCATTAATCTGCTCAATCGAGGTTCCATAAAAGTTATTAAAAACCTTTGCATGCTCTAAAAAAGCATTATCATTAACCATCTTAATGAATTCTTTATCATCTATAAAGAAATAGTCAACACCATCACGCTCACCAGGGCGCATGGCGCGCGTTGTGTGTGACACAGAAACTTCTATATGATCCAAAGTTTCAATTAACTTTTTTACTAAACTTGTTTTGCCTCCGCCGGAGGGGGCAGCAACAATAAATAAATTGCCTGAATAATCACCCACAATAATACTCACTCAATGTTTTGAATTTGCTCGCGCATTTGCTCAATTAATACTTTCATTTCCACAGCGCTCTGTGTTAACTCAACTGAATCAGACTTGGAGCTCAGCGTATTTGCTTCTCTATTTAATTCCTGCATCAAAAAATCCAGGCGTCTGCCTGCAATTTTATCACAGCTTAATGTACGACTTACTTCATTAATATGGGTCTGTAAGCGATCTAACTCTTCGCTAACGTCCAATCGCGCCAAAATCAAAGCAATTTCCTGCTCCACACGCTGCTCTGAAACTTCAAGTTGCACCGTATGCAATCGGGTAAGTAACTTGTCTTTCACTTGCTGTGCTTGGGTAGAAACAATAACTCGTGAACGTATTACTTCTTTGCCAAGATCTTGCAAACGCGCATCCACATGAACCTTTAAAGCATTGCCTTCAGTGGCACGAACTTGTTGCAGTTGCCCAATTGCTTCTTCAAATAAAGAAAGCGCTTGTTGCCCTAAGGCATCAACATCAGGCGTACTGATCTGCACTACGCCTGGCCAGGAAAGCACACGACTCACACCTAAATCATTAGCCAAATGATGTGATGCAGCTAATTTCGTCCCTAAATCAACCAGAGCATTCACCATACCTACATTCATAAGCATAGTCTGATTTTCAGAGCCCGTATCTTGATACTTAAGCTGGCACTCTAACTTTCCGCGACTGACTTTATCGCGTAACACAGCGCGTAATTGTGTTTCGATAAAACGAAAAGACTCAGGTAAGCGGAAGGAAACATCTAAATATCGATGATTTACCGAACGAATTTCCCAGCTAAGGTGTCCTGCATCTATTTGTCGTTGCACTCGTGCAAAAGCAGTCATACTTTGAAGCATAAAAATACCAATGAATAAACCTTGCGCGAATATACCGCAAATTAAAGTGATTGGACAGAGAGCTCTCATTGTTGAGGCGTATAATTTTTATCCTTACACTATTCGATTAAATTTCTATCTAAAAGCTTCCAGAATTCAAGCGGTAAATAGGGTGCAACTCGAAGAGTAAAGCGTTATAATCGCCTTTTTTAGCGAGGATTATCCAATGCGCCCCAGTAATCGTGAATCGAATCAACTTCGTCCTATTAAATTAACCCGCAATTATACCAAATATGCAGAAGGTTCTGTCCTTGTAGAATTTGGCGAAACAAAAGTCTTGTGTACGGCTTCTGTAATTGACGGTGTTCCTCGTTTTATTAAAGGAAAAAATCAGGGTTGGGTTACTTCAGAATACGGTATGCTGCCACGTGCAACGCATAGCCGTTCTGAACGTGAAGCCTGTAAAGGAAAGCAAGGCGGTCGCTCAATGGAAATTCAACGTCTTATCGGACGTTCATTACGAGCTTGTGTGGATTTAAAATTCTTAGGTGAACACACCTTAACGCTGGATTGCGACGTACTGCAGGCAGATGGTGGAACACGTACCGCAGCCATTACTGGTGCTTGTGTTGCAATGCGTGATGCAATCAGCTGGATGGTTGATCGTGAAAAAATCCGTAAAATGCCTCCTTTTAATTTTATCGCGGCCGTTTCTGTAGGTCTTTATAGAGGACAACCTGTTCTTGATTTAGATTATGCTGAAGACGTGCTTGCAGATACAGATATGAACGTGGTTATGGATGAATCAGGTAACTTCATTGAAATTCAAGGCACTGCGGAAGACAAAAACTTCACTCGTGATCAATTGAATACAATGCTTGGTCTGGCTGAAATTGGAATTCCACAGTTAATTGAATTACAAAAGAACGCTTAGTAAATCATTACCACCGAACACGTTCAGACTCTAAAAGCTGTCGTCCCCGCGCAGGCGGGGACGACAAATCAACAGCAAGCCCCACTCTTCCTAAAACAAACTCTTATCAATCGCCGCAGCGTTCGCCACATGCTTTGAAATAATATTTTTATTAACCAACTCCACCAAATGTTGATCCAGAGTTTGCATTCCTTTAGCTTGTCCCGTCTGAATAGAAGAAAACATTTGCGCTACCTTATCTTCACGAATCAAATTACGAATAGCTCCAGTACAAATCATGATTTCCAAAGCAGCAACTCGTCCGCCGCCATTTTTCTTCAACAAAGTCTGCGCAATTACCGCTTGTAAGGACTCAGAAAGCATTGATCGTACCATCGATTTTTCCTCTGCAGGAAAGACATCAATAATTCGGTTAATGGTTTTAGTGGCCGAATTGGTATGCAAGGTTCCAAAGACCAAATGCCCTGTTTCTGCCGCAGTCATAGCCAAACGAATGGTTTCCAGATCCCGTAACTCCCCTACTAAAATAACATCAGGGTCTTCACGTAAGGCCGAGCGTAAGGCTGCATTAAAGCTGTGAGTGTCCTTATGGACCTCTCGTTGATTCACCAGACATTTTTTACTGGGGTGTACGAATTCAACAGGATCCTCAACTGTTAAAATATGCTCATACCGAGAAGCGTTAATGTAATCAATCATAGCAGCTAAAGTCGTACTTTTACCCGAGCCAGTAGGACCTGTTACCAGGACCAATCCTTTTGAGAAACTGCACATCTCTTCAAAAATTGGCGGTAAATCCAAATCATTCATGCTTAATATAAGAGAAGGAATCGTGCGAAATACAGCCCCTGCTCCACGTGTATGGTTAAACACGTTAACCCTGAAACGTGCCAGATTGGCAATCTCAAAAGAAAAATCGGTTTCTAAAAACTCTTCAAATTCTTTTCTTTGGCGATCGTTCATGACGTCATAGAGGATTTTGATAACGTCTTTATGTTCTAAAGCGGGTAGATTAATTCTACGTAAATCACCATCTACACGAATCATGGGCGGTAAGCCTGCAGATAAATGCAAATCTGAAGATTTATTTTTTACTGAGAACGCCAATAACTCTGCTATATCCATGGCTCAATTATTCCTAAAAAAATTCCCGTCATCCAGAGCACAGCGAAGGACCTCCTTTCAAATAGCGCCGAGCCACCTTCAGGAGATCCTTCGCTGCACTCAATTCCCCGTCATCCAGAGCGCAGCGAAGGACCTCCTCTCCAATAGCACCAAGCCACCTTCAGGAGATCCTTCGCTGTGCTCTGGACGACTATCACTTAGATTAGCGTAGGAAATGATGCTCGGCAAACATTGTTTCTTTTGCTATTGTTACACTTTTACCCAGAGTACCTACCACCCTATGAATATTTGTCACAATTTAAATCACATCACCCAAGTTATAAACCAAACAGCTTTGGAATGTAATCGAGCACCGAGTGATATTTTATTATTAGCAGTCAGTAAACAACAAAATGCTGCAGCCATTACAGAGGCATTTCAGCAAGGAATTAAAAATTTTGGTGAGAATTACTATCAAGAAGCGCTACAAAAAATAACCGAATTACATCATTTACCTTTGCGCTGGCATTTTATAGGCCCTATTCAAAGCAATAAAACCAAAGGCATCGCCAGTCATTTCAGCTGGGTACACAGCGTAGATCGCTTAAAAATTGCCAAACTGCTTAGTGAGCAGCGACCTGCAAATTTAGAACCACTCAATATCTGTCTGCAAATTAATTTATTAGACGAACAAAGCAAATCAGGCATTCCACCAGAACAAGCCCATGAATTAGTACAGGCAGTCAGTCAATTACCCAATTTAAGACTGCGAGGCCTGATGACGATTCCACCACCAGAACATGATCCACAAAAACAATACGAAGTATTCATGCAGCTGAATCAGCTGCTGCATTCTTTAAATCAGGGATTAGGGTTAAAAATGGATACTTTATCAATGGGAATGAGTGATGATTTAGCTCCAGCAATCAAAGCAGGTGCGACCATCGTTCGAATTGGACGCGCTATTTTTGGTGAGCGACAAAGCTAATGTCCCTTGATATACTAGGGTCTTTTGACATCAATTAAGGCAAAAAAGCATGTCAGGTTTAACCGTAGTTGCATTATTTGTTGTTTCATTATTTTTTTCATTATTTATTTACAGTCTTTGGCTGCGAATCGCCCTGCGCTATTTTCGTATCAGCTTCCTGAATCCTTTAAGCCAACTGATTCATACAGTAACTGATCCATTGGTTAACCCTGTTCAATCGCTATTAAAAACCAAAAAACCTGGTCAGAAATACGACATTGCGGCGTTTGTTGTCTTAATTGTGGTGGAAGTAATTAAAATAAACATCATTAGTCTGCTTGCGTTTCAAACCATTATGCCTTTTTGGTATTTTCTGGCTTACGTGTTAGCTGATTTAGTCATCCAACCTTGTGATCTACTTTTCTATGCTATTTTAATTCGCCTGGTTTTAAGTTTTACAAATCCTGGTTTGAGAAGTCCAATCGCTGATTTTTTATATATTTTAACCGAACCCCTTTTGAAATTTGGTAGAAAAATCATTCCAGTTATTGCAGGTTTTGATTTTTCCCCAATGTTCATGCTCATGCTTCTCAAAGTAGTTACTTTATTCATTAGTGCCAACCTGCCCTGGAGATTATTGTAATAAGAACTATACTTAGTGTAGGAAAAAGCTACAAGGATGAGATCATGAAATTGATTTATAAAGCCAGCTTGGCATTATTTATTTTGCCTTATAGCCTGTATGCTGATCAATCACTCTATTGCCCACAAAACCATGCGTACATCAATATTGGTATGACAGTGGATCAAGTGATCGCAGCCTGCGGTCAACCTGCAAGCCAACAAGAATCAAATCAACCAGTGACCCAAAAAATTCCAGTGCAGCAACTGATATATAATAATATAGGTACTAGCACTGCTTTTTATGGTGTATGGAATCTTCCCACAGGATCAGGTGGTGCGCAGCTTGAAATTGATATCGTTAATAAAAAAGTGAAAAACATTCGCCTAAATAGCTCAGACAGCAATGCAGCGTCTATTTGTGGTGGGAACAGCATTCAAATAGGCGACCCCGTAGAAAAAGTCTATTATTCTTGCGGCAGTCCTTCTGTAACAAATAACAGCTACATTAACGAAATAGTGCCAACAGCGCAAAAACCCCAAGTATGGATCTATCAACCAGGTCAATATCAGCCTGCAGTAACCTTGACTTTTGTTGATGGCAGACTACAATCCATCAATTAATTTATTGAGGTATTAACCAGATGGCTGAAACGATAGATGACATCACTATTGCATATAGTGAAAACGGCGTAGAAACAACCAAAGAGCTTGATAAACAAATATTAAGCAAAGGGGCTTGGACTACCATTATGTTTAAATATCAAGATTGGGATAATGCCAAGAATGATTTTGGCCCAGTCAAATTCGCCATCAGACGTTATCAAAAACGTAACAACCAATACTCACAAAAATCTAAATTCAATATTTCTAGTGCGGATCAAGCTCAAAAAATGGTTGATATTTTGAATAGTTGGTTGAAGTAGGTAATACAACGCCGTCATCCAGAGCGTAGCGAAGGACCTCCCTTCAAATGGCACCGAGCCACATTCAGGAGGTCCTTCGCTACGCTCTGGACGACGGAATCGTTTTACTCCACCCACTCCAACGCAGCATGAGAACGTACAAAATAATCCGCCACCATGTGCTCAGTAACCAAATCCAAGCGATCAGGATGCCATTTTGGCTTTTTATCTTTATCAATTAATAAAGCCCTGACTCCTTCATAAAAATCATTACCGTGCATGAAATGGCTGACCATGTCGTAATCCATTTGCAAACACTGCTCCAAACTTAATCCTTTGGCTTTGTGAAGTTGCTCCAGAGTGATCTTCAAACTTAAAGGTGATTTTTGCGATAAAGCATTATCAACACTTACTGGCCATACACCAGAAGTATCCTGCAAAGAAGCTTTAATCATTTCTATAGAAGAATGTGCAAAACACACATTAATCGCAGGCTTAATCTGGCTTGGATCAGATTCTGAAGGAGCTAATGAATACTCACGTAAACACTTATCAACCTCCTCCATTGCATTTTCGGATAAATCTTTTTTCTTTAAGGCATTGAGCAAAGAAGTCATCTGATCTGAGGCAACAACCGCCTTAACAAGTTTCGCTTTCAACGCATCATACGCCCCCAAACGGTTTCCAGTTAAACCTAAATAAACACCTAAAGAACCAGGGCAACGTGTTAATAAATAGCTCGCACCAATATCAGGAAAAAAGCCAATACTCGTTTCTGGCATGGCAAAAACAAAATGATCGCTAGCAACTGGATGGCTTCCGTGCATGGAAATGCCTACTCCACCACCCATCACCATACCATCAATTAACGAAATGTAAGGTTTACCAAAATTATGAATAAACTGATTTAAGCGATACTCATGCCAAAAAAACTGCATTTGTTCGGAATCGTTTAATCTGCCGGAATAATAAAGCGATCGCACATCACCGCCAGCGCAAAAAGCGCTGCCAGGAGCTGCCTGAATCACTACAGCGCGGACGCTGTCATCGTGTTTCCAAAGACTTAATTGCCGCTGCATTGCCAGAATCATTGATAAAGTCAAAGCATTTAATGCCCCAGGGCGGTTTAACAAAATTAATCCCAGCTGGCCTTCTTTTGTAAAAAGAACTTCTTCAGTCATGATCATCTTCCCTTAAATTGAGCTGCCCGCTTACCAAGAAAAGCAGAAACGCCCTCTTGCTTGTCCTCAGTGGCGCATATTTTTGCAAAATGAACCGCTTCCAAATGCAACGCATCCGTCAACGATAAATCATAACCGTGATCAATAACTTCCATCACTCCAGCAACAGCAAGTGGCGCCATACTTAAAATACCCTGCAGCAGTGTTTTTCCGTGAGCCAATAAAGTTTCAGGCTCAACTACTTCACTGACCAAGCCCCAGTTCAATGCAGTTTCTGCATTAATAAATCGACCTGTCAGACATAAATCCAAAGCACGTCCTTTACCAATTAAACGTGCCAGACGTTGTGTGCCACCGTAACCTGGAATTACCCCAAGTTTCACTTCAGGCTGGCCAAATTGCGCTTTGGTAGACGCAATTCTCAATGTTGCAGAAACAGCTAATTCACAACCACCACCAAAAGCAAAGCCATTTACTACCGCTAATGAAGGCTTGCCCATAGTTTCCAGCAAGCGAAATACTTCCTGGCCATAACAAGCAAATTCATAACCTGTTTGAGCATTACACTCCGCCAATCGGCTGATGTCAGCGCCCGCACAAAATGCTTTGCCGCTACCAGTTATTATAATGGCTTTAACATCTGAATTTGTTTTAGCTGCCTTTAATAAATCGGCCAAAGTGGCTAATACTTCAGTGCTCAAAGCATTTAATTTATCAGGTCTGTTTAAAGTAAGTAGTAAAATTCCCTGGTTGTCTAATTCATGTTCAATCAAATTCATCAAGTAACTCCTGTTAACAAAAAAATCAGCCCAATACAAGCTCTTCATCCAAGCTTGCCTTGGCTACAATTTCACGCATAATCTCATTAGTGCCCTCAAGAATTTGATGTACTCTTAAATCCCTGAATATGCGCTCAATATGGTAATCACGTAAATAACCATACCCCCCATGCAACTGCATGGCCTTATCACTAATCTGAAAAGCTACATCAGTAGCCAAACGCTTCGCCATGGCACAATACATTGGCGCTCGTGGATCATTGGTATCCATAGCATTTGCCGCGCGATAAACCATTAAACGTGCTGTTTCATATTCAGTGAGCATGTCTGCAAAATAAAATCTCAAGGCTTGAATACTTTTTAATGGCTTCTTAAATTGTTTGCGTTCACGCATGTAATGCTGAGTTAAACGCAGGCAAGCCAATGCGCCGCCCAAAGAACAAGAAGCAATATTCACCCGTCCACCATTTAAGGCATTCAATGCAATTTTAAAACCCATGCCCTCTTCACCTACACGGTTTGTGATAGGAACACGGCAATTTTCAAAATAAAGCATACAGGTCGGTTGATTGCGCCAACCCATTTTTTTTTCTAATTTACCAAAGCTTAAACCCGGAGTATCTTTTTCAACTAATAAAGAACTGATGCCATGATGTGATTCATCACCAGTGCGCACCATACATAAATAAACATCACTAACAGAACCACCAGAAATAAACGCTTTAGAACCATTCAGCACATAATAATCACCATCTTTTACAGCTTTAGTTCTTAAAGAAGCAGCATCTGAACCGGCCTCAGGTTCCGTTAGGCAATAACTGGATAAAACTTCCATAGACGTTAATTTAGGACCCCACTTGGCTCGTAGCTCTGGAGAGGCGTAACGGTCGACCAGTGAGGTCACCATATTGTGTATAGAAAGATAGGCACTGGTGCTGATGCAGCCCGTTGCCAATTGCTCGAATAATAATGCAGAATCCAAACGCGTTAATTGCGCCCCACCAATATCTTCGCGCGCCATAATACCGGCCATACCTAAGGCCGCGGCTTCTCGTAATACATCAATAGGAAAATGGCTGTCGTCATCCCAACTGTCTGCCATAGGAGCTAATTTATCACGTGCAAAATCTGACGCCATCTCACGAATAGCCAAATGTTCTACAGTAAATTCAAAATCCATAAACCATCCTTAGAAAATTTGTGTATAACAATACCCTTAATATACTATTATTACTAATTTTTCATCGCCATAGAAGACTATGTTTCAAAAATTACCTCGTGAATTTTACGAACGCGATACCATAACTGTTGCTAAAGAACTTTTGGGTAAATACCTTATTCATCAACAATATATAGGAAAAATCGTTGAGGTCGAAGCTTATATTGGCCAACATGATTTAGCCTCTCATACATCCAAAGGTTTGACTCCCAGAACCAAGGTCATGTTTGGCCCTGCAGGACATGCTTATGTGTATATGATTTATGGAATGTACTATTGCACCAACATAGTCACCGAAACAGAAGGCATAGGTTCAGGCGTATTACTCCGCGCTCTGGAACCCATCAAAAATATTCAAGGACGCACTCAAGGCCCAGGACTGCTTTCCAGAGCCATGCACATAGACAAACAACTAAACGCTCATGATTTAACCAGCGACTCCTTTTATATCGCGGCACTAGAAAATCAGGATGCGCTTAGCATTATCGAAAAACCAAGAATTGGTGTGGATTATGCCAAAGAATGGGCGGATAAATTACTGCGTTTTTATATCAAAGATAATGCTTTTATTTCCAAGCCATAATGTTATGATTGCCAGTATTAAGTGCTTGTAAAAAATAATAAAGAAAAATCACATGGAAACTGTAACACCAACCACGTCTACCAATGTTAATGCCCTTGCCGCCCTCAAGGAGTATTTTGGGTTTGATTCGTTCAGACCGCCTCAAGAGGACATCATTAATGATGTTATTGCCGGACATGACGTGCTTGTTTTAATGCCTACAGGTGGCGGAAAATCATTGTGTTACCAAATACCATCAATCGTAAGACATGGCGTGGGCATTGTGGTATCACCTTTAATTGCGTTAATGGAAGATCAGGTAACCGCCCTTCGCTTGCAAGGTATTCGTGCCGCTTATTACAACTCATCTTTAACCAGTAGCGAAGCCAAACAGGTTTTGGCGCAATTGCATAATAATGAACTGGACTTACTGTATATTGCTCCTGAACGCATCATTAGCGAATCCTTTTTAGAGCGTTTGGAAGAATGTGATATTTCTTTGTTTGCTATTGATGAAGCGCATTGTATTTCTCAATGGGGTCATGATTTTCGCCCGGAATACGCCGCATTAGGTTTATTAAAAGCCCATTTTCCTGCAATTCCAATTATTGCCCTGACAGCAACCGCAGACAAGCAAACGCGCCAGGACATTGTTGTTAAATTAAACTACACACCAAAAAAATACATTGCCTCTTTTAACCGACCCAATATTCATTACAAAGTAGTACCTAAAACCAATGCAGCGCGGCAATTAAATCAGTTTTTACAATCGCATGAAGAGCAACAGTCAGGAATCATTTATTGCGGCACACGCAACAGCGTTGAAAGCCTTGCAGAAAAACTCCAGGAAATGGGTTTTAAAGCACGAGCTTATCATGCAGGTCTTCCGCATAAAGAGCGCAAAGAAGTACAAAACTTATTCCGCTACGATCGCATTGACATCGTTGTGGCCACTATCGCGTTTGGTATGGGCATTGATAAACCGAACGTCCGCTTTGTAGTGCATCATGATCTACCGAAAAATATCGAAGGCTATTATCAAGAAACAGGCCGTGCGGGACGAGATGGTTTACCCGCACAAGCCCTCTTGCTCTATAATGCAGGAGACAGTGCCAGACTGCGTGCATGGATTGTGAATACACCGCATGATGAACAAAGACGTGTAGAAACTAATAAACTCAATCACATGCTTGCTTTTGCGGAAGCCTCGCATTGCCGTCGACAAATTTTATTACGCTATTTTGATGAGCCTTGTGATACTGAATGTAAGTATTGTGACGTCTGCGATAATCCTCCTGTTAAAACCGACGCAACCATTGATGCACAAAAACTCTTATCCTGCGTTTATAGATTACGCCAAAACTATGGTTTAACTTACACTATTGAAGTATTACGCGGCAGCACCTCAGATAAGATAAAACAATTTGGCCATGAGAGTTTAAGTACCTTTGGCATTGGTAAAGACAAATCAGCTAACTACTGGAAACAGCTCGCCTGGCAACTTATCCATAAGGATTATTGCCTGCAAGACATCAGTCATTTTAATGTTTTAAAACTTACAGAAAAAGCCCTGCCTTTACTTAAAGGCGAAGAAAAAATATTCCTGACCATCCCGACTGATGATCTGAAAAGCAGTAAAAAGAAAACTAAAGAAGTACGAGCAATACAAGCCAGCAACAGTCCTTTGTTTGAGATCTTACGTACTTTAAGACGTAAATTGGCTGATGAAGAGAATAAGCCACCCTTTATGATTTTCAGCGACGCGACCTTACATGCTATGACTGAAAGCAAGCCTAAGAATACAGAACAATTACTTGCAGTGCCTGGAGTAGGCCAACATAAATTGGCTCATTATGGCAAGTATTTCCTTGATGCGTTAAACGAGCACCAAGATTAAAGAAAAAACACACTGTAGATTATCAAAAAGAGCACCTGCACTGCAGTAACAGTAAGCCCATTTTTAATCATAGCTTTTATGTTTTCACTACCAGCAAACCCCATGGCTGCAAACATATTGGCTCCCGGATACGCATAATTAGTAACACGGGTCGCAAATAATATGCAGAGGGCAAACGCCGTCATTGGCAATTGCAGAAGGACTACTGATGGACTAAACAATTGATACAACATTTTAATCGTTGCCTCAGCGGCTCCCGGCATGCCGAAAGCTCCCGTAAATCCAATCAGAATGGATAACATCGGTTTACCACCCACATTCATTAACGGAGTAAACACTTCAGTTAATGCATGAAAGCCACCGGCACTTTGTATCAACCCCATAAACGGATCAAATAATACAAAGAGGAAAAACAGGTGCAAACTTTTTTCCATGCCTTCAATCAATAAATCAAAAATTCGCTTCAGATTAAGCCCACTTGCAAATCCAGTAGTAAAAGCCAGAAACAACATTACAAAAATTACAAATGGGGTTTGGGCTTGAAAAATTAAACCATAAACAACACAAACAAAAAAGCCAAGAATAAAAATAACAGTTGCCCTATTTTGTTGCCTTGTGGGTACAAAACGCTCTTCGTTCTCATTATGCTCGCATAACTCATCTGGGTATTGTTGTTGTAATTTTCCAGCCATAACCCAAGTGGTAATCAGGGTGATCAAGGCGATGGGCAGCGATGCATAAAGCAGCATAGTGCCATAACTTAGTCCGGTTAACCCCAGCAGAGCAACAACCGGTGGTGCAAATGGCCCCATGATAAGCGCCTCTTCTGCAGAGGCTTGCATGAGTACGGCCAAACTTGGACGCGATAAGCCAACGCTCCCGGCAATTGGACGCAAACTGGGAGCCAGAATTGCCAAACCACCAGCGAGAGTACCCAAAACACCAACAATAACAAAGGAGGAAAACATAATCCCAATTTTCACCTTGCGTTGGGTGTTTATGCCAATGCTATAAACAATCTTATGTACCAAAGTATGACTGACACGGGTATCAGTGAGAATTTGGCCCAAGCCACGTCCAAGCATAATGATAAAACCAACCAAGGCCATAAATGAGCCCATAGCATTAGCCATAGTATTTCCCATTTCTATTGGACTACTCCAATTAAACAGGAATCCCAAGCCCACACAAAGTGCCGTTGCAACCAATGGGTCGACATTGCGAAATAACATGATGGCATAAACAAGAATGATCGATAGGCTGGCTAATTCTATATAAAAATGCATTACTTGATCTCACAAACAGGGGTAAAGCCCTGACGAAATCCTTCTATTCCCAAACCCGGTTTGTTAGATAATATAATTTCATTACCCACTCGTTGCGCGCCACCCAAAACATAATTGTCACGAATAAGAGCAATTGGATCCAAATCAGCATATAAAATATCCGGCTTACTTAAAGCAAAGCTGGCAATTGCAGCAACTCCAATAGGTGATTCCAGCATACAGCCCACCATCACGCGGATGTGAGCGGCTTGCGCGATATTATAAATCACTTTGGCCTGTTCAATGCCTCCAGATTTCATAAGCTTAATATTGATGCCATCGCTCATCTGATTGCTCGCGATAGCTAGTGCATCTTGAGCTGAAAAACAGGATTCATCAGCAACGATTAAAGTCTCAACGTTATCACGAATATATTTTAAGCTGTTTAAGTCATCCGCTTTTACCGGCTGTTCCACCAATCCTATATTTAAGCCATCCTGTTCCAGAGTACGAATCACACTCAGAGCGTCTTTACATTCCCAACCCTGATTGGCATCAACCAATAAAGTCACTTTATTGCCAAGTGCATGGCGAATTTCTTTGACTCTAGCTATATCATCCGCAGGATTTAACCCAACTTTTATTTTAATTACCTTAAAACCATCCTGAACAAAAGCCAAGGCATCAGCCACCATATCAGGGATATCTTTGACGCTCACGGTAATGCATGAACTGATTTTGTTATGGCTTCCACCTAGCATTTTATATAAAGGCAAACTGCAATCCTGTGCAAATAGATCATGCAGTGCGATATCGATTGCCGCTTTGGACGAAGTGTTTTTCTGTAACGCGTTGTTGCATAATTCGAGTAAGCTATTGAACTCACTAATGTCTTTGCCAATTAATTTCGGAGCAAGGATGTTTTGAATTGCTGCAATTATTGACTCGTGACTGTCTCCAGTAATGGCCGGAGTTGAGGCTGCTGAACCATACCCAGTTTTACCGCAATCAGTATGCAGCATCACAACAACATCATCCACATGCTCTGTACGCCGTACCGCTGTAATAAAGGGTCGGATTAACGGAATCTGTAATTTACCAATAGATACTGAAGTTATTTTCATCATCCGCTCAATTGAGGTAAAAAATATATTATGCGCAATATTCGCAACAAAGTCATTTTTAAGCCATGAGCCAATCTCAATAAATACTGCAGCTCTGATTAATTGCACTAATTTTTTTCTTCCTATATCCTAATAAATCTTGCGACCAATGCAGAGTCATTGTAATTCTCATTTCTATTCGCTTTATAAGGGAATTTAAGTGTTTAGAAGCGGTGCATTACGTTATCGTTGTTTGCCCCACACAAGACAAGGAGTTGGCCTTATGATGAGTTTACAAGAGTTAATCCGATTAATTGAGGCGGATAAAGGAATTGGTGTTTTCTCAAAGTCACATAAAACAATTGGTAAAGGACACACCTACACAATTCCTTTTGCACTAAAACCAGCACAACAAGTTTTAGCTGCACTTGGAGCGTCTAAAGATCCCGAGCATGGGAATACTGATGTTACAGTAAGCAGTTTCAAACCGGGTACCAAAAGTGAACTAGTCATCACCAGATCACGTATCGACAGATTATTAAAATCTGCCAAAATTTATGTGGATACAAGTAAAATTCCTGCTGGAGAGTATCAAAAGGCCTTAGCATCAAAAACTCCATTGGAACATCTTCCAACTGGCGTATGCCATTCTCAGGAAATTGATTTATTGGTAGATACTGTAACCAGTGAACATGGTAGAGCACATACCACCGTGCGGCATGGCAGCATTACAGAAAATGCCCCAGCAATTCTGCTGCTCTCTAGTGCCAAATTAAATCTTAATGATTCCCACCAGAAAAATAAAAACAATCCACTAAGCTTAATTAAAGACATGTACCGTAACTTGTTTCAAGCAGCTCTTAGTGAGGGCCGTAACTATATAGCAATGCCAGCTACAGGTTTAGGTAGAAGCAATGGCGATCCCGCTCTGTATTTCGCAGCATTAATGGCTGCAGCAAGTGAATACCCTTCTTTAAATATTATTTATAATCCTGGCAAATACAGTAATGAATTTGATAGTGCGTTACATGATGCTCGAAAACAATGTGCTCTCTTGAATGTGGATAGAACAAGCAAAAATATTCTTTTTGTTGCCGCGAATTTAATACAACAAGAGAAACCTAAATTATGCGCCGTACACAATCCATGTAATGCCGATGCATTTTACGGTTTAGCTGATGTAGGTGGGCATTGGAAATCAAGCAGCATACTAGGTGATCTTTTACTTGGAGAAGAAAGCAGAACGTTCCAAACGTATATTGGTACCGTAACAACAGCCCCATTAAACCGTATCAATCCTGAAGCAGACAATAAGATTGTGGAAAGAAATTTGGATCATCCAGCCAGTGCTCCAACAGCAATTCAAGTTATTGAATTTGACGAAAGTTCTATCGATTTTTCTACTATGGTATCTGATCCTCCAGTACCTGCGTTAAATAGCGAAGATGAATTTTCAGAAAACCCCTTCAGCGCACCACCTGCATCCCCTACTCATACAAACAGTCCCCCACTTGGTTTTTTCCCGCCAGAGCCTGAACTAATAGAAATACAACCTGAAGCCAGCACCTCATCGTTTGATGAAGAACAACTTCAGGAAATTGGACATACAATAAAACAGCTTATTAAAGAGATTCAAAGTTCTTGGCCTTATCCTAATAAAGACCTTAAACAAATCAAAGTTAATGCTCTGACCGCATTGATAGTCAAGTCACATACAATGAGTATTCCGGAAGCCATTGCTGAGGTAAAAAAAGAATACCCAAGAGTTGTTGATGGACGGCTTAGCACGCGTACGGCACAGTTATTTGATAAATTAGAACTATCAGCCAGTCACAGCAGCAGCTTTGCAATAGTTTAAAATTGTTCTATTCTAGCAAAGGCGCAGTCAAAATCGTTGATTGCGCTCTGAAGCTGGAGAACATGTTGAATGACAAATAAACCTATTCCACAATGACATTAATATAACGCCAGTTCTGGATAAGGAATCCACAAGATCTACTTCCTCCCACAAAACCGTTCGTTCTGAGGAGGCGTTAATATAAAACCAGCTCACGCAAAACCGCCGTAGCATAAGAACCTGCTGGCAAAATAAATGACAGAGTCGCTGTTCTGTCCTTAATAATCCAATCAAATTGCTCCACATGCAAAATATTAGAACGCCAGGCCTCTTCCAATCCCAGACGCTCTAAACCTGCTATCCAAGGCAACCAATCAGCATATATATTCTCAATTAAAGCCAAAGCCGCACCTTCAACTAAATTCCTGCTTTTACCAGGCAAAGGGCTTGCTGGAGAAATATCATTCTCTTGAATTCGACGGAGCAGTTGCTCCTGTTCTTCATTGGCCACAAAAATACTCTTGGAGCCAGAAAGTTGCATGACATCGCCTACTAAGGGCTTATTCCAGGTTTGCTCTTTGATTCGCTGTGATAAAATTAAATTATAGATCCAGGAGCGTGCGGCAGAACAATACATCCCTTTCAGAAAGCGGTCTTTAACCTTGCGCCCTTGCACCAACATTTCTTCTGCTTTAATTAAATTTCCCGCTTCTCGACCAAAACGTTGCTCTCCAAAATAATTAGGCACGCCCAGCGTCTTAATTTGCTCCATACGTTCTACTAAAGCCTCTTCATTCGTGACTTCACGCAAACACATTATAAATTGATTGCCGGTTAAAAATCCTGGGCGCAGTTTTTTATGATGTCGTGTACATTCCAAAACGCGCCATCCCGGCCCTTCAAAATGCTCAATGCCAGGAATTTCTTCACCTGGTGCATGAATGCTTAACCATTGAGTGGTTAAAGCCTGCCGATCTTTTAATCCTGCATAACTAATGAACTTTACTGATTTATGAACTAATCTTGATAAGGATTTCACTACATCTTCTGTAGTTAATCCTTTTTTCTCGATTTTCAGAAGAATATGCTCACCTTTACCACTAAATGGTTCATCAAAAAACTCATTTACTTGAAAATCATCAGGAGACAGTTTAAAAACTGCGCTGGATTTTGGTAAATCATAAGCCCTGGACCAATCTAAAGAATACATTAAAACTACCTTTCAAAAAAAATGACTAAAAAAATCTATAAAATCAATGATTTTAAGTGTATTGTTAAAAATAATCGTAAACTCTATAGCAATTGCTGCTAAATGGATAGATTAACAATGAAGACATCATATACTCCAATACGTAAAGCTGTCTTTCCTGTGGCGGGTCTAGGGACGCGATTTTTACCAGCAACTAAAGCTGCACCAAAAGAAATGCTCACGGTTGTAAATAAACCTTTAATTCAATACGCTGTTGAAGAAGCCTATGCGGCAGGCATTCGCCAAATGATCTTTGTCACCTGCCACAACAAGCGCGCCATTGAAGATCACTTTGATCTGGCCTATCAGCTTGAAAATGAACTTACCACACATCATAAAGACGAACTTTTATCCATAGTGCAATCAGTAAAGCCGGAGGATATGGAATGTTTCTTTGTGCGTCAACCAAAAACCTTAGGCTTGGGTCACGCAGTTTTATGTGCCGAAAAAATAGTAGGTAATGAAGCTTTTGCAGTAATTCTTGCTGATGATTTAATGATGGGTGCCCCCCCTGTCCTGCAGCAGATGACTAATCTTTATGAACAGTACGGCCACAGTATCATCGCTTCTGAATTTGTTCCTTCTGAATTAACCCAACAATATGGTATCATTCAAGGTATTCCTTGGGAAAAAAATCTGTTAAAAGTTCAAAATCTGGTAGAAAAGCCTTTAGCACATTTGGCTGCATCGAATACGGCTATAGTTGGACGTTATATTCTGACTGAGGGGATTTTTGAACAAATCAGAGCTTTGCCCAAAATAGAGCATAAAGAAATTCAGCTGACTGATGCAATCAACAACTTATTAAAAAAGGAAACAATCCTGGCGTATCACTATGAAGGAAAACGTTATGATTGTGGTAGTGTACTTGGTTTTTTAAAAGCAAACGTAGATTTAGGTAGAATACATCCAGTTGAGGGTGCGAATTTTTCTAAGTGGCTTTTAGAGGGGCATAACAATTAATTGAGAGAACATATGGATCATCTAACAACAACCACCTCATGGAAAAAACTCGAAAAATACGCAGGCAATTTCTCTAAGGCAACAAATGCCTTACAAAAAAACTATTCTGTTGCCAGTGAAAATATTAGTCTCGATTTTAAAGGACAACAAATTGATGACTCTATTTTAAACACACTTTTTGAACTGGCGAACGAAAGAAATCTCTACGAACAAATCAATGCTTTGTTAGAGGGACAGCCAGTAAATAATACTGAAAACAGAGCCGCACTGCACACCGCTCTCCGTGCGTTTGAGGATGAGACAATTCAGATTAACAATCGAAATATTGTTACTGATGTCATGCACGTTCGCAAAAAAATGAAAGCGATTACAACACAAATCAGAAATGGTGAATGGCTTGGCTATTCAGGAAAACCCATTACTGATGTAGTGAACATAGGTATTGGCGGCTCTATGCTTGGTCCTTTATTCTGTGTTGACGCATTAAGTGATTACGTAACGGATCACTTAAAATTTCATTTCATCGCCGAAATTGACCCAAATGCCTTTTCGCGTGTCACAGCACCTCTTAATCCGGAAACCACCTTATTTATTATCTCCTCAAAATCATTTACAACTCCAGAAACCTTATACAATATGGAAAAGGCCTTTGCCTGGATTAACAAAAAACAAGATTTTGACAAGCATTTTATTGCCGTAACAGCTCATGTAGAAAAAGCCCAGGAATTAGGTTTTGATCATATTCTTTCTATATGGGACTGGGTTGGCGGTCGTTATTCTTCGTGTTCAGCCATTAATTTAATTACCTGCATTGCGATTGGTTACGAACAATTTTCATCCATGCTCGCAGGTGCCAAGCTTATGGATCAGCATTTTCGACATACTGAGCCGACTAAAAATTTACCCATTCTTTTGGGTCTGTTAGGTATTTGGAATATTAACTTTTTAAAAAGTAATAATCAGCTCGTGCTAACCTATTCTGAGGATTTAAAGTATTTTGTTCCCTACCTGCAACAGTTGGATATGGAAAGCAATGGCAAATCCGTCAACAAACAAGGTCGAACAGTCGATTACGATACCGGTCCAATTATTTGGGGCGGCCCTGGTAATCAGGCACAGCACAGTTATTACCAACTATTATGTCAAGGCACTCGGAAAATAGCGGCGGACTTAATTAGTGTGAAAACTTTTGATCAAGAACCTATTAATAAAATGTGTCATGGTCATAAAAAAGTATTAACCGCTGGAGTAACTACAGAGGATAATCCGCACAGTTTCATTCCTGGGACTATGTCTGTTAATCATTTATCGTTAGACGACAGTAGCCCTAAAACCCTGGGCTCGTTGATTGCTTTATATGAACATAAAATTTTTGTGCAAGGTGTTATTTGGAATATTAATTCCTTTGATCAACCTGGCGTTGAAAGTTCTAAAAAAATGCTTAGGGAATATCAATAGCGCCCCGCCTATCCGGTTAAAAGCTGTTGACTTAAACCGTAGCCTGGTTGCTTGCAACTGTATCTTGATCACATCTCTGATGGGTTAAGATCTGCACTGGTTTCCGAGGACTCGTTGCCTTAGCTTTACCCACAAGAGTGGTCAGTAATTCGTCTTTGCGAGCGCCAGCGAAGCAATCCAGGGTTCGGAGCACAGTACCCTGGATTGCTTCACTTCGTTCGCAAAGACGGCGTACTTAGGTTATGAGGTGCCAGCGGAGATGTGTAGAAGATACAGTTGCTTGCAACCAGGGATGTTAATCATATAAGTCATAACTTGCATAAATCCTGGTTGCAAGCAACCAGGCTACAGTCTGCGTAAGCCCGTTCTCATACCAAAGTAAGTTGACTTAAACCACAGCAGCTTGTTATCGTCGTCAAAATTTTTAAGGGATAATCATAATGCCTAATAAAAAAATAACCGTCATTGGTGCAGGTCACCTTGGAAGTGCTTTAATTCGCGGTCTTATCAAAAGCGGATATCCAAAGCAATCCATAACAGTCAGTAACCGCGATCCTCAAAAAGCCGTGCGCTTAGTTAGTGAACTTGGTGTCTTAACCAACGCAAACAATATTCAAGCAATAGAACATGCTGAGATCATTGTTCTTGCAGTAAAACCTCAATTCATGCGTGAAGTATGTGAGGAGATTGCATCAACGGTACAAAAGAGTCAACCATTAATTATCTCGCTGGCAGCAGTGACTGAACTGGACAATATGGCACTTTGGCTTGGTGGTCCCCATTTGGAAATAGTCCGTATCATGACCAATACGCCCATGGAGTTTTGCAAAGGAATCTCCGCCCTCTTTGCCAATAGCCAAGTAACACCAGAACAAAAAGAAAGAGCCGAAGCACTTTTTAACGCCGTTGGCTCCAGTTTTTGGGTCGATAATGAGCTTATGCTGGATAAAGTAACTGCCGCAATTGGCTCCGCACCTGCTTATGTATTTTTATTTATGGAAGCATTACAAAAAGCAGCAATGAGTCGTGGGATTCCTGAACAGCTTGCAGAACAAATTGCGTTGGAAGTAGTTTCCGGCTCTGCGGAACTCGCCAGACATTCAGGCCACACCTTTGCCTATTTACGTGAAGGTGTAACCACACCGCACGGTGTGACAGCTCATTCCTTAAAAAAATTATCAACCGATGCATTTTTTGCCAGTTTTAATGAGGTATATCGAGCCGCAGAAGAGCGGATTATAGAAATTAAGGGGTAATCAAACGGCGGTCGAGAACCGGGTTACATTTTCCAGGAATCGTTTTTGGTAAAAGATTTGTCGTCCAGAGCGAAGCGAAGGATCTCCCGAGTGTGGCTCGATGCCATCTGACAGGAGATCCTTCGACTGCGCTCAGGATGACAGGAAAAAATCACCCCAGCGTAGAAATAGTACGAACCCAAGGGTTTAAACGAGTCAAAGCCGGTGGCAGTTGATCAATAGACTTTTGCGCTTCACTTACAGTACTGTATTCACCAAAGGTTAATACATACCAAGTTTCTTTTTTCTCTTTATAATGCCCTAATTTAGCAGACTCACTCAATAACTTGCTGCCATTTTTAAAACGCTGCATATCAATTTTTTCCGGGCTAGCAACTAACTGAATGGTGTATAGCTTAGGCTCTTGCTGTGTAGAAGCTACATGTCTTCGATGAGATGGTTGAGCATGTCTTCTTGACGTAGCACTAACTGCCAGTTTTGCTTTCGCAATGGCTTTATCAGCAATTGCTACTGTATTACCTGACAAGCCCTTAGTAATAACATCCAGATTTTGTCGTTCTGCCAAAGTATGAGCCACCAAATGCCGAGTAGCAGAGTCCTGCCATGAAGCGATATAGCTTTCCGGCTGTTCCGGTTGATTTACCGCAAGCATCGTTGCATTTTGTGTTTGCACAGGAACAGACACAGTAGTAGCCGCGTTCTCATAATATGCTTTAGCAATAAACAAACAAGAAGCGCCAGAAATAACGGCGGCACCAACAGGAATACTTATTTTTTTCACTACATCCATAAAATTACTTTGTTTTTTATTGGTGCAGTTAAAAATAAACGATTCAAGGCTGCTGTTAATTTTTGCTACACTGCCTTTAGTTAATTGATAAAGTTGTTTCAATTGATTTTCAGTAAGTGGCTTATTAATTAAACGAGCAGCCATCGCACGCTGCAGAACATAAGTTCTTGCCTCGCTCTCATTCAAGGCACCCAACTCGATGGTATGCACCAGATTGTCGAAGAATGAAGACGTCATGCCATTTAAAGAGGCAACTACAGAGTAATCAGAAACCAAACACAAATGAAAAAAGCTGAAATCTTCTTGGCCTTTAATAGCAAGCATCACTTCTTTGATAAAGGTTTCTGGTAAATGCTGCGCGTCATCAATCAAGAGCAATACATGCGATCTACGCTCATTTATTTGTGCAACAAGTGATGAGAGATCTGTATCGGCATCGTGTTTTAAATGAAACTGCGTTGCGATATCACTGATAATATCCTCACGATTGCAAGGCGCCTTTACGGTCATCGACAGTAATTTTATTTGCTGATCCAAATCATTTTGCAATAAAGATGCAAACGAAGTTTTACCGCCCTCTTTTTCGGATAAAACAGTAATCAGCACATTATTAAAAAGAACCAAATGATTAATGAACTCAATCTTTGACAACCAGGATTCTGGTTTTACCAATACTCTGGGTTGTATCACAGCGGCTAACTCAGACTGAAATATTCCATCATTCATTTTTTACTCTCCTTCAACTGCAGCAATAAGTGTATTATAAAGACAATCTTCTGTTATCTGATCCTCAAGATAACACTCACCTGGTTTTTTAATTAGTACGAAACGCAAACAATTATTTTTAATTTTTTTATCCAGACTCATCAAACTTCTTAATTTATCCAAATCAATCGTTTTAGGAATCTTATGTGGTAATTCCGCGTACTGTAGCATTTGCTCAATTTGCGTCACAAGCTTGGTATCAATCAAATTCATGCGATGTGATAATACCGCAGCACAATATAAACCAATTGCGACCGCTTCACCATGCAACCATTGCTGATAATCAGTATAAGTTTCCAAGGCATGGGCAAAAGTATGACCAAGATTTAATAAAGCACGCCGACCTGTTTCTTTTTCATCCTCTTCAACATAAACCGCTTTAATACGACAACATTGAACTATAAGATCTGGAAGTTGAGGACTTTGAGCTGTTAAGCCCTGTTTTAATGCGGCACAAAGCTGATTTAAAAAACTTCCACCAGCAAGTAAACCGTATTTAATTACTTCGGCTAAACCGGCACGAAATTCTCTGGCAGGCAACGTATCTAAAGTAGTAATATCAATAAGCACTGCTTGCGGCTGATAAAAACTGCCAATAAGATTTTTGCCTTGAGGATGATTTATTGCGGTTTTTCCACCAACTGAGGCGTCAACTTGCGCCAGCAAAGTGGTTGGTATTTGGATAAATCCAACGCCACGTTGATAAGTTGACGCAGCAAAGCCCGCCAAATCACCAATCACACCACCACCTAAGGCAATAATGGTCGTGTCTCGATTGTGTTTATTTTGAATTAATGCATCATAAATGGCGAATAAGCTGTGTTGATTTTTATGATGTTCGCCATCTTCCAGAATGAGTACATCGCATTGAATTGAAGAAAAAGCAGACTGTACAACCGCTAAATAAAGCGGTGCAACTGTTTGATTTGTAACGATAAAAACTTTTGAAGAACTGATGATGGTTCGCAACAACTCCGGGGAGTTCAAACCATCACGACAAATATTAATTGAATAATGATGTCCAGTTAAAGATACATCAACCTGCTCATAAGCCTTAAAGTTCGCCATAAATATATTTTATTATATTATTCGCTACCGCTTTGACTGTTAATTTATCTGTTTCAAAACTTACATCGGCCAATTCATCATAAAATGGCTCGCGTTCGTCTCTAAGTGATTCCAATCGTCCTTCAAGATCGTTGGTCTGCAACAAAGGTCGCTTGGTATCGCGCTTGGTTCTTTCAAATTGTTGCTGCAATGAGGTTTTAAGATAAATGACTGTCCCTCGTCCTGCAAGTGCATTCCGGTTTTCAGGAGTAATTACTACGCCGCCGCCTGTGGCCAAAACGATATTGGTTTTTTGAGTTAACTCATCAATAACTTTTTGTTCACGACGTCTGAATCCTTCTTCACCCTCTATATCAAAAATCCATGATATATCCGCGCCTGCACGCTCTTCAATGACTTCGTCTGAGTCAAAGAATTCCAACTTGAGCTCCTTTGCCAAAGCACGACCAATTGTGCTTTTCCCAGCACCCATAGGTCCAATTAGAAAAATATTTCGTACTTTAACTATGCTCATTTTTTATTAGATACCTCTTTTTAACTGTAGTGCTATAAATTAAACAAGATATTATAACAGTAAATTATACTTCGCGCAGTCTTAAACTGTACAAAGGATGATGGATTCGTCAATATTTATTAACAATTTACTATAATATGCGTAAATAGATCCTGAAATTCCCGCTCCACATTCTACACAATTAGTTACCTAAAACCCATAAAATTATTTTTCATCAAAAACAATGGGTTTTCCAAACTTATCTAACATCCCTGCTCTGGTTCTTTCTCGACCTTCAACTGTCGTGATTGTTAATGAATTGGTTATTATTTTTGGGGTAATAAAAATAAGCAATTCATCATTCCTTAAAGAGACTTGGGTATTTCTAAACAAGTTTCCGACCACTGGCAACTGCCCAAAAAATGGTATTCGAGTAATTGATTTCGTCTTATCTTGTTGATAGATTCCACCAAGAACAATAGTCTGACCATTGCTTACAAGGACATTGGTCTGAATTTCCTTGGTAAGTATAGCAGGTACGCCGTTAAACAGTTGTTGTGACGCAGTATCTTGGTTAATTTTCAAATCCATCAAGATTTTATTATCAGGAGTAATTTGTGGCGTTACTCTTAAACTCAATACAGCCTTTTTAAAGGCTACCGCGGTAGCACCACTGGATGTAGCTTCCTGATAGGGAATTTCCTGTCCTGAATCAATAACCGCAGGCTGTTGATTGGTGGTAATCAATCGGGGGCTGGATATTAATTCAGCACGCCCTTCACTTTCCAGCGCAGACAACTCTAAATCAAGTAATATATTATCACCTAATTTTGCCAAAGCAATACCTACAGAAGCCGGAGCCATCGCAGTTGCAGGTGCAGCAACCAAATCAAGGTTTAATCTTTTATTGTAAGGCAACACATTAGCAGGAGCGGTTCCCTGCTCCATTTGGTTCGCACCCGCCAAGGTACCACTTAAATGCTTCGGTTTAGACACACCCCAGCGTATCCCAAGGTCTTGTGTAAAGTCTTTAGAAACCTCAACGATACGTGCCTCAATTAAAACTTGCTTTACTGGAACGTCTAATTGCTGAATCAGCTCCCTTACCTCTTCAATCTTCGTGCCACTGTCTTGAATCCAAATGGTATTGGTACGCATATCAACACTGATTTTCCCTTTTTCGGATAATAGTGAGTTTTGTTTGTCTTTAATCAAAATCGCTATATCAGAGGCTTTAGCGTAATTGATTTGCAATAATTCAGAGCGAGTAGGCTCAAGTCTTTGAATAATCTGCTGGCTTTTAAGTTGTTGCTCTTCCATTTTATCTAAAGAAGCTTTTGTATCAATCAACATAACATTCGCAGTTTGACGTTTGTCCAAACCTTGTGTTGTTAAAATAATATCCAAAGCCTGATCCCAGGGAATATCATTCAAGCGCAAAGTAATACTTCCTTGAACTTTATCGCTCACCACAATATTGATTCCAGTAAAATCAGCTAAAAGCTGCAATACCGCGCGAATGTTGATGTTTTGGAAGTTCAAAGAAATTCGTTTTCCGGTGAACACTTTCTTTTTTAGCTTGGCTTGCTGTATTTCATCGGGAGTCAAAGGGAAAACATCAACCATAAATTGTTTATTCACCTGATAAACAAAATGACCAAAATCCCCTTTGTTCAACAAAGCCATGTGTACGTCTTTGCCAACTTGGCGCAGAGTAACCATTTGCACTGGGCTGTGAAAATCAGCAACATCAAAGCGTTTTTTTAAATTGGGAGGAACTTTGGTATTTAAAAATTTAACAACCACTTCTTTCCCATTTTGCACTACATCAATAGGGATACTTGTATTAGAAACATCTATAATTGCACGCCCACCCTGCTTATCAATGCCACGAAAATCAAAATGGTTTATTTCATAAGCGGCATGGATCGGTCTGTTAGTCACAAAAACCGGCTTCACAGGCTCAAATAATTCACTGCTTTTACCATTCAAAATAACACTATAAATAGAGCCGTTCAGAAAACCTGTGTACTTTGCAGAGCGTTCTAAATCAAGAATCGCCCTGATGCGTGTGCCCATTACGACAATACTGTAATTTTTTAAAGAACTTAAATTAATTCGTTTGGCTTTCTCATTTGCTGGCAATTGCCATTTGGAATCAATAAAATCCAGCACAATACGTGGAGGTTTTTGAGTAATAAAACTCGCTGGATCTTGCTTTACAGGCTTTGCGAATTGAAAATCCACGCGTACTTTATCTTCTGGAAGCGGAATTACTTTTACTGATATTAGTGAATTATTCTGAGCAAATACAACACCACAACACATACTTAGTGTAATCAAAAAAACAAAAAATTTGCGCACCTTAACTCCTACTTCCCAGTATTTAAATCAAGAATTACCGTGTGTTTTTCCCACGACCCAGAAGAATTTTTTATGGTTTCTTCCAATTTAATTGAATTACTTTTAATTACTAAAATACGACCGTAATTTTGTCCCATATAGTCGCCCGTGCGTACACGTGCAATTTGCGAGTCAGGTTGTCTAATTAATCCCCATATTTCATTATCCTGCCTTAAAGTCCCAGAGAACTTCAATGCATCCAGTGGAAATGCCTCTAAAACCTGTCTTATTCGATGAGGATCAGGTGCGTATGGATCTACTCGTTTCTTCTGATTTGTTGCTTTAAACGGGTTTCTTCTGCCCTCATCAGCTGGAAATTTAAAACCGGGCAAAGGAGTAAAAGGCGGAATAGGTTCTATAGTCCGTGATTTCCGGTGCTTTACCTCATGAATATACTTCGTCAGATCATTATTATCACCAGAGCACGCCGCTAGCAATAAGTTAAATGAACTGATTAAAACAATTCGCAAATAATTAATTCTCATTGTGTCCGGTATCTGTAAATTTTCGCCGTGATGTTCATCACCAATTCATCTTCCGAAACCACTTTCTGATCCTTAGAAGATACCCCTTCGATACTAAAATCGTGCAAAGTTACAATCCGATTCATCTCGGCTACCCGACTTAAAAACTCTGCTAATTGAAAATAACTGCCTACAACAGAGATTTTTATAGGTAATTCCACATAAAAATCATGCGTTAATTCTGGTTGTGGCGCAAATAATTCAAATTTAAGTCCTGATGCAACACCAGTTTTTGAAATTTCTTCCAATAAACCCGGCATCTCATTTTTTGCAGGCAGCTGCTTTAATAGAGAAGCAAAGCGATCACTTAAAACGTGTAATTGGGTTCGGTATTCAGCCAAATTAAATACCTTGCGCTGTTTGTTTTCAAAATCTGTTTTTAAAGTAACTTCCTGAGCTGTTAAGCGGTCATATTGTGCAAAATTATCTTGAATAATCAACCAATAACCCAAAGCAATAATTAAAACACTCACTCCCAAAAGAACACCTAGTTTCACCAAAAAAGGCCATTGACCTACATTGTCCAAAGTCAGTTCATTTAAATTAATGGAGTTCATTGCGCAACCTTAACCTGATGCACAGGTTCAAGCGTAAAAGTTAATTTAAATTGATTATCTGCAAGTTGCTTCTTATCTTCTGTTTTTTTAATTTCATTAAGTACAGGATTATGAAGCCACTCATTATTTTCTATATTTTTCATAACCTGAGAAACATAAGTATTTGATTCAGAATAACCGGATAATGAAATGATAGTATTTTTCCCCTCGATTTTAGCCAGAACAATTCCTGAGGGTATTATTTTGATAAGCTCATCAAACAAGTGAACCATAAGGGTTCGAGTAGATTGTAAATTACGCACTACAGCCATTCTGGAAAGCAACATCCCGCGAACCTTTTCCAATCCTTTTATCTCAGCTATTTGGCGATCAAGGGTGGCTATTTCTTGTTGTAACTTTTGATTTCTGGCCATTTGATTACTCACCAGATTTGAGGCGTAATAATTAATCAAAAATACAACAAAAAAAGCACTTGCAATGGAAGCACACAGCATCGTAGTGAACAGTTTCTTCTCTTGTTCTCTTTTTTTCTCTCGCCAAGGCAGCAGGTTAATTCGTGTCATAAGTTCACTCAATATTCCTTAATGCCAAACCACAGGCGACCATCAACGCCGGCGCATCTTGGTTGATAGAATCCAGATGTACCTTTTTTCCGGGTGTCATATAAGAGAATGGATTAGCTACAGTGGTGGTCACACCCAACTGCTCTTGAATAAAGGAAACAAGGCCGGGAAGTCTAGCTAATCCTCCGGCTAACAAAATATGATCCACAAATTCCTCTTGGCTTGCCGAATTGAAAAAATGCAAGGTGCGTTTTATCTGTAATAGAATGTTTTCTTTAAATGGCTCTAATACTTGTGCCTCATAATCCGCAGGCAATTGCCCTTGCTCTTTAGCTGCTGAAGCATGCTCTATAGTCATATGATAATGGGCCGCAATCGCTTCAAGCAATTGCATCCCACCAAATTTTTCATCTCGGGAATAAACCAGTTTCATGCCATGTAAAACAAATAAATGGGTGTAATTCGCACCAATATCAATAATGGCTACAGTTTTATCCTGCCCGGAGGCCGGCAAGTCTTTAGCAATTTGCTGCGCTGCGCGTTCTACCGCATAAGACTCTACATCAACCACCATAGGTGTTAAACCCGCACGAGTCACTGTTTCTACACGATTATTTACATTTTCCGCACGCGAAGCAACGATAAGCACGTCAAGCATGGTCTTGTTTTTTTCTGAATACCCTAAAATTTCAAAATCAAGATTAATTTCATCAATAGGATACGGTATGTATTTATCAGCCTCGATAACAATCAATTCTTCCATTTCTTCATTGTTTAAGCCGTCATTAATTTGTACTATTTTGCTGATTATTGCAGCATCAGGCACTGCAAGTGCTATTTGAGTGCATTTAATCTGCAGTCGATTGAGTAAGGTTTTAATACATTGAGCTACAGCATCAATATCCCTAATGATATTTCCATCAAGCGCATTAGGAGGTAAAAGCTCACGACCATAGTTCTCAACACGAAGTGCATCCGCGCTTCCGGATATTTCTAATATTTTCACTGCCGTTGACGTTATATCTATTCCTAGAATTGAACGATTTTTAGGCTGAACTAATTGCAGCAGCTGTCTTATTCCCTTGAATCTTCCATGCATTCAATAAATACTCCTGTAGGGCTGATTCTTTAGATCTTAACGTAAGCCATTAATAAATTACAATGTTTTATCAATATTTCCTAAATCAAAAAAAATTCAAATCCCTTCAGGGACAAAACGTCTTGAACTCCTACAAAACATTCAATATAGTGAAAAGCCAGTTTGTAGTGGAATTTCACATGCGCAGTTTTAAAAGGAGATTTGCATGACACGATTAGAAGAATTGATCATTAGTCTGGCAACAGTGATAGTTCGTTATCATGACAGTTATAACGCAGCAACAGCATATATCCCTAAAGGTGCAACCGAGGCGCTAACCAGAAAAAGCTCTTTTGATTACTCCAAAAAACTACTTGAGAAAAACGAATTACAAAGCAAATTATCGGAATTAGTTAATAAATGTCCTAAAAATGACCGGGGACCTTTTCTTGATTTCATTAAAGACGAATTACTTATATTAAAAGAACGACTCAATAAAGCCCAGCCCTTTACTAATGAAGAGTATGAACTGTATCAAAAACAGATGACTCAGTTAGTAGTCGATTTTATAAAGTTACTCAATACCAATAAAGGCACGACGTATGATGTACAGTGCAATAATCCCTTAGTCAAAATTTCATTAGGGGGATTGAATAATGTAGGTTTTGGACTTCTTGCAAGCAGCCCATGCAAATCAGGGCAATTGCTTACAGAAGAAATTTTAACCCGCTTTAACTTTTCTACTACTGAAGAAGCTACTGAATGGACAAAAGAACTGTGTAATGAGCACCAAAACAAGCTTTTAGCTGCTAGCATTCAAGCTCTTGTTACAAGAAATACAGCGCTGGAAGAAGAAAACAAATCACTGCAAGAAACGATGAAAAAAAATGCAGCAACATTAGATTCATTATTCCAAGTCACTAAGAAAATGGAACTCGATCTGAAACAATCTAAAACTGACCTGTCTGAGACTCAAACTCTACTTGCAACAGTTCAAAAAGATAATGAGCGCTTACGTTCCACACAAACAAGTATGAGCGCACAAATTCAAGAACTAACATGCAACCTGACAACACCAGCATTGAATCAAGAAAAAAAATCATCATTGAACCCAAATCCTCCACTATTTAAAGGATTAAGGACAACTGCGGGGAATGCGGGCTTGTTCGGCCATGGACGAGGCGGAGTACTAATGCCTCCTCTAATAGGTCTAATGAAACGTAGCACAATAGCTTCTCCGCCTGAGGCTCAAGTTATGGATGACAGCGCCCAGAGCGATTGCGCTCCTTAATAAGACTCATATGAATCATCGTTTCATTGGATTTTCAGCAGTCAGCTCCAATGAAACGCTCAATAAAACTGCAAAATTTCCCTCTTTTTTGTACAAAACTCGCATTCTTAGTAATAATTACGGTATAATAAGCGCCTGAATTCTTTTTGATCAATATGACTCTATGAAAAAAATGGCATATTTCTGGCGTAAAGGTCTTTGGGCGCTGATGAGCCTGTTTTTTCTTTTATTAGTAGCAGGTAGCCTTTTATACCTCTACCTTGAAAGCCAGCTCCCTAATGTAGACTCACTTAAAACAGTACAGTTGCAAGTACCTTTACAGATTTTCAGTAAAGAAGGCTTACTGATTCAAGAATATGGTGAAAAGAAACGTATTCCTGTTACTTATGATGAAATTCCCCAAACACTGGTTCATGCACTGATAGCAACAGAAGATCAACGGTTTTTTGAACATCCTGGTGTAGATATTATGGGACTGGGACGCGCTGCTGTACGTATGGTTAAGACCGGCACAAAATCCCAAGGTGGTAGTACCATTACCATGCAGGTTGCACGTAATTTCTTCTTGTCACGCAAGAAAACATTTTTGCGTAAATTCAATGAAATTATGTTAGCCATAAAAATTGACCGCGAACTTAGCAAAGAAAAAATCCTCGAGCTTTACCTCAATCGAATTTATTTAGGTAACCGCGCTTATGGTGTTGGTGCAGCTGCAATGGTTTATTATGGCAAATCCCTTAAAGAATTAAACCTTGCTGAATTGGCTATGTTGGCAGGACTTCCGCAAGCGCCGTCAACCCAAAACCCTATCACTAATCCTTTAGCCGCTAAAAAGCGCCGTGATCACGTTTTAGAGCGTTTACTTGAAGAGCATTACATTAATGATGAGCAATACCAAAACGCCATTAATCAGCCCATTACGGCCAAATTCCATGGTACAAACATCAAAGTAAATGCTCCTTATGTTGCCGAGATGATTCGACAGTCTTTATACGATAACTTTGGCGCGGAGGCATATACTAAAGGCTACAAAGTGTACACTACTGTTGATGGTGCGCTGCAAAATACTGCCAATGAAGTAGTAGAAAAAAATCTGATTGCCTACGATCATCGCCACGGCTACCGTGGACCAATTGCTACTGTAGGTGAAAAAGACAGTCAATCTTTACCACTGATCCAAAAAAATCTGGAAAAATATCCTGAGCTCCATACGCTTGTTCCTGCGATCATTACTGAAGTTCATGGTAAAGAAGCTACAGCAACACTGCGTCACGGCCAAGCAATTACGCTGCCTTGGGATGGCTTATCTTGGGCAAGACCTGCTCTAAAGAACGGCTGGGTAGGAAAATCACCGTCCAAAGCCATGCAGGTTGTTGCAGTAGGTGATATTGTTTATGTTCACGAGAAAGAAAAACAACATTGGGAACTGGCACAAATTCCTGAGGCTGAATCTGCCTTAGTAGCGCTTAATCCTAAAAATGGTGCAATCGAAGTTTTAGTCGGTGGGTTTAACTTTCAAAAAAGTAAATTTAACCGGGCAACACAATCAAGCAGACAACCAGGCTCAAGCTTTAAGCCATTCGTTTACGCTGCAGCTTTAAATAACGGCTACAGCCTGGCAACCTTAATTAACGATGCGCCTATTGTTGTTGATGATCCAAGCCAATCTAAATTATGGCGTCCACACAATGTTAATTTAAAGTTCAGTGGCCCAACACGCCTAAAGCAAGCTTTGGTGCAGTCTAAAAATATGGTTTCTATTCGCATATTGGACGACATTGGTATTAATTACACCATCGACTTTTTAAGCCGCTTTGGATTTAACAAAAAAGAACTGCCAAGAGGCTTGTCTCTTGCCTTGGGTAGTTTGTCGATTAGCCCTATGGATTTAACCTCCGCATATGCTGTACTTGCGAATGGCGGTTATAAAGTAGAACCCTACCTTATTGAGCGCATTACTGATGCGGATGGTAAAGTGTTATTACAAGCCAAACCGTCTGTGGTCTGTAACAACTGTGATGCTAACGTGGAGCACTCAGCCATGGCACCACGCGTTGTACCTGAAGACATTACGTATCTAATGAACTCTGCATTAAAAGATGTAATTCAACATGGTACAGCACAAGCGGCCAGAGTTCTTAATCGTCAAGACATTGCAGGAAAAACTGGAACCACTAATGATCAAGTAGATTCATGGTTTGCAGGATTTAATCAAAATTTAGTAGTAACTACTTGGGTCGGTTTTGATAACCCTAAATCACTGCATGAATACGCAGCAGGACTTGCGCTGCCATTGTGGATTGATTTCATGAAAGTCGCATTAAAGGGTAAACCTGAGACTGAATTGAAGAAACCAGAAAATATCGTCTCGGTGCGAATTGATCCAAGCAGCGGTTTACTGGCAAGGCCTAATCAGGAAAATGGAATCGTAGAACTGTTTCGTGATAAAGAGGTTCCTGCAGAAGAAGACCCAGCATTAACACCCTACGATGCTGCTGCAAGCCCAATGACCCCAGAAGAACAGCAACAACTTCCTCCAGTAGAAGAAGGTTTGTTTTAAATAGACCTTCTATAGATACGTAGCCCCACTGCCTTTAAGCTAAGGATATATTTCCCTTCTCCCGTTTGGGAGAAGGTGGCGCGAAGCGACGGATGAGGGTCTTTTCTCGTGGAACAAAGCTGTTACAAGCCACAATCAACACCCTCATCCGCCCTTACGGGCACCTTCTCCCAAACGGGAGAAGGGATAAACTCTTAACTTAATGAAAGTATCGTAGCCGAGTGCAGCAAAGGACGACGAGGTTACCGACCCGCCAAAGCAATACCAGCAGGGATGTATTCATAACCTAAATCACGAGCTACAGCTTCAAAAGTAATTTTACCTTGATGAACGTTCAAGCCATTTAATAAATGATTGTCATTCAATAAAGCAAGCTTTGTGCCTCTAGTAATAATACTTAAAATAAAAGGCAACGTTGCATTATTCAAAGCAAAAGTTGAAGTTCTTGGCACAGCACCTGGCATGTTTGCCACACAATAATGCACTACATCATCAACAACATAAGTTGGCTCTTGATGCGTTGTAGGATGACTTGTCTCAAAGCAACCGCCTTGATCAATAGCCACATCAACAAGTACCGAACCAGGACGCATTGATTTGAGCATAGAGCGCGTCACAAGCTTCGGAGCCGCAGCACCATGTACCAATACAGCACCAATTACCAAATCCGCTCTAGAGACGTATTTTTCAATTGAGTCCGCTGTAGAGTAAATTGTATTAATCTTGGAACCAAATTGGAAATCCAATTCATTTAAACGCTGCAAGGAACGATCCAGCACTGTTACACGTGCTTCCATTCCCATTGCCATACGTACTGCATTAGTACCTACCACGCCACCACCAATAACCACTACATTTGCAGCAGCAACGCCTGGGACGCCACCTAATAAAATACCACTACCACCTTGAGCTATTTCCAAACAATGGGCACCAGCCTGAATTGACATGCGACCAGCAACTTGTGACATCGGAGTAAGTAATGGCAAGCCACCATCAGTTTGCGTTACCGTTTCATAAGCAATTGCCGTAACACCAGATTCCTTCAGCATACGTGCCTGCTGTGGATCTGGAGCTAAATGTAAGTAGGTAAATAAAGTTTGGCCTTCACGAAGACGTTTGCATTCAATAGGCTGAGGCTCTTTCACTTTAACGATTAAATCAGCTCTGGAAAATACTTCATCAGCGCTATCAACCACTTCAGCACCAGCATTGCTGTAATCATCATCAGAGATACCTATTCCTAATCCAGCACCTTTTTCCACAAGAACAGTGCTACCTACTCTTATGATTTCTCTAACGCTTGAAGGAACAAGACCAACTCGATATTCTTGGGGTTTAATTTCTTTTGGCACGCCTACTAACATAAGTACTCCCTGTTAACGTTTTTTTAATTGTTCGATTAATTGTGGAACCAACTCAAATAAATCACCAACTAAACTATAGTCGGCAATTTGAAAAATAGGTGCATCTTCATCTTTATTAATTGCAACAATCACTCTGGAGTCTTTCATACCGGCTAAATGTTGCACGGCCCCCGAAATACCTACAGCGATATAAAGTAGTGGCGCAACTACCTTACCCGTTTGTCCTACCTGATAATCATTAGGCACAAAACCTGCATCTACCGCGGCACGTGAAGCCCCAACAGCGGCACCTAATACATCAGCTAACTCTTCAACCAATTTAAATTTTTCAGCACTTTGTAAGCCTCGTCCACCTGAAACTACAATTTTGGCACTGCCTAAATCAGGTCGCTCTGATTTACTTAATTCATGCTTAACAAATTGAGCACCCTTGGCAAGAAATGCCTTATCACTTAGTTCAACAGGACAGGCCGCTTGAGTCGCAGTAATAGGATCAAATGCTGTAGTCCTTACAGTCATCACCTTAATTGCATCTAAAACACGAACTGTTTCTATAGCATTACCCGCATAAATAGGATGCTCAAAAGTATTCCCATCAATAATTTTACAAACGTCTGAAACCTGAGTCACATCCAATAAAGCAGCAACCCGTGGCGCAATATTTTTACCAAAAGTGCTGGATGGAATTAATATTCCCTTAAACGAAGGAGCCAAAGACAAGATTAAATCACTGATTTGTTCTGCTAAGGAATGCTCATAACAGGGATTATCAACGCAAACAACCGAATGTACCCCTGCAAGAGTTGCGGCAAGCTCGGCTACTGCTTTGCAGTGAGTTCCTGCAACCAGCAGAGTCACCTCACCACCAAGCTCTAATGCTGCAGCTAAGGTGTTACGCGTTGCAGGATGCATTGTTTGATTATCATGTTCCACAAGTACTAAAGTGCTCATTAGTTCCCCTTATCAAAGCACTTTGGCTTCATGCTGTAATTTATCCATTAACTCAGTCACTGACTCAACTTTTATTCCGGCACTACGCACTTTAGGTGCAGCAATTTTTAAAACCTCAATATGTTGTTTCAATGATAAGCCCATTGTTTCCAGCTCTATGACTTTCAAATCCTTGCGCTTTGCCTTCATAATATTTGGAAGACTGGCGTAACGTGGTTCATTCAAACGCAAGTCAGTGCTTACAATCGCAGGCAACTGAACTTTAATCGTTTCCAAACCACCATCAATTTCACGGGTAACTTCAAGATATTCAGCACTTGCTTCCAATTTGGATGCGTAGGTGGCTTGTGGCCAGTTTAATAAGGCCGCTAGCATTTGCGGTGTTTGATTGTTATCCCCGTCAATGGCTTGCTTACCCATTAACACTAAATCAGGTTGTTCTTCATCAACAATTTTTTTCAAGATTTTGGCAATATTGAGACTTTCTAAAGTATCCTCAGTACGTACCAAAACAGCTCTATCAGCACCAAGGGCTAAAGCATGCCGTAACGTTTCCTGCGACGTGTCCGCACCAACACTGACAACAATCACTTCAGTTGCCCAATTTTTTTCACGTAAACGCAAGGCTTCTTCTACGGCGATTTCATCAAAAGGATTCATAGCCATTTTGATATTTTGTGTTTCAACACCGGTATTATCTGATTTAACCCGAATTTTGACATAAGGATCGATGACACGCTTCACTGCTACGAGAACTTTCATAATTCCTCACTGGAAAATACAAATAAAAGCATCTTGCCAGAGATACATAGGCTAATTCAAGAGGTTAAGTTGATTTAAACCCTGTTCTCAACGATATTTTATGCAGGTTGAGACGCAACGATGCCAATATGTTCTGCGCTGTCACACTGCTGCTCCGGCAAGAGCAAGGGCCTATCTTTTAAATAATTCAGGAAATTTAACGCATCATCAATCGCCAAAGCAGTTCGCTCTCCTTGAAGATAAACCTCATTATTCTTTTTAACATTATTAAACAGCTCTTGTAACGTATTGAATTTTTTCTCCCTTGGACCGGGATCTTTATCCGCTAAACTAATATTAAACAACAATGCCTTTATTACTGGACGCTTGAATCTGCCCGAACGAAAATTAAGAAAAAGTTGATCTGTTAATATGCCAAGATGTGCTTCTAAAGGAGCTGCAATTATTTTGAATTCAGGATTTTTAAATTCCATCCCTGGCTGTTTGTTTTTAACAGCCTCAACTAAATCCTGTTCCAGATGATTTCTTTGTGCTACTGGATTTGGTAATAAAGGCGCAAAAAGACTAGAGCCTACGAATTGACTTGCAGCGCAGCATTGGTTCGAACTCCAAAAAACCATATGCACCATCTGAACCAAAACCGTTGAAGTGACGGTGGCTGAAAGCGCCCCTGCTTTTTGCAAAGCATCGCCAATAATTTTTATATCTGTTGAATTAGCTTTACCAATAAATTGGCCGCCTTTTAATAAAACAAAATACAGCGCATAAACTGCTAATAATTCTTCTATAAAAACAATCGCACCTAAGCTAACGAGGGCAACTGGCAAAAAGGATACCAGAGCGTTGACACCCTTTGGCCGAATTGCTCCAACCTCATCAAAATATCCAGTCGACTCATCCAATAAACCAAGCAGACTTTCATAAAGTCGCCGCTCACTATTTGTTCTTGAGTTCGTTTTTAAACCGTTTAACCAGCGTTGCAAATCTGATTTAGTTGAGACTTCGCTTGCAGTAATAACTCTGGAATCCGACGGAACCATTAAATGGGTATAGCAAGAAAATAAAATTTCTGAGCAAGTAGTTTTAACAGAGCCTGCTAATAAATGGCGCTCAACCCAGATTAATTCAGGAGTTAGTGATTTAGCTTTTTTTGTATTAAAATAATCTTCCAATGCCGCATGGTTTTTTTCTATATGAGCCTTTTCAGGCCCATCATGAACTAACCACTTGATGAGTAATTGATTTAGAAGCAGCTCTAACTGTACCGGTTTTGCTTTACTTGTATTAATCAAATAGCATCCACTATCTGCATCAAAATCAGCATAGGTTTCAACCAGTGATTTAAGGTCTGTCTCTATAGTCATAATTACTCCTTTAAAGTGACTATCCCAAAACTATGACGCAATAAAACCCTTTTTAAAAAACCAGTGATGCTTTTTAAGATATTGAGTAAGAAAACCAACAACTAAAATACTTATATAAAAAGCCGTCATCACATCACTTAAATAATGATGGTAAAGAAGAACTCTTGTCGCGACAACAATAAGCGCCAGAGCCAGTGCTGCATAAAAATAGCGTGGGAACAATATACCCAAACCCGCAGCCAAACTCACAACTGTTGTGGTATGTCCAGAAGGAAATGACCAATAGAACTTGTTGATTTTCCACCAATAAAAACCAAATTCAGCCTGGGAAAACATCAAATCAGGGCGCGCGCGACTCAAAGCAACCTTCAAAACAAGGCATACTAAATTGGCAACACAAACACAAAAAAACAAATACCATGCTCTTGCTTCATACACCGCATTATGCTTAATAAAACGAAAAAATAAAGCGACAAAAGCAAGCACAAATGCATAAATATACCATTTACCCAATACAGTTAACTTATTCAATACATGAAAATTCGTTCTAACATCGTGCTGATAAAAATACGATGCTAGTGGTGTGTCAATAAAATGATAGACCAAAACAACCAAAACCACATAAAGTGCAATAACCCAAGGTTTTTTCATAAAATGAAATGTTTTTTCAAATTGCGTCATCAATGATGATTCCTTTTATTAAATAAATAAACTCAAAATCCGTATCATGCAATTACGATCCATCGTGCTTTCTCTTACTTTTTAAACACCCAATTAGCACAAGTTATGGATAAGGAATCAGAATCAATCTAATGTAGGTTGGGCCTGTTGGCCCAACAGGCGAGCATAACGACTTTCATCTTGCGTAATGTCACTCACAGGAAGGAGGTCGCTTCGCTTCATTTGTTGGGCTTTAAAGCCCAACCTACAATTACTTATCCTGTCGTTCCGCGGGACAACGAAGCAAAGAATTCGTGCTTTATCTTTTTGTCATATCCATTGCAATATAATAAGCGCAATAACGCTGTCTGTCCTTTGTTTTTTAACTTTTTTCTGTAATTTAGCACTTAATTATTAAATCATCTTAATAATTAAAAAACCTATTAAATGAGTTAATGACTTGTTATTGCAAGTCAGTATTCGTTAAAATCAAAACACAGTTCTTCTTAAGTGCTCTTAATGCCTCAATTTACGTTAATCCAACAAGCCTGTATTTGGGCAATTCCCGTTTTACTAGCAATTACCTTACATGAAGCAGCACATGCATATGTGGCCTTTCGTTGCGGTGATAATACAGCCAAAATGTTTGGACGTTTAAGCTTAAACCCATTCCGTCATATTGACCCTATAGGCACAGTACTTATCCCATTAGCTATTGGACTGATGACCAATTTTAATTTTGTCTTTGGTTATGCAAAACCAGTGCCCATTAACTGGAACCAATTACGTAACCCACGTCGTGACATGATTCTTGTCACACTAGCAGGACCTGTTGCTAATTTAATAATGGCATTTTTATGGGCCGCCAGTTTCAAAATCGGAATGTCTCTTCACCCAGAACGCTCCATGCCTGCATTATTTCTTCTCGCCAGCGCACGCGCAGGAATGATTATTAATCTGGTCTTAGCGGCTTTAAATTTGCTCCCTATTCCACCTCTAGATGGCAGTCGAGTAGTCAGTAGTCTTTTACCCCCCAGAAAAGCGATGGTTTATGAACGAATTGAACCTTATGGATTTTTTATCCTGCTGCTTTTAATGTTTACAGGTATCTTAAATTACATCCTGATGCCATTCATCAATTTGGGACTTTTTACCTTGAGGGCAATTTTTCAACTATGAAGGTACTTGCTGACGCCTCTCTGCCAGGATTAATCGAAGCATTTCCTGAACCATTTCAGTTAACGCTTTATCATCATCCTGATGAAATTGCCCGACTTATTCCCGGGCAAGATACACTTCTTTGCCGCTCTACACTCAAAGTAAATCAAAGCTTATTAAAAAACTATCAACCACGTTATGTAGCCACAGCGAGTAGTGGCACAGATCATCTGGATCATGGTTGGTTGGCATCGCAAAACATTAAAGTGATTGACGCAAAAGGCTGCAATGCACGCTCTGTTGCTGATTATGTTGTTGCCTCTCTGGCTTACTTACAAAAACAGCAATTGCTTCAAGGGAAAAAAGCAGGAATCATAGGTTATGGTAAAGTAGGTACTTTGGTTGCCAGCAGACTACAAGCAGCACATTTTCAAACCGTACTTTATGATCCGCTAAAAGAATTACGTGAACCTCATTTTAAAAGTAGCGCGCTTGATGATTTATATTCCGTCGATCTTTTATGCATCCACGCAGAGCTTCATGAAACACAACCCTACCCTAGCAAAGATTTAATTAATGCCGACTTTCTCGCCAAATTAAAACCAGGCGCAGTCATTATCAATGCCGCACGCGGAGGAATTGTTACTGAAGAAGACCTGCTGCATACCGAGAAACTGACCTATTGCACGGATGTCTACCTTAATGAGCCTGCCGTAGATAGTCGAATCATTGATAAAGCAACCCTATGTACACCGCATATTGCCGGACACAGCCTTGAAGCAAAATACATTGCTGTAGCTATGGTTAGTGAACGCTTGCATAAAATAGCTGGACTACCTAATCCTGTATTTGCGACGCCGCAAAGAACGCAGATAGTTCGATTAGATGCAACTCAATCCTGGCAAGACCAGATACTAAGTCTGTATAATCCTTGGAATGAAACTATTGAGTTAAAACAAGCGGAAGATAAAGAATCTGCTTTTATAAGAGTACGAAAAAACCATCAAAACCGCCATGATTTTTTATTATATTCCAGCTCAGACTTAAAAAAACAAAGCAGATTATTGTTAGGCAAATAAACAACCAATATTCATGTTAGCGATAATAATTTGGTTCATATAACTAAACAGACCTAAAAATTACGCGGCTTCTAATGCAATGTGAACCCTTTGCCCTAAAGATGCCGCAATATTAACCAATGCATCTAATGAAAAGCGAGATATACGGCCACGCAATAAATCATTCATACGAGGCTGAGTAACGCCACAATGCTGAGCAGCCTCAACTTGTTTCCACTCGCTTTTATTAATAATATCTACAATTTGCCGCATTAATTCTGTTTTTGCTTGCATGCTAGCCGCCTCACCTGCTGTATCAGCAAGTGCATCCCACACATTTTCATAAGATTCAATTTTAGTCATTTCTATTTACTCCGTATTAACTCAGCGAAACGAGATTTTGCAAGAT